>CANIPU010000045.1 GCA_947469485.1 Chitinophagaceae bacterium | reverse complement strand
TGCTAAAATCATTAATTTGTTTTTCATGTTTTTGATTTTTGGTTTATTGAATTTAATTATTGTTTCTATTTCATTGTAAATCTTATTCCTGCATAAACTGTTCTGCCTGTAAGTGGCCCCCACACTAATGATGAATCAAAATAAGGACCAAAAGGTTCATCAGCGCTTATAATTGCATCTTTCTGGCTGAAATCGTTAAGATTCTCACCTCCAACATAAAATTCCCATCGATGCTTTATATATGTAATTTGTCCCAATACTCGGAAATATGAAGGTGAATTTAATTGTAATTGATATTGCTCAGGATTACTTACTGTTGAGGGTATTCGTTGTTTTCCTACCCATTGCACAGTAGCATCAAACTTCCAGTGATTTTTTAATGCATACGCAGCATTAAACAAAGCACGATGCATTGGTGATAATGGTTTTTGCATCAATTTTTTATTTAATGTTTGCTGTACATCATTGTATTTGTAAGCCAATCTGATTTCTAATTTTTCTATCAGAAAGAAATTGAAAGCTGCCTGAAAACTATTGGCAAAAGATTGCCCATGTAAATTGCTCACATTAATAAACTGTGGGGATTGATCATAATCAAGTACTATCTGATTAACGAATTGAGTCCGGTATAAATCAAGACTGAAAGTTGCTTCCCTGTTTTTAATGTAAAAGCACTTGGTGAAATTTAATCCTCCGTTCCAGGCACTTTCCAAATTCAGTTTTTCTGTAAAAATTATTTTTCTTGATGTGGCCATGATTGCCGGATTTTCGGCAAACAAATTCACTGCCCTGAATCCTCTGCCAACCGACATTCTTAATGTTGCACTTTTTGTAACTGCATACCTGATGTGCAAACGCGGAGTTATACTGATGTTTTCATTTACATAATCAGTACGCAAACCCAAAACGGCAGAGAAATCTTTCAAGTCATCATAAGTGTATTCGAAAAATGCTCCTGGAATATTGTTTTTATATCCGGCATAAATTGTATCGAAAACTTCAGAAGTATGATCAGCCAAAAAAGTGCCGCCCAACCGGTAATTGTGTTTTGTATTGCCGATGATGGATTGCCAGATCAGATTTGCATACAATGTTTGCTCGTTACCCGAATAATTTTTAAACCCGAAAAAACCTTTTTGCTCGTGATTAATTCCCGACAATTGCAAGCCAATACTTTGATAAACTTTATTCGGATTAAAACTGGTTTTGATAAATGCTTCCTGCCGATTAACATCCATTTGTGTTTGATAAGCTACACCGCCATTGTGAGAGTGTTCAGGCATCTGACCTCCATTTCTTGAATCATACCCCCACTTGGCACCAAACATACCTTCAATCTTTTTACCTGCCAAAAACTTCCATCTATTCATCAACTGCAATTGTTTAAAGTCTGGTTGATCCATAAAAGAATCACCATTACCATCGTGTGAGTTTTGCATTTGGCTTCCACTTGCTAATAATATTGTACTCAATTTTTTATTGAATCTATGGGCGAATTGCAAATTAATCTCACCCCTCTCTTCAGTATTTCCATAAAGATTTATAAAAAATCTTTCAGCAGTTTCCGGTTTTTTTAATTCAACATTTATTTGGCCTGTTATTGATTCAAAGCCATTAGCAACACTTCCAGTCCCTTTGTTCAGTTGAATTGACTCAACCCAAGGTCCAGGAATCCAGTTCATACCATTATTGATTGCGAGTCCACGAATAGTTGGTAATACATCAGTCATGGTTTGAACATATATCCCTGACAAGCCAAGCATTTGAATCTTTTTTGCCCCTGTTACTGCATCAGTAAATGACACATCTACTGTTGGGTTTGATTCAAAACTTTCTGCAAGATTACAGCATGCATTTTTTCGAAGTTCAGTTGAAGTAAGCACCTCAGTCTTTATAGGATTCATCGAACTTATATATGAATCGGCTTTTTGGCCATTTACTATTACTTCATTTAGAGTTACTGATTTTTTAAGAATACTTTTATTATTAGTCCCTGATGCATTTATTGTATCATTTATATATCCGATATATGAAACAACAATAATCGAAACATTCTCATTTGGTTTATCAATATGGAACATCCCAGTAACATCAGTAATTGTACCTATTGCAGTTCCAGGAAAAAAAACATTTGCCCCAACAACCGGTATCTCTTTACCTTCTTTTCCAATTTCAACAACAATTCCTTCAATGTGTTGGGCATTAACTATTCCAATTGTCCCCGCAAAAAATATTATTAATATAAGATTTATTTTCATTTTGATTTTTTTTGATTTGATAAATTTCATTTTCACTATTTCAATTCTAAAATGAACTGAAATAATAAATCATAAAATGAAGGAATCAAATTCTAAAAACCTGTAAATAGGAAAGCCTCCCGAAAATATATGGAGGAGAAGAATCAATAATAAATTTATCGAATGAAAAATCACCTATTTCATTTATAATAACACATTGAAAAATGGAGGTGATTTTCAATAAAGAAATATCGATTTTGTTATACCCAATACTAATAAAATCATTATTTAATTTAAAAAACTTAAATTCAGTATGACAACAATTGCTATTATCCTTTTCACAGCAATTAGATTCAACCTTACATAGTTTCATGTTACAACTATGAGAAGAAATAAATACTCCTGTTGTTGAAAAAATAAAACCCAATAAAAATAAAATATTAACAATTCTTTTAATCACGAAAACAAAATTACACTATTGCTGTTAACATTATATTACATTTTTTTACAGCTTTTCAACTCATAAAACTTAACGATTGGAATTAGAAAATACCAGCAATGAAGATTTTTATTATGACACAACCGGAAGAGTTGTTTTCACTGAAAAATACCACATAAAAAGAGGTTATTGTTGTAATAGTGGCTGCAGGCATTGCCCGTTTGAATCTAAAACCGAAGAAGAAGAGAATTCTCCTCTGCTAAAATCGAAAGGAATACAATAACTACCTTATTAAGGTTACATTTCCTTTTTTAAGAAGTTCAACGCCATTAGCGCAAGTTCCTTGTATATACCAAACATAAACAGCCGGGTGACATAATTGTCCTTGCCATTTGCCATCCCAACCTTCGTTTACATCGTAAGTTTCAAAAACCATTTCTCCCCAACGGTTAAATACCCTAAACGCTTTTACTTCGCTTAACCCGTAAGTCCTTATTCTGAATATATCATTTTTATTATCGCCATTTGGAGTGAACGCATCTGGCACATAAACAAGATCTTCAGAGCATGCAAGGTTTATTTTAACATAATCTTCAGCTTTACATCCCATTGAATCTGTAACGGTTAATACATATGTAATTGGAATATTTACATGTGACGCAATTGGAAATTGACAATTTGTGCAATTCAAAAATGTTGGTGGTTCCCATTGAATAGTTCCTCCATTCGTATATGCATTTAATTGATAAGTCTGACCATATAAAATTTCTGCATCGGCTCCCGCATAAATTTGAGGCAAAGGGTTTATGGTAATAACAACTGTATCTGAAGAACTGAAACAAACACCGTCTGTTGAATAAACCATATAAGTTGTTGAATTCGAAGGGGAAGCAACAGGATTAGGTATGTAAGGATTATCTAATCCATCAGAAGGAGTCCATAAATAATTATTTCCTCCTGCCGCATTTAATTGAACGAAATCATTATAGCATATGGTTGCATCACCTGAGGCAACAATCTGAAATGGTTTCATCACTTTTACAGATACAGTATCTGAGGCTGAACAACCAAAATTATCTGTTCCGATTACTGTGTAAGTAAAATTAACTTCAGGGGTACAAAGAGGTGATTGAATAGTAGAATCGTTTAGATATAATGCTGGTGACCATTGATAGGCATTAGCTCCACTACCAACTAAATTTGTTGAATTTGGATAACAAATCAATTTTGAAGGGCCGGCATCAATTATTGGTAATGGATTTACCTCAACAACAGATGTATCATTAGAAAAACATCCGAATTGATTACCAACAACAACCACAAATGTGGTTGTATAAACAGGTGTAGCAATAGGATTTGAAATAATAGCACTGCTCAATACAATGGAAGGCGACCAAACATATGATACTCCCCCACTTGCATTTAATTGAGCTGAATTTCCAATACAAATACTTTGATCATTTCCAGCAGAAGCTAACGGGAGTGGATTAATCGTTAAATCAACTGTAGTTGTATCCTTACAACCAGAGGCATTTGTTCCAATAATAGTATATGTTACTGAAGTGATTGGATTTGCAATTACTACAGAGCCTGTTGATGCACTGAGTCCAGTAGATGGCGTCCAGATATAATCAATTGCCCCACTTGCTGTAATTGTAGTTGATTGACCAATACATATTGCAGATTGTTGAGCAACTGCATAAATAATTGGAACCGGATTAATTATGACCAATGTAGTTGCCATGGCAGTGCAGCCATTCGCATCGCTTCCGGTTACTGAATAAGTTGTATTTACAACAGGATTTACTGCAATTGTATTGCCTAATGCATTTGTTGACCAGTGATAATTAAGAGCACCGGTAGCAAATAGTGTAGCAAACTCCCCTGGACAAATAGAAGGAGTATTTGGAGAAATACTTACAACCGGTAATTGGTTTACTGTTATAGGTATTAGGTTACTGGCCTGACAGCCATTTACATCTGTTCCTGTTATACTATAGGTGGTTGATGTCGTTGGGTTGGCCGTTACTGTGTTCCCGCTCGTTGAACTCAATCCTGTTGATGGGC
>CANIPU010000044.1 GCA_947469485.1 Chitinophagaceae bacterium | reverse complement strand
CAAAATGAAATTATAGTCTGCAAACAGCAGAGCAATTACTTAAATCAGGGGGTACAGTTTGCCGCGGAAAGGGGGGTACACTTTGCTGCGGAATTAGTGGTTTACATTAGCGCGGAAAAAGTGGTACACTTTGCGCGGAATCTCCACAATAGTGCCGGCAGCAAAAACCACTGCTGAAAAATTACAAATGCGTGGTGAACGAGTGAATATTTCAAATATTGAAAAAAACATTCGCGAAGAAATGGGGTCAGTAAAAGAACAGGTAGAAAATTTTGGAAAAAAAATAAACTCAGATAGCAACAGACAAAAAATAAAAGAAGGGTCTAACCGGGCAGTTTCGTTTGCAGGCGATGTGTTTAGGGCGTTTTTTATGGTGATTGGAAAAATTATAGGTTTGGTAATCACCATTGTAAGCATATTGTTTTTAATTGCTCTCACTATTATAGTTTTTAGCCTATTCGGAATATTTTCATTTGGGTTTCCAGGTGTATTGGCCCATATGATATTTTCTCCGGTTGGATCTGCATGGCTCATTACAGGTTCAATTCTATTAATAGGAATTCCGTTTGTTCTTTTATTACTAAATGGAATAAAAATTCTGTTCTCAGTAAAACTGAATCTTAAAAAGATTGGATTAGTGATGTTGTTCTTTTGGCTTATCGGAGTTGCCTTGGCTACCTACCAAGGAGTCAAATTGGGAAAAGAATTTACAAAAGAAGGAACCTTCAGAGAACAATATATTATAACTAACGCTTCTGATACATTACAGTTAAATATCAGCCCAAATAAATCGGAATGGAGAGAGATGGAAAAGGAATACAACAGTTTTGGTGATGGTATTTATATTCCTGAAAATGAAGATTCGTTATATATAAGAAATGTTTGCTTTGATATTCAGCAAAGCAAATCAGATTCAGTAGAATTAGTAATTATTCGCCATTCGAGGGGCTCTTCTACAAAGGAGGCTAGAGATCTGGCATCGGGCATAACTTATAATTATTCAACATCGGCAAATTCAATTTCACTTTCACCTGTATTAGCGATTCTTACTTCTGAAAAATTCAGAGCGCAGTATGTAAATGTTATTTTGAAATTACCAGTTGGAAAATCAATTTTTCTTTCAAAAGACTCAAGAATGATTCTGGAGGATGTGCAGAATTTAACTGATACCGATGATTATGAAATGGCAGGTCACACATGGAAAATGACAAAAGATGGATTGGAATGCAAAGATTTTAATGGCGACCAGCCAAAACCAAAAAAATGGAAACACAATCATACCGTTGAAGTCAATGTCAATTAATTTTTTTTAAGCCTCCTGTAACTTTTATAAACCCAATAACGCTAAACTCATGAAATCAATAAATAAGAACTTCCAGATTATGAAAAAGATAATTACCATTTTAATCATTCTGCTCTCAATTGCTCCGGCAATCACATTTGCACAAACAACAAATCGTGGAGACAAAAAGCAAAATAAAACCGCTGAAGTAAAAATAATTTTGGTAAATAAAAATTATTCCACTGAAGTAAAATCTGAAACAAAAACACAAAATATTTTAGATGTACTTCAAAAGGAATCAGAAGAAACAGTAATTTATCCTCTTGTACAATTAGCTCACAGAATTAGAGAAAAGGTACAAAGAATGGATACTAAAAACATGGTTTCGTCAGGCTCTGCCGGTACTGAGGGAGAGGCCGGTGGTGGTCCATCGAGATGATGAGCACGAAACCATCAAACAAAAGGCAGTTCAGCAATGAACTGCCTTTTTGTTTTTATTAAATGTTGTAAGCATTGTTACAATTTGAAATAAATTCTGCGGTTACATTTGCCCCCATTCAAATTCTAGTGTTCCCCTTCGATACATTTATTCATATAATTGGATTATTACTTGCCTTTATTATCGGGTTGAGTTTAGGACTGCTGGGTAGTGGAGGTTCTGCTATTACCGTTCCGGTTCTGGTTTATTTTATGGGAATTGCACCATCGCAGGCAATTCCTGATTCCGTTTTTGTAGTAGGTGTTACCTCTTTAGCCGGGGCACTTTATAATTTATTGAAAAAACAGGTTGCCTGGAAGCCGGTTTTGTATTTAGGAATTCCTTCAGTAGTAGCAGCCTTTTTAACAAGGCGATTTTTTGTTCCATTGCTTCCAGAAGGGATTAAATTATCTTCCTCAATTATTATTAGTAAAGATTCGTACCTGATGCTATTGTTTGCAATTCTGTTAATTGTGATTGCAAGAAATATGATCCTGAAAAAAAAGATAGACGCAACAGTTATTCACTCTAAAAACATTTTACCGGCAATCGTTTCAGGAATTATTGTTGGAATATTAATTGGTTTGCTCGGTATTGGTGGAGGGTTTTTAATTGTTCCTGTATTGGTTATTTATTTCGGGTTGGATATGAAGTTTGCTGTTGGAACTTCTCTTTGGTTAATCACATTTAACTCTTTGATTTCGTTCGCTGGTGATACTTCTCATAAAGTCTTTAGTTGGAATTTTTTATTGATTTATACTTCGCTTACAGTTATTGGAATGATTATCAGTTGGTCATTATCAAGGAAAATTCAATCAGAAAATTTAAAAGTTATTGCCGGGTATGTAATCCTTGTAACTGGAATTCTGGTTATTGCAGAGCGGTTGTTTAGTCAATTCTGAATTGTTTTAAGATATTATTAAACAATTTGTAAAAATATATTGTTTTTTCTTTTGGAAACTTTGGATATGAAAAAAGTTTCCATAGTTTTGCGCCCGCTATATGAAAGATACCATACTTATTAAAGCTGCTGAATTGTTTACCCGGCATGGTATCAAAGGGGTAACAATGGACGATGTTGCCAGGCACCTTTCTGTATCAAAAAAAACACTTTATCAGCATTATACCGATAAAGATGAACTTGTTGAAAGCATGGTTAAGGAGCAAGTGAAAATGACTGAATTGCAATGCACTTCATTTAAAAATACCGCTGAAAATGCTGTTGATGAACTGATATTAATTATGGAGTTCATGAATCAATATTTTTCTCAACGCAATCCAACTGCATTTCATGATCTGCAGAAATATCATACAAAGGCCTGGGGATTGTTTCTTCATCATAAAGAAAATTTCCTTCGCAAAGGCATCGAAGAAAATTTAAAAAGAGGAATTAAGGAGAAACTTTTTCATGCAGACTTAAACATTAAAATTGTTTCCAAGCTTAGAATGGAGCAAATAGAGTGTGTTTTTGATCCGCAGATTTTCCCGATCAATGAATTTAATATTCAGCAGGTACATGTTCATTCAATGAAGTTATATGCTTATGGAATAACAACAATTAAGGGGCATCAGCTCATCAATAAATATTTATCAAAACTTAATAAGAAAAAACAGAAAATATGAAGCAATTCAAACCCATTTTATTATCTCTCTATCTTCTCTCATTTACTTTTAATATTAAAGCTCAAACTTCAGCTGAAGAATTCAAATTCAGTTTGCAGCAGTGCATTGATTATGCTCTTTCACATCAATCATCTTACCTGAATGCTCAAATTGATGAAGAAATTTCAAAACGAAAAGTTCAGGAAATTCTGGGGTTATCAATGCCGCAGATTAGTGCAAGCGGTGGATTGAACGATTTCATTGAAATTCCAACAAGCCTTTTACCGGGCGAAGTTTTTGGCGCTCCTGCCGGAACTTATATTCCTGTAAAATTCGGAACACAATACAGCGCAAACGGAGGATTAGAAGTTGGTCAGTTAATTGCTGATGGTCAATATTTTGTTGCTATTCAAGCTACCAAAGCTTTAAAAGAATTTACCAGTAAAAGTACACAGCGGACTAAAATAGAAACAATTACTACTGTTACTAAAGCTTATTACAATGCTTTGATTGCTGATAAAAGAATTGAATTACTGAATTCGAATGTTGATAGAATTTCAAAACTTGCAAGCGATAGTAAAATAATGTATGACAACGGATTTATTGAGCAATTAGATTTAGATAGAATCAATATCACTTTTACAAATCTTAAAACTGAACAGGATAAAATTTCCAAACTGGTTAATCTGAGTAAATATTTATTAATGTATCAAATGGGAATGGATGTAAATTCTAAACTCACATTAACAGATAGTTTAAAACCAATGAATTTCGAATCTGTTTTAACTGGAAGTTTTAATCCGCAGGATAGAATTGAAATGCAATTGTTAAATACTGCTGAATCGCTATATAAACTGGATGCTAAAAGATATAAGGTAGCATATTTTCCAAGCATTTATGCATTTGGTTCCTATAGTTATCAGGCTCAATCAAATGAATTCAATTTATTTGGATCGGGGCAAAAATGGTATCCAACAGGAATTGTCGGTTTAAAAATATCAGTCCCGATTTTTGATGGGTTACAAAAAACAAGAAAAATTCAACAAGTAAATCTGAATCTCCAAAAAAATTCAAACGACCAGTTGAATTTAACAAACGGACTGACTTTGCAATACATGAATGCAAAAACTCAATTGCAAAACGCTACCCAATCATTGCAATCGCAGGACGATAATATGAAGTTAGCTGAGAGAGTGTATAACACTACAAAATCAAAATACGAGCAAGGAGTTGGATCGAATACAGATTTACTCAATGCACAGTCAGCGTTAAAAGAATCTCAAACAAATTATCTGAGTGCATTATACGATGCAATGATTGCGCAAACAGATTATTTAAATGCAACAGGACAAATAAAATAATTAAAACAAATAAAATTTCAACCCCGAAAATTATAATATACTATGAAGAACATTTTAATGCTTACAACGCTTTCAGTTTTATTTTTTGCTTGCGGAAACGCAACTTCAGATAAAAAATCTGAATTAGAGAATTTAAAAAATGAGCAGGTTGCACTTGCGGATAAAATCAAAAAACTGGAATTGGAAATTGCAAAAACTGATACTACTAATAAAATCAAAATGTTGGATGTTGAAGTAACTCCGGTAACTGCTATGCCATTTAAAAGTTATTTGCAAGTGCAGGGAAAATTAGATGCTGAAGAAAATGTTAATGTAAGTGCTCAGATGGGTGGAACAGTGAAATCCATTTATGTTAAAGAAGGCGATAATGTAAAAGTCGGTCAAATTCTCGCTGAGTTAGATGATGCAGTAATGCGCCAGGGAATTGAAGAATTAAAAAATCAGTTAGCTTTTGCTACTGATTTATATAACAAACAAAAAAATCTCTGGGACCAAAAAATCGGAAGTGAAGTGCAATTTCTTTCGGCAAAAAACAACAAGGAATCAATGGAGAAAAAAATGCAAACCATGAACGAGCAATTGGCCATGTATAAAATTAAATCGCCCATTAACGGAACAGTTGATGAAGTGAGTTTGAAACTTGGGCAAATTGCTGCACCTGGTTTACCTGCTGTGCGAGTGGTGAATATGAATACATTGAAAGTGAAAGCTGACATTGCTGAGAGTTATGCAGGAAAAATTCATGAAGGAAATTCAGTGTTGCTTGAATTTCCAGATATGAATAAAACAATGGATGCAAA
Source organism: Chitinophagaceae bacterium (assembly GCA_947469485.1). GTDB lineage: Bacteria > Bacteroidota > Bacteroidia > Chitinophagales > UBA10324 > UBA10324. The sequence continues at coordinate 3,241 of CANIPU010000044.1, read as the reverse complement.
AGTTTCATTTGTGAGCCGGGTGATTAACAGCATGAACCGCACTTTTGCTGTGCAGGTTAATGTTCCTACAGATCATGATTTGCATCCGAACATGATTGCACATTTAAATATTGTTGACTATCAAACAGTCAGTTCAATTGTTATTCCGCTCAATGTGGTTCAGAATTCAGAAGATGGATACTATGTTTTTCTGGAGGTGAAAAATGCTCAGGGAAAATCAGTTGCACATAAACAAATGGTGAAAACCGGAAGAGAGTACAAAGGTCAGATTGAAATACTGGAAGGATTAAAAGAAGGTGACTCGCTCATCACAACCGGTTATCAGGATGTGGAAGATAGTGAGTTGTTAAAATTGAATTGAGAAGGTTATTAGTTATAAAAAAATTCAGAAAAAAATTATTAACTCTTAAAAGCTAACAGCTAAATTCTAACAGCTAACCGCTAAAAGCTAACAGCTAAAAAATATGAAAGACACATCGAAAGAATTTTTCGCCAGTTCATGGGCAATTGATAATCGCACAAGCATTTATGTGCTCACTGTAATTATCACACTTGCCGGAATATTTTCTTACATCAATATTCCGAAAGAACAATTTCCTGACATTGTTATCCCGACAATTTTTGTCAGTACCATTTATCCCGGCGCATCACCTGCCGATATGGAAAACCTGGTGACCAAGCAAATGGAAAAGCGCATCAAGAGTATCAATGGTGTGAAAAAAATGACCAGCAATTCCATTCAGGATTTCAGCAACATTGTGATTGAGTTTAATGCCAATGTGGATGTGGCCGTAGCGAAGCAAAAAGTAAAAGATGAAGTAGATAAATCGAAATCTGATTTACCTTCTGATTTAAAAAATCCACCAACAGTTCAGGAAATAGATTTTTCTGAAATGCCGATTATGTACCTGAATATTTCAGGAAATTATGATTTGAATAAATTAAAAAAATATGCCGACGAAATTAAAGACCGAGTAGAAGGCATGAAGGAAATTACACGAGTGGATATTGTTGGTGCATTGAATAGAGAAATACAAGTGAATGTAGATATGTTCAAAATGCAGGCAGCCGATTTAACACTGGATGATATTGACCGAGCCATTGCATTTGAAAATATGACCATATCCGGCGGAAACATTTCAATGGATGGAATGAAGCGCTCGCTCAGTGTTTCAGGCGAATTCAAAAATGTAAAGCAGATTCAGAACATTGTTTTGCGAAGCATGTCAGGCGCCACATTATATCTTAAAGACATTGCTGAAGTGAAAGATGCTTTTGCTGAAAAGGAAAGCTACGCTCGATTGGAAAATAAAAATGTAATAACACTCAATGTGATAAAAAGGAGTGGCGAAAATTTAATTGACGCTTCAGATAAAGTGCGTGTGATAGTTGATGACCTGCAGAAAAATTCTTTTCCATCCGGATTAAAAATTACACTCACTGGCGATCAGAGTGAATCAACGAGAACTACACTGCACGATTTGATTAACACCATCATCATTGGTTTTCTGTTGGTGTTAATTGTGCTGATGTTTTTTATGGGAGTTACCAATGCATTCTTCGTTGCGCTTTCTGTTCCGCTTTCTGTTTTCCTTGCATTTTTAATATTACCGGGCATTGGTTTTTCATTAAACATGATTGTGTTGTTCAGTTTCCTGCTTGCATTAGGAATTGTGGTTGATGATGCAATTGTGGTAATCGAAAACACACACCGGATTTTTGATAATGGAAAAGTACCAATCAAGAAGGCAGCAAAAATTGCAACCGGCGAAGTGTTTGTTCCGGTATTAACAGGAACACTAACCACGCTTTCACCATTTTTACCATTAGCATTTTGGCCCGGCATCATTGGTAAATTCATGTTCTTTTTACCAATTACGCTCATCATCACTTTGCTGGCATCATTGGTAATTGCTTACATCATCAATCCGGTTTTCGCTGTTGATTTTATGAAGCCGCATGAAGATGAAAATGACCCTGAAGTAAAACGGAAAAAAAATAAAAGCCTTCGTGTAACAACCATTATTCTGTTAGCCATCTCACTTTTATTTTATATCGGTGGAAGCTTTGGTGTTGGAAATTTTGGCGTGTTTTTATGGCTGTTGGTTTTGCTTAATCGTTTTGTGCTGCATAAAGTTACCGGAAATTTTATGGAGAAAACATGGCCGCGTGTACAGAATTTTTATAAAAGAGTTATCACCTGGTGCTTAGTTGGAATACGACCGGCATTGCTTTTAGCAGGCACAGTTGTGTTATTATTTCTTTCAGTAGTAGCATTGATAATTCGCAATGTACCTGTCGAAACTTTTCCGGCAGGTGAACCGCACTTTGCTTATGTATATATAAACATGCCGGTTGGTACACACCAATCTGTTACCGATTCAATAACTAAACTAGTAGAGAAAAAAGTTTATTCAGTAATTGGCGAACACAATCCAATAGTAGAATCAGTAATTTCAAATGTGGCCGTTGGTGCTACCGACCCGAGCAGTGGAGATAAAAGTGTGGCATCCAACAAAGGAAAAGTAACTGTTGCATTTGTTGACATATCAAAACGCGATGGCGGTTCAACCGGAAAAGTATTGGATAGCATTCGAGCAGTTGTAAAAGGAATTCCGGGTGTGCAAATAACAGTTGATAAAGAAGCAAATGGTCCGCCGGTTGGTAAACCAATAAATATCGAAATTGGATGCGATGATTTTGATCAGTTGGTTGCTGTTTCTCAAGGAATGATTCATTACCTTGATTCATTACAAATTCCGGGAGTGGAAGAATTAAAATCAGATTTAGTAATCAGTAAACCTGAAGTGGTTATTGACATTGATCGTGAGCGTGCAAATCGTGAAGGAATAAGTACCGCACAAATAGGAATGGCATTACGGAATTCATTGTATGGAAAAGAAGTTTCAAAATTCAAAGAAGCCAATGATGAATATCCGATCATGTTACGATTGAGCGACGAGCAACGGAATAACATCAGCGAATTGTTGAATTTAAAAATCACTTACCGCGATATGAATATGGGAGGCGCCATTCGTAGTGTGCCTTTGAGTTCTGTTGCAAGCATCCGTTACACAAATACTTACGGAGGTATAACCCGTCGCAATCAAAAACGCGTGGTAACAGTTTATTCAAACATACTCAGTGGATTCAATGCGCAGGAAGTGGTAGGAAATGTAACAGCTGCAGCTGCAAATTATAAATTGCCGAAAGAAGTAACCATTAATCTCACAGGTGAACT
>CANIPU010000043.1 GCA_947469485.1 Chitinophagaceae bacterium | reverse complement strand
CTACCAGGAATGTTATCAATTGTTACAATGATTCCAGACTTAAATCTGGGGGTTGTGATTTTAACCAATACAGAAAATGGTGGCGCAGGTGTATTCTCTTCAGTAAGTCAAACTATACTTGATAGTTATCTCGGGCTTTCTGATTTTGGTTGGACTGATAAATATTATTCTTATTTCCAGTCTATTAAAAATGAAGATGACAGCACAACAAATTTGGTTTGGGAAAAAGTAAAAAATAACAATAAAGCAATCGTTAACAAAAGTGATTTCACTGGAGTTTATCAGGACAGTTGGTTTGGAAAAATAGAAGTGTTTGAAAAAGAAAATCAGCTTTGGATAAAATCATACCGGTCACCGAAACTAACAGGGCAATTATTTTTTTATAACGCAAATACATTTGCAATTAAATGGGAGTATCAAGATATGAATTGCGATGCTTTTGCCTTGTTCTCTTTAGATGAAAACGGAAAAGCTCAGAGCATAAAAATGAAAGGTATTTCTCCTAACATTGATTTCAGTTTTGATTTCCAGGATTTAGATCTTAAGCGAGTGAAGGAATAAAATACAAACTACTGTTACATTATTTTTTCTTCAAAAAAACTCCTCTTCGTCCAGCTTCCTCCAACATAAATAGATATGCTTCTTCATAATTGTTATTGAGTTTGCCATCGAGTATTGCTTCGCGTATTGCATCTTTAATTTCACCCACTTCTCTTCCTGGTTTTAAATCGAATGTTTCCATAATAATTGCACCATCAATCGGAGGTTGAAAATTGCGCAGGTTGTCTTTCTCTTCCACTTCCTTCATTTTAATCTGCACCAGTTCGAAGTTGCGGAGGAAGCGGATTACTTTTTTTTCGTTCTTGCTCGTAATATCGGCTTTGCATAATTTCATTAAGTCATCCACATCTTCTCCGGCTTCAAACATTAACCTGCGAATCGCCGCATCGGTTACTTGTTCTTTTGATAAACTGATTGGCCTGAGATGAAGCAGAACTAATTTCTCTACATACTTCATCTTTTCATTCAACGGCAATTTAAAGCGGCGGAATATTTTTGAAACCATCCTCGCTCCCACTGCATCGTGCCCATGAAAGGTCCAGCCGGTTCCGGCTTCAAATCTTTTGGTCACCGGTTTTGCTATGTCGTGTAACACTGCTGACCATCGCAGCCAGAGGTTGTCACTCTTCAAACAAACATTATCTATCACTTGCAGTGTGTGATAAAAATTATCCTTGTGTCCCTTGCCTTCCTTCATCTCGGTTCCGGCAAGTGCTACAAATTCAGGAAAAATAATTTGCATAATTCCGGTTTTATAAAGAAGGTCTAAACCAACAGATGGTTTTTGCGACAATAAAATTTTATTGAACTCATCAGTAATTCTTTCAGTACTAATAATTTTTATGCGTTCGCAGTTATCACTGATTGCCTGCAAAGTTTTTTCTTCAATCAGAAATTGCAACTGTGAAGCAAACCGTATTGCGCGCATCATACGCAACGGATCATCGCTGAAAGTTATGTTCGGTTCGAGCGGGGTTTTAATTATTCCTGCCGCTAAGTCTTTCAATCCCGAAAAGCGGTCAATTAATATTCCTTCTTCTTCATTCAGTAATTCAAACGCAAGAGTGTTTATGGTGAAATCCCGTCGACTCAAATCATCTTCGAGTGTTCCTGTTTCAACAGCAGGGTTCCTCGAATTTTCTGAATATGATTCCTTTCGTGCACCTACAAATTCTACATCCATATCCTGATGGCGGAATTGCGCAGTACCAAAATGCTTGAAAATACTTACGGTTGGTTTTGGCTTAAATTGTTTTGCCGTTTGTTCGGCGAACTCAATTCCATTTCCCACACACATAAAATCCAGATCCTTACAAGACCGATTTAAAATTTTATCGCGCACATAACCACCTATCAGATAAGCCGACACTTTTAATTCTGTCGCTGCGCGAGCAGTTTTTACAATGATTTCATTTTCCTCATTGGAAAAACTGATTCCCGGCAACTCTTTAATACTGAAAATTTTCATTTAAGCTGTAAAGATAAAAGCATCCTGCCAACCTAATAGAAAACCAATTTGAAATGAAGATTATGATGCTGTTTAGCTTGAATAAAAATGTGCTTGATTTCTGTTTCCTTAAACTTACATTTACTCTTCAAACATTTTAAATAAATGAAAAGCCTTTCCTTTTTCCTTCTTTTAATAATAGTTCAAATTAATAATTCAACTGCTCAATCATTCAGCTTTATTGATTCTAAAGTTCAGAACATTACCCCTTTATGTAATGATTATGATGAATTTTATGTTCATATGAAGAATGAAAAAACTGACAGTTTGCGAATGCAGTGGCAAGCAATTGAAAACCCAATGGATAGTTGCTGGGAATTCCAATATTCAATGTGCGATAATTTCAACTGTTATCTAGGAATTCCTTCAATTGTAACTACAATGGCTACAATTGGTCCTGGTGATACTACATTCTTAAAATTCGGCAATAGCGGAATGACTCATTTTTCCGGAACACCTACTGCTAAAATATTGGTGTGGGATATGGACATTCCGGCTGAAATTGATACTGTAACTTTTCACTTAACTATTTGTGCTGACTCAACCCCATGTACCTATTTACCTTTATCCACTTCCATTTTGTTTGATAAAAATTCAGTTAAATTTTCCCCTAATCCTTCTTCAGATAATTTAAATTTAACTTTTCCTGTTTTAAACAATGGAACAATATCAATTTCTGATTTAAGTGGAAAAGAAATTATTTCTATTCCTGCCTCTGGAAATCATTCAACATTAAATATCAAATGGTTGAATCAGGGAATTTATTTTATTCGTATTTCGGAAAACGGCACAATAGAGTTTACAGATAAGTTTATAAAACAATAACTAAACTGCAGACTGATTTATTAAGTAATTGAACTGACTTTTTTTACATGATTAAATTAAAGCACACTTTAACTTTTTTATTTGCTATAATTCTTATTGCAGGCTTTTCTCTTATTAATGCCAATCAGAATTCAAATTATGAAACCTTAAAGTACAGTCATGACAGAGCCGTAATTGATTCCGGTGAATTCTTCATAGGAGCTAAATTGTGTAATGGATGTCACGGATACGATTCTACTCATTTAGCAAATATTGATTTTCTTGGAAACGATGTAAATGTTTTTGACGATTGGCGTTCAACAATGATGGCAAACTCTGCCCGTGATCCATTCTTTCATGCAAAAGTCAGTCATGAAATAACAGTTAATCCCTCTCATTCACTTGAACTCCAGACTAAGTGCTTGGATTGTCATGCACCTATGGGAAAATTTACTGCGTTTTATCATGGTGCAACCTCTTATACCTTAAATGATTTATTTAATGATACACTTGGTATTGAAGGAATTTCATGTATGTCTTGCCATATTATAGGTACAGAAGGTTTAGGATCGAGGTTCTCAGGAGATATTCCATATGATACCACAAAGAAAATTTATGGCCCGTTTACAAATCCGTTTGTTGGTCCAATGCAATTATATGTAGGAATGACTCCAACCTATAGTGATCACATGTCAAAATCACCTTTGTGTTCAGCATGCCATACTCTTATTACCAATACTGCAGACCTAAGTGGAAATTCGACAGGCGGAACTTTTGTTGAACAAGCTACTTACCATGAATACATTAATTCTGTTTACCCTTCTCAGGAAATTTATTGTCAGACTTGTCATATGCCTCAGTTAGAGGAACAAATAGTAATTGCCAATCAGATACTTGCATTAACGGGTCGTTCTCCCTTTAATCTCCATCAGTTTGCAGGAGCAAATTATTTTATGTTGAATATTTTAAAAGCAAATAAAACCTATCTGGGAATTCAGGTACCCGACCCATATTTTGATTCAACGCTTCTTTATACATCTAATAATCTTACAAAAAATTCAATTTCGTTATCATTAAATACTGATAGTTTAAAAACCGATACTGCATATTTCAGTGTGACTCTGACTAATAAGGTCGGACATAAATTTCCATCAGGTTATCCATCCCGTCGTGCAGTTGTTCAGTTTGTGGTATTAAAATCCAATGGAGATACTTTATTTAAATCCGGAATTTTTGGAAGTAATTACGAGGTTAACAATGTAGGAGCTCCATATGAAAAACATCATAACATAATAAAAATGCAGGCCCAAACTCAGATTTATGAAATGGTGATTGGGGATGTAAATAATAATAAAACCACTGTTTTGGAAAGGGCAGCAAATGTTTTAAAAGATAACAGATTAGTTCCAAATGGTTTTACTACTTCACATTATTCTTATGATACTGCTAAGATTGATAATGAAGCCTTGGCTGATGCTGACTTCAACAAAAATACTTCAGGTGTAGAAGGTAACGGAAAAGATATTATTCATTTTCATATTCCTACAAATGGATACGACGGTGTAGTAAATGTTTACACAAAAGTATTTTATCAGTCGGTTCCTCCCGGATGGCTTCAGGAAATGTTTTCATATTCAACAGAATTGATTGATACTTTTAAAAGCATGTATCAATCTGCTGATAAGACTCCAGTAATGTGTGTAAGTAAAGAACTATTGAACCTACAATTGCCATCAAGTATTGAAAATGCAAATAATTCAAATTCAATTTCAGTATTTCCATCTCCTACAACCTCAGGATTGATTTCAATAAAAGGTATTGGGATAATTTCTTTTGAAGTATATTCTTCTGATGGCAAATTAATTTCAACAGGCAACGGAAAAAATTCAAATTTAATTTCCGACTTAATGCTTCCTTATGAAAAAGGAATCTATTACATCAAAGTATTAAATTCAACTGGTACAAATATTTTTAAAGTGCTCCGATTATAAAAAACGATTTTTTTTATTAAATAAATAATTACATTTATTTCCAATTCAAACCAATTTTAAAACTCAATTTTTTCGCATGCAAAAATTAATTTCAAAAATTGCATTTTCATTTGTGTTAATGATTTTACCGGCAATAACATTTGCCCAATTCAGTTTCACAAATGCAAATAGTACTGTGATGCCTAATTCTAATTATCACAGTGGATGCCCTGTTACAGTAGCTGACTGGAATAGTGATGGCCTTGATGATCTAATAATTCTTGATCAGGCACACGATGTATTTGTCGAAAAACAAAACGCAGATGGTTCTTATTCCACCCTACACATAGGTGATTTCGGTGGTGGAAGCGGATGGGCTTGGGGAATGGCCGCTGGAGATTTTGATCACAATGGATATCTGGATATTCTTGGTGGAAATGGATCAGTAAAATTATTTATGTGCAATGCTTCCGGTGCAATGGGTGCTGCAATTAATTTACCGCTTTCAAGTATTTTTTTACAGAATGTAACACTAGGTGATTTTGATAATGATGGTTGGCTTGATATTTACGGCTGTCATGATGTTGGTGAATCTAAAATATGGTTGAATGATGGCGCAGGGAATTTTCCTGCTATGACACAATTTACAGGTAGTATTTCTGGCAATGTTTTAACAGTAACTTCCATGACAAACGGAACTATTAAACTTGGATTTTATTTGTCTGGCGCCGGTGTTATTTCAAATTGCAAAATCGTTTCTTTTGGTACAGGTACAGGTGGAGTTGGAACTTATATTCTCAGTAACTCTTCAACAGTTGCTTCAACTGCTTTGTCTTTAAATATCTTAAATACAAATGTAAGTAACACTGATGATTCCGGAAATTATGGTACAACCTGGAGCGATTATGATACTGATGGAGATCTTGATTTTTATGTTTCAAAATGCCGCCAACCTGTTAATCAGGCAAGTGATATGAGGCGCCATGATATTCTTCACATAAACGATGGTACTTATCATTTTACAGGTGACTATGATGATATAAATCAAGGTGATCAGGATTCATTATTGATTGATTTTATATGCCCTGATTTCGGAGCTCAATCATGGACGACCAATTTTGGTGATTTTGATAACGATGGCGATTTTGATTTGATTCGTACAAGCTACACAGAAATTTCTGAAATGTGGCAGAATGATGGCACAGGCCACTTCACAAACATCACCGCTTCTTCAGGATTTGATATTGGAACCACATTTGAAATTGAATCCCAAATTGAGGACTTCAACAATGATGGTTTTCAGGATATAATTTTAACAGGTACAAGAGACATCATGTTTAAGAATAATGGAAACATGACTTTCACAAAATATGATAACACTATATTTCCTGGTGTGCTTGGATCATTCGCTACCGGTGATTTGAATCATGATGGTGCTATTGATGTGTTGGGTTGTTATAATTCTATTTACACATCTCCCGGAACTACAGATGATGCTATTTATCTTAATAACGATCATAGCAACCACTGGATTACTTTTAATTTAGTTGGAACTGTTAGCAACAAGGGCGCAGTTGGAGCAAATGTGGTTTTATATACTGCTTTAGGAAAACAGATCAGAGAAGCTCGCGCAGGTGAATCATATGGTACTGAAAACACCTTTAATCTTCATTTTGGACTTGGTGCAAATACGATTGTTGATTCGGCCATTATTCGTTACCCTTCAGGAATTACCAATAAACTTTACAATTTATCTGCAGATCAATTCATCACAAATGTTGAAACCGGCTGCAATCTTGAATCAGGAAATATTTCATATACGGGACAACCAGTGCTTTGTGCAGGAAACTCACTTACTCTAAATGCACCAAATGGATTTAGCAGTTACTTATGGTCAACCGGAGAAACTACTCAAAGCATTAATGTAACTACAACCGGCAGCTATAATGTTCAGCTTTCAAACGGAACATGCAGTGTTTATCCTGCTTCTGTTAATGTTATTAATAGTCCCGATGAAACTCCTACCATTTCTTCAATCGGAGAATTAACTTTCTGTAAAGGAGAAACTGTTACTTTAAATTCAACTTCTGCAAATGCCTATACATGGTCAAATGGTGCAACTACTCAATCTATTGAAGCTGCAGTTTCTGGAACATATACAGTAGATATACAAGGTGCATGTCAGGTTTGGACTTCTAATTCAATTGTTGTAAATGTAATTGATATTGTTGAACCAATAGGAACCGATGATTTCATTTCAATTAATACGACAGCAACTTTAGCCGCAACCGGAACTGATGTTCATTGGTTTGATTTAATGAGTGGAGGTACAGAATTAGGAACCGGAAATAGCTTTACAACACCAGTGCTTACTGCAACAACAACCTACTATGCTGAAGACCGCCAAGTAAATGGAGGAGGTACTGGCACAACCGGACAATTTATGCATACTGGAAGTTCAATGTTTAGCTCAGCAACTACAACCAATGGTTCGATTATTTTTGATGTTGATTCAGTTTGTATTTTAAAAACTGTAAAAGTTTATACTGATTCAGCTGCAACCAGAAGAATTGTTTTAACTGACGGTGGAGGAGCTATTTTAGATAGTATGAGTGTATTTCTTCCAGCTGATTCAACAATTATTACTTTAAACTTCAATCTTCCAGTTGGAACCGGTTATTCATTAACAACAGATGCGACAGTAAATACGGCTAATTTTGGGTATGCCTCTCCGCGCTTACAACGCAGTAGTTCTGGAGTTTCTTATCCCTATACAATTCCTGGTTTTGTTACACTTACCGGTTCAAATCAAGGAAATGGTTATTACTATTATTTTTATGATTGGAACATTGAAAAACCAACTTTTACTTGTGTAAGCGATCGCACGCCTGTAATAGCTCATGTTTCAACAGGTATTTCAACTCTTGATTCAAACATAGGTATCGATGTATTCCCGAATCCATCTGACGGAATATTTAATGTTCAAACTAATTTTAATTATAACAGCATTGAAGTTTTGGATTTATTAGGAAGAAAAGTTTTATCGAACAATTCTCAAATAAACCTATTGAATCTTTCAGGATTCAGCAAAGGAACTTACATTCTTCAGTTAACTGATGTAAACAACATCTCGGTTCGCCGTCAGTTAGTGATTGAATAGCCTTAATTACTTAAAACACTCAAAAAGAGGTCGCCAAAGTGCGGCCTCTTTTTGTTTTATTTATTTAATGATTTTTAAATATTTTTTTTTCTGATTCTCTCAATGTTAAATTTTCATTAACCATTATGCTTTTACTTTGCAGGATTGTTGATCATGTTAAATCAGCATCAACTAAAATTAACTTTAGTGAAATATCTTAACAGAGAATTAAGTTGGCTTTCATTTAATGAGAGGGTACTTCAGGAGGCAATGGATGAAAGTGTGCCATTGATTGAGCGAATTCGTTTTCTTGGAATATTCAGTAATAATCAAGATGAATTTTTCAGGGTTCGAGTTGCAACCTTAAGCAGAATGGAAATGCTTGGGAAAAAAGCTAAAAAAGTTTTAGGAGAAACTCCAAGAAAAATAATTGATGATATATATGCCAAAGTTATAAAACAACAGGCAAAGTTTGAGGCAACTTATAAGAAACTAATAGTTGAGTTAGAGAAGGAAAACATTTTCATCATTAATGAAAAACAATTAAAGGATGATCAAATTGAGTTTGTCACCAATTATTTCAGGCAAGAAGTTCGAGGTTCTTTAGTACCAATAATGATTGATGCAATTCCTGAATTTCCCTATTTAAAAGACCGCTCTATATATCTAGCAGTACTCCTCTCCGACTCTTCAAAAAAAAACAAATCGCGTTATGCATTAATTGAAATTCCAAGTGATAATATTTCAAGGTTTTTAGTTCTTCCTGAAAAAAACGGACAAAAGCATATTATAATGCTTGACGACATTATACGGTTTGGCCTGAAAGAAATCTTTAACATTTTACCTTATGATACTTTTTCGGCCTACACTATAAAAATTACACGAGACGCAGAAATAGCTATTGAAGAAAACATCAGTGAGAGCCTGATGGAAAAAATTTCAAAAGGAATAAAGCAACGAAAAAAGGGCAAGCCAGTTCGTTTCAGCTTCGACCAGGATATAGATATTGAATTGCTGCATTATTTATTGCGTCGTGTTCATTTAAAAATTGGTGATGATAATATTATTCCTGGGCACCGATATCATAACTTTAAGGATTTCATGCAATTTCCGGTTTTAGGAAAATCTCATTTGATATATAAAAGTGAGCCACCATTATCTCATGCTGATTTTGAATTTGGAAAAAGTTTGTTTTCAGTAATTAAACAAAAAGATATTCTCGTTCATTATCCCTATCACAGTTTCGAACATTTCATTGACATGTTGCGTGAGGCTGCTATTGATCCGAAAGTATCTTCCATTAAAATCACTATGTACAGATTGGCTTCCAAATCCAAAGTTGTGAATGCTTTGATTAATGCCGTTAAAAACGGAAAGGATGTAACTGTTGTTATGGAATTACAAGCACGATTTGATGAAGAAGCAAATATTAAATGGAGTGATAGATTAAGAGAAGAAGGAGCTCATGTAATTCTTGGAGTACAGGGCTTAAAGGTGCACAGTAAAATGTGCCTGATTACACGAAGTGAAAAAGGAAAAAAAGTTTTGTATGCAAATATTAGCACAGGTAACTATAATGAAAACACATCGAGAATATACGCTGATCATGCATTGTTTACAGCTGATAAAAATATAACAACAGAAATAGAAGGTTTGTTTTCATTTTTAGAAAATAATTATAAAGCAACTCATTACAATCATTCTTTGGTTGCTCCAATGCAAATGCGAAAACGATTTGTAAAATTAATTGAATCAGAAATTGAAAATGCAAAAAGAGGAATCAATGCTTCTATCATTATCAAGTTGAATAACCTTGCTGACCGTGAAATGGTTGATCTTTTACAGCGTGCTGCCAAGGCAGGTGTAAAAATTAAAATGCTGATTAGAAGCACTTGCGCTTTATTGTCGGAAAATCCGGAATTAAAAGGCAATATTGAAATAAGGAGTATAGTTGATCGGTATCTGGAACACACCCGATTTATGATTTTTGAAAACAGCGGTAAACCGATTTACTATCTGAGTTCAGCTGATTTGATGGTTCGCAATCTGGATTTAAGAATAGAATTAGCTATTCCGATTCTTGATAAAAATATTCAGGAGCAATTAAAAGAATATTTTGATTTACAATGGAGGGATACCACTAAATCCAGAATTTTGAATAACCTTCAAGACAATAAATATT
>CANIPU010000042.1 GCA_947469485.1 Chitinophagaceae bacterium | reverse complement strand
GTTGAAATTTGTACAAGAGCTTGAAAAATCCATCACTCGCGATATTGTCATCATGACCGGAGGAGACCCTGTTATATTTGATAATCTTTTCTCAAAACCACCTGACTAATTTCTTCCGAACAGTTGTGGTGTTTTCACCAGCAGGTTTTTATTTCTTTCTCAATGCTTTCTTAATATCACTTACAGTAACTCGTTCACCATCTCTATTTTTTTTCTTTGCCTCATAAAATATTCTGAGTTGCTCTTTTGAATTTCTTCCATCTTTAATAAGCATCAAAGCTGCATACCCCGCTAATTGTCCATTCTCAATTACCTTTTTAATATCTAAGGATGCATCTGCTAATTTTAAACAATCACGAATTGCCTGTGGTGTGTATCCATATTTTTCAGCTATCTCTTTCACACTCATTCCTGAATTATTCAGTTGTTTAAACTTCTCACCTTGTTTTACCAACGATAGAGTCTTCTTTTGAAATACATCTACACCGCCCTCAATAAATTCCTTCTTACTTGAATTACTGTTTTTATTTTTTTTATTTCTCTCTGAATTTTCTTTTTCTATTAAATCATCGGGGTCATTATTGATGTAATCAATTCCGTCCCAGCAGGGTCTTCCTGCAAGGAGACCCTGCGTTTTTTTTGAGTCTCGGTTTAGATCGGCTTCTATTCAATCACAATCTTCATCCTGCTAACCGCTCCGCGCAAAACTCTTTTCTCACCCGTAATATCCTGCGCTCCATCCGCAGAAATCTTCCACAAATATTTTCCACGCTCCACAGTCTTCAGTAACACCACACCATCATCACCACTCACTCCGCTCTTATAAGGAGCAGTCGCCATCACATCTCCCTTTAAACTTTGAACTTTAAACTTTGAACTCTTATTCTTCCTTCCACGCTTCGCAGCAATTTTCTTCCACACACTAAACTTCGCTCCCTTAATCACTTCACCGTTTTTATTCATCACCAACACACGCAGCCCCGCACTTCCCGCCGGAGTCACAATCTCCAACACGCGCCGCCACACAAACAGGTTTAGCTTTCCGCCATCATGAGCAAACACACGCTTGCCATCATCGCACACCGCCATCACTACAGCATGCAAATCATTATTCGCTTTTATTTTTTCTTGTGTTGCCACTCCCGTTTGCGTGGCATGTAAAAACTCACCATACTTTTTACTGTAAGCTTTAGCATCATCACTGTAAGTAGTTGCAAATGCAGCAGGCATATTCATACCGCCATCCTGTAACACCACACTCTGCGCCGTAATAAATTGCATCGCATTCGAGTTCATACCCTCAGTATATTCCCAGTTATTTTGCGAAGCAGGTTTATAATATTTATGCCCTGCAGCTTCCTTCATAATGCTCCGCTCCTCAGCACCCTTCCATGCACCATCAATATATCCCTGCAAAAACTGAAAGTTCAGCAAACATTTTTTATTCAGTTCCAGCAAATCAATCCTATCCGTCTCTGATTCCGTCCCACGCAGCTGAAAGTCACCAAGGTTCTGTGCAGTTTCAAGTTTCCCCTGCAAGTCAGTTACAAAACCCGCAGTATATTTTCCCTTGTAAGCAACAAAATCCGCAAGTTTCCCATCCAGGTTCCTGATAATTGAATCACAAACCGAATACAATTCTGCCTGAGTACAATGGTATCTTATTTTCATTAATCTGTGTTTTAGCGCTAAAAATAAACATCTCACCACTCCGAACCCATCTCCGCCAACACAATAGTAATATTGATAAATGAATTATTAAAATTGAATCAATAATTAAAAATACTGAACCTAAAAATAATAATATTGAATATAAAAATAAATAAGATGATTTAGTAAATTTAATTATTGACGCAAAAATTATATTAAATGAATAATTATATTAAAACAGTGATGCACTAAAATAAATTATTGATTCTTTATTTTAAAATATTGATGCTAAAAATAAAACAAATGATGCATGTATAATTCATATACTACCCGACTCGAAATCACATTCCAGATGCTCATATCAGGTATCTCTATACAAAACTCCTAGAACTCCTTTTGTATTACTCCTTTAACTCCCAGTTAAATGTATTCTCTATGAACCTCAGTGCTAAACTCAATAAGAGAAATCTATTCTTCCGTTTTCTCTCCGGTGATGTTGTACCAGTTCACTTTTCGTGTGAGGTACATGATGGTGGAGAGAATGAGGAACAAGCCAATGCTTCCGAGCAGCAATGAATAATCTTCGAGTTGCAGTAACGAGTAAAAGAAACCATAGAGCAAGGCGAGCAGGGCGGAGAACACCACAGTAAGTTTTGTGTTTTGAAAAACATGCTTCGCATAAAATGTAATGAGCGACAGGATGGCAATACTTCCAACAAGATATGCCGTATTGAATTGCATGTGCTCTGAAATGGAAAGTAGCAATACATAAAATAAACACACCGCAAATCCAACAAGCAAGTACTGTATCGGGTGAATTCGTTTTTTGTTCAGCACTTCAATAAAGAAGAATGAAAGAAAGGTGATGATGATGAACATGAGGCAGTACTTTACTGAGCGCATGGTTTTTAAATACTCATCAACCGGCAATAATAATTTAACCCCGAAAGATGCAGAGCCGCTATCGTTGTTTCCATATTCATCAGTATTGGTTCCGGGTATGTAAGCACCTAAACCTTGCTGAGGATAATTTCTATTCAACTGTAACACTTTCCAGTTTGCAGTAAATCCTTTTGAGCTGATGTCTCTTGTGTCGGGTAAAAATGAACCCTCGAAACTCGGGCTATCCCATGTTGATTGCAAAGCCACAGTTGTTTCTTTTCCGAACGGAAGAAAGCTGAGCGAGGTGCTTCCGTTCACATTAATATCGAATTCGAAATTGTAAGTTTCTTTATTTCCTAAATCAAATTCAAAACCTCCGCCCGAAGCAAGAATATTATGAGTTGGTAATCCGGGATTGATGTTGAATGATGAATCGTTCCACTTGACATTGATGTTGTCATTTATTCCCTTCATATCAGAAATGCCAAGGGAAATAAATGATTTGTTGAACAAATAGTTTTCGGGAGCAATGGTGAGCGCTTTTATATTGGGATAAGAAAATTTCCCTTTCACATGCAGCTTTGTATTGTAAAGCACCACAACAAAAATTCCGCGTGCGCGCTTTTCAGGTGTTACTGTTCCTGTAATATTCAATTCATCTGGTAAGAAATGAGCGTAGTTGATTTCGCGATATTCCACTCCTTTCGAATCTTTGGAGTAAGTATAGTATGGAATGGAAAGTACAGGACCACCAATTATTTGGCTTTCGCCCCACTTTGAACTTACTTCTTCCATTGCCCCATCACGCAAACTCTGGCGCTCATACACCAGTGAAGTGAGCATTTCGGTTGGAATAATTAATAGTAAAATAAGAAAGGCAATTGTTAAAAGTTTGAGTGTAACAGAGCGGCGCACCCAATTATTAAAGCGTTCGAATACAGATGGTTTTTCCATTTAAGACTGTGTTTTACGGATGTCAAACTACAAACTTTGCTGTTTATTATTCAACCGGTGAGAAATATATTAAAAACAAAAAAGGCAACCATTGCTGGTTGCCTTTAAAAATTATTATTCTAAAATTATTTAAGCGAGTGGCGGATCTAATTTCGGATTCCACTCAATATTTGATTCCTGAGTTGGCTCAGTAACAGTTTCAGCTTTTTTATCTTCCACCTCTTCCTTTGGAGCTTCAACTACCGGAGCGTGCTTAATTTCCCACTGACGCTTACCAATCAATCTTTCTAAATCAACCTGAAACAACACTTCTTTTTTCAAAAGTTCTTGTGCTAATGCTTCTAACTGATCGCGTTTTTCCATCAGTATTTTTTTAGTGCGCACATACATTTCATCAATCAATTTACGAACTTCCTGATCAATTATTTTTGCAGTTTCTTCTGAATATGGTTTAGTGAATCCATATTCATTCTGAGGATCGTAATACGAAATGTTACCGATTTTATCATTCATGCCATAGATGGTAATCATGGCATATGTCATTTTAGTAATTTTCTCTAAATCATTTTGTGCGCCAGTTGAAATTTTTCCGAAAATAATTTCCTCAGCAGCACGGCCACCTAAAGTCATGCAAAGCATATCCTTCATTTGTTCGGTGGTATATAAATATTGCTCTTTTGGATTGTACTGAGCATAACCTAATGCAGCAACACCACGAGGAATAATACTAACCTTTACTAATGGATCAGCATATTCCAGGTACCATCCGCAAATAGCATGTCCAGCTTCATGATAAGCAACAATTTTTTTCTCGTCGGGACTAATGATTTTATTTTTCTTTTCCAAACCACCAATCACGCGGTCAATTGCATCTTGAAAATCAGCCAACTCAACCTCTTTTTTACCACGGCGCGCTGCAATCAAAGCTGCTTCATTACAAACATTTGCAATATCGGCACCTACGAATCCTGGAGTTTGTTCGGCGAGGCCTTTTACATCCATTTCTTTCGCAGTCTTCACATTTTTCACATGCACTTTAAATATCTGTTCACGACCAACTATATCCGGTTTGTCAATAGAAATTTGTCTGTCAAATCTTCCCGGGCGCATTAATGCCGGGTCAAGCACATCAGGCCTGTTTGTCGCAGCAAGAATTATTACCCCTGCATCGGTTGCAAAACCATCCATCTCA
Source organism: Chitinophagaceae bacterium (assembly GCA_947469485.1). Taxonomy (GTDB): domain Bacteria; phylum Bacteroidota; class Bacteroidia; order Chitinophagales; family UBA10324; genus UBA10324. The sequence goes on along the minus strand of CANIPU010000042.1, from coordinate 5,760 downwards.
ACTAACAAAGCATTCAAAGTATTTTCTCTTTCATCGTTTCCGCCTTGCATCACATTTCGACCTCGGGCACGACCAATTGCATCAATTTCATCCATGAAAATTACACATGGCGCTTTCTCTCGTGCTTGCTTAAATAAATCGCGAACACGGGATGCACCAATCCCAACAAAAAGTTCTACGAAATCAGAACCTGAAATGGAAAAGAATGGAACCTGTGCTTCACCAGCCATTGCTTTGGCCAACAATGTTTTTCCGGTTCCGGGCGAACCAACTAATAAAACACCTTTAGGAATTTTTCCTCCAAGAGATGTGTACTTTTTAGGGTTTTTCAGGAAATCAACTATTTCCATTACTTCCTCTTTTGCTTCATCCAACCCAGCAACATCATTAAATGTTACATTCACTTTGGTTCCCTTATCGAATAAAGTTGCTTTTGATTTTCCAAAATTGAAAATCTGTCCGCCTCCGCCGCCCATTCCACCAGAAACACGACGCATTACAAATAACCATAAACCAATTATTACAATAATTGGAAGAACAATTCCTACCCAATCTCCCCAGTTTGCTCTTTCTACCGGAAATACAGGAACCCGGTCGCTATCGGCAAAGTTCTGTTGAGCTGCATCCAATTTTTTTGAAAAATCATCGGGACTTAATATGTTAAAGAAATAGTGAGGTCCTTCATTAACCGTATTAATATTGGTTTTTGAAACCTTTTTATATTTTTCATCAGACAGCCGGTCTTTTTTAATATAAATTTCAACTGTTTTGCCGTTTACAACTTCAAGTTTTTCTACCTCATGATTCTGCAGCATTTCAGTATTAAATTTTTCCCAACTGATAGGAACTGAATCGGGTTTAAATCCAATAAATTGCACTGCAAGAAGAATAACAGCAATAATTCCGTATACCCAATAGATGTTAATCTTTGGTGGTTTAATATTCATTTTACCTTTTTGCTTTTCAATATCCTCTTTCTGATTATCTGCCATGTGTTGTCTTTTGTATGTGTTATTATTTAAACAAAGTATTAGTCATTATGTTCTTTTACAATTCCATCGCTCCACAAATCTTCCAATTGATAAAATTCGCGTGTCGATTTTAAAAAAATGTGAACAACAGTTGTCACATAGTCTATCAATACCCATTCCGATTGTGCAATTCCCTCAGTGTGCCATGCAATTTCATTCAGAATTTCTTTTGTTCTGGCCGAAACATTATGTGCTATAGCCCTCACCTGAGTTGTTGAATCTGCTTCACAAATAATGAAATATCGTGCTGCAGTATCCGGAATTTTTTTAAAATCAATGCTGGTAATTTTTTCTCCTTTTTTTTCAAGAATACTTTCAATTATGACATCATTGACTGATAAAGTAGCAGGTTTAGTTTTTGTCTGCCGTTTTGCTACAGTTTTAGTTGGTGATTTCTTTTTAATTGTCTTTTTTGCAACGGCCTTGGTTGCAGTTTTTTTTGTTGTTGTCTTTTTAGCTACTTTCAAAACTTCTAATTGCTTTATTTTTGGTGACTTGATAACAAAATTAATCATTCCAAATTGATTGCCTCATTTCGTAATACTCTTTTCACAGGAAAAGTAATTCATAGATTGGACGAAACTCTTTCAACCAACATGTTTGCTTCACTTTTGCTTCAACAAAAAAATGTTGCTGAAGGAACCATTGTCATTGCTGAAAATCAAACAGCCGGTCGTGGTTATTCGGGGAAAGTGTGGCAAAGCGACCCAGGAAAAAATTTGTTAGCAAGCATTATTTATAAGCCTCATTTTATCAAAGCAAAAAGTCAATTTTTTTTAAATCAGGCCGTTTCATTAGGAATTTATGATGCATTAAAATTATTAACTGAAAAAGATTTAAAACTTAAGTGGCCCAACGATATTCTTTTCAAGGATAAAAAATTATGCGGAATTCTAATTGAAAACAGTGTTTCAGGAAACTGGTTGCAACATTCAATCATTGGTATCGGGGTTAATGTTAATCAAAATGAATTTCCGGATTCAGCCGGTAATCCAATTTCCCTTAAGGCGATTGGAAAGAAAGAATATTTTATTGAAGGTGTTTTAGAGAAAATTGCAGAGCAGGTTGAATCACGATATTTACAACTAAGGAGAAATGAAATTCAGCAATTACAAAAAGATTATATGGCTGCTTTATACAGGTTAGAAGAAGATCATTTTTATAGAACCTCAGAAGGAAAAATTAAAGCAAAAATTGTTGGCTTAAATCCCGAGGGGAAAATATTACTGGAAACTAAAACCGGCTGGAGTGCATATGGTTTTAAAGAAGTAGAATTTCTGCCTGATTAATTTCTTTCAATTGCCTATCCTTTGCCTTTAGTTATTTTTGCCGCTGATTATGGAAAAACCGGTAAGAGTCAGATATGCCCCGAGTCCGACAGGGCCGCAACACCTTGGAGGTGTTAGAACAGCATTATATAATTTCCTTTTTGCAAAAAAACATAAAGGAACATTCATTATACGAATTGAAGACACTGATCAAACACGATTTGTGGAAGGAGCTGAAAATTATATGCTTGAATCTCTCAAGTGGTGCGGTATTACACATAATGAAGGTCCAGGAATTGGAGGAGATTATGGTCCATATAAGCAAAGTGAGCGAAAGCATTTATATCGTCAATACGCCGACCAGTTAATAGAAAGTGGTTATGCTTATTATGCATTTGATACGCCTGAAGAATTGGAAGCTATGCGTGAACGAATGAAAGCATCTGGTATTCCGAATCCTCAGTACGGTGCAGCAACGCGCGATTATATGAAGAACTCACTGGTGCTTCCACACGATGAAGTAAAAACTAAATTGGCAAACGGGGAACAGTTTGTGATTCGAATGAAGATGCCGCGTAAAGAAGAAATCAAGTTACAGGATTTGATTCGCGGCTGGGTGGTTTTTCAATCATCGCAATTAGATGATAAAGTTTTATTCAAGAGCGATGGAATGCCAACTTATCATCTGGCCAATGTGGTGGATGATTACCTTATGAAAATCACACATGTTATTCGTGGTGAAGAATGGTTGCCTTCTGCCCCGCTTCATGTGATGTTATATAAATATTTAGGTTGGGAAGATGTAATGCCGCACTTTGCACATCTGCCATTAATACTCCGCCCTGATGGAAATGGGAAATTAAGCAAGCGCGATGGAGACCGATTAGGTTTTCCTGTTTTCCCTCTTAATTGGACTGACCCTGAAACAAAAGAAAACAGTATTGGATTTCGCGAAAGAGGATTTTTTCCGGAAGCATTTGCAAACATGATTGCATTACTTGGCTGGCATCCGGGAAGCGTGCAGCAAGAATTGTTTTCAATGGAAGAAATGATTCAACTCTTCACCATTGAACACATCGGAAAATCCGGAGCGAAATTCGATTTCGAAAAAGCGAAGTGGTTCAACCACGAATACATGAAGAAGGCAGACAGCAAAATCCTGGCTGCAGAATTCAAAAAAGTTTTAACAGAAAAAAGAATTACTGATTCTGACGAACATATAGTTGCCATTTGTGAATCATTAAAACAACGCTGCACTTTCATTTCAGAATTCTGGGATAACAGCTTTTATTTTTTCACCGAACCAACTGTTTACGATGACCAGGTTGTGAAGAAAAAATGGAATGAAAAAACAAAAGCAATAATGAAAGAATTGAGCGCTTCACTTGCAGCACAAACAGATTTTTCATTTTCAGCGCTCGATACTTTTTTACATTCATTCGTGAAAGAAAAGAACCTGAATACTGGTGATGTGCTTCCCGTTTTACGAATCATGTTGAGCGGAACAAAAAACGGGCCTGCGGTTTATGAATTAGCATCATTACTCGGAAAAGAAAAAAGTATTGAACGAATGGCAAAGGCAGAAGCTGAATTTGATAAAATGATTTCAGTATGAAAAAGAAATCAAAAAAGAAAGAAGACATTGCCAAAGTGAATCCTGAATTGCAGGGATTGGATATCAGGTTTAATAAATTCGGACAATTGATTTCAAGTGTATCACTTGATGAATTGAATGGGTTCTTAAATAAAAATGTAAAGGATAGAAAACTGGAGGAGAAATTTGAAAAGGAAAAACTTAAAAAAGATAAAAGATAAATTCAGTATGTTCAGTAAGTTTTTAACGATTTTTCTACTTCTGGTATCTGTTTTCAGAACATACGGACAACTAACCCCAGAACAAATGTCTTATGGAAATATAACAGATGGAGATGGGGCACCCTCGGATTCAACCGATCAACGAAAAGAAGTTTTAACAATGGTTGAGAAAATGCCAATATTCCCAGGTGGTGAACAGGCCATGTTAAGATTTTTGTCAGACTCATTACGATATCCTGAAGAAGCAAGAAATAAAAATATTCAAGGGAAAGTTTATGTAAGATTTATTGTAACCCCTGCTGGAGATGTTTCAAATGTTGAAGTAATCAGAGGTTTGCCTGAGGGTCTTTCGGAAGAAGCAATCCGGGTTGTGAAACTTATGCCAAAATGGATTCCTGGTTCACAGTTCGGAAAAAATGTTCCTGTACAATTCACATTACCTATCAGTTTTGTTTTAAAATAATTTTTCAAAAATTCATCATGCGTCCGATAAGGGTATTAGTTGCAAAAGTTGGTTTGGATGGTCACGACCGTGGAGCAAAATTTATTGCAAGCGCCTTGCGCGATGCAGGTATGGAAGTGATTTATACCGGTTTGCGGCAAACTCCTGAAATGGTTGTGAACAGCGCGTTGCAGGAAGATGTGGATGCTATTGGCATCAGCATATTATCAGGAGCACACATGACTGTATTTCCTAAAATCATGAAACTGATGAAGGAAAAAGAAATGAATGATGTATTAGTAACTGGCGGTGGAATAATTCCCGATGAAGACATGAAAACATTAAATGAAATGGGCGTTGGAAAATTATTTCCACCCGGTGCACACACTGATGATATTGTCAGCTACATAAAAGATTGGGTGAAGCAGAACAGAAGTTTTTAAAATCACCCTTCAGGTTATAATTCAAAAAATAAAATCATAAAAAAAGAAATGGACTTCTCATTAATTACAGTAAGTACTGAAGATGGAATCACAACCATCACCATCAATCGTCCCGACAAAATGAATGCGCTGAATATTCAGTTGCTTGGTGAAATTGATAAAGCATTTGATGATGTTTATGACAATGATGAAGTACGCGGAGTAATCATCACCGGTTCGGGAGTAAAAGCATTTGCGGCAGGTGCTGATATTGCAGAATTCAGCAATTTCACTTCGGAGAAAGCAAAAGAAATGAGTGCGAACGGTCATCGTATTTTCAATAAAATAGAATCATGTTCTAAACCTGTAATTGCTGCGGTGAATGGGTTTGCATTGGGTGGTGGTTGCGAACTCGCAATGAGCTGCCACATGCGGCTTGCGAGTGAGAATGCAAAATTCGGTCAGCCCGAAGTTACGCTTGGCGTGATTCCCGGATATGGCGGCACACAACGATTGCTTCGGTATGTAGGCATGGCGAAAGGAATTGAGTTGCTGCTCACTGCCGATATGATTAATGCTGAAGAAGCATTGCGTTTAGGTTTGGTAAATCATGTAACAACATTGGAAGAATTAATTCCGAAATGCAAGCAGATTTTGCAAAAGATCATGAGCAAATCTCCATTGGTGGTTGACCAGATAATTGCTTGTGCCAATTCGTATTATAATAAAAACGAAGATGGTTTTGAATTGGAGATTGATGAATTCGGAAATTGTTTTGATAC
>CANIPU010000041.1 GCA_947469485.1 Chitinophagaceae bacterium | reverse complement strand
TGATTCTGGTTGCCTCTGAAAAATCAGTCGGACAAAAAATTTCTTTCAAGGGAAAAGAATATTCAGTTATCACAATTAGCGAAGCCATAAAAAGGAAGCCTTCGATTGCATTATTCTCTGCAGGCTCTAATGTTTCTCTTGAGTATGCCCCAAAGTTTGCTGAAGCAGGAACAACAGTGATTGATAATTCTTCCGCATGGCGAATGCATCCCGAAAAAAAATTAATTGTTCCGGAAATTAATGGGCAGGTGCTGACTGTAACGGATAAAATTATTGCAAATCCGAATTGCTCCACTATTCAATTAGTGATGGTTCTGAATCCGCTGCACAAAAAATACCAGATAAAAAGAATTGTGGTTTCTACTTATCAGTCAGTAAGCGGAACAGGAAAAGCCGCTGTGAATCAGTTGATGAACGAACGCAATAATGTAAAAGGCGAAATGGCCTATCCGTATCAGATAGATTTGAATTGTTTGCCGCAGGTGGATGTGTTTCTCGAAAGTGGATACACAAAGGAAGAAATGAAAATGGTGAACGAGACTAAAAAAATTATGATGGACAATAGTATTGCTCTCACATCTACTTGTGTGCGAGTGCCGGTAATGGGAGGGCACAGCGAAGCAGTGAACATCACTTTCGAAAAAGATTTTGATTTAACTGAAGTGAGAAAAATTCTGAGTAACACTTCAGGTGTAACAGTGCAGGATGATATTGTCAATAAAATTTATCCGATGCCGGTTAATGCACATGGAAAAGATGATGTATTCGTTGGAAGAATCCGCCGCGATGAATCACTTGCCAACTCGCTCAACTGCTGGATTGTTTCTGATAATCTTCGTAAAGGCGCAGCTACTAATGCCGTACAGATTGCTGAATATTTAGTGAGCCATAAATTGGTTTGATGAATTTAACTTCATTACCGGTATACACCCGCTCGCAACTCGCACTCCGCAACGGGCAAGACAAACCCGAAATATGGATCGCGTTTCAAAAAATTATTTACGATGTAACCGACAGCCGCCTATGGCGAAAGGGTCGCCACTACGAACACTGGGCAGGACAGGATTTAACTGAAGAATTAGAACAGGCACCTCATACGCTAAAAGTTTTCGAGAGGTTTAAAGCGATTGGGAGACTGGAAGATTAACTATAATCCCAACCAACTCAACGCATTCTCCCTAACCAATTTTTCTTTCACGCGGTCAGAAAAATTCATACACTCAATTAATTTTCCCGGAGATAATTCTCCCAGCGGAAAAGGATAATCGGTTCCGAGACAAACTTTTTCGTCGCCCATCATTTTAATAATGATGTTGAGCATATCAGCATCGTGTACTAATGAGTCGAGCCAGAATTTCCCGAGATAATTTCTTGGAGAATTATTATTGTCAACCGCAACCAAATCAGGCCGCACATTGAATCCATGTTCTATTCTTCCGAATGTGGCTGGGAAACTTCCACCACCATGCGCGAATGCAACGCGCAGCTTCGGAAAATTTTCAAATATTCCACCAAAAATCATATTGCAGATAGCGAGTGAAGTTTCGGCAGGCATTCCCACTAACCACGGCAACCAATATTTCGGCATTTTTTCTTTTCCCATCATGTCCCATGGGTGAACAAATATTGCAGCGCCTAATTCTTCGGCAGCTGCATATACCGGAAATAATTCAGGTGCATTCAGATTCCAGTCGTTGATGTGCGAACCGATTTCCACTCCAGGTAATTTTAATTCTTTTACGCATCGCTCTAATTCTTTCACAGCTAATTCGGGCGATTGTAACGGCAGTGTTCCCAATCCGATAAAGCGGTCGGGGTATTCATTCACAACGGTTGCAATGTGGTCGTTAAAAAATCTTGATGTGTCATTTGCATCCTGTGCTTTCGCCCAGTAATGAAACAACACCGGAATGGTGCTTAGCACCTGCACACCAACTTTGTGTTCATCACATTCGTGCATGCGCACTTTCGGGTCCCAGCAATTTGATTCTATCTCGCGAAAAAATTTATCGTCAATCATCATCTTCGCGCAACATTCTTTGTGATGCTCAAGATGAATGAATCCGCCATAACCAAATTTCTCAGCCCACCGCGGAACTTTCTCGGGAATTATGTGTGTATGAATATCAATTTTACCTGCGTGCATTCAAAAATATTGTGCTGAAATGTAGCAGATAATTTTTCAACGAAAAAGTATCAGAGTTGCTCAACCTTGCTTCTTTCAATAACAAGTTTATAAAAATCTTCGTACTCAGGCAGTATTTTATGTACATCAAATGCATGTGCCTGCTTCAGTGCATTTTCTTTGAAGAGGTTTAATTTATTGTCGTCCATCAATAACGAAATAGAGTTTTCTGCCATGCTCTCAACATCACCAACATTACTCATGTATCCAGTTACTCCATCAATATTTACTTCAGGAATTCCACCGGCATTTGTACTGATAACGGGGACCTGACAAGCCATTGCCTCCAAAGCAGCCAAACCAAAACTTTCAGTTTCAGATGGAAATAAAAACAAATCGCTTACTGCCAATAATTCCTCAACGGCTTCCTGCTTACCAAGAAATCGAACATGATCCATTACTTCAATATCTCTGCATAATTGCTCCATGGTTTGCCGCTCAGGTCCATCGCCAACCAACAATAATTTTGATGGAATTTTATCCAATACTTTTTTGAAAATTTTCACCACATCATCGGTGCGCTTAACCTGACGGAAATTGGAGGTGTGAATCAGAATTTTTTCGCCGAGCGGTGCAATCGCTTTTTTAAAATGTTCCTTCTTCGCTTTGTGAAAACGATCGAGGTCAATAAAATTGGTGATGACTTTTATTTCCTGGTCAATCGCAAAACTCCGATAGGTTTCTTCTTTAAGATATTCTGAAACAGCTGTTACACCATCTGACTTGTTAATGGAAAAAGTTACGACGGGTTCGTAAGTAGCATCCTTTCCAACGAGCGTAATATCAGTTCCGTGCAGCGTGGTGATGTAGGGAAGATAAATATTTTTTGTCTTCAGAATTTCACGCGCGAAATAAGCAGTAGCAGCATGGGGAATGGCATAGTGAACATGAAGAATATCTAATTGTGCATGCAAAACAGTATCAACAATTTTACTGGTTAGTGCTGATTCATAAGGAGCACGCTCAAACAATGGATAGTCGGCAAAATTTACTTCATGAAAAAAAATATTCTCAACAAATGAATCCAGTCTTGCAGGTACCCGATACGAAATGAAATGAACTTCATGACCTTTCTGAGCCAGCGCTTTTCCCAATTCAGTTGCTACCACTCCGCTTCCTCCATAAGTCGGATAACAAACAATTCCAATTCTCATTTTTTTCATTTTCAATTATTGATGTGTTTGACGAACAATTGTATTGAATATTGAGTTCAAAGTTATTTGCGAAAAACTTCTTTTCTTAACTATTGGAATTTTCTTTGAACTTTGAAGCCATAACTTTAGAAAATGAAATTTAATTCCAATACCATAACAACAGCAATGCTTACGCTTGTTCTGATCTGCTTCTTTTTCCCGTTTGCCGAAATCAGCTGCAACAATGTTTCCTATTTATCTCTCAGCGGCAAAGATTTATTACGAGGAAAAGAAATGACAAAGGCAGATGTTATGGAATTTGCCAAGCGAGCGGGACTTGAAAAAGAAATGGGTGAATACAGTGACCCGCAGCAACAGACTAAAAATATTCCACCAAACCCCTGGGCAATAATTGCCTTTGCTATGACAGCAATTGGAATAATTATAGGTGTAGTGTTGCGCCGTTTCGGAACGGTAATTCATTTAGTAACATCTGCGGCAGCAGTTATTTCATTGATTGGATTACAACTCTCAATGAACAGCGAATATTCTTATACTAATTCACTTTTTAAGGTTGAATTGAATATTAAATATCTTCCCGGCTATTGGTTAAGTTTATTATTAAGCGGATTAGTTGCCGGAATTTGTCTGGTTGTTTTTTTAATTGAAAGAAAAAAACCAATTCAACCGGAAAGCAGTAATCCATCTGCTATTCAACCCGAACCCCCCTCCGATTGATACACCTGTTGAATGAAAATTTGAAATTCTCTTACAGCATTAATTGCAGTGGTTATTTTAGCGCGCTAATAAAAAAACATGCAAAGAGATAATTTACTTTTTGGTCTTATCGGCGAAGAATTAGAAAGGCAGCGCCACGGCATTGAATTAATTGCTTCTGAAAATTTTGTGAGCCAACAAGTGTTGGAAGCAATGGGTTCGTGTCTTACCAATAAATATGCTGAAGGATATCCTGGCCGCAGGTATTACGGTGGTTGCGAAGTGGTTGACAAGGTGGAACAATTGGCTATTGATAGAATTAAACAACTATTCGGTGCTGAGTATGCGAATGTGCAACCACACTCCGGTGCGCAGGCAAATGCAGCGGTAATGCTTGCAGTATTACAAGCTGGCGATAAAATTTTAGGGCTGGATTTAGCACATGGTGGTCATCTCACTCATGGTTCTGCAGCAAATTTTTCAGGCAAAACTTACAAGCCATCTTTTTACTGGGTTGAAAAAGAAACGGGTCGCATCAACATGGATGAAGTGGAGCGCATAGCGATTGAAGAAAAACCGAAGTTGATTATTTGCGGCGCATCTGCTTACTCACGCGATTATGATTATCCGCGCTTCCGTGCCATTGCTGATAAGGTTGGTGCATTGCTGATGGCCGACATTGCGCACCCTGCCGGTTTGATTGCTACAAAATTTTTAAGCGACCCGTTACCCCATTGTCATTTTGTTACTTCCACAACTCATAAAACATTGCGTGGTCCGCGTGGTGGAATTATTTTAATAGGGAAAGATTTTCCAAATCCATTTGGATTAACAACACCGAAAGGTGAAGTGCGAATGATGAGTTCCATAATAGATGGTGCGGTTTTTCCGGGCACACAAGGCGGTCCGCTTGAACATGTGATTGCATCAAAGGCTGTTGCATTTGGTGAAGCACTCTCACCCGAGTATAAGGAATATTGCGGACAAATAATTAAGAATGCACAGTCACTGGCAAAAGCAATGACTTCGCGTGGATTTGAAATTGTAAGTGGCGGAACTGATAATCATTTAATGCTGATTGATCTTCACAACAAAAATATTTCGGGTAAAAAAGCGGAGAACACTTTGGTGCGTGCTGAAATTACTTTGAATAAAAATATGGTTCCGTATGATGATAAATCTCCGTTTGTTACATCAGGAATCCGCATTGGTACTGCAGCAATTACTTCCAGAGGAATGAAAGAACAACACATGGATCAAATTGCTGAATGGATAAACATTGTTTTGATGGATGCTGATAATGAAGCAACAATTGCCTCTGTAAAAAGTGAAGTAAATAAATTCATGAAGCAATTTCTATTGTATGCTTAATGAGAATCAAAAGTTAAAATTCAAAGGGTTAAAAAATTTTAGTGCAGAGAAATTATTCTTCATTTTTAGTTTTTCACTTTTCACTTTACACTTTTCCTCCTGCACACAGTTCTGGTTTGGCGGAATTCAGGATCAGGCTGATGAACTGGTGATTCAGTTTTATTCGCACGATAAGAATAAACCTGACCCGGTTCAAATAGACATTACCGATAAAACTACTATTGATAATATTTCTTCCTATATAGAAAAAGCAGAACCGAAAAAAAAAGACTGCGGTTACGATGGAGTTTTGAAATATAAATCGAAAGGCAAAGACTTATTGGATGTAGAATTTGCCATTGTAGATACCTGTAACTATGTAGCATTTGTACTTAACAGCAATGTGAATTACAGGAAACTAAGTATTGAAGGAGTTAAGTATTTGAAAGAGTTGAATCAGTAAATTGTTTTCAGATATTTCAATCTGAATAAAAAAAGGCCGCTCTCATCACTGAAAGCGGCTTTCGTTTTTTTAAAAATAATCTATTCTTTAATAAAACTCTTTACTCGTTTGTTTCCCATTTCGTCTTTCAGAGAAATAAAATAAACACCTGAATTAAGTGTGCTAACATCTAATTTATAATTCGTCGAAATAAGTTCAAGATTGGTAGCAGGCTGACTTATAATTATTCTTCCCAATAAATCTGAAACTTCAATCACCAACGACAAATCATTCTTTTCTTTTTGCTTGATTGTTATTTGTTGCACGGCCGGATTCGGATAAACATCAAAATCCTGTGCAAAAATATTCCCTCCTGTTCCTCCTCCTTGCCCCGTATCGGCAGTTGTGACGAAAACATTCTTCGAGCTGTAAACAGAACAGTTTGCTTTCACTTTCCAATCATATGATGTACTGGGGTTCAATGGTGATGCATAAAAATTATTATAAAATGCAGTGCCCAGTAAAGTATAAGCCGTAGTTCCGGTTACACGATAGTAAACTGAATAATAAGCCGCACCTGCTACTGCTGTCCATGTTAAATAAGCATATGTACCACCTATGTATTGAGCTGCCAACCCTGTTGGTTTTAAGCATGAAGTAACCGAGGTAGAAAAAGTTGCGACGGTTGAGTATTGCGAGCAGTTCGCTTTTACACGCCACTTGTATGTTGCTGAACCATATAATCCGGTTAACGGATAAAAATTGTTTGTTGTTACACCTGCATTAGTCCATGTTGTTGTAACTGATAATCTGTATTGCACTACATAGCTTGTTGCGCCAGAAACTGCGGCCCAATTTAATTGCGCACTTGTTGCTGTAATATTTGTAGATGTTAAACCAGTTGGTTTTAAGCAGGTATAATTTGATGTGGTGAAATTTCCGTTCGCTGTAAAATTTGAGCAATCAGTTTTTACATGCCAGTTGTAAGCAGTATTTACAACGAGATTATATAAAGGCATTGAGGTGGAAGAAGTATTCCCTGCTGATGTCCAGCTTGTAGCTGCTGCAGTTTTATATTCAATAATGTAATTGGTAACACTTGCAACCGGATTCCAACTCAGTGTTACTGTGCTTGCACTCAAACCTGAAACCGACATTCCTGTTGGAACTGTTCCGACTGCATTTACACAATTTGCTGCAATCGTTCTTGCTCTTATTAAATCACCAGGCTGTATACCAAATCCATTGTTAAAATTAATACCAACTCCACTAACAAGATGGCAATAGCTCATAACTGTTCCGCCACCAACCGGAGTTGGACCATTTGCACAACCTCCTTCTGTGGGATAACCTGCAGTAGGACCACAATCGTCCAAAGCACCACCTGTCCATGAACAACTGTGTGTATGCGGTGATCCGAAGTTATGTCCCATTTCATGACTGATAACCTCAACACTCCATGAATAAGTTGGAACAGTATTGTATGAATTATAAATTCCACTAACTGCAAAGTTTGAATATTGCGAACACAATACATTCAGCCAGGCTACTCCACCTCCAATACTTCTTGTACTTAAAAAATGCCCAAGATTAGCTGTTGTGAAAGGAGAATGAGAAGAGGCAAAAGGAGAGAGCAGCGAGCTTGCAGTTGAGTACGAAACAAAAGGGTCGGAAACAGTCCACACATAAACTGATTGAAGTGTCACAACAATATTTTCATTAGCATACATGGTTGCAACCTGGCCGAATAATCCGGTTACATAATTTACCACATTGGTCACATCGCTTCCTTTGTCTAAATACATCTGATAATCACATTCGAAATAAACCGAAACCTCTTTGCAGCCAACTCCGCGATCGATAGAATTTAATTCAATCTGGTAGTTTGAATCATCTGTTTCGCAATTCATCACAGGATGATAATTTGATTTTGTGGAATTGTAAATCACATAATCTTCTGATTCATCATTTAATTTTCCAACGGTAAATGTTCCTTCGCTGTTCGAAAACACCCCAATCATTTCATTTTGGAAAAAACTTATTGTAGCAGTTGAATTTTCATCGCCCTTAATTATGCCACGATAAAAAACCCCTGCTTTATAATTAAATCCCTTTGTTCCTGAAGATGATTTTGTTCCAACATTAAAATCTGATGTCAGAATATTTACTTCTGCTAATTGTAAAATGACAGTTGAATTATTGACAGAAGGTATTTCCAGCTCCATTGTTGCGGGTTCATCAGTAATAACCGAATTAAGTGCATCGGGCAACAAAGAAACTTTTTCCATTTCGCCGAAAACCGGGTCAATCTTTTTTTCGCGTAAATCAGAATTAAATACTTTGTAAGAAGGAAACACTTCATCGCGCGGAGTAGCAGCAACCTGCTGCATCCACTTTGAAATGTTATTGGTGTTTTGGGCAAAAGAGAAATTAATTGTCACCATCATTATCATGAAAGCAGCAGCAAGGAACTTTGAATTTTTTATCATGAATTAAAATTGGTTTAATAATTATGAATTAGTGCAGCAATAAGCCGAAGACTATTACTTATTCAAGATTAAAAAATCTTTCACTCCGACCGCAATGTTTTGTACTAACGGAAATAATGTGAATGGGGCTTATTACGAACAACCCAAGACTTTTGTTTTGTATTTATAGTTGAAGAAGTATTTCCAACTGGCAAAACAAAATTATTTTCGCACCTGTTATGAGTCAACTTACTATTACAAACAGTTTCACACGAGCAAAGGAAATTTTTGAACCGCTACACGCGCCGCATGTTGGCATGTATGTGTGCGGACCCACTGTGAGCGGCGAAACACACCTTGGTCACGCGAGACCATACATCACTTTCGATGTGGTGTTTCGTTACCTGAAATATCTCGGATACAAAGTGCGCTATGTGCGCAACATTACCGATGCGGGACACTTTGAAGAAGAAGGGCGCGAAGCGGAAGATAAAGTGGCGAACAAAGCCAAGCTCGAAATGCTGGAGCCAATGGAACTGGTAACCAAGTACACCAACATTTATCACGACATGATGGCGCTGCTTAACACCGAGCGACCATCAATTGAGCCCACTGCAACCGGACACATTGTGGAGCAGATTGAAATGATAAAAGATTTAATGGCGAAGGGTTTTGCCTACGAAGCAAACGGCTCTGTTTATTTTGATGTGCTTAAGTATGCGGAGACTAATGATTATGGGAAACTGAGCGGACGGATTTTAGATGATATGATTGCCGGTTCGCGCGAACTGGAAAATCAGGAGGAGAAAAGAAATGCCGCCGACTTTGCCCTCTGGAAAAAAGCAGCGCCCGAACACATTATGCAATGGAATTCGCCGTGGGGAATGGGTTTTCCGGGCTGGCATATTGAGTGCTCGGCAATGGCGACGAAGTATCTGGGAACCACTTTCGATATTCATGGCGGTGGAATGGATTTGCAATTTCCGCATCACGAAAGTGAAATTGCCCAGTCGAATATTTCGAACGGAAAACAACCAGTGAAGTACTGGATGCATAATAACATGATTACCGTGATGGGAAAAAAAATGGGAAAGAGTTATGGCAACACCATTACCCTAAACCAGCTTTTTACCGGAACTCATCCAATGCTCGAACAGGCTTATTCGCCAATGACTGTTCGGTTTTTTGTTTTGCAAACTCACTACCGCAGTACACTTGACTTTACGAATACGGGATTGCAGGCAGCGGAAAAAGGTTTGCAAAGACTGATGAACGCAGGCACAGCTTTAAAATCGCTTGAGTATGCAGGAGTTAAATCCAAAGACAGCAGTGAAGAAGAAGTTGTAAAAAAACTGATTGCTGACCTGCACGACCAGATGAATGACGATTTGAATACTGCCATGGTAATGGCTACTCTTTTTGAACTGAGCGGAAAAATAAATGCATGGAAAAACGGGCAGCAGCCAATGAGTGTTACCGAGGAAACTTTTCATTTGCTGAAAAAGAATTTTTACAATTTCACCGAAGTGATTCTTGGATTGAAAGATGAAAGCGCTGCCGACAATTCGAACATGGATGAGGTAATGCAACTGGTTATCTCTCTTCGCAAGCAAGCTCGTGAGAAAAAAGATTTTGCCACCTCCGATATTATTCGTGATGAGTTACTGAAATCAGGTATTCAACTGAAAGATGGAAAGGATGGAACAACCTGGAACAAACAATAAACAGGTAAAACCGTGACGGGAAAAAAATTCAAATCCGTTGATGAATATCATGCGCAGTTTGATGCGGCATCGCGTAAGCTTTTAGATGAAATGCGCAACACCATTAAGCAGGCCGCACCCAAAGCCACAGAAGATATCAGTTACAACATGCCGGCTTTTAGTCAGGAGAATGGGGTGCTGGTATATTATGCGGGTTATAAAAATCACATTGGTTTTTATCCGACATCGTCGCCTATTAAGGTTTTTAAATCTGAGTTGAAAAAGTACAAGACCTCGAAGGGTGCAATACAATTTCCCACTGATGAACACATTCCTAAGGGACTTGTTAAAGAAATTGTGAAGTATCGCATTAAAGAAAATGCCGCCTATCAGTTGGCGAAGGAGTTGAAGAAAAAATAGAAATAATCCAGCTTCAATCTTTCACTCATTTAATCAATCATCCAGTTCCCCATATAATTCGGATACTGTTACACCTAATGCCTTGCTTTTTTTTCGCAGGGTGCTGATGCGGATATCCTTGCTGCCGTTTTCAATGCGGGCAATGTGGCGTTGGTCGGTATCAGGTCACGAACAATTCTGTCAGAATCACTCCTGATTTTGTTAAATCCGAAACTGTTTTTAACAAATCCGGAGAAAATCCTATACAGTTTTATGAAAAAGCATATCCTTTTTTCCTGAATGCTATAGCTTTCTGCAGAAAAGCTACAGAATCGTTCTTGGTTCCGACAGAAACCTGAACAGATTTATCAGAATCAGGAACAAATCTGTCAGAATCACTTCTGATTCTGTCGAATCCGGAGGCCATTCTTATCAAATCCGGAGAAAATCCTATACAGTTTTATGAAAAAGGATATCCTTTTTCTGCTGTGGAGATAACTTTTCAATTTAAAGTAACAGAGACGAGATGAAATTATATGTAATCGCAACCAAACTACACGCACTCCGCTGCTGATTTGCTATAATCTGTTCGGGGGTTAGTGTCTTTTTGGAAGGAAGACTTGTCTTTTGAGGAAAAAGAGATGTAAACGGAAGGCGGCTAAAGCCATTTTCATTTTGAATTCTCTTTTTCCGTCAGCTAAAGCTGACGGCAATAGATGAGCTGCACTTGTCTTTCAAAAAAATTCTAATGAAAATGTATTTGTTGTTCAT
>CANIPU010000040.1 GCA_947469485.1 Chitinophagaceae bacterium | reverse complement strand
TTCGGAAATTCGAGGAGGTATTCAGTCTTTTCATCCACTAAAAATTCCTCATCTAAACCTTCTATGTGATCGGAGGCATACAATTGTTTGTTGTAGGGATTATTGGTATTGACGGTAGCTCCTCTGCCCTTCATCTAATAGATATGAATTAAAGTTCAAGGTTAGTACAAAGTTGATTGCTAAAAGATGTTGTGGAGAAATAATTGTTTTAAAAGAAATCAGAAATTTTATTGAACTTAAAATAAATTAAAAAGCCTACAGATTACCAGAGGCTTAAAGAAATATTCCTGAAAAAACTTACTTGCAAGTTAAGGTAGTTATTTGAGTAAAGTCTAATGATACTTTTGCTTACTCAGCAAATTAGTCGTTTAATGCACAAGAAGCACTTACATCAGAAAATCCAATCGCTTCAGCGATTGAAATAACCCAAGATTCTAATTATCAATATTGAATGTCCCACTAACAACAGTAACTGTATCACCCGCTGTTGAAACAAGTATCATGTTATCAAAGGTGCCATTCAGTTTTTTCGATGCAACATCAACAGATGAAAAACTAATATATCCGCCAATAGCATAGTACTCAGTATTCGAAGAACTGTTGTAAACAGAAATATTCTCGCTACCATTAAGAGTATAGTTACCTGGAACTTGTCCGTTTACGCGGAACCAAATCCATTGTCCGTTAGAGAAACTGGCATCAATTTCTGTTGAATCATTTGAAAATTTTACAGTCGGATCATGACTTTCTTCCTGTTGATTTCCACTTCCTGAATTTACCGTGGCACTTAATAAATTGGCAAGATAAGCTGGGTCCATTTTACAATCACATCCATTATCAGCCTGTATTTTGGGATAGGCACAATTTTCTTTGTGACAACAACATCCTCTCACAAATATTAATGGCGCCAACACTATCAATAACAAATAAATATTTTTCATAAAAAAATTTGTAATCATAAAATAAATAAATGATAAGGACATGTACAAGAACATTAGTCAAGCCTAATAAATTATCCTATGAGGTTTTATAACAGTTTTTCTTTTGAGTTATAACAAAAATCT
Source organism: Chitinophagaceae bacterium (assembly GCA_947469485.1). Taxonomy (GTDB): domain Bacteria; phylum Bacteroidota; class Bacteroidia; order Chitinophagales; family UBA10324; genus UBA10324. Next base: position 10,745 of record CANIPU010000040.1, on the reverse strand, counting down.
ACATGTCAATAAATTGCATGCTAACCAAAACTATTGCAGCAAGTGACATTATAATTAATGCAGTAAAGCCAAGAATGTTTGATATTTTTCCATTCACATTATCGCCCATTATTTTTTTGTTATTCGAAATATGAAGGATAATTGCTATAAGCACAGGCGCTGTTAATCCATATAAAATTGCAGTATAAATCAAGGATTGAATCGGAGTAATTCCAACATAGTTCAGCGATAAACCAAGTATCAATGAAATGGCAATTATTACATAAAAGCCTTTTGCTTCATGAAATTTTTTATCAAGTCCTTGTTCCCACCCGAAGGTTTCTGTAAAAATGTATGAAAGTGAACCACTTAACACCGGAATAGCTATTAGCCCTGTTCCAATTACCCCTATAGTAAAAAGCAAGTAAGCCAGATTTCCTGCTAAAGGTTTTAATGCCATTGCAGCCTGCTCAACTGTATCAATCTGATGGACACCTCCATTAAACAAAACAGTGCCTGTGGTAAGGATAATAAAATACATGACAAAACCCGAAACGGTCATTCCAAAATCCACATCTTGATTTATTTCATGAATTATCTTTTTGTTAACCATTAAATGAGTTTTCTTATTCTTCATTTCCTCAACTTCCACTGATGTCTGCCAGAAGAAAAGATAGGGTGAAATGGTGGTGCCAAGTATACCAACAAGAATTGCAATAAAGTTCTTTTCAAATTTTATGGTTGGAATAACTGTAGACTTAATTATTTCGGCTAAATCCTGTTTGTATAAAAAAGGAACAATAAAATAAACCAACATTACGATGCACAAATATTTTAATACGGATGCAATTTTTTGATAGGGTAAGTAAATAATTAACCCAAGAAGAAGAATGGTGAAAACAACACTGAAATAATTCGCATCAACAGATGGAAATAACAGATTTCCCACAGCCCCCATACCTGCAATATCAGCACCGATATTCATTACAATGGCAGGAAAACTGAATAACAACATCAGATACAAAACCGGCCTTGGATAATATTTTTTTAGCGTTCCGGTTAAACCATGCGAAGTAACTAATCCGATTCTCGCACACATCTGCTGAATTGATGCCATGAGTGGAAAGGCAATAATGGCTGTCCACAAAGTTGCAAGACCATAAGCAGCACCCGCCTGAGAATAAGTTGCAATACCAGATGGATCATCGTCACTCGCACCTGTTACAAGGCCTGGCCCAAGTTTTTTCCAGCTACGAACCAGTCTTGATAAATAGGATTTCTTCTTACTCAATTGATTTAATTCGCTGATGAATTAATTGCAAAATTACAACCTAGATGAGCAGTAAAACTGTATTAATACTTTAAATAATAACTAAATAAAATAACGGTGACCATAACCGTTTGTTTTATTGGTTGGTAATATTTTTAAATATCTCTTCGTATTCTTTAAAACGATGCTCCCTGACCGGTTTAATTTTGGGTTCAGTAGTAAAGTACAATAACAAGCAAGGGCTTATTGATTTGTATTTTTCTACATACTCATACCCCTTCAATTCATTATTTTTTATACGCTGTTTTATTTTGTTGTGGTACGGATACATGTCAGGTACAATTGATTGATTATTTCATATTAAGCTTAGGCTTAATAAAAGCAACAATCAGAAAACAGTTTTAATGCAAAATTGTTTTCCTTTTTAATTTCATATAAAATTCAAGCAAACCAAATATTTTGGTTTCTGATATTACTGAGGCTCTTCTGTTTGCTGTAGCTCCGGTTGAAAATATTCAGCAGATGGTGTATATTCCATAACTGAAGTGATTGAATCAATTGTATTGATATAACTCAACGAATCTTCATAATTTTTACTAATCTGTAATCGTAATTCCTGCCGGCTTATTTTGCTCGCATCATCTTCTTTCATTACATCAGTAATTTAGGCCAATGCAGCCGATAAGCAAATAATAATGATGGTGGCAATGCCTGTTGCAGTTATTGTCTTTCCACTTCCAATGCCTTTATATAAAACACCAAATAAACCTGCCAGCACTGTTATAATTTTAGCTATAATATTTAGAACAATGAGCATAGCTGTTTTTATCCGAACAATTTTTGAAGAACTAAAATTATTGTAAGTATTATGGTTGTTATACTAAATCAAAAATCAATTTACCTTATAACATAAACAAAGGAGCCAACAAACAGGTTTATTTTTTCTCTATAATTTCTACTTCTTTTTCTTCTTTCATGCCTTTGCAACATTCCTTCTTAGCATGCGAACTGTCGCACTCACACTTTCCATTTTCTTTTTCCATATCGCAATCTTTCATCATAATCTTTTTACACTCTATTCTCATACCACCCTCATCTCCCATCATCATACAACCGTGCATTCCACCTTTCATTCCCTCACAACCTTTCATTCCGTGATGGCATTTTTCTTTACAATCACCCCCGCCATGATGAATCATATCAGTTACACCACGCGTCAACTGGCATACTAAAATCAATACTCCAACTGAAATAATAAAATACGACAGCCATTTTAATATTGAACCACCTCCAGCGCTGTTAACTTTAAGTAAAAGGTGAACAGCTGCAATTAGTGTAAGCAGTGTTACGCAAATGGAAATGTAGATGTGCATGATTTGATTTTTTAATTGTTCAAATCAAATATAACCAAATGAAATAAACATGCAGTTAAAGAATCTGCACTCTTAATTTTCTTGATGGCTGAGTGTTACAACAAGCCGTGTTTGAAAAGATATATACTGAATCAGAAAAATATTCCTAAATCTTTTTCAGATTAGAAATCCATCCATCGTGCTTATCTTTCCATGAAACTTCAACCGCACTCCATTGATCATTTACTCTCTGAAAAAGGGGGTGGCTTTTTGTTGGTTAAGAAATAAAAAAGCCCTTTGGTTTTAATCAAAGGGCTTTTCGAAATTTAACTAACCAATAAATTTATACAGCAATTATGATTGCTTCCACTTAATGCCGCAACCAATCGCCTTTGTAAATGTTACAGGCACAGGTTTTCCAGCAAGCAATGCATCAACTGCGGTTTCAACATATTTTTCTTTTGCCAGTTTTGCATCTTCAGTGTTATCGTCAATGGCCCCAATGTATTTTACTATTAAATCAGCATCGCTTTTCTGAAGTACAAACACATGTGGTGTTTTAATGGCTCCATAAGCAGCAGCTATTTCCTGTGTAGCATCTAAAAGATACGGAAAAGTAAATTTCTTTTTCTTAGCGCGAACCTTCATGCTTTCAAAATCATCAGTTGGTGCCAGCACAGGATCATTTGGATTAATGGCAATTACAGGATAACCAAGTTTAGCGTATTTTTTATCGAGTGCAATTATGCGGTCTTCATACTTTACTGCAAACGGACAATGGTTGCAAGTAAACACAACAATAAATCCTTTGGCACTGGCAAAGTCAGCCATGGAAACCATTTTATCGTCAATGTTTTTCAGTTTGAAGTCAATGGCCTTATCGCCCACGCTATAACCCGTATTAACCGGAGTAAATGATGCAAACAATATGAATGCTGTAAAAAAGGTACTTAGAATTTTCATAATTATTTAGAGTTTGGTTTTATTAATCAATGAATCTAATTGCAGCTGATTTAGTTCACCTTCATGAAACAATATTTTTTTACCTCCACGATAGAACACAGTTGCAGGTATAGAACCGCCCCATGTTGTATCAATTTTATCAATCCATGAGTTAGGGTTTCCGGCATCAAGGTGATACACTTCGTTATCAAAAGCACGAGCCTTAACAAAGTTAATGACTTTGTTATGGTCTTTTAAAAAATCAAGTGACACAAAAATGATTTTTACTTTATGGTTCGCAAATGTTTTTGTTGATTGTAAAAAGTATGGCAGTTCTTCCACACACGGCACACACCAAGTCGCCCAGAAGTTTACTACCATTAAGGTATCGCTCTCCGTTTGCAGAGTTCGTTTCTGTAACTGCTCCAGGTTCATCATCGGTACAACAGAAGCAACTTTGTTTACGAATGAATATAGCATCACCACAACCAACAAACTATATAACAATATCGCTTTTTTCATTGGGTAAAGATATTGTTTAGAAGGCAATGAAACTGAAAGAGCAAGGTTGCTACAAAATATTTCTCATAAAAGATTTGGAAATGTGAAAACAACACTAATATCTTTGTGATATCAAATTAATATCACTAAACAATTAAAAAAAATGGTACAAGAAAAAAATTTCAAAGCGATGTCAGGATATTCTTTTCTCGCTTTATCGCTTGCATGCCTGGCGGCAGCAATAGTTTTATTTGTGTTTACACAAGTTTTAGCGGGCGCATTATTGGTTGTGTTGTTTCTGTTTTTAATCTCAGGTATTTTTATCGTTAACCCGAATGAAGCAAAAGTTGTGTTATTGTTCGGAAAATACATTGGCACTGTTAAAGAAAATGGCTTGCTATGGTCAAATCCGTTTTTTCTGCGGAAATCAATTTCGTTACGCGCCCGCAACATGAATGGTCAAACACTTAAGGTGAATGATAAAATCGGCAACCCGATTGATATAGCGGCAGTAATAGTGTGGAATGTAACAGACACAGCAAAAGCAACATTTGAAGTGAGTGACTACAATCAATATGTGGCAATACAGAGCGAAGCGGCTGTTCGTCATTTAGCCGGAAGTTGTCCGTATGACAATTTTGAAGATGACCACGCAACCATAACACTCCGTGGCGGAGGTGATGCAGTAAATGAATTACTGGTAAACGAACTTGATGCCCGTTTAGCACAGGCTGGTATTCGTGTGAGCGAAGCGCGCATCAGCCACCTCGCATATGCAACTGAAATTGCAGGCGCCATGCTGCAACGGCAACAAGCGACGGCCATTATTGCCGCACGAAAACAAATTGTTGAGGGAGCTGTAGGTATGGTAGAAATGGCTTTGGCAAAATTATCAGATAAAGGAATTGTTCATTTGGATGAAGAGCGCAAAGCTGCAATGGTTAGTAACCTGCTGGTAGTTTTATGTGGTGACAGAAATGTTCAGCCGGTTGTAAATACAGGAACTCTGTACAACTAATAAACCTTATATGCCTGAAGATAAAAAAGCTTTTGTACTCCGTATTAATCCGGTCACACTTAAATCCATTGAGAAATGGGCAGCTGATGATTTCAGGAGTTTGAACGGACAAATTGAATACCTTCTGCAAAAAGCTTTGATTGATTCGGGAAGAATTAAAGAATCAAAAAAGAAATAAATTTCTCATTACTAATTACCAATAAATAAAAAGGTCTGCTCAAATTGAGCAGACCTTTTTATTTAATTCTTTAGTCAGTAAGTTATTCCATATCAACTTTAGGATTCAAAGTTTCATCCAGCCATTTGAAGAATTCGCGTTGCCAGAGTAAGCTGTTTTGCGGTTTCATTACCCAGTGACCTTCAGATGGAAAATGCAAAAACCGACTCTTGATACCCTTGAGTTGTGCTGCCTGAAATGCTTCTTGCCCCTGATTGAATGGAACTCGATAATCCAGATCATTGCTGATTATGTAAATAGGTGTATTCCATTTATCTATATAGTTGATGGGATTAAATTTAGTGTAAGTAACAGGCATTGGCTTTTGCCAAAAGTTTCCACCCATATCCCAATCGGCAAACCACATTTCTTCAGTAGTTAAATACATGCTTTGTAAATCAAAAACACCATCGTGCGATATAAAAGTTTTAAATCTTCCATTGTGAATTCCGGCAAGCATGAAAACTGAGTAACCACCATAGCTTGCTCCAATGCAACCAAGCCTGCTCCTGTCAACAAACGGAAGTTTTGCTATGCTGTCAATTGCTGATAAATAATCATCCATTGCCTGCCCTCCCCAATCCTGACTGATATCTTCATTCCATTTAGTCCCAAAACCGGGCAATCCGCGACGGTTTGGAGCAACAATAATGTAATTGTTTGCAGCCATCAGCTGAAAATTCCAACGGAAAGAATAAAACTGCGACACAGGAGATTGCGGGCCACCCTGACAATATAAAAGTGTTGCATATTTTTTAGTTGCATCAAAATTTGGGGGATAAATAACCCAAACCAATTCCTGTTTATTGTCAGTAGTTTTCACCCACCGTTTTTCAATTTTTCCCATTGACAAATTATCGTAAACAGACTTGTTTATGGTGGTTAGCGCTGTAAAGGCCCCTGTAACTATATCAACTTTATAAATCTCAGATGCATGGTTCATATCACAACGACTAACAATTAATGCATTTGCTGTAACACCTATTACTGCATTTACATCCCAGTCGCCATTTGTTATCTGACGAAAATTATTCAATGATATATCAGCAACAACAGCAGGAAGTGTTATTTCAAATATCTGGTCGGTTGCCTGAAAGGTTTCTGTAAAAAATATTTTTTTGCTGTCAGTACTCCAGGTTATTGAAGCCACAGTTTCATCCCATGCTGCAGTTAAATCAATCCGCTGATTTTTTGTAAAATCAAAAAACATTATTCTGTTTTTATCAGCCTCATATCCATCGCGTGCCATACTTAGCCATATCATTTTTGTTCCATCAGGCGAAATCACCGGATTGGTATCATAACCGTTTAATCCGTCTGTGAAATTTGTGGTTACATTTTTTGTTAAATCATATAAATAGATATCGGTGTTTGTGCTCAACGCATATTGCTTACCTGACTTCTTTTTGCACGCATAAAATATTTTACTTCCATCGGCACTCCACTGCACATCTTCTGCTCCGCCAAAAGGTTGTTGGGGACAATCGAAGCTTGTTCCCGCCATTATATCATGTGTAACTGTTCCTATTGCACCTGCTGAATAAGTTGTCCAGAAAATATGCGAGTAGTTTCCGTCCTCATAACTATCCCAGTGGCGATACATTAAATCATCAAACACTTCTCCATCTGTTTTTGGTAAGTCAGGATATTTTTCCTGAATGGTCTGATCAATCTTAACATCGTGTGCATACAGAAAACGAGTTCCATCAGGAGAAACTTTACCTACTGAAATTCCACCTTCAATGTTTGAAATTTTCTTTGCATTCTTTCCGTTTGCATCTGCTTCCCACCATTGACCTTTGTAGATGTATCCGATTCGTCCACCTGTTAAAAATTGAACTCCTGATTCACTGCCAATTGAATCGGTGATTTGAACCGGAGCCGGATTTGGAACATTCCCTTTCATTTTATCTGTTTTTGAAACAGACTCAATAACCATGGAATAAAGATTTCGTTCTCCTTTGTTTTTAGCCATGTCATAATACGAAACACCATAAATTACCTGCTTACCATCAGGCGAAACAGCTTCGCCGCTTACTCTGCCCAGTTTCCATAACAACTCAGGTGTCATTACATTTTGAGCATATACATTAAAAGTTAAAAGGGAGAGAATGCTTAGAATTAATTTATTCATTATTGAATTTTATTTTTAGGATGACGAAAATACTATTGCGATTTAAATATTTCAGTTAATAAGGAGTTACTTATAAGAAATAATATTTCACTTTCTTTGTCAGAAATTTTACTGAATTGAAACCACTTAAACTTCTTGTTGCGCTCTTCTTATCTTCAATCGTACTTTTTGTTGCTTGTAAAAAACCAACGCCAAATTCCGATTATCTATCAAAAGCAGATTGCACTGTATTGATTGACAGTTTAAATACTTACAACAATTCAATCAAAGCTATTTTCAATTCATATTGTGCCTACTCCCCTTGCCACGATGCAAGTACTGCAAAAAAAAGTGTGGTACTTGATAGTTATGAATCATCCGTTGCCGCTGTCAATAAATATTCTACAAAATTTTTATGCTCTATTAATCAGGATAAAGGAACTGTTGCAATGCCAAACAAATTACCCCGCTTAAACGATTCGTTGATTTTAAAAATAACCTGCTGGATAAAAAATGGTATGCAGGAATAATTTATGAAAGAAAAAATCAGATGCGGGTGGTGTACAAAAGGTAACCACGAAATTTATATAAAGTATCATGATGAAGAATGGGGAACTCCATTGTTTGATGATCAATTGTTATTTGAATTTCTGGTGCTTGAAAGTTTTCAGGCAGGTTTAAGTTGGCTGACTGTTTTACGGAAACGAGAAAATTTCAGAAAGGCCTTTTCAAATTTTGATGCTGTTAAAGTTTCAAAATTCAATCAAAAGAAATTTGATTCATTGATGCAGGACACCGGAATAATCCGCAATCGGTTAAAGATTGAAGCTGCCATAAATAATGCAAAGTGTTTTTTGAAAATTCAAAAAGAGTTTGGTTCGTTTGCAAAATATGTTTGGAGTTTTACCAATGGAAAAACCATTGTGAATCAATTCAAAAACCTGTCGGACTACAAATCAAAAACAGAAGTCAGCGATGCCATGAGTGAAGACATGGGCAAGCGTGGATTCAAATTTCGCGGCTCCACTATATGCTATGCATTTATGCAGGCAACCGGAATTACCGATGATCATACGGCTGATTGTTTCCGCAAAAAAGAATTAGCAGCATTAAGAAAAAAAAGTAACTAATTTTTGTGTTAGCAGGGTTACTGTTTTCAGAATACTGCGCATAAACAAACGCAGGGTTCATTGTGTGAAACCCTGCTTTGATAAAAAAGCACCAGACAAGAGACACGGCAAAAGCGGTATGAATTTTTTCGGTTTTATATAAAACACTTCGGGCTGCACTCCCGAAGGAATGCAGCCCGAAAATAATTGAAGCAAAAATTTATTTAAGCCGCCTTTTGCGAAATCACAGGGCTCCAGAAGCTAACCACTCCGCGTGCACCGCAGGCCATTACTTTAATGTAGTAAAGCGAGCTGCTCTGCAAACCAGTGATAACAATGCGGCTGGTGGTATAAACTCCTGCCAGTTGCATGTTATCGGGTGTGGTGCCAACCATCACCTTATAAAAAGCAGTATGCTTGTCGCCTTTAAAAGTAATTTCAATTTCACCCTCGTTCTTGCCATACTTAGCAGTCATGTCTTTAGGCATTTCAAGCACAGTGACCTTTACAGGTGTCTTTTTAATGCTGTATCCGGTTAATAAAAACAATTCAGCATCATCCTTAGCAATGTCGTAACAGTTCCACATCAGTATTTCCAGTTTGGCAATAATGCTGCTGGCTAATGTGCGGCGCTCCTGCGTTACCGACTTAGTGGTTTCTTTCTGCAACGCAAGGTCAAAATTCTTTGCTTCCAGCATGAGAGCATCTGCTTCGGCTGCAAGTGCGGCAAATTCAATTTGCGATTTTACTGCTGTCGCAACCTTTTTTGCCTTCAACGAAATTTCTGCGTAGGTTCTTTTTGCCAGCCCTACTACCGGCGTAAAAATTTTTTCATGGTTGAAAAAATTTAAGGTTAATAATTTAATTACACCCCCTACTAAGTATTAATTGTTTAAAAGTTGCGTTCATTTTTATTTTATTCTACTATGCCCATCTATATACTTGATTATCAAATAAATAAATTAACTTCAATTGTTTTCTCCGAATACTATTTTCTGCTAAAATCAGTATGGCGATGCTCTGTTGAGCACTTATTGAGGGGTAAATTTGTATAAATGTGTTTCATAACAAATTAAATGCTGGTCGAATTTATGTCACTACACACCGCAGTGAATTTAATGCACCACAACTTTACAGAACTATGCGCCACAACAAACTACAGGTGCACCATATTTATATGGTGGTGTTCTGTTGCTGACCAAAAGTGCAACAGATTTATATAACGATACTCCGCAGCAGATTAAATTCAAAGTGAACTTATGTAGTTATGTGTTCAGCTGAGTTCAGCTCGGCGTGTCGCCGAGTTGAATAAAATGATACGACTTGCAGTCGTTTGCATAAACTGTGTTCAGCTCGGCGTGCCGCCGAGTTGACTAAAATGATTCGACTTGCAGTCGTTTTGCATAAACACATTTCAGAATAAAAAAAGTCATTTTATATTTAACATCATGAGTTCTTATGCGATCAGAGAAAAAGATGGAATATATTTTATGACATCAACTGTTGTGGGTTGGATAGATGTATTCACCCGCAAAATTTATCGGGATATTGTGCTCGAAAGTTTTTCGTATTGCCGAGCGAATAAAAATTTACGGCTGCATGCATTTGTATTGATGAGCAATCACATTCACTGGATTGCATCATCCGATAATGGAACCGATCTCGACGATTTAGTGCGCGACTTTAAAACTTTTACCAGTAAAAAAATTCTTGCTTCAATTAATGAAAACTAAAAAGAGAGCAGAAAAGAATGGATGCTCAATCTTTTTGGATTTGCCGGCAGAACCCACTCCGACAATAAAGATTTTAAATTCTGGCAATCAGGCAATCATCCGGAGTTAGTTTATTCAGATAAATTTTTTGAACAGAAACTGAATTACATTCACAACAATCCTGTTCGTGCCGGTTGGGTTGAACAGCCCGAAGATTATCTTTACAGCAGTGCAAGAGATTATCAGGGACTAAGGGGTTTAATTGAAATTGATCCTGTTATTTTGATAAAAAAAGTTTAAAAATAATGAATGGCTATGCTGCAACATTTGCGTTGAACTGTCCGACTACAAGTCGGACTCATTTAATTCATCTCGGCTGCAAGCCACTACTGTTCGAAACCTTAAACATCACTAAAGTACTCTGGTAATTTATCGGGGTTTCCCCCTGTGAGCAAGACGATTTGTTTGGTTACAGCTCGTTCTAATTCTAACGAAAATCTCAGTTTTGCTATTTTGTAATTGGCTATTTTAT
>CANIPU010000039.1 GCA_947469485.1 Chitinophagaceae bacterium | reverse complement strand
CGGTTATTATTATTGACGAGCCGAGTTTATGGATACCGAATGCATTCACACCCAATGGTGATGGAATCAATGACTTCTTCGGCATCTACGGCACATCAGTCAAATCCTATCACATGGAAATATATGACCGTTGGGGAGAGTTGATCTTCCAGAATGATGATTACTTCCCGACTTGGGATGGAAACTACCATGGCAAACCTTTGAATGTGGGCGTATATGTTTACCTCGTTCAGGTTGACTATAAAGACGGTACTTCTATGTTCAGAAAAGGAGATGTGACCCTGATAAGGTAAAATGGGGATTTTGAACTTCGTAAATTGATAGATTTTATTTCATAAAAAATCTTAAGTCAGAATTTTACTTTTGTTTCTCTTTAAATAAATTCTGCCAATGCCTTTTTACATGCGAATGGGAAAGATTCCCAATAAGAGACATACACAATTCCGTAAGCCTGACGGATCATTATATTCTGAACAACTTTTTTCAACAGAAGGATTTTCAAGTATTTATTCACTGTTGTATCATAATCATCCACCAACAATTATTAGTGGAATTGATGAAGCTTTTAGTGTTGAACCGAAAATTGCATTACAAAAGCACTTGCAAAACCGTAGTTTTTTAGGCTTCAATGTTGACCCAGTCGATCAGTTTCTTCCTTCTAGAAAAATTTTAATGCTGAATAGTGATGTTACAATAGCCGTTTCAGCGCCTAAAAAAAGTATGAAGGATCATTTTTATAAAAATGGTGAAGCAGATGAATTAATATTTATTCACGAAGGAAGTGGCACTATTCATACAATGTATGGTAAAATAAATTTTGAATACGGCGACTATATTGTTATACCAAGAGGTACTATTTACCGAATGGAATTTAAAGATGAAAAAAACCGATTGTTGGTAATGGAATCTTTTTCGCCAATCCGACCACCCAAAAGGTATTTAAATGAAGTAGGACAATTGCTGGAACATTCACCTTATTGCGAGCGCGATATAAAAGTTCCGACAGAATTAGAAACATTTGACGAAAAGGGAGATTTTTTAGTGTATATAAAGAAGAAAGGAATGATGTATCCATATCATTATGCCTACCATCCGTTTGATGTTGTTGGTTGGGATGGCTATACTTATCCATGGTCATTCAGTATTCATGATTACGAACCCATTACCGGAAGATTGCATATGCCTCCTCCGATTCATCAAACTTTTGAAGGGAATAATTATGTCGTTTGTTCTTTTGTTCCGCGATTATATGATTATCATCCGCTTTCAGTTCCCGCTCCCTATAATCATAGTAATGTAGATTCAGATGAAGTGCTTTATTATGTGGCGGGAGATTTTATGAGCCGTAAACATGTAGAGCGCGGAATGTTTTCACTGCACCCCGGAGGAATTCCTCATGGACCGCATCCAGGAACAGTTGAAAAAAGTATTGGTGCAAAAGAAACAAAAGAGCTTGCGGTAATGATAGATACATTTCATCCACTGATGTTAACTGATGCTGCCTTGGGAATAGAAGATAAAAATTATTATTTGAGTTGGATGGAATAATATGAAGTTGACATTTAATTTTTTCTTATTTATTGGAATACTTTTTTGTGTTAATCAAAACATTAAAGCTCAGGATAATTTTACTAGATTCAATAATCGTTTGAATGAAGCAATGCAAAAAAAAACGCAGCCGCCTAGTTCAGAAAAACTAAAAAAGAATAAGAATATAGGAGGTGTATCAAGAGGATATACAGTTGATTATTCTCCTGCTTTTCTTGAAAATCCATCAACTCCATTTGATACAATTCCCCGCAGAAGACAATACAATTGCAAACTACAAATTTTAGAAGACTCACTTATTAAAATTTCAAATTCTTCTGATACTAGTAAATTGGTTATTACTGATTCTATACCTAAGAAGAAAAAGAAGAAAAAAAATGAAGATTTTTTCTTTATGTCGGATTCAACTCAAACAGATTCATTAATTAAACAGGAATTTGTAAAGGGAGATACTATGATGACTTTTAGTGATACATTTCAGATACAGCAACAGATTATTTATATGGATTCGGCATATGGATTCCTCATTGATAATAAATTTAGTGAAGCTCTGTATTATTATAATCTTGTTGTAGAACAGTTTCCGGAAAGTGACGAATATAAATATGCTTTGCTCTGGATAGGAAAAGCAAAAGCTGGATTAAATGATCTAGAAGGGGCAAAAAGTGACATTAATGCTTTCATTGAAAAGGATAGTTGTAATAGTAAGTGGTGCACAGAATCTTACTATCAAAGAGGATTAGTAAATTTTAAATTACATAATTATCTGAACGCAAATGAAGATTTTACCAGAGTATTATTGGATTCAGACTATGTTAATTTAAAATATTGTTTTTTTTATAGGGCATTTTGCTGGGGAGAAACGGATAATTATATTCTTGCTGTTCAGGATTATACTAAATTTCTAAATCTCGATAAATTTAAATCAGTTAGCAGCGCCGAAGCTCTTTATTATCGTGGTTTTTATAAGGTTAAACTTGATGATAATCGCGGAGCAATAAGTGATTATGATCTGGCGATTGAAATGTATTCTGGAGCTTATGAAAGTTCAAAAAATAAAAACCAGATTTATTTTCAGAAACTTATTGATACTTATATAACAAGGGGGCTTGCATATGCCGAAATAAAAAAATGGGATGATGCAATTGGTAATTACAATACAGTAATTAAAATGAAGCCGGATTATGCAACTGCCTTTCATCTAAAAGGTCTGTCTGAAATTGGCAAGGGGGATTTAGATGCAGGATGTTTAGACTTAAGTAAAGCAGGTGAGTTAGGTAGTACTGACGCTTACAATGATATAAAGATACATTGCAAATAATATATGCAGCATCAATTTATATCATTGAATGGTAGAATAGTTCCTGCATTCGAACCGCATTTTATTTCAACAAACCGTGCACTTAGATATGGAGACGGATTGTTTGAAGGCATGCGGATTCACAATGGCGAATTTCTTTTTTTTGAAGATCATATTTTTCGATTGTTATCGGGTATGAAATCTCTCGGATTTATTATTCCGGATCACTTTTCTTCAGCGTATTTTTATAAAACAATTTCTGAATTATTAATTTCTAATAAAGTAGCAGGCAATTGTGTTGTTCGAATTCAGGTATACAGAACAGATGCGGGTTTGTATGAACCTTTAAGTGATGAAGTTGATTTTTTTGTTGAGTCATTTAATCCTTCCATAGAAAAATATGAACTAAATAAAAAAGGGATTATAGTTTCTGTTTTTCAAGAGTGGAAAAAAGATTTTAGTCCGGCAATGAATTTTAAAACCTGTAATTCGCAAGTATATGTAATGGCATCCAGGTGGAAACTAAAAGAAAATTTGGATGATGTTTTAATCTTAAATTCAAATGAAAATATTGCAGATGCTACCTCATCTAATGTTTTTATTTGGAAACAAAACAAGCTAATCACACCTGCGCTTAGTGAAGCTTGTATTGGAGGTGTGGTTCGGAAAAATATCGTTGAATTTTCAAAGGCAATCGGTATTGAAGTAGAAGAAAGGTCTATTGCCCAAAATGAAATTTCAGAAGCAGATGAAATGTTTCTGACAAACATTTCCAAAGGAATCAGATGGGTTGAGTTTTTTAAGGAAAAGAAATTTGTAAATAGCAAAACCAAAAATCTTTGTGAAAAATTCTATTCTAAGATTTTATAAGTTGAATGAACAAAATTTATTTTGAATAATTTGATCTATTTGAAAATTAATTATCGAACTTCTTTGTTTTATTTTTATCCCTACATAATTTGAATTATGAATAAACAAATTCTATCAATAACAGTTGTGTTATGTTTTTTTGTGAAATTTGATATTACGGCTCAGGTAAATTTTAATAAAACACTTTTTAAATTTCCTGTTAAAGCAATAGTTAGTCCTAAATCAATTGAAACTGATTGGGACCCGGTTTTGCAGAATTTGGAAATGCCTTTAGTTGAATCAGATATGATTGAATTAAATAATGCAAAAGAGATTGCAAACGAAAAATATTCTGTCAACAATACGAATGCAATTAAAGAAGAGAACAGGGCTTTTATTGATGCTCCAATACTTCACCGCAATTTTATTGGTAATGGTTTTAACGGTTCAGTTCCTAATGATAATGACATGGCAATTTCTAATGGAAATAAATTGGTTTCTGTTATAAATACAACCATTCGATTTTATGATTTGGATTTAGACACTGCTTACACTGCAATTTCGCTGTTTGCTTTTTGTAATGCATTGGGTTTGCCAAATGAGCATTTTGACCCCAAGGTTATTTATGATCCGGAAGCAGACAGATTCATTATGGCATGTCTTAATGGTTTTACTGATTCAACCTCGAGTTATGTATTAGGTTTTTCTCAATCCAATGATCCTTTGATGAACTGGAATTTTTATACACTTCCAGGTAATCCATTCAATGATACTTTGTGGACTGATTTTCCAATGATGAGCATAAGCCATGAAGAGTTATTTCTTACCGGAAATTTATTAAGAAATGATGAGCCATGGCAAACAGGTTTTGCTGAAACTTTTATCTGGCAGATAAATAAGTGGGATGGATACAATGGCGATACACTTTCAACCGGAATTTTTCATGATATCAATTTTAATAATAAACCTATCAGAAATCTTTGTCCTGTAAAAGGCGGAACTGGCCCCTACGGACCTAATCAATATTTTCTATCCAACAAAAATTTTTCTGTTTCATGCGATAGTGTTTTTTTAGTTGAAATAACTGATACTTTAAATGCTCCGTCTTCTAATATTGATATTACTTTGGTTCAGTCCGATTTAAATTATCATGTTCCACCAGAGGCATTACAAGGTGGAGGGCAGACTTTCGCAACCAATGATGGAAGAATTCTCGGAGCTTTTTTTCAAAATGATAAAATACAGTTTGTATCTAATTCAAGAGACACAGTGTTAAATAAAGCTGCAATATTTCATGGGATTATGAATAACTTATTTTCTAATCCTTCAGTAAACGGTAATACTATATCCAATGATACTTTGGAGTATGGGTACGCGAATATTTCATATGCAGGTGTAAATTCTACTGATAATACTTCAATAATCGGATTTGATTTTACTGCAGTAGATGTTTTTGCAGGTTGCGCTGCAATAAGATCAAATGGTTCAGGAGATTATTCTGCTCTTACAGTTTTAAGATTAGGTGATAATTATGTTAATAGTTTAGCAGGAGCATCTGAACGGTGGGGGGATTATAGCGGTTCTCAGTTGAAATATAATCAACCGGGAGTTGTTTGGTGTGCTTTAACATATGGAGCAAGTAATAAAAGACACGCTACCTGGATTGGAGAATATTCAACTCAACAATTTGCAGGAGAAAAAACAATTTCTGATTTTTCATTTGAATCAACTGTTTATCCAAATCCGGCTAGAGATATAATTACCTACGAATTTAAAATTCCAAATGAGATGCAGGTTTCATTTGAATTATTTGATTTGAATGGAAAATTAATTCAGCAATTATTTAAAGAACGAGTAAAAAAAGGAAGTAATAAATTCTCATTTGATGCGGCATTTCTTTCAGGTGGTGAATATATTCTGGTTTTAAAAGGGGAAAATAATTTTCTTTGTTCAAGTAAATTTATAAAAGACTAAAAAAGTACTTCCAGAATTCATCAAGTCGAAAAATATTTTTAATTTCCTATAGGAAATTAATATTTGAATATTTCAATCAATATGGAATATTGAATTATTTAATTCATTTACAATTCGGATTTTAACTAAATATTTAAAAAGAAATATTAAAATCAATCTTCGTCCTCTTTCCTTAATTTGTTTTCATAAATCAACAATTTTAAAATTGATGTAAACAAATTTTCATGTATTAAATCTTTCAAATTACCTTCAGCAATTACATTTATCCCGAAATATATTTTCATTCATGCAAGACAAATTAGAAGTATTAAAAAACAAAACTGCTGAAGCTGAGTTAGGAGGAGGAAAGAAACGAATTGAAGATCAGCATAAGAAAGGCAAGTTGACTGCTCGTGAACGGGTTCATTTTTTAATGGATGAAGGTTCTTTTGAGGAGTTAGGAAAGTTTGTGACACACCGGACTCATGATTTTGGAATGATGAAGGAGCAATACCTTGGAGATGGTGTTATAACAGGATATGGAACTATAAATGGCAGAATGGTTTATGTGTATTCACAGGACTTTACAGTTTTCGGCGGTTCTTTAAGTGAAGCTCATGCTACAAAAATTTGTCGAATAATGGATTTGGCAATGGAGAATGGTGCTCCGGTTATAGGACTTAATGATAGTGGAGGTGCACGAATTCAGGAAGGGGTGGTTTCGTTAGGTGGATATGCAGATATTTTTTATCGTAATACTCTGGCAAGTGGAGTTGTTCCTCAGATCAGTGCGATAATGGGCCCATGTGCAGGAGGAGCCGTATATTCTCCTGCTATAACAGATTTCATTATGATGGTGGAAAATACCTCATACATGTTTGTTACAGGGCCAAATGTGGTGAAAACAGTTACGCATGAAGAAGTTTCATCTGAAGATTTAGGTGGCGCTATGACACACGCTATTAAATCTGGAGTTACCCACTTTACAGCAACAAATGAAATTGATTGTATAAATCAATTGAAGAAACTGATTACATACATCCCTCAGAATTGCGAAGAGCCTGCACCATTTTATGCGTATGAACATCGTGACGAAGTTTTAAAAGGAATTGAAAGTATTATACCTGAAAACCCTAATCAGCCTTACGATATAAAAGAAATAATTAACAGAGTTGTTGATACAGATAGTTTTTATGAAGTCCATAAAAATTTTGCCGAAAATATTGTTGTTGGGTTTGGTCGTTTAGGTGGAAGAAGTATAGGTATTGTGGCAAATCAACCCGCGGTGCTTGCAGGTGTGTTGGATATTAAAGCATCTATTAAAGCTGCAAGGTTTGTTAGATTTTGTGATGCATTTAATATTCCATTACTTGTATTTGAAGATGTTCCGGGTTTTATGCCGGGTACCGATCAGGAGTGGAATGGAATTATTGTAAATGGCGCTAAACTGCTTTATGCTTTTTGCGAAGCAACAGTTCCACGCGTTACAGTAATTACACGCAAAGCATATGGAGGTGCTTACGATGTAATGAATAGTAAACACATTGGTGCTGATATGAATTTTGCGTGGCCATCTGCTGAAATAGCTGTAATGGGAGCAAAGGGGGCAGCTGAAATTATTTTTAAAAAGGAAATTTCAACAGCAGAAAATAAAGAGTCGAAGCTAAAGGAAAAGGAATTAGAGTATCTTCAGAAATTCGCAAATCCTTATGGAGCAGCAGCTCGAGGATATATTGATGAGGTTATAAATCCTGATGATACACGATTGAAACTATTAAAAACATTTGCCATGTTGCAGAATAAAACCAGGAAGAATCCAAAAAAGAAACATGGCAATATTCCGTTGTAACCTTAAGTTTTTGTGATTTTTAATTTAGAAGTGAAATACAATTTTTAAAAATGCAATTGCCTAAAGTTATTTTAAATAAAATATTGGAGTGGGTTTTATATAGCAATTTATTTATTGCTTTATGTGCTGCTGCATTAGTTTGGGAAACTGAAATATTACTGGGAATTTCTGCAGGTGTTGATGCAATCAGCACATTAGTATTTTTCGCAACACTGTTTTTATACGGAGGGCATCGAATGTTGTCGTTGCAAAGAATTCCTGATTCAAATAGAAACCATCAGCTCAAGTGGTCAAAAAAATATCAGTTCGCTATTTTTATTTTAACACTATTGGGAGGAGGAATGGTTGCGTCAGCAGTATTTCATTTAAATTCATTTTCCTCATTTCTTCTTCTTATCCCTATGGGTATAATTTCTATTTTATATGAATTACCATTTATAAGGTTCAAAGGAAAATATAAGAGACTTCGTGATATTGGCATTTTTAAAATAGCATGGATTACAATTGTGTGGAGTTCAATAACTGTTTTGCTTCCGGCCTTTCAATACGGGGAACAAGTAAACGGACTCGAAGTAATTACTGTATTTCTGATGCGAGCTGCCTTAATATTTTCATTGGGATTATCTTTTGATTTGCGTGATGTTCAGTACGACGAGGGTTCAGATTTGAAAACAATCCCAATTCTATATGGACGGGGAAAAACCATCAGATTAATTATATGGAGTTTGGTGTTTTACTTTATAATAGCAGCAATTCAGTTTTCTACCTTTCAGCATTTCGATTTTGGGAAATTAGCATCTGCAGCAGTTACTGCCATGCTTGCCTACAGATTAATTGTTGCCGCAACAGTTATTGACGATTGGTATTATTATCCTCTTTTTGTTGATGGAATAATGATTCTTAATTTTTTATTACTGCAGTTGGATAAATAGCTGTATTAACTATCAAACTGAGCATTCAAACTCAATTGTTTTTCTTTAATTGAATGCTCACTTTCAAAATCAAGAAGCCATTTCTTTCGACATAATCCACCGGCATATCCGGTTAAACTACCATCGCTTCCAATAATTCTGTGACAGGGAATAATAATGGCGATCGGGTTAGCACCATTTGCTGTTGCAACAGCTCTTATGGCTTTAAAATCTCCAACAGAAATTGATTGCTCTTTGTAAGTCCTGGTTTTTCCAAATTGAATTTTTAATAATTCGCTCCAAACTTTTAATTGAAATGGAGTTCCGATTGGAGATAGTTTTAAATCAAATAGTTTTCTTTTAACTGAAAAATATTCTTCAAGTTGATTCTGTAAATTAGAAAGATGAGTGTTTTTGTTTTCTTCAAATACTATTTCTGCTGAACCTGTTAGTGGTAAATTGTTTTCTTCAAATTCAAGCGATATAATTCCATTTTCGTTTGCTTTTCCAATTAATAATCCAATTGGAGAATTTATAATGGAAGTAAAAATTTCAGATTTGATTTCCATTGCTTTGAATTCAAATTTTTACAAACCTGTAAAGTTGTTTAAATCCGTTGCTTTCAAGTTGAATGAAATATACCTGAGGGGAAAGATTTTTTAAATCATATGTGTAGTTATAGTTACTTAAAATTTTGCCGGAATAAATTTCATTGATCATTCTGCCTGTTAAATCATAAAGTTTAATACTTCCATCAATGGCTGAAGGAAGATTAAATAAAATAGTTAATTTGTCTGAAGCAGGATTTGGATAGATTTGAATTGAATTTTCATTTAACAAATTATCCGTAGCAGAATATCCTCCAATATTAATATCGTCAATATAAACATTGTTCCCTCCCTCAGATTGAAAATCAAATTTTATCCGAAGATTAGTACTGTTCGCATTAGGTGTGAGATAAACAGTTTCCATTCTCCACTCTGATGAATTCGGAACAAAATTGTTTTGGTGCAATGAGGTTGTTGCCAGAAAAGAGCCCGATTTCCCATAGCGGGGTATCCAGGTTTTTCCGCAATTTTCAGAAACTAAAACTCTTAATCTGTCATTATCATCCACAGTCTTCTGAGAATAGGCAACATGGAAAGTCAGTTTTTTATTGGTCAATGAGGTAACATCAATCGTCGGGCCTATAACCCCATATATTCTTCCTGTGGTAGCGAAAAAATTATTAAAAGCAAGGCAATGATTTCCGCTGTAGCCGACAGTTGTTTTCAGAAACCAGTCTATTTCCCCTGAATAATCCGGTACAAAATCGGGGGAGGGAAAAACTCCGTTTTCAAAATTCTCGCTAAAGCCTGAATAATACTTTGCTGTATCTGAAAGAATATGTATGTATGAAGTTCTTTCAATAAAATTTGATCCGGTATTATTCCCGGCATGCAATTTCACTGAATAAAAACCCGGTGTATTATAAGTAACTGTTGTAACAGAATCAGCAAGTGATGAAGCAATGCCCCCAGGTACATCCCAATAGCGGTACAGAACTTTGCCATTCCAGCTTTTATCAGTTAAAGTAATTTGATCTCCGACACATATGTTTATTGAACTGCTAATAAAATCAGCAATTGGTGTACACATAATTTGCAAAGCAGGGTTTGCAGTACCGGTTGCGATTAAATTTGAACTACTCCATAAATTGTTTCTTCCTGAAATAGAACTGTTTAAAGCTGCAAGCATTCTTACTTTTTGCCCCTCAGAAAACATACGGGAACAATAAGCATACTCCATGTAATTCTGTACATTTTCAATTACTCCGTTACATATAGAGCCATTTAAATTACACGAGGTCCAACCTTCAGTTTCCGGTGTGTCATTAACACTATCATCACCACAGGCAACTCCGGGCGAGTTGGTGCTTCCCCATGTATGTTTAAGATTTATCCAATGCCCGATTTCATGGGTTAATGCTCTGGCTCTGTTATAATCACCGGTACCAATGCTTCCAACATAGGAAGATAAAATAATAATTCCATCCTTATCAGGGTCAGCGCTTCCGGGATAATAAGTATACCCCGCTGCTCCGCTTGCAATTTCCCGTACAACCCAAATGTTTAAATAGTTTTCATTTGGCCATGGATTTAATTTCGATTGTTCGCCGCCTGAATAGGTGGTGCTTGATTGTATGTGTTCAATTCCATTTGTGCAGCTTCCATCGGGCGCAATGGTTGCTAATCGGAATTCAACACCGCAGATTGCAGCAATTGGTTTAAATTGATTTACTATTTCAATAGTATCAGCATTTTGTTTGTTAAAATCTTCGTTCAGAATTCGCACTGCATCTTTAACCTGCCAGTCCGAAATATTTTCGTAACCATAATTATGAATAATGTGAAACACAATCGGTATAACATAAACCTGCCGCGTGTTTCCGCTCTGTTGAAATTGCTGAGTGAATTGCTCCAGCAACTGATGATTGAAAACTGCTTTCGGATTATTTTCATAAACCGATTTCATGAACTCATCGGTGCCGCAATGCTTCAGCGTATCCTGCGCGAATAAAAATGGTGTTTGAATAAGGAGAAGAAAAACTGAAAAGGAGAGGAGCAGAAATTTCATTGCGCTTGTTATGAAACAAATGAAGCACAAAAAACAGGAGCATGCAAGTGATGAATTTTTAGTCGGTTAAAGCAAACATTTTGTTATAAAACAAAAAGCGCCCCGATAACCATCGAAGCGCTTTGATGACCGCTACCTTCCTGACTAAACTGTCGGTGGTTTTGGTTTTGGCGGTGGACTGGTGTTAACCTGGAAGCCCCACTCACCGAGTGCCTGCTCCTTACCTTTGTTTTTACCGAGCAAAATATCTCTCACGCTCGTCAGGTAAAAATAAAGAGTGCCTTCGGTGGTAGAATTCTGGTCGCGCATAATACCCAGCACTTTGTTTCGCTTTTCGTTTTCTTCCTCCGCACTTTTATGAAGCGCATCGGCAGAAATGGCAAGCGTGTCGGCTGCAGTGGTCTTTGTTCCCATATCAGTCATATCCATATCTTTCAGAACACTCGAAACACCATCAGCTATGTGTTTGGCAACAACCTTCTTTGCAAGCACAATCATCTTATCCGGGTTTTTCGGAATCACCACTCTCACAATTTTTTTGGCCATGTTTTTATTCCTCCTTTTTCACTTTATGTTACAGTCACCTGAATGATGCTGTTCTGCGTGTAGCGGTTACTTCATGCTTGCTGTTTGAAATAGTATTACGGAGAAAGTTTCAAGCATGTTTGCAAAAACACGAACTATATATTTTAATTTCTGGAAAATAAAAAAAACAATAACCCGTTGCGCAACAGTCAATCGTATAAGGGTAATTCCATTGTTGAATTCGCACAAACCATTTCGTGCTTCGTATGTTGTTTTGGGCTTATCGAAAAAAGATAAAATGAATTCATAA
This sequence comes from Chitinophagaceae bacterium, assembly GCA_947469485.1. Taxonomy (GTDB): domain Bacteria; phylum Bacteroidota; class Bacteroidia; order Chitinophagales; family UBA10324; genus UBA10324. The sequence continues at coordinate 495 of CANIPU010000039.1, read as the reverse complement.
AACGAAAAATTTGATTCGTGTAGGCATAAAATGAATTCATAAACTGTTGCGATGAATTCATGTAGCCATAAAATGAATTCGTGTAACAAACTATTCAATTCATTTAACCACCTGATGAATTCATTATAAGGAATAACGAATCCGTGTAAGCACAAAATGAATTCATAAACTGCTGCAATGAATTCATGTAATGACATAATGAATTCGAAAAGTCACAAAATGAATTCATGTTTTGAGAAAATGAATTCATAAAATGAAGCATTTGATAAAAAACGAGTTTTTATCTTTTTTGATTGCTTGCATATTGATTGCTTACTTTTGAGAAAGGATACTATTCTTTAAATTTTTGAGAGTGCCCAACTAACTGTGTAAACTTCAGTTAATACTTGGCTGCAATGATATTGATTTTGCATCGGTTGGGGTAAAGAATTGTAAATTGATTTGCAATGAGGAACCAGTTTGTTATCGCTTGTGTCCATCGTTTACTGGCTTGTT
>CANIPU010000038.1 GCA_947469485.1 Chitinophagaceae bacterium | reverse complement strand
CCAAAATCAGAAAGCCCGAGATAACTATCAAGTATAGTTTGACTTACTGAAGAGAATACACCTGCGCCACCATTTTCTGTATTGGTTAAAATCACAACCCCCAGATTTAAGTCTGGAATCATTGTAACAATTGATAACATTCCTGGTAGCCCTCCTGTATGCGATACACTGAGGTTTCCTTTTACATCGGCTAATTCCCAGCCCAATCCATAACCTCTGAAATGAAAGTTGTATCTCGGATTTGGATAGGCATCTTCAACTGTATGTATCTTCCACATTTCATGTTGACTTTCTTCTGTGAAAAGCTGTGATTTTAAATCGGTGCCATACTTTCCGTTGTTCAATTGAAGAAGCATCCATTTCGACATATCATGAACATTGGAATAAATACCACCTGCCGCGCTGTTTATCTGGTCGCCAAAAGAATTCATGCTTTTGATTGTACCTGAAGTTGTTGAGTGGGGAATTGCAAGGTTGTTTTTGTCTTTCATTCTGCTTAAAGAACTGTAAGAGTTTTCCATCTGAAGGGGCATTAAAATTTTATTTTGAATAAAATCTTCGTAACTCGCTTTGCTGATTCTTGCAATCACTTCACCTGCTACTAAGTACAATTGGTTATCGTAATCAAATTGAGTTCTGAATGCTGATACAGGTTTAAAGAATTGAAAATTTTTAACAACATCGTTTATAGTGAAGTCAGAACCATCAGGAAACAACATCAAATCTCCAACACCTAACCCAAGACCGCTCCGATGAGTGAGTAAATCCTGAATGGTGAAATTTTCGGTTACATAATCGTTGTACATTTTAAATTCAGGAATGTATTCTCTCACCTTGTCGGTCCATTCTAATTTACCTTCTTCAACCAGAATTGAAAGTGCCGAACAGGTAAATGCTTTGCTGTTTGATGCGATTGCAAAATTTGTATTTACATCAACAGGTTGTTTTGTTTCAATTGATTTCGCACCAAACCCTTTTTCGTAAATTATTTTTCCGTCTTTAACAATTCCAAGACTTACCCCAACAACTTCAAATTTTTTCATTGCATTCTGAACAAGACTATCAATTGCCTGAGAAGAAAGTTGAGCAAAAGTTGAATAGCTGAAAGAGAAAATATGCAGTATTGAAACAAAGAGAATGACTTTTATTTTTTTCATGTATTTTATTTTAAAGGAAATGAATTTTTTCAGCGGATTATTTAATTTAAATTAATTTGTGTTACCATTTTATGCAATTTAATTTTCAAGTCTTACTAATAACTATTTTAATCCTGGTAGCAGGATGTAAAAAAGATTGTAATAAGAAATCTGAAATTTATCATGGTCAGTTTAGAACAACAGGATGGAATAATTGCGGACCTGCTCCGCCTTATAATTTTGATTACTTATCTGATTCAACATTTTATTCTGTGGAGTGTGGAAAAAGTGATTCAATTATTTTTTTTGTCGGAATCTGGAGAGAAATATACTTTCAAAAGATTGAAATCTGGAGAGCTGTATGCCTCTGACTGTTGGATTCAGTTTAGAATTTCAAACGACAGCTTGTTTGTAGCTAAAAATGATTGCTATAAAGGTTCAATTTGCGCCAATCGGACATCTATTTTTAAGGGCAAAAAAGAAAATTAAAAAAATCGATTTTTTAATTTACTCGCTTCTGTTTTTCTTCCAATTGGAAAAATTATTTGAAGTTCGTTTTTGTAAAGTAGATTTTTCTGTTACAGCATTTTTATTTCCGAATGAAGAGGCAAACAATGCTGCAATTATTTTTTCATCCTTGCTCAGTAAATCCAACTCAACATCGGCAGTGAAATTTTTTGCAATGAATGATGTATCAAATTTTCCGCTCACAAAATCAGGGTGATTGATTACCCACTTGCCAAACGAAAGGGTAGTGGCAACTCCAGAAATTTTATATTCATCAATGGCGCGGGTTAATCTTTCTATTGCTTCAGTTCTGTCTTTACCATAAGCAATCAGTTTCGCAATCATCGGGTCGTAGTAAATCGGAATCTCCTGTCCTTCTTCCATTCCATCATCCACTCGCACACCTGCACCTTGCGGACGAACATATCTTTCCAACTTTCCAATGTCGGGTAAAAAATTATTCATCGGGTCTTCGGCGCACACCCGCAACTCTATTGCATGCCCATGAATTTTTAAATCACTTTGTGTAAACGAAAGCTTTTCACCACGCGCAATTTTAATCTGCTCCTTCACTAAATCAACTCCTGATATTAATTCTGTTACAGGATGTTCCACCTGCAACCTGGTATTCATCTCTAAAAAATAATAATTCAGATTTTCATCAACTAAAAATTCAACAGTACCAGCATTGTAATAACCGCATGCCTTAGCTGCATCCACCGCGCTTTTACCCATTCGTTCACGCAACTCAGGAGTTAGAACAGAACTAGGCGCTTCTTCTACCAATTTCTGATGACGGCGCTGCACCGAACACTCGCGTTCAAAAAGATAAACCACATTTCCATGCTGATCCCCGAGCACTTGAATTTCAATATGTCTCGGAGCTGCAACATATTTTTCAATAAACACCGCACCATCACCAAACGAACTAACTGCTTCGCCAATCGCCATTTTCATCTGTTCTTCCAGTTCTGATTCTTTATTCACAACGCGCATTCCTTTTCCGCCGCCGCCTGCACTTGCTTTTATCAGAATGGGGAAACCTATTTTTTTTGCAATTGCAATTGCTTCCATCGCATCGCTGATAGCACCTTCAGTTCCGGGAACCATTGGAATATTGTACTTCTTGGCAGTTTCCTTCGCTGCTAATTTGCTTCCCATCATTCGCATTGAATCAGCAGACGGACCAATGAAAATTAATCCTGCATTTTTTAGCTCATCAGCAAAAGCAGCATTCTCACTAAGGAAACCATAGCCGGGATGAATGGCCTGCGCACCGGTTTGTTTGGCTGCTGCTATAATTTTTTCACCCCGCAAATAAGATTGATTGGAAGCAGATGCACCAATGTGAACTGCTTCATCCGCATATCGAACATGCATGGCATTTCTGTCGGCGTCAGAATAAACTGCAACAGTTTTAATTCCCATTTCCTTAGCACTGCGCATTATTCGCAATGCAATTTCACCTCGGTTTGCAATCAGAATTTTATTAATCTTCATTGTAACGGCGAATGTAATTTCGATTTTATTAATTGATTTAAATTTTATTACCTCAAATAATATTAATTAAATATGTTTTGGTTAAGTAATATTTTAATCGATTAAAATTTATTTCAAACTGAAGTTAGTTGCTTTAGTAGCATTTAATTTATGCTTTTGTATTGTAAATAAATTGTATGTACGATTATTAAATTGAAAATGGTTGGGTGGTTGTATTGATTTCAATACTTAGAAATTAAAATATGACTAAGTAAGATTTCAGTTATTCCAATTTGCGATTTGTAATTTCACAGCATTACATTTACCCCGAAATAAATAATCACCCCAAAAACTTAAAACAATGGGAACAATACTAAAATCACTCGGGAAATTAATTACAACAGCAATTCTGTTTGTATTTCTTTCAACAGCATTTACAACCGAAACAAAAGCACAGTGTGCAGCTACCATGTCGTTCACTATGCCGCAACCCGGTGTGTATGTCTTCACTGGATTTCTTTCGCCGAACAGTGCATGGATGTATTACTACTGGAATTTTGGAGATGGCAATTATGCACAAGGCCCCAACCAAACAGTAACTCACACCTATTCATTCCCGGGAACCTATTATGCATGTGTTACTATAGATGATTCATTGAATGGATGCTCCAATTCCTACTGTGCATGGATTACTGTTACAACTACCATATGTGATATTACCCCGGCTTTTACTTCAATGGATATGGGTAATGGCACAGTGATGTTTACAGATGCTACGGTAGATAATGGCGGTTCATCCATAACAGGCTGGTCATGGTCATTTGGCGATGGTGGAACTTCAACACTGCAAAATCCTACACATACTTATGCTGCAAATGGCACATACGGAGTTATGCTTACCGTTTATAATGCTGCCGGATGTACTGATACTATCTATGATTATGTTGTTGTCAATAATGCTTGCTTTATCAATCCTTTTTTTCAACCAACAACAACAAGCGCATTTGTCGGCAATCAGATTTTTTTTACTGATTTATCTCAACCCGTAATTGTTTCCTGGCTTTGGGATTTCAATGATGGCACAACTTCAACAATTGCCAATCCAAGCCATATGTATACTCAGCCTGGAGTTTATACAGTATGCTTAACGGTAACTTCAAATACAGGTTGCATCGGAACTTTTTGCCTTCCAATAACAATCTCTTTAAACTGTAACTTGGCAGCTGGAGGTTCTTTAATTCATACCACTTGTGGAAACTGTGTCGGGGCTATTGATTTAACGGTTAATGGAGCTTATCTTAATTATGATTATGCGTGGAGTAATGGAGCCACAAGCGAGGACCTCATTGGTTTGTGTGCTGGTGTTTACAATGTAACTATTACTGATTCAATTGGATGTCAAGCCGGATATCAATTCGGAATTAACAGTATGGGTGGAATTACAGGCGCTATTACAATTGATACTACAAATGCATCAAGTGGTATAGTGATTTTAAATGGTTTCGCCACAAATGGCACTGCACCTTACACTTATTATTGGTATATCCCAGGAGGCAATCCTTCAACTTCAACTACCCCTATAACAACAGTAGTTTACCCATATCCGAGCACAAATACTGTTTGTCTGACAGTGTATGATGCCAATGGATGTTATGATTCATTATGTTACACTTTCAGTATTGGTGGAGGTGCGGTTAATTGTACAGGACTTTTTTCAAATGTAACAACAAGTCAAACTTCGCTTAACTCATGGAATGTTTATGCATTTCCATCCGGCGGAACTGCTCCGTACACTTATCAATGGTCTTTACCCGGCGGAATATCTACATGTGGATACAATCAAAACATGGCTTGTGCTCAATATCCTTCAGCCGGTACTTACATTGCCTGTTGTTTAATTACTGATGCACTCGGTTGTACAATTAATAATTGTTACACAATGGTTGTTCAGCCTTCACCATGCAACTCCAACTTCTATTTATATTCTAATTCCGATTCAGTTGATATCTATAACAATTCGCAAGCCGGTATAAATGCAACTTACTACTGGGATTTTGGCGATGGAACAAATTCAACCAATGGAAATTTGCAATCATTCTTCAGTCATCATTATGCTGTTGCCGGTAGTTATACCATTTGCCTGTACATAAGTGATCCTGCAAATAATTGTTACGATACACTTTGTCAAACCATTACTATCTGCGCGTTAAATGCAGATGTAACTTATACCATAAACGGAAACATTGTTTCGTTGCAAGGAAATATTTCTGGAAGTTATACCTCATTTGGATGGTACTTACCTTCCGGAATGAATACCACTGATTTGAATATTGAGGATACATTGGCAACCTCAGGTTTATATTATTATACCTTCTGGGCTGTAGATAGTGTAGCAGGTTGTTATGATAGTACATTTATTCAGGTGCCTGCAAATTTTATTACCAATAATTTGCTTTCAGGGGTTGTTTTTAATGATGCAAACGGAAATGGAATTCAGGAGGCAGGCGAACCCGGAATAGGAGGTATTTATGTTCAGGTTGCCGGTCAATGGATTTTAACTGACCCAAATGGTCTTTATTTTATTTATGTGGCTGATGGTACCTGGACTCTTGATGTTTATGTAACTTCCAATTGGACTCAGACCTTTCCTGTAAGTCCGACCTCGTATACTGTAACTGTTGCCGGAGGCTCTAATATTAGCAACATTAATTTCGGATTACAATCAAATCAAACAACTATTACGGGAGTTGTTTTTAACGATGCAAATAGTAATGGAATTCAAGATGCCGGAGAAACAGGAGTTTCAAATACTTGGGTTATGGTAGGTTGGTACTGGGCAATTACTGATGTAAATGGTGTTTATACAGTTACTGTTCCTGTCGGGGTATATAATGTTGAGCTGTGGTCAATTCCAGCAGGCGTAACTTTAACCACTCCATTATCAGGGAATTATACAGTTAATGCATCCGCTATCGGCCAGATATACGACGGCAATGATTTCGGGTTAAACTATCCTCCGGGTGTTCAGGATATGGTTGTTTATCTTTCAACTTGTACAACGGTTACTCCATGCTTTCCTGCATGGTACAACATCTCTTATTATAATGCCGGAACAGTGCCTGTTAACGCAACTGTGACAATGATTTATGATCCGCAATTGTTTTTCGATTATTCATCACCTCCTGCAACAACAATTGATACTGTAGCTCATATTATTACATGGAATGTCGGGGTTGTACAACCCGGAGTATCTGGTTGGATTTGGGTTGATTTTGCAACTTCTTGCACAGTATTAGCTGGTGATGCTGCATTTAATGCAGTAACTATTCAGCCAATCGCAGGCGATGCAGTTCCTGCAAACAATATTGATACACTTCATCAGATTGCAACTTCTAGCTGGGATCCAAATGACAAACAGGTTTCTCCGTCTGGAGTTGGTCCTCAAGGGTTAATTCATGCTGATCAGCGTTTAGATTATACAATTCATTTTCAAAACACCGGAAATGCTCCGGCAATGAATGTTGTATTAATAGATACTTTAAGTGCTGAATTGGATTGGACAAGTATTAATATTCTTTCTTATAGCCATCCAATGGTGAGTGAATTGGATACAACAACCGGAATTATTACTTTCTTCTATAACAACATATTCCTTCCTGATAGCGGATCAGATTATTTAGGAAGTATGGGTAATGTGAAATACAGTATTATGCCTAAAACCGGAATTGTTGATGGGGCAGTGATAAATAATTTCGCTGATATATATTTTGACATGAATGCTCCTGTTAGAACCAGTACTACTTTAAATACGATTGATTACAAATTAGGAGTTAATGAATTGACTCTTGAATCGCAAGTGCACATTTATCCGAATCCTGCTAATGAATCAGCTTATATTGTAGTTGAAGGTTTGAATTCTTCGGAGTTTGAATTGAAAATGACAAATTTTCTTGGTCAGGAAGTGGAATTGTTAAAAGGTCAATTCAATCAGGTATTGAAATTGAATTTGAATGACCTTCAGAAAGGGATTTACTTTATTGATATTATTAGTAATAACGAAACAATATCAGTTCAGAAACTGATAGTGCAATAGTTGATAATTGGTTTGGTTAAAAGAAACCCTGTTGACTTAAATGTTGGCAGGGTTTTCTTTTTCGGTAAATTCAAGGAGAAATAAATTCTTCACGACATATTTCAAAACAATTTCGAAACATTCGAACGGAAATATTTTAAACTTGCGTGCGCTTATGGCAAAAAATAAAAAACAGGAAATTGTTATTCCCGAAATTGAGCTGTTGGAAAGAAAGCCATTTCTTTCACTGGAAAATTATGGAATACAATGTTTGTTAATTCTTGTATTAACAATTGTTTTTTATGGCAATACTTTACTAAATGGTTTTGCCTTGGATGATGGATTGGTATGGACAGATAACAAGTTTGTAAAAAATGGTTTCAGCGGGATTTTAAATATTCTTTTTCACGATTCGTTCTACGGAACAATTGGAAACAATTACAACCTTGCAGGAGGAAGGTGGCGGCCTTTATCTCTTATCACATTCGCAATAGAAAATCAGTTATGGGGACAAACAGCCTGGATATCACATTTTATAAATCTGGTCCTGTACGCAATCACAGGGTTTGTTTTACTTAAATTGTTAAGAAAGTATTTTCTGATTGATCGGCCACTAATTTCATTGGCAGTTGTTTTATTATTTATTATGCATCCGGTTCACACCGAAGCTGTAACCAATATCAAAAGCCGTGATGAATTATTATCACTGTTGTTTTTATTAATTACTGTTTTAATTTCTTTGGATGTTGCAAACAAAAAAAGAAAGCTCAAGTATTTAATTCTTTCAGGGTTTTTATTTTTTCTGGCTCTGCTTGCGAAAGAAAATGGCTTAATGTTTTTATTTATCATTCCTGTAACGCTTTATTTTTTCAGCAGTCTTTCAATTAAAGAAATAGTTTTTTACAGCCTTCCGTATTTTTTTCTTGTAGGTCTTTACATATTTTTTCGAATAAGCATTGTTGGGTTTTCAAATGAAAAAGTAACTGAGTTGATGGACAACCCTTTTTTATTGGCAACAACTTCGCAAACTTTTGCAACCATTTTTTTTGTTTTTCTTCTCTACTTTAAATTATTGTTTTATCCTCATCCGCTTTCGTATGATTATTCATACAACCAGATTCCTTATCGCGATTTTAATGATGTATGGGTTATCATTTCGGTTCTGCTTCATGTATTCTTAATTCTGTTTTCATTAATTCACTTTCGAAAAAAAAATATTTTTGCTTACTGTATTTTGTTTTATCTCTCAAGTATGTTCATTGTTTCCAATATTGTTTTCAATATAGGCGCGCCTATGGCTGAACGCTTTTTATATCAATCATCAATTGCATTTTGTATTGCAATTGTTCTGATAGCGGAATTAATTTTTAAGAGATCAGGGTTATCGTATTCGTTGCAGAAAAATCTTTCTATAAGCTGTATAATTTTTATTTCAATTCCTGCTGGATGGAAAACAATTACCAGAAATGAAGTTTGGCGTACAGGTGTAAATCTTGGAATGACCGATGTCCGAACATCAACCAATTCGGCTAGAGCCAATACTTACGCAGCTGCAAATTATATTTCGTTAATTGATTCCTGTAAGAGTGATTCTCTGAAAAAAGTATACCTGAATAAAGCAGTTGAATACTGTTCGATATCTGAAAAAATATATCCGAAATTTTACACAAATTTTATGTTGTGGGGATTTGCATATTCCAGGTTGGATAGCCTTGAAAAGGCAGTTTGGGCATGGAAGCAGGCGCAAGTGCTGCAACCCGGGTCATCTTATGTAAACAACAATTTAAAAACCATTGCCGAGAAGTATTTCAACCTTGGACTTTTTGAAGGGGGTAAAAAGAATTTTGACAAATCAATTCGTTTCATGCGCAAGGCAATTGAAATTGATGATTCAAATACCGAATACTGGTATAATTTGGGCGGTGCATATTTTACAATCAATAAATTGGATAGTGCTGAAATTGGATTTGCAACAGCATTGAAATTAAATCCAAATCACAATCAATCGCAACAAGGACTTAATGCAGTTTTGTTGAAAAAAAATACTAAATAAGAATGAGCAAAAAGAAATTTTCCATTGCAGTACATGGTGGAGCAGGAACAATTCTGAAAAAATTAATGAATGCTGAAAAGGAAAGGATATATAAAAAGGCTCTTTCAGTTTCTTTAGAAGTTGGTTATGATATTTTAGAAGAAGGAGGATCTGCAGTTGATGCGGTTGAAGCAGCTGTTTATGAACTCGAAAATTTCCCTCTATTCAATGCAGGCAAGGGAGCAGTGTTTACCCACGATGGGAAACATGAAATGGATGCTTCGATAATGGATGGCAAAACATTAAAAGCAGGAGCTGTTACCTGTGTGCAACGGGTGCGTAACCCTGTTGTGCTGGCCAGAGAGGTAATGGAATTTTCAGAACATGTTTTGCTTTCCGGAAAAGGGGCTGAGCAATTTGCCAAAGTCCGGAAAATAAAATTGGAGAACGACAATTACTTTTTTACCGATGAAAGATTTAAGCAATTACAGGAAGTAATTAATGAAGAGGGAGCACATCTTGATCATAATATAAATGTGAAGGATAAAAAATTCGGAACTGTAGGTGCAGTTGCATTGGATAAAAATGGAAATTTAGCAGCAGCAACCTCAACCGGGGGCATGACCAATAAACGGTTTGGCAGGATAGGAGATAGCCCCATAATTGGTTCAGGTACTTATGCGAATAATAAAACCTGTGCGGTTTCATGTACCGGGCATGGCGAGTTTTTTATTCGGGCAGTTGTTGCTTACGATATTTCATGTTTAATGGAATATAAAAACATGACCTTAAAACAAGCATGTAAAGAAGTGGTAAATAAAAAATTAGTAAAACTCGGAGGCGAAGGCGGACTGATTGCGGTTGATAAAAATGGAAACATTGAACTCGCGTTTAATTCTGAAGGCATGTATAGAGGTTATAAAACTTCTTCTGGGAAAGAACTCATTGGAATTTATAAGTAGAATATAATTATGAAAATAAGTGGATTTACAATGGCGAAAAATGCGGATAAATTATACTATCCGATTAAGGAAAGCATTGAATCCATTTTACCCATCGTTGATGAATTTGTTGTAGCCATTGGTGATAATGATTCCGACGATCATTCGCTAGAACGGATTCAGGCAATAAACTCCGATAAAATAAAAATCATTCGAACCAGGTGGGACCTGGAAAAATATTCGCGTGGAACTGAAAATGCTCATCAGACCGACATAGCCAAAGAAGCCTGCAGTGGCGACTGGTTATTTTATTTACAAGCCGACGAAGTCATTCACGAGAAATACCATGGAAACATTGTTAAACGATGCGAACAATTAATGGGTGATTCACGAATCGAAGGCCTGCTGTTTCGGTACAAACATTTCTGGGGCGATTACAACCACTATTTATTATCTCACGGATGGTATCCCAACGAAATCAGAATAATTCGCAACAATAAAGAAATTCATTCATGGGAATCAGCGCAGTCATTTCGGAAAATTCCCGGTTTTGATTACAAAGATTACCGCCAACAAAAGGGAACATATAAATTAAATGTAGCAAATGTGGATGCTGAAGTTTATCACTATGGTTGGGTTCGCCCTCCTCATTTGATGCAGAAGAAAAAGAAATCGTTGGATACAATTCACAAAGGTGAAAAAAGGGTAGTGGAGTTATACTCCAATCAAAAATCGCATTTTGATTATGGCCCAATGAAACGATTGAAAGTATTTACCGAATCGCATCCTGAAGTTATGGCCGAGTGGATAAAAAAGTTTGATTGGAAAGATTTACTTGATTTTACCGGAAATAAATTCCCTGATAGGGATTTGTACAAACACGAAAAACTGAAATACCGGATTGTCACTTGGATGGAGCAAAACATAGTTGGAGGTAGAGAATTAGGCGGCTTTCGCAACTACAATCTGATAAAAGTCTAGTCTTTTTCAGTTGTATATTCACTGTTATTTCCAATATCTTGTTTTAAGCCGTTAACTATTTCAATTTCAGGCTTTGTAATGTAGATTGAAAACATATCTTTGCCCGCTCAATTTTTTTGAACTATGCCTAAAATGAAGACCAATTCCAGCGCCAAGAAGCGATTTCAAGTAACCGGCTCTGGAAAAGTGAAAAGGAAAAAAGCATTCAAAAGCCATATCCTGACTAAGAAATCTCACACCCGTAAGAAAGAATTAGGGAAAGATGCAATTGTACATAGCGCCAATTTCGCGCATGTTCAGAAATTGCTTGTTTCTCTGTAATCAAGTCAACCAAATAACAAACGACAATTAATAAATAATACAACATGCCTCGTTCAGTAAATGCCGTCGCCTCCCGTGCCCGCCGTAAAAAAGTCTTAGAAAGAGCCAAAGGATACTGGGGAACAAGAAGTACAAACATATCAACCGCTAAAAACGCAGTTGACAAAGCCCTTGCCTATGCGTATGTAGGTCGCAAGCAAAAAAAGAGAGATTACCGTTCACTATGGATTGTTCGTATCAATGCTGGTGTTCACGAGCATGGTTTAACTTATGGCCGTTTTATAGCTGCTTTAAAAAAGAACAACATTGAATTGAATCGCAAGGTTTTGGCTGATTTAGCCATGAATGAACCCGTTGCATTCAAAGCAATAGTTGATAAAGTGAAAGCATAAATCTCATAAACAAAATAATTCAAAAGCCGTCCGCTTTATGCGCGACGGCTTTTTTTATGATGTTAACCATCCTGTTATGCTCACCCTTCTTTCGGTGGTTAGCAATACCTCATGTTCCAGCTCGTTACTTTTAAAAAAAATTGTTTTCCCGTTGGTGGGTGATATTTCCTCAGTCGAATTTAATTGATGAACAACCAGCTGACCTCCGTCAATAGGTTTCCATTTATCATTCAGATAACTGATCATCGAAAATTTTCTTTTCGTATTGTTCTGAAACTGATCAAAATGTTTCGTGTAAAAACTTCCGGCTTCATACAAAGTATAGTGAAACTCGCATCCTGTTATACCGGCATAGCAGGTTACATTCAGGTAAATTATAAATTCATCAATCAAATCAAGAAACGCAGTTTCATAAATATCAGCATGCGCCCGGTCAAGCCAGTAAATCGAATCACCTCTCACCGATTTATTAAAAGTTAATTTTTCAGAGTTGCCAACTCCGGCTGAAATCAATAAATTTCTATCATGCAATGCCAGTAAATTAACCTTTAGAAATGCGCCTAATTTTTCACTTATAAAGTGGTTGCATATTCCAATTTTATTTTCAATGTAAGTACTTATTAAAGTTTCAAAGGCTGCCTGCAATTCAATAAATGTAATCCTATCTGGCTCATTAAGTTTTTTAAATAATTAATAAATCGGTATTTCTGTATTCAATCATAATTTTAAAAATGTCTGGCATAACCAATAAGCAGTTAATCAATTCACTATTACATTTGCTTGCATGAAATCATTTCCCCGGTTAATTATTTTCTTTTTTTATATCGTTTCAGTTTTATCATTTAACAAAGCAAAAGCACAATCAGCATTCGTTCCCCTTGGCACAAATACTTACAACTATCTCGACCGGTTAGAAATTAAATCCGGTGTTTTCTTAACCGACATTCACACATCAGTAAAACCATATCGCCGCGATTTTATCGTTAATGCTGTTCACCAGTTCGATACTATATATCCTTCGGTTCGGTTTTCGCATACCGATGGCAAAATCCTCGAGTATCTCGATAATGATAATTCCGAATACATCGAAAGCGATACCATAAACAGCAACAAGCCGGTTTTTTATTTTTATAGAACCAAGGCCGATTTCTACAGTGTGAAAACCGAAAATTTTATGATGCGCCTCAATCCTGTAATACAGTTCGGAATAGGCGCCGATACTTTTACCAACGATGGTAGTCGGTTCATCAATACCCGTGGAGTTGAAGCGAGGGGTTGGGTTTCTCAAAAGGTAGCCTTTTACATTTACATCGGAGAGAATCAGGCGCGTTACACCAAGTATGTTCAGAACTATACCAACAGGGCAGGAGCCGTTCCGGGCGAAGGATATTTCAAAAACTTTAAAGGTACCGGTGTCGATTTTTTAACCACCCGCGGCTACATCGATTTCACTGCAGCTAAACACATCAACATAACCTTTGGTCGCGATAAAAACTTTCTCGGTAATGGCTATCGGAGCCTTCAGCTGTCTGATTTCTCCGAAGATTATCTTTTTCTGCGCCTTAAAACACAAATCTGGAAACTCGAATACACCAATATTTTTGCCGATTTAACATCTGATTTCCTTCGTGGCGGCGACCGCCTTCTTCCCAAAAAATATGCGGCCTTTCATCACCTCAGTTTAAATGCAACCAGGTTCCTCAATGCAGGCTTGTTTGAAGGAGTAGTGTTCCATCGTAAAGATGCTTTCGAGTTTCAATACCTCGTTCCTCTTATTTTTTACCGTGGTGTCGAACAGGGGTTGGGCAGTCCCGATAATGCATTCATTGGCGCCGATATCAAAATTAATTTCCTTCGTGCCTTCTCATTGTATGGGCAGCTCATGATTGATGATATGAACATTACAGCCCTTCGCGCAGGCACCGGTTATTGGGGAAACAAACTGGGGTCGCAGATTGGGCTCAAGTATGTCGATGCTTTCACAGTCGAAAACCTTGACCTTCAGTTCGAGGGCAACTGGGTTCGTCCGTACACTTACACCCATTACGATAGTGTATCCAACTATACTCACTACAACCAGCCGCTTGCTCATCCGGTTGGAGCAAACTTTTCCGAAATCATTGTCATAGCCCGCTACCAGCCAACAGGCAATTTCTGGATCACAGCAAAATGGTTCGATATCTTCATGGGGCAGGATAGTCTCAAAGGAGTTTACCCTAATCTTTACTCCACCAATTTCGGAGGCAACATTCAGCAAACAGCCACCGAACCAACTGTCAATTCGCTTTATGGAAATAAAATAGCGCAGGGAGTCAATACACACTTAACAATTGGCGAACTGACATTTACCTACATGCTCCGCCACAATTTGTTTATTGATGCCGGCCTCACATATCGCGCCGCCTACTCCAATATTCATCGTTACGACGAAGGAGTTTTTTACTGGTATGCTTCCGTTCGCCTGAACATACCTGCCAAGTTAATGGAGTTTTAAATAAATTATTTTTTAAGGGTTCCCACTTTAATCAACCCGCAAGCCACTGCAAGTGGTCGGGCTTTTCGTTCCAATCTTTTTGTGAATACACAAAAAGTATTTCCATTTCAATCCCTAACCTGTAGCAACAATAAAATCTTAAAAGTGAAACTATTCCTTCATCACTTTCCCAACTTGCCACCCATTATTGGTTTGCACTCGCAACAAGTAAATGCCTTGCGGTAGTTTGCTTATATCTATAGTAGCCGTATTGCTTTGAACTTTATACTTTAAACTTTGAACTACCTCTCCTAACAAATTAGTAACAACTATTTCTTTTATATTATTTGCTGTAATAGTTACAGTTTCATTTGCAGGGTTAGGAAAAACTGCAACCTGAATACTGTTAACTGTTAATTGTTCACTGATTCCTGTTGTATCATCAGGAACTTGCACCAGCCTTGCAATTCTGTAACATGGTGTATCATTGCCACATATGGTAAAATCTCCTCCTGTATAAAGTGTATCATTAAAAACCTCTAAACTTTTTATATTCCCAATAAATGGAGACCCTATAATAGAATAGTTAATGCCATCAACTGATTCATAAACCACATCAGAAAATGAACCAATAAAAATTTTAGAATTAAACTCCTTAATACAAGTTACCGTACCAAGATTATCAAAATTTGTAGGAAACCAATTTACACCATCAGTATATGAAAGATGAGATGTATGGATTCCATTGACTTCATTAAAGTGACCAGAGATAAATAATTTGTTATTAAATGTTCCTAATTCATTAACATATCCTGTAACTAAATTCCCTGATGTGGAAGTTCCAATTCCGATCCCTTGCCAATTAACTGAATCCCACATAGCTAAATTATAAGATGATATACCACCTGCATATTCAAAGCTACCTCCTACATATAGTTTATTGTTATAAACGCCAAGTGAATAAACATTTGCCCCACTAGGTCCGGTTAATCCTGTGCCGCATGCATGCCAGCTTGTGCCATCCCAACGGGCTATGTTATTACATTTTACTCCATCCATATCAGTAAAGTCACCACCTGCATATAAATCGCCTTTGTATTCTATTAAGCCGTGTATGGTATTATTGGCTTGGCCAATTAGCGAATATGATTGATGGTCAGCAATTACAATTAAATTATTCCCCTGAACTGATAACGCAATTTGGTTATGATAATGTGCGAGGTTATCACAATCCGTTGGATAAAGTGTAGGATGTAAATTAAAATTGCTCCCATTCCATATTGCTAAACCTGTACATGGATAAATTCCTGCACTGTCAAAATTTCCAACTACATACATTTGGGTTGTATCATATAAGGAAAGCATATTTTCAACTCGGGTAGATCCTAATGGGGAGCCATAAATCCCTTCCTGTAATGGACGCCAATCGTAAGTTTGACCTTTAATTTGAATACAAAAAAATACCGTCATGAAAATTAATAAGGTTATCTTTTTCATGGTGTAATTACGATTTTAAGTAAAGAATTCCGTCCCCGCAATGTCTTCACAAAAAAATCCGTTATCGTAATCGAATTGGCTAAAGGGTGAGACATTGGGGTGTATTGTTCCATTGGTTCATCAGCGGACACAGCGTAAAGATAGCAAAACCGCAATGTCTCATGCTGAGAATATTACAGTAAGCACATTTTGGTTGTGCATGAAGACATTGCGGGAATGGAAGGGTGTTTTGCCCAATTATTTCGAATAAATAGAAAAAATGAAAGAAATTCACTAAAATGCGCTTAAAACGAATTCAATTTCTAAGAAATCGAATTCGTTTCTTGAGAGTGCCCAACTAACTGTGTAAACTTCAGTTAATACTTGGCTGCAATGATATTGATTTTGCATCGGTTGGGGTAAAGAATTGTAAATTGATTTGCAATGAGGAACCAGTTTGTTATCGCTTGTGTCCATCGTTTACTGGCTTGTT
>CANIPU010000037.1 GCA_947469485.1 Chitinophagaceae bacterium | reverse complement strand
CGCTCACAAACTTAACTTTTCTTTAAACAAAATTCCCCTCACCACTTTTTTGCTATTTATAGTTTCTTATCAGTCAGCAACAAACCATCGCGACAGTTCCTCCTTCTTGTATACAAGGCGAAGGATAATATGAGCGGTGCGTGTTTCTGCGGGCGGAGTCGTCGCAGAAAACGATTCTTTTAGTTACTTTTCTATAAAGAAAAGTGACAAGAAGCTAAAATAAATCCCAACAATCCACATTATGTTATTCTGACAGTACTTATTTGCCAATTTGCTCAAAAACCTTATTTCTGCGCTAAATACGCACTTTACAAAACTCATATTTCATTCTCCGGTGCTCATATTCCGTTGGCGGGTACTCATATGGTATTGGCGGGTGTTCCTATGTTACTCAACTCCACTCATACGCTGCACAGCTCCGCTCCTGAGTTTCACAACCCCGCTCCGCCGAAACAAAAAAGTCCTCATAATGTCATACTCTATAAAATAGCTTACGACCTCAAAACAAAAAACTCCTTTAACTCCTTTGTATTTACTCCTACAACTCATAGTTAAATAAATTCTCTTTGACACTCTGCGCTAAACTCAGTACAACTCTTTGGTTAAGCATCGCAACTCTGTAGTAAAAATTTATTTTCGCATCATGCTCCAGACAAAATATTTTCTCCTCTCTGCTTTCTTATTAATAAATCTTTCCTCCCGAGCCCAATCAAAACTCGACAACGGCATCTGGCATTGCAGTTTGCAACTAACACAAACTGCCAATTTACCTTTCGAACTAAGTGTAACAGACAGCGCAGGAATAAAAAAACTCTTCATCATCAACGGCGAAGAAAAAATTCCTGTTCAGAGTTATCGCGAGCAAGGCGATTCAATATTTATTGTTCCTTCCGTTTTTCAAACAGAGATTAAAGCAAAGTTCATTGAAGATGACATGGGCAGTAAATATCTCGAAGGAATTTTTATTGACTATGCGCGTGTCGGAAATTACATTATACCATTTCGTGCATACAACAACACAGGAATTGAATCGCCTGTTTCATTAGAAAAAAAATTTTCGTTCAATGGAAAGTGGGAATGTCATTTCAGTCCCGGTACTGCTGACAGTTCTGTTGCTATTGGAATTTTTAATCATTCACAAAACAAATCATCAGGAACTTTTCTCACCACTACCGGCGATTATCGTTTTCTTGCCGGAGAAGCAAATTCAAAGGTGCTTATACTTTCTGCATTTGATGGCGCTCATCTTTTTCTGTTCGAAGCATGGATGCAACTTGACAGTACCATAAAAGGAACTTTCTACAGTGGTAAACACCATAAAGAAGAATGGACGGCAAAACGAAACAACAATTTCGAATTACCTGCTTCCGATAAATTAACTTTTCTGAAAGATGGATGGAAGAGTTTGCAGTTTTCTTTTCCCGATGCCGACAGCAATCTTGTTTCGCTTACTGATGAAAAATTCTACCACAAAGTGGTACTCGTTCAAATAAGTGGTTCGTGGTGCCCCAATTGCATGGATGAAACACGCGTGTTGATTCCACTCTATAAAAAATATAACGATCAAGGTTTGGAAATAATCATGCTCAACTTCGAACGAAAAGATGACTGGAGTTTTGTACAGAAAACTTTAAAGCATGAAAAAGAAGTTTTTCAAATCCCCTATCCCATTTTGTTTGCAGGGCTCACTTCAAAATCATCCGAGTCACTTCCGATGCTGAATAAAATTTCCGGTTATCCAACTTTAATATTCATTGACAGAGAAGGCATCGTACGCAAAATTGAAACCGGTATTAATGGCCCCGCCACCGGAGATTTATATGAGAAGTGGAAGGATGATTTAGAAAGTTATGTAAAAAAATTATTGGAGTAAATTTCTTTATCACAATACACTTTTCAAAATCAATCCAACAATAGCTGCAGCAAGTATGATATATGGTTCCTGAATTTTTTTTAATGAAATTAAAACGAGAACAGCCAACACAGCAATTATTGCAGTCGGAAAATCAATCACACTTCTCATTCCAATAATGATTACAGCCCCAGCCAATGCACCAACAACTGCAGCTGTTATTCCATCCACAAATGCTTTGATACTCTTATTCTTCGCAATTTTTTTAAAATAAGGAGCAGGTATAACCGTGAATAAATAACAAGGTAAAAATGTGGCGAGTGCTGCCACACATGCGCCAGGAAATCCTGCAACCATGTATCCTATAAATCCAACGGTGATAACAACCGGTCCGGGGGTAATCATGGCAACAGCAACAGCATCAAGAAACTGATGTTCTGTTAGCCATTGATATTCATTCACTACTCCGCCGTGTAAAAAAGGAACAATGGCTAATCCGCTTCCGAAAACAAATGCGCCGGCTTTTGTGAAAAAGATAGCAATTTTTATAAGTGTTGAATTTTCATATTCCCAAAAACCTATTCCGGAAAGGAAAACAATACTTGCGGCTCCTCCCTTAATCCATTTTGGCGGTGCTTTTATTAGCATGTATAAAATTCCGGCACCAATAAAAACCAAAACATTTTCTGACTGGGTAATAACTGTTACACTTATTCCCGCAACAAACAATAACCACAACAACCAATTTGTTTTGAACGATTCAATATTGAATTTGCCAATTGATTTTGTAGTGAGTTTGTAACTGCTCATTGCAATAATACCAATCACCGCTGCGCCTACTCCATAAAAGACTGCCTGCATCCACGGTAGTCCTCCAAAAAGTTTGTATGCAATTCCAATCAGCACCACTATAATGAACGATGGAATAATAAAAGCCAATCCGCAAAGTGTCGCGCCAATAATTCGGTAATGGACAAAGCCCAGATAAATCCCCAACTGCGCAGCGAGTGGTCCGGGTGCGAGTTGAGCAAGTGCTAAACCTTCCTTGTATTCTTCCTCAGTAATCCATTTTTTCTTCTCTACTAAATCACGATGCATATAACCTACCAAAGCCACAGGACCACCAAATCCTGAATATCCGAGTTTTAAAAAATACTTTACCAAATCCAGTAAAGAATAAGTTGGTGATTCGGCGGAATTCATAAATCAAATATGCATTGAAAAAAAATATACATAATAGAAATGCCAACCTTTAAAATAAAAAACATTGATAGCTTACTTTCGCGCCCATGATTAATGTAACGGGACTTGGAATTTCTCATGGCGGAGAATATTTATTCAATGATGTCACTTTTTTAATTAACGACCGCGACCGCATTGGTCTGGTTGGTAGGAATGGTGCAGGTAAATCAACAATTCTGAAAATACTCGCTAAGATTCGTAATGCTGACGAAGGCGGAATCTCTTATCCGCGTGAATGTACGGTTGGATATTTACAGCAGGATTTGTCGTTCACAAGTGGCAAATCAATTTTTGATGAAACTGCTTCTGCGCTTGAAGAAATAAAAAGATTGGAAGCGCGTGTGCACGAACTTACAGAGAAGGTGACTCACACTACAGATTTTTCGGACGATTCTTACATGGATTTGTTGCAGGAGTTGCACGATGCACAGGAGCATTTGCATTTGCTCGAAGCTGGAAGTCAGGAAGGGAAAGTGGAGAAAATTTTATTAGGTCTTGGTTTCGACAGAAATGATTTCGATAAACCTGTATCGGCTTTCAGTGGTGGTTGGCAAATGCGTGTGGAGCTTGCCAAAATACTATTGAAGCAACCAACATTATTGTTGCTGGATGAGCCTACGAATCACCTCGACATTGAATCAATCCAGTGGCTCGAAAATTTTTTACAGGATTATCCCGGAGCTATTCTAATTGTATCGCACGATAAACGGTTTTTAGATAATCTAACAAATCGTACCATAGAAATTTCGCGTGGGAAAATTGATGATTACAAAGCTGCCTATTCAAGATATATAGAGTTGCGTAAGGAGCGTCGCGAAAAATTAATGGCCGCTTATCAGAATCAGCAAAATGAAATTCGGCAGACTGAAGCACTCATTGATAAATTCAGAGCGAAGGCGAGTAAAGCAAAAATGGCGCAGTCTTTAATCAAGCAACTCGACAGAAAAGAGCGAATTGAAATGGAGGATGAAGACACGAGCAGTATTCGTTTTCGTTTTCCGGAAGCACCTCGTTCAGGTGTAGTTGTAGCCGAAGCAAAAGATTTAACAAAGGCGTATGGCGAAAAAGTGATTTTAAAAAATCTGAAGTTTGAAGTGGCACGAAATGAACGCGTGGCTTTTGTGGGAAGAAACGGTGAAGGAAAAACCACACTCGCAAAAATTATTAAAGGCGGCGAACCTTTCGTTGGCGATTGTACACTTGGTTACAATGTAAAGGTTGGTTATTACGCACAACAGCAAGCTGAAGAACTGGATGGCAACCTTACTGTTTTTCAAACAGTGGAGCGATTGGCTGATCATAACACACGACCAAAATTGCGCAACCTTTTAGGTTCATTTTTATTTGGTGGCGATGATGTAGATAAAAAAGTAAAAGTGCTTTCAGGTGGAGAAAAATCACGGCTCGCACTGGCGTGTTTGTTATTGGAACCTGCAAATCTTTTAATTCTGGATGAACCGACGAATCACCTGGATATGGTGAGCAAAGAAGTGTTGAAGGAAGCATTGCAGAATTACGATGGCACTTTAATTCTTGTTTCTCACGATCGTGATTTTTTACAAGGACTAACGAACAGAACTTTTTATTTCCGCAATCAAACCATTAAAGAATACATTGGTGATATTGAAGAATTTCTTGGTTCGCTTAATCTGGATTCGTTGCAACAATTAGAAATCAAGCAGAAACAGAATGCGGTCGATAAACAAAAAAGCATTGATTCACCTTCAGACAGTGAGCAAAAAAGAAATGCGGATAAAGACAAAAAGAAATTAGAAAACAAATTGCAGAAAGCAGAAAAAACTGTTGAAGAATACGAAACAGCTATTGCTGCAATAGAAAAGAAAATGGCTAACCCTAATGAAATGAAAAGTGCAAACAGTCAGGATATTTTTTCGCAATATGATGAACTGAAAAAGAAATTAGCAACAGCCACAAAAGAATGGGAAGAGTTGGCGGAGTTGGTGGAAAAAAGTTAAATCACTTTCATCCGCATCATCTGCTTCACATATTTTCCGATTACATCGAATTCAATATTCACCTTCCCTCCTTTTTTTAACTGGGAGAAATTGGTGTGCTCAAAAGTGTAAGGAATGATGGCTACGGCAAATGTTTTTTTATTTTCTGCTGTAACAGTTAAGCTCACTCCGTTTATCGTGATGCTTCCTTTCTCAACTAATAATCCCTGATGCGAATCGGCTAATTTGAATTGAAAAATCCATGAGCCTTTTTTTTCTTTTACTTTTTCAACTGTTGAAATAGCATCCACATGCCCCTGAACAAAGTGACCATCGAATCTTGCGTTCGCAATCATGGCGCGTTCTATATTTATTTTTTGTCCGGCTTTCCACTCTGAAAGATTGGTGCGATTTAATGTTTCATCAACCGCAATAACTTTATGTGTATCTTTTTTTATTTCCACTACAGTTAAACAAACTCCATCGTGCGAAACGCTTTGGTCAACTTTTAACTCAGCTGAAATTGCTGATTGAATGGTAAATATTTTATTGGAACCTGAAGATTCAATTGCAATTACACTTCCTAAACATTCAATTATCCCTGTGAACATTGCCTATTTATACAAATGAATAAATCCTGAAAGTGGTTTGCTGCGCTTTACACTTCCGGCTAATGATTGTTCGTACACTTCGCACACATAGTAATAAGTTCCATCAGGGCACATTTTGCCATTTGTTGCATTTACTCCATCCCAGTTAATCATGGGGTCAGTAGTTTCAAAAACAAACACTCCCCAGCTATCATAAATTTTTATTTCAATTTTATCAATGTACTTGAAAGGAAGAAAAGGATGAAACAAATCATTTTGATTATCGCCATTAGGAGTAAAAACATTTGGTAATTCATAGTAAGGACAATTTTCAACGCAAAGAACAGGACTCTTTTCTCCTTCATTATAATTAGAATCAACACCGGTGATGTAGTAACAACCTGCAACAGTATTTACCAAATCGTGCAGGTAATTATTAACAAATGGCTGAACAGTTGAATCTATTAATTTGAAATCGCCTCCTTCAATTGAAGTATAGTAAATGTTGTAATGAAGTAAGTCGGCTGAACATTCGTCGGTAATAATTGTCCATTGCAAATCATTTACAAAAGGCCCAAACTCAATTCCAGGATTTGTACAATCATTTGTGATGGTTAATGTTGGCGGACAAGGTCCTACTGTATCAACGGGAATAGCACAAACCCGCTGTGATAAATTAATAATCGGGCTAACAAATCCGGGAGCAGAATAGTCGCCTGTACTTCTTACATAATAACAATAGAGTGAATCATTTATTAATCCGGCATCAATGTAAAACTGAGAAGTAGTAATCCCCAATGAATCGTACTGTGCAGTCTGGTTGTTCTTTTTAAAGATTGTGTAAAAGGCATTTGTCCAAGGGACATTTTCATTCCAGGTTACTAAAACTTTATTATCCTGACCAATGGCAGTTACATAAACACTTGAAGCAATTTCCGTTTCTCCCATTTTATTATTGTCACTATAAAACTCAACTCTGTATGACCATTGATTGTCGACAGTATTTATAAGAGTATCAATAAATGTTGTGTCAATAAACGAACTGAATGTTGGAGCTGTATATGAATTAATCAAAGTGAGATTTGAACCTGAACTACCAATTGAATGATATAATCTGTATTCGTAAGGACCTGTATTTTGCAAAGTATCTAAATCAATTGCTGAAGGTTTACTCCAGGCAACAAACATGCTTCCGTTAACTGCGTCAGTATTTCTGACACTTGCATTGGTAATGACCGGAACATCTTTTTTCAGAATGGCACAATCTTCATTTGATGGAAGTCCTTCGCAGAAATTGTAGATAATTCCAATTGCGGTGGTATCGGCAAACTCTGCTTCCACTCTGTAGCAATATTCTTTTCCGCGTTCAACATTGGAATCAGTGAAAGAATAGGTACGAAGTCGGGATGCAATTTTTGAATATCCTTTTCCGATCATTGTTGGGTTACATGTGTCACTTACAAACGGATTTGGTCCTTCCCTCCTCCACAACGAAAATCCAATAAATCTTTTAGTATCATAACACTCATAAGGATTATCCCAGGTGACAATGATGTTATTGCCAACAGCATTTGCAATTAAGTTTTCGGGAGCGGGTGCAACAACTTTAATTAGCCAGCTTTCTAAATCGGTTAACGGGTGGTCGGGGTAATTATCTGTTGCTTTAAATACAACCTGGTAAAATTGAGAGCGAATGTGATTGCATACTGTTTGCCAAACAAAAGTTCCATAACCTGTTGTATCAAGGTCGGGAATAAACAAAGCTGTATCTGGAGCATCAACAACAAATGGGCCTCCGTTGGCTGTAAGTGTTACAATTTGTCCGGCATCAGGATCAGTTGATTTTACTTTAATCACCAACAAACTTCCTGCAACCACGCAAGTGTCTTTAACAACTTTTACATCGGGCGGATGATTGGGGTCGCAAACAATTATTATTTCCATGTCGCGAATCATGGTTCCCATTTTTATAACTCCCAAGCCTTGTACTTTACGGTATTCAGTTATCAATATGGCTATGTTGTAAGTACAACAACCTTGTGGTTTAGTCCAGATTAATTCGCCGGTTATGGGGTTGATGGTAAATGTTGGATTCCCTATTGTTCCGTCGGTAAGGTTAGGAGAAACATATGTTCCTACATTTTGTGTTTCAGAAATTTTTGGTGTGATGAATTCGAAATGCAGACTATCGCCATCGGGATCATAAGCATTTGGATTATGAATGTATACCTGATTTGCTACCCCGTAATCAATGGGCCAGTTTTGCAATATGGGTGAATTGTTGTAGCCATAAAACTGCGGGTCGCGAATGAACAAAGTATCTTCAACATAAAATGGTTCGTTGACCGAATTAGCAATGTTGCAGATATCGTTAATGCGGTTTAAATCCTGCATGGAAATAATAAAACCATCGAAACCATTGAATGTATGGTAGCTGACATACATGTTTCGTTTTATATCGTTGCCCACAAACTCGCCATCTGGTACTCCATTTGAGGGGCTGTTATCAGGGCCATTTACTCTTGCAACAGTATCAAAAACAATTGTTCCGGTGGGGATATAGGTATAACGAACCACGAGTGAATCTCTATCGGCTGCAATGCTGCTTTCTTTAGTGAAAGTGATGACTGTTATTTTATAGGTATAGCCGGTGCCGATTCGTTCGTAAATAATTTCGCCGGCACGATTGTGTGTAGCCCATAAAAAAAGCGGGCTCAGCAGCAAAAGAAAAAGAGAAAGTATTTTTTTGAACATGCTTTGCGATGAAATCAATGCTGCAATTTACATCATGAATTCATTTGCAAAAAACTCATTCTTTTTCAACCGAAAGTTTAGCAGAAATGTATTCTCGGTTCAGGCGCATGATATTGGCAACAGAAATTTCTTTGGGGCACTCGGCTTCGCATGCCCCGGTGTTGGTGCAGCCACCAAAACCTTCTTCATCCATAACGGCAACCATATTTAAAACACGCTCGTTGCGCTCGGGATGCCCCTGCGGAAGCAATGCATATTGTGAGACTTTGGCTCCAACGAATAACATGGCAGAACCGTTTTTGCAGGCTGCAACACATGCTCCGCAACCAATGCAAGCGGCAGAATCAAATGCTTTTTCGGCATCTACTTTATTAACGGGAATATTATTGGCTTCGGGAGCTGAGCCGGTGCCTACTGAAATGTAACCGCCAGCCTGCTGTATTCTTTCGAAGGATGAACGATCGACCACTAAATCTTTTAAAACCGGGAAAGCATTTGCACGGAAAGGCTCGATGGTAACGGTTTCGCCATCGTGAAAATGGCGCATGTGTAACTGACAGGTGGTGGTTCCTTTTAACGGACCATGAGGCCGGCCATTGATAACCATGCTGCAAGCGCCACATATACCTTCGCGGCAATCGTGATCGAAGGCAACGGGAATTTTATTTTCGTTGACCAGTTGTTCGTTGAGCACATCCATCATTTCTAAAAATGATGCATGGGTATCGACATTGTTTAACTGATAAGTTTCGAAGCCGCCCTTATCGCTTTTATTTTTTTGTCTCCAAACTTTGAGTGTTAATCTCATTTTAGATTTATTTTCTTGTTTGAATTTTATTTGTAACTGCGTTGAGTCAAGTGCACGCTTTCGAAAACCAATTCTTCTTTGTGCAGTTCCTGCGGTTGATTTTCGCTTTTGTATTCCCATGCTCCTACATACGCGAACTTATCATCATTACGCAATGCTTCTCCATCTGGAGTTTGAAACTCTGAACGGAAATGCCCACCACAACTTTCTTCGCGGTGTAAAGCATCGCGACACATGAGCTCACCTAATTCAATAAAGTCGGCAACACGAATTGCTTTTTCCAGTTCAGGATTTAACTCATTGGCTGTTCCGGGAATTTTTACATCGCTCCAGAATTCGGTTTTTATTCTTTTTATTTCTTCAATGGCTTCTGTCAGACCTTTTGCATTGCGAGCCATTCCGCATTTGTCCCACATTACTTTACCTAATTTGCGATGGTAGTAGTCGACAGATTTTGTTCCCTTGATATTCATGAGCTTTTCAATTTGCTCACGAACATTTTTTTCAGCCTCATCAAATGCAGGGCTGTCGGATTTAATTTTTCCGGTGAGAATTTCACCTGATAAATAATCACCAATTGTATAAGGAAGCACAAAGTATCCATCAGCTAATCCCTGCATGAGCGCAGATGCACCCAAACGATTTGCGCCGTGATCAGAAAAATTGCATTCGCCGGTTGCATACATACCTGGAACATTGGTCATGAGATTGTAATCGACCCACAAACCTCCCATGGTATAATGCACTGCAGGATAAATCATCATTGGAGTTGTATACGGATCTTCTCCGGTAATTTTTTCATACATCTCAAACAGATTGCCGTAGCGTGCACTGATTGTATCTTTTCCGTATTTTTTTATTGCATCTGCAAAATCGAGGTACACCGCCATTCCAGTTTCGCCCACTCCTCTCCCATCATCACACGCTTCTTTCGCAGCGCGGGATGCAATGTCACGAGGAACCAGATTTCCGAATGAAGGATATTTACGCTCTAAATAATAATCTCTTTCTTCTTCAGGAATATCCTGTGGTTTGCGCTTATCTCCTTTTGATTTTGAAACCCACACACGACCATCGTTTCGTAAGCTTTCGCTCATCAGTGTCAACTTCGATTGGTATTCGCCATGCACCGGAATACATGTAGGATGAATTTGAGTAAAACAGGGGTTGCCGAAGAATGCTCCTTTTTTATGTGCCTTCCAGATGGCTGTGGTGTTACATCCCATAGCATTTGTTGATAGGAAAAACACATTGCCGTATCCACCTGTTGCAAGTACAACAGCATGAGCTGCGTGGCGCTGAATTTCACCTGTTACCAAATCACGAACAATTACTCCGCGTGCTTTTCCGTTTTCAATTACCACTTCCACCATTTCGTGGCGGGTAAATAATTCAACAGACTTTTCTTTTACCTGACGATTCAGTGCACTATAAGCTCCTAATAATAACTGTTGTCCTGTTTGACCGCGCGCATAAAAAGTTCTTGAAACCTGCACTCCTCCGAATGAACGATTATCTAATAATCCGCTATACTCTCTTGCAAACGGAACTCCCTGTGCTACACATTGGTCAATGATATTTACACTTACTTCGGCCAGGCGATGAACATTGCCTTCGCGTGAACGATAATCGCCACCCTTAATGGTATCGTAGAATAATCGGTATACGCTATCACCATCGTTGCGATAATTTTTTGCTGCGTTGATTCCGCCCTGTGCTGCAATGCTGTGTGCCCGACGCGCACTATCCTGAAAACAAAAAGCTTTCACTTTGTATCCAAGCTCTCCTAACGAAGCAGCCGCGGAAGCACCCGCTAAACCGGTTCCGATAACAATGATGTCAATCTTTTTTTTGTTGGCAGGATTAACCAGCTTAACACTTGATTTATAGCGGCTCCACTTTTCACCTAAAGGGCCGGATGGAATTTTTGAGTCTAAAGCCATGTCAGTTGAATCATTTTTTCAATAAAAAGAAAATCGGCATTGCTGCAAATACTGCAGGCACAACAATTGAAAATGCGGTTCCGAGAAATTCAATTACCGGAGTATATTTTTTATGATAAATACCCAATGAACGAAAAGCGCTCTGAAAACCGTGTAACAAATGGTAAGCAAGAACAATCATTGATAAAATATAAATCATTGCATAAGCAGGGTTTTCAAAAGCCATTTTCACTTCGGAGTACATATCAGGTGTGCCATTGCTGTCAAATCCTAAACGATCGGTGAATCTTGAAGGAATAAAAAAATCTTTTAAATGAATGACTAAAAAAACAAGAATCAATGCACCAAGTATTCCCATGCTGCGGGAATACCACTTGCTGGTTGCTGTTGCTGATGACCCGGCATAAGAAATTGTTCTTGCCTTCATATTCTGACGAGTAATAGCTACTGATTGAAGAATATGAATGATTAAAAAAAGAAAAAGAAAAATCTCAACGGTTCGAATAAGAATATTGCTTGCCATAAAATGAGCAGCTTCGTTAAAAAGCAAACCATCATCATTTAAAAACATTAACGCGTTAATGCTGCAATGAACCAGTAAAAAAGATATCAGAAACAAACCTGTCAATGACATTACAATTTTTCTGCCTACAGTTGATGTTAAAAAATTTGAAAACCAATTCATATGTTATATTAATTCAGAACTCGACAAAAATAATCGTCAAAGTTTTGCATACAACTTATAATTGGCTAAAGTTGATAATAGTCAGTTACGAATAAAATATTTAAAAGGGCTGTTTCTTTATAATGCCTGAGCACCGCCATTCTGAATACATAACCGGTTCAATAATATTCCGGCAATCATATTATAACCCGTGAATTTCTCACTGATTTGCTTATGAAAACTCTGCATTGAACTGTGCCGGATTTTTGCTCTACACAACTTCTTAATTAACTCCTGCCTTTTAATCTCCAGACCAAGATCCTTTTGTTTAACTTTTTCTCTTAGAAATTTTATTGTTCTTGAAAGAATGGTTTTTGCAAATTTCAAATCGCCACTCATTACAAAATAAATTAATTCCAATGTTCGTATATCGATATCATGAATAATATAATATTTTTTGTTTAGGTGCTTTCTTGCAGTTTGTAAATATTCAAAAGCATTTGACAACTCATTGTTGAGCATAAAATATTTTGAATAGGTAATTGAAATTAATTCAATGGCATCGGGTTCGCCTGATTCAAGAAATCTTTTCAAATAATTATCTAAAATTTCTTTCGCTTCTTCCATCCTTCCTTTAACCATGTATAATTCACTCAATCGGCACAACAGATGAGGCTGATTTAAAAAGAAAGCGCTCTTCTTTTTAAATTCTTTCTCGAATACTTCCATTGCTGAATCAAACTCATTTAAAAAAAATAGGCTTGTTCCATAAAAAGCATCAATAGAATACACAAAATCAATAGGTAAAACTTTAATTAATTGAGTATTCAGTTTGAGTGCCGAAAATAATTTTTTTGATTCGTTAAAATTCTTGTCAATACAATAAGCATATAAGGCTTTGCAATAGTTTAATACTGACTTTAAACGATCATCATTGTATTTTTTTATACCGTCATCCAGCATTTTAAACACCTTCTTATAGGAAGGGATATTTGGATTTTCAATGTCAATTTGATAATAATCATGAATAAGTCTGATAACCAGAATTTTTGCTCTGTTATTCAGCGCTTGTAATTCCGTATCTACTCCTGTTACGTATTTCAAACTCAGATCAGAGTAATGATTTAACTCCGATACATTTTGAGAACTGAACGGAAGTCGAAGCAAAAAAGTTAAAGCCGCATCATAAAACCTGCTTTTTTCATTACTGTCTTTGAGCAGTAAAATATCTTTTTCTATTAATAAAAGTTCCCGCTTGAAATTTTCAACCAAACGATATCTGCTCAGAATATCCAGCAACCCGATTCCACCTTCAGGGCACAAAACATCATAGCATTTACGCAAAAGCACTGACTTCATTTTGCGATACATCTTATCATCAACCCTCAGATACTTTTTCAGTTCTTCTTTCTCCATTGCATCTTCATTTCTCGATTTAATAAGATATGCAAGAAACACCTTGAGCTTAGATGCCTTTAATGAGATGGATTTTACCTTATCCAGATCTTCTTCATTCAATACTTTAATAAGCTTTTCGAGATATGCTTTCATTTATGTTATAGAAATAAATGGAATTCGCTTAGTGATTTCTATCTAATGTTTCTGCAAATTTTAAAAGGTCAGAATAATTAAACGAAGAGCCAATATACAATTTTTTATTTTCTCCTATCCAAATTTTTTGCAATTGGAGCTTATCGGCCATCTCCATATCAGAAACAGAATCTCCAACCATAATTGATTTTTTGAAATCAATTGCCGGAAACTCTTCTTTGGCTTTTAATAGCATTCCAACACCCGGTTTCCTCATAGGGTTATTTTCATTTGCTAAATGCGGGCTGAAATAAACAGCATCAATTCTTCCACCTTCTGTTTCAATTTCTGAAATCATGAAAGAATGAATTTTTTCCAGATCATCCAGGTTCATCAGATTTTTTCCGACTCCTTGCTGGTTTGTAACAACTATTATTTCGCGAAAAATTTTTGAGAGTAAAACGATAGCTTCCTTGCTCCCGTCAATCCATTCAAACATTTTAAGATTGCGAACATAATCTCCATCAATTTTTTTATTGATAACTCCATCTCTGTCAAGAAACAAAGTCCAGGTATTATCAATATGCAAATCGTTCAAATTCATTTTGAGATTTTTGATAATCTTCAGGAATTCCAATGTCGATAAAATATTTATCGAATAAAAATCCCTTCATATTCAGCCTGCCTACTTGCTTTTCCAGAAAATCTTTTTCAAATGAAAATTTTTCATCGGCTGGAAAATGATTTAAAATACTTTTATTGGCTATATAAACTCCACCATTAATATTCCCTGCTGATCGAAATGCTTTTTCTTCAAATCCGGATATTGAAAGATCATCGTTAATCTTTACAATTCCATAACGATCAAAATTCTTCAGTGGCTTCAAGGCAATACTAAATTCTGATTTTGCATTATTATGAAGGGCGTACATATCCTGAACCGGTACATCAAAAAATGTATCTCCATTTAAAATCAACACCTCATCAGTTTCTGCAATTTTCATTGAAGCTTTTATAGCACCCCCGGTTCCAAGGGGGCTTTCTTCCACGCAATACTTTACATTTATATTTAAAAATTCACTTCCGAAATAATTTTGAATTGTATCGGCTTTATACCCTACACTTAATATGCAATTGCTAATTCCTGATGCAGCACAGTATTTAAAAACATATTCAAGAAATGGTTTTCCATTTACAGGAGCCATTGGTTTAGGTAAATCACTTACAACACTTTGTAATCGTGTTCCAAATCCCCCTGCAAGAATAATGGCGGTATCAAGCATTCTTTTTAAACAACTGCTCTTCTGTTAGTTCGCATAATATATGTCCAACCATTATGTGACACTCCTGAATTCGTGGTGTATCATTGGAAGGAACATTGATTAGATAATCGCAACATTCTCTCATCTTACCTCCTTTTTCGCCAGTCATAGCAACTACAAGCATACCTTGTTTTTTTGCCTGCTCCATTGCTTTAATAACATTTGAAGAATTACCTGAAGTTGATATTCCAGCTAACACATCACCTTTTTTTCCTTTTGCCCGAACCATTCTTGAATACACTTCATCATAGGAATAATCATTTGCAACAGCGGTGAGATAAGAAGAATTCACATGCAATGCTTCGGCATCCAATGGTTCTCGATCAAAATAAAAACGACCGCTTAGCTCAGCAGCAATATGCTGTGCATCAGCAGCGCTGCCCCCATTTCCGCAGAACAATATTCTTCCTCCATTCTGCAACGAATTACACCATGCATCTGTAATATCAATTATTGTTTTCAATAATTTTTCATCAGCTAGTAAATTCTGTTTTACTTCAACAGAAGATTTAATTATAGAAATTACTTTTTCTCTGTTCATTTTTTCTTTTATACTAATATCATAATTATTTCACAATCCAAGTCATTGCTCCGTTATGTGTAAACTGAAATCTTCTGAATTCACCGCCAAATTGATGCAATCGATCAATCACTTTATACCTTGTATGATCAGGACACCAAAAGAACATAAATCCACCACCGCCAGCTCCGGAAA
Organism: Chitinophagaceae bacterium; assembly: GCA_947469485.1. GTDB lineage: Bacteria > Bacteroidota > Bacteroidia > Chitinophagales > UBA10324 > UBA10324. The sequence continues at coordinate 1,130 of CANIPU010000037.1, read as the reverse complement.
TTTTCCCTCCCGTTGCTCCGGTCTTTAATGCAGTTTCATAAATTTCATCTATCAAAGGATTACTGATACCATCGGCAGTTTGTTTTTTCGATTGCCAACCTTCATTCAATACTTCACCTATTTCATTCAAATTTCCTTTCAATATTGCCTCCTTCATTTGCACAGCCTGTATTTTCAACTGATGCATTGCTTCAATTGATTTGTCATTCTTTTGAGTAATATTTTTACTCTGCATTTCTATAATTTTCGAACTCAACCTGCTGGTTCCTGTGTAATATAAAAGCAAACTGAACTGCATCTCATTCAGATAATCTTCTTTAATACGCAATGGATTTACAATTACTTTTTCGTCTTTATAAAATTCCATTAAATTAAAACCACCAAAAGCTGCTGCATATTGGTCTTGTTTTCCTCCGGCCATATCAAGGTCTTTTCTTTCAATGTCAAAAGCCAACTTTGCAAGCTCATATTCACCAAGCGGGATATTTTGCCATTCACAGAATGCAGCAAGTATTGCAACTACCAATGAGGATGATGAACCTAAACCACTACCAGATGGTGCATCAACATAGGTTGACAATCGAAAACTCAATGGCTTTTTTACATAATCACGAACAACACGATTATAAATTCCTTTTAGCAAATCAAGTTTCCCATCAATTGGCAAATGAGCAGAACTTGTAAACTCAACTATTTCATTCTTATCAATTGCGTGTAATACAATTTTGCCATCTGTTGTAGGTTCAATGGTGGCATATGCATACATGCTCACTGTGGCATTTAAAATAACGCCTCCATACAAATCTGAATAAGGACTAACATCAGTTCCACCACCGGCCAACCCTATACGCAACGGACTTTTACTTCTAATTAACATCTGAGTGCGAAAATAGAACGAAAGGATTTGACAAAGAATATTGTCACTTTAAAATATAACCAATATATAGTGAATAGTTCTTTATTTCTATCTGAGTATAGTCACATCTCCTTTTCTGAACATAGAAGTACCGTCTTTGTAGTCAACCTGAACGAGGTAAACATATACGCCCACATTCAAAGGTTTGCCATGGTAGTTTCCATCCCAGGTCGGGAAGTAATCATCATTCTGGAAGATCAGCTCTCCCCAACGG
>CANIPU010000036.1 GCA_947469485.1 Chitinophagaceae bacterium | reverse complement strand
GTTTAAGTGGATGTGATTCAGTAATCACTACTAATCTTTCAGTGAATTCAATTCTGACATCAACAGTTAATGCTCAGATTTGTCAAGGAGCATCATACGATCTTCCTGATGGAACAACAGTAAGTGCAGCCGGAACATATACTTCAACAATAACTTCAGTGAGCGGATGCGATTCATTAATCACGACTAATCTTTCAGTGAATTCAATTCTGACATCAACGGTTAATGCTCAGATTTGTCAAGGGGCATCATACAACCTTCCTGATGGTACAATTGTAAATGCTGCAGGAACTTATACTTCAACATTAACCAGTATAAGCGGATGTGATTCTGTAATCACGACTAATCTTTCTGTGAATTCAATTCTGACATCAATAGTAAACGCTCAGATTTGTCAGGGAACATCATACAACCTTCCTGATGGAACAATAGTAAGTGCAGCCGGAACATATACTTCAACTTTAACAAGTGTTAGCGGATGCGATTCTGTAATAACTACTAATTTATCTGTAAATAATATTTTACTTTCTGAGGTTCAAACAAATTCAAATTGCGGAAACTCAAATGCTGCGATTAATTTGACTGCCGCCGGAGGGGTTCAGCCATATTCTTACAATTGGTCAAATGGCTCAACTGATGAAGATTTATTAAATATAGCTGCCGGAAATTATTCGGTGACCGTATTCGATACAAATTCATGTCAGGCAACCATTAATATTATTATCTCAAATACTGTTTCTGCTTTAATATTAAGCGAAACACATTTACAACCAAATTGCGGTCAAAGCAATGGAAGCATAGATATAAGTGTAATAGGAGGTCAATTACCTTATGAGTTTGAATGGAATAATGCTGTTACAACAGAAGATTTAACAGGTATTGCTGCAGGTAACTATGTAGTTGAGGTAGAAGATGCTTTAGGGTGTCAAGCCAACCTTCCAATAACCATACAGTGTATTTCAGCTCCACCTTGTTTATTATCTATATCTTCTTCAGTGGTTAACACAACATGTTCTAATCCAAATTCTGGAAGTGTGCTTATATCAATTACGAATTCAACTTCTTTATTAACATTTAATTGGTCTAACGGAAGTACTTCTCAGAATTTAATGAATGTGCCGGCAGGAAATTATTCTGTAATTGTAAATGATGCTATTGGTTGTTCAGCTGGAGCTTTGGTAAATGTTTCAAATACAAATGGGCCATCAGTAATTGATAATCACATAAATACTAGTTGTGGTAATAACAATGGTTCAATTAACTTAACGGTTGCAGGGGGAACATTACCATATTCATATATTTGGAATAATGGTTCAACGAATCAGAATTTGTCTGCATTAGCTGCCGGTGATTATTTTGTAACAGTTTCAGATTATAATAACTGTCAGGCAACATTGCATGTATATATTGAGAATTCGACAGCAACCACAATTATTGAGTCGCATTCAAATGCAAGTTGCGGAAACAACAATGGTTCTGTTGACTTGACAGTTACAAGTGGGGTTTCGCCATTTAATTTCTTATGGAATAATGGCAGTGTTATGGAGGATCCGGGTAATTTAAATGCAGGAGTTTATAATGTGACAGTAACTGATGCCTTTAATTGTACCGTTTCTTCTTCAATTTCAATTTCAATTTCAAATACTAACAGTCCTTCATTAAATGAAATACATACTGATGCAACATGTGGAAATGGAAATGGCTCAATTAATTTAACTGTAAATGGGGGAGTAGCTCCATATGTTTACCAATGGAATAACGGGGGAACAACTCAAGATATTTCAAACCTAAGCTCAGGAAATTACCTAGTGACTGTAGCTGACTTTAATAATTGCCAGGCTTTAATGAGTGTTTTCATTGACAATTTCACTGCTCCTGTTTTGAATATAAACACAACAAATCCAAGTTGTGGCCAAAACAACGGTGCAATTGATTTGTTGGTTAATGGTGGAACTTCACCATATAATTTCAGTTGGAATAATGGTTCGTCAAATGCAAGTTTAATTAACCTTGCTCCTGGAAATTATTCTGTAACAGTTGTTGACCAAAATGGTTGCTTGGTTAATTCTTCAACTACCTTAACATTAACAACCGCTCCAGCAATAAATATTAATTCAATATCAAATTCAATTTGTGTTGGAAATGCAACCAGTTTAACTGCAACAGGAGCTACAACATATTTATGGTCACCTTCAGTTGGATTAAATGTGTCAACTGGAAATACAGTTGTTGCAAATCCGGTTTCTACAACTACCTATTTTGTAACAGGAACTTCAACAGGCGGTTGTACATCATCTTCATCTATAGTTATTACAGTTGTACCAAATCCTGTAATCAGTGTAACTCCTGTTAATGCTTTCATTTGTGCCGGAAGTTCAACAGTGATTAATGCTTCGGGTGCAGCAACTTATTTATGGTCACCTTCATCCAGCTTATCTACTTCAACTGGCTCAACTGTTATTGCGGCACCTAATGTTTCAACCACTTACACTGTAATTGGAACTACTAATGGCTGTAGTGATCAGGTGACCGCAGTAGTGAATTTAATTTCTTCTCCTGTTATTAATTTAAATTCAATTGATACATCAATTTGTCTTGGAAATTCAATTATGCTTGAAGCACTTGGTTCCGGAGCTTCATATGTTTGGTCGCCTGCAACAGGATTGTCTGCTTCAACCGGTAATACTATAATTGCCAGCCCAACTTCAACTACAATTTATAATGTTGTTGCAACAAACCCCGGAGGTTGTATTTCAACAGCAGATATATTGGTAAATGTCAATCCTTTACCTTCAGTAAATATTTCTTCAGGCAATAACAGTATTTGCGAAGGTGGATTAATTAATTTGAATGCCAGCGGAGCAGATACATATTCCTGGAGCCCGTCAACCGGATTGAATGCAGTTACAGGGGCTCAGGTTGTTTCAACTCCAAATTCAAATGTTACATATACAGTAATTGGGATGAATTTAGCTACAGGATGTATTGCTCAGACTACTAATGCAATTACGGTAATTCCGACTCCAATAATTAATGTCTCTTCGTCAGCTTCAACCATTTGCCCTGGCCAGAGTTCAATTTTAACGGCTAGCGGAGCCAGTGCATATTCATGGTATCCTTCATTAGGATTAAGTGTAACAAACGGTGCTATTGTAGTCGCTCAACCAGATTCAACAACAAGTTACATGGTAGTGGGTTCTGTTCCTTTCGGTTGTACTGATACAGCTCAGGTCACAATTACTGTTAGCGTGTTACCTGATGTAATTGTAGATGTATTACCCGACGAAGGTTGCGAACCTTTAACAGTTACATTTGAAAATCATACTGTTGGAGCAGCTGCATTCAATTGGTCGTTTGGTGATAACAGCTCTTCAACTAACTTCAGTCCTGTTCATACCTACAATTCGCAAGGCACATATCCTGTTTCACTTGTTGTAACAAGCAATGGAGGTTGTTTGGATACAATAAATAACCTCGCATCAAAAGTTGTACATCCTACTCCGGTTGCTGATTTTTCAGTAACTCCCGGTCTTGGTGTTGTAACAACAATTAACGATGCAACTTTCACCTTCTTAAATCATTCTGTAAACGCAACTGATTACCAGTGGTTTTTTGGCGATGGAACTACTGATACCTTTAAAAATATTTTACATACCTATCACAATGCAGGAGAGTTTAATGTAACATTAATTGCCAGCGGAGATTATGGTTGTGCTGATACGATAACCTTGTATCCGATTTTGGTTGTTGAAGATGGCACTGTGTTTATTCCAAACGCATTTACTCCTAACGGAGACGGAATTAATGATGTGTTTAATATTTACGGGACCGGAATTGCAAACTATAACTTAAGTATTTATGATAGAATAGGAGAGATGGTTTATCAGGGCGATGAAAACTCAACTGGATGGGATGCAACATTCAAAGGGCAACCGGTAAATGTTGGCGTGTTTGTTTATGTAGTTGATATTACTTACGACGATGGTACCAGAGTAAATAAAAAAGGTGATTTAACTGTGGTTCGATAAGTATTGACCCAAGAAAGAGATTTCAGTAAATAGTTTATTCCTAATAAAAGAGCCTGACTCCGACTGCTACCCCGGATCAGGCTCTTTGAATTTTAAAACTTTATAAAGGTTTAGTACTTCGGTGTAACACCCATGTTATAAAACATAAACGAATAAATGTCAGTGTCTTCGTCAATGGTTTTTGAAAGAGGTCTTCCGCCACCATGCCCGGCATTTACATCAATGCGGATAAGAGTAGGAGCAGTTCCTTTTTGATTCGCCTGAAGTGCTGCAGCAAATTTAAAAGAGTGAGCAGGCACCACCCGGTCATCGTGATCAGCAGTAGTAATCATAGTAGCCGGATAATTGGTTGACTTCACATTATGCAGTGGCGAAAACTTTATCAGGTTTTTAAAATCATGTTCGTTGTCGCTGCTGCCGTATTCAACTGCCCATCCCCATCCAACGGTGAACTTGTGATAGCGCAACATATCCAGTACACCTACACCCGGAAAACAAACTTTATATAAATCAGGTCGCTGAGTCATGCAAGCACCAACCAATAAACCACCATTAGATCTGCCGCTTATAGCGAGCTTTGCTGAGCTTGTATATTTTTCGCTGATTAAGTATTCAGCAGCAGCAATAAAATCATCAAACACATTTTGCTTTTTGTCAAGCATACCGGCCTTGTGCCAAGCCTCACCATACTCACTACCGCCACGCAAATTTGCCATTACATAAATGCCGCCATTTTCCAGCAACACCATTCTTGCAGCATTAAAGGTTGGAGTGAGCGGAATATTAAATCCGCCGTAACCATATAGCAGTGTAGGGTTATTACCATCCATCTTTATTCCCTTCTTGCTCACAATAAACATCGGCACCTTTGTTCCATCCTTGCTTGTGTACCAAACCTGCTTGGTTTCGAAATCGTCCGGATTAAAAGCAAGTTCAGGTTTCATGTACAATTTCACTTCACCGCTTTCAATAGCATAACTGTAAACCGAAGAAGGATTAGTGAAAGAAGTAAATGAGAAATACAAAATTTTATCGTCCTTCTCACCGCTGAATCCTGATGCTGTACCAATACCAGGCAATGCAATTTCACGCTCCAGTTGTCCGCTGCGCGAATACTGATACACATGACTTGATGCATCTTTCAGATAAGTGCAGAATAATTTTCCGCCTGCAACCGAAACAGATTGCAGCAATTCTTTTTTCTCCGGAATAATATCCTTCCAGTTAGCAGTATCCGGATTATTAAAATCAATCAGCACCACCTTTTGATTCTGTGCATTAAAATTTGTTTGCATAATTAAATACGAACCCGTGTTATCAAGCACAGAATAATCATAATCGAAACCCGGGCACAACAATTTAAAATCCGAAGAACCATTAGTTAAGTCGCGACCAATAATTTCATTCCCGCTGGTACCTTCCGAAATATTAATGAAAAGAAAACGCCCGTCATCTGTTACTTCCGCACCATGATACCGAAGCGGATGAGCAGCATCCGAATAAATCAACAAGTCCTTATCCTGCGCATCACCCAGTTTATGGTAATACACATTGTGATTCTTGTTCGCGTTCGAAAGCTCTTTACCTTTTTCAGGAATATCATAATGCGAATAATAAAAACCATTATCCTTCCACGCTGCGCCGCTAAATTTCACCCAATCCAGTTGGTCAGCCAGTTTTTCTTTCGTCGCAACATCCATTACATAAATAGTCTGCCAGTCACTTCCGGCATTCGCCACCGTGTAAGCCAGTTTTTTCCGGTCCTGCGAAAATCCTGCGAAACCAACCGAAGCCGTTCCCGATGCCGAAAAAGTATTCGGGTCCAGAAAAATTTCCTCAGTTCCGTCAATCCCCTTTTTATAATAATTAATCGATTGGTTTTGCAACCCGCTGTTCTTCGAATAATAATAGTATTCGCCCGACCGCGAAGGAGCCGATATGCGCGGAAAATTATATAAATCCGTTATGCGCTTTTTTACTTTATCTCGATACGGAATTTTAGCCAGGTAATCAAAAGTCACTTTGTTTTCTGCCTGCACCCATGCCTTGGTCTCATCGCTGTTATCGTCTTCGAGCCAGCGATACGGGTCAGTTATTTTCGTTCCGAAATAATTGGTCACAGTGTCACACTTCTTTGTTTGCGTATAATTCAACTGCGCAAAAAGTGTAACAGAAAAAAATGAGAGGAGGAGAGTAGTAAGCAGTACTTTTTTAGTCATGTATTTTTTTATTGAGTGCAACGAATGTAAAATCAAATTTGAAAACAAGCACACCAGGCTTGTTAAAAGAATCTTTTTTATTCGTGCAGCATATTTATTCAGCTGTCAGTCATTGTATCAAACAGAAATTAAAAATCAAAGAATAGCTTTACACCACGAACAAAATGAATGACTGAATCGGACAATGAGTTGGTGCAATTGTGTTTAAAAGAGAATGCATCGGCTCAGAAAAGATTGTATGAATTGTTTGCATCGAAAATGAACGGTGTGTGTTATCGCTATGCCCGGAATGGCGAAGATGCGCGTGATATTTTGCAGGAAGGATTCATTAAAGTATTTACCAGATTAAAATCATTTAAAGGCGAAGGACCACTCGAAGCATGGATACGGAGAATAATGGTGAACACCGCGCTCGATTTTATAAAAGCAAGAAGCAAAAACCTGTTTGACGACGAAGAAAAAATTGATGTAAAGAATCATGCAACCAACCCTGAGGTAATGAACAAACTGCAATCAGAAGATTTAGTGAATTGCGTTTCAAAATTGCCTGAAGGATTTAAAGCCGTATTCAACTTATATGCAATTGAAGGATACTCGCATAAAGAAGTAGGAGAGATGCTCGGCATTACCGAAAGCACCAGCCGCTCGCAATACACCCGCGCACGAACAAAGCTTGAACAAATAATTCAGCAACGATTTAAAGTGAATGAATATGAAAGAGTTTGAAAAAGATAACTGGGAATTGAAAGCCCGGCAACTCGCTGATGCCTTTCAGCCAAAACCTGATGATTCGGTTTGGTTGAATGTGGAAGCTGCGCTGAAGCCAAAGAAAAACCGCAGGGGAATCTTCTTCTGGTTATTCAGTTTTGTTGGAGTTGCTGGTGTGGTGTATGGAGGTGTTATGCTTTATCTTTTAAATACCGGCGACCAATACCAATCGCTTAACAAACAAGCAGAAAAGTCAAAAGTTGAAACCGTTGTTGCAAATAGTAATTCATCAGAAGTTGTAAAATCTGTTCCAACTGTTACAGAGCAAAAGTCAGAACAAGTTGCTGCAATAAAATCAACTACAGAAAATTCTCCTTTAAGTGCTCAGGAGCGAAAGATTATTTCATCAAAAAAACAAACAGAAATAATTGAATTAAAAACAGTAGTAAAGAATAATGAACTGGAAGAAAAGCCGGATTTAATAATTACAGAAAGTAATGAACTGAACATTATCGAACCGATAAACCCTTTTGTTTTATGCGGCTTGAATTTTAAAGAAAGTGAGTGGCGAACCTTACCTCCTGGTATAATTCTAAATAAACATTCCGGTAAAAAAGATTCACGGTGGATGTTGCTTGCTACCGCATCATACATGAAACAACATTCAGTTTTAAAATCAAACGATACAAATCAAACTTTTGAAAAACAAAACGCAAATTATTATGATGGCAGTTTGCATTTGATACATCAGTTTCCGAAGGCAAGAAATCTGGAGTTGAGTTTCGGTTTAGGATTTTATGAGTTGAATCAGAACTATATTACATCAAAGGAACAAACCGTTTCTGTATTTGATACAACATCAGGAAATCCGCAGATTAGTACCGATAAGTACACAGATTTTTCTACCGGTAGCGAGTTTTCCAGAAATGCTTTTGTTGATTTCGGAATCGGAATTCCGATTATTGCCAGTCGGAACTTCAGTTGGAATATTTCAACCGGAATCAGAACAGAATATTTAATAAAGTATACCTCAACAAGTGGAGGAGTCATTCCAAACAATTTTGCTAACCTTGGTATAAATTATCTGGAAAGCATATCATCAAATGAACAGAACCGAATTTACTTAAAAGGTATGTTAAACACTTCTGTCCGCTATTCACTTTCAAGACATCTTGCAATTCAATCCGGAATTAACTCAGGTTATTCTTTAACCGACCGGTATAATAAATCAAGTTCGCTTCAACAGCGCGATTTGAATTTTGGTTTGAATGCCGGATTGCTTTATAGATTTTAATTTACTGAGCCTGACTCAGTTTTTAAAACCGCGTCGGTCTGCTTATTATTGATGAAAATTGTTTTCAATGGCATACGAAACAGCAAAAGAAATAATTCAATCACTTCCGCTACGATTGAAAGAAGGTTCCGGAGCAGGAGTTGATATTCTTTATCACTTTAAAATAAGTGGAGCAAATGGTGGCGACTTTACTGTAGCAGTTAAGGATGGCAAGTGCGAAGTTGCATCCGGTTTGTCAGGCGAACCCAAGTGTGTAATAGAAAGCACCGATGAAAACTACTCCGATGCCGAATGGGGAAGAATAAATGTGCAAATGGCTGTGATGTTCGGAAAAATTAAAGTCAGCAATATTGGCTCAATGATGAAGTTTGTCGAGATGTTTATTCCGGTTAAGGATTTGAAATAATATTATTTCAAAACATCTTTTGCGCACCGAAACCCTACATGAAAAGTAGAGGTTTCCTGAGTCGAATACATTCTTGCGCTTACCCTATATCCATGACAAACATTTGAATCACATAGAAAAGAACCTCCTCTTAGTACTTTGGTTAGTTCATCAGGAATGGTTTTGTTTTTATATAAATGATAGCTGTCACTGCACCATTGCCATACATTGCCACCCATATCGCTAAGTCCGTTTCTTGTTTCTCCGAAATAACCAACAGGAGAGGTAAAATAAAAACCATCTGAAACCGTATTGTTAATCGGAAAGCTGCCTTCCCAAACATTTGCATGAAATTTTCCCTGAGTAAACAATTCATTACCCCAGCTATATCGGTCTGCTGAATTCATTCCTTGTCGTGCAGCAAACTCCCATTCTGCCTCGGTTGGTAATCTTTTACCTGCCCACTTACAATATTCCATAGCATCCTGCCAGCTAACTTGAGTTACCGGATGATCTGAAGGGGAATGATTAAAAGATTTGCCAAGTGGAAATTCCCAATCTGCACTATCTGTCAATTCCCAATCTTTCGAAGTAAAATTATATACAGCACCATTACCAAATTTTTCTGCGTCAGTTATGTATCCTGTAGCCTTTACGAATTCTTCAAACTGCTTTATTGAAACCAGGTTTTTATCCAAATAAAAATCTTTAATTTTTTCAGAATGTATTGGGGCTTCATCTTGCAATCCATTTTCAGAGCCCATTAGAAATTTTCCGCCATGAATTAACACCATTCCTTCAGGAACATCGAGCTTATTAGAAGAAATGAAAAAAAAAGTTGTTGCAATAAATAAAATAATACTTATAAAAGTTTTTAATGAAATGGGTCGATTCATTAGCAATTGGATTTATCAAAAATAGCACGACTTATTCTGAAAAATGCAATCTATAATCTCCTGATTAATATTGAGTTTTGCATTATTAGTTCTTACAAGTTTACTTAGCATTATCATTTTATTGATTTGAGATCGAATTGCAGGATAATAATATGCTTATTGATAATTATTTTATCATATAAGACTTCAATTGCTCAGTCAGTAAATTCCAGGCCAAACATCTTGATTATTTTAACTGATGATATGAGTTACAAAATGCTTGATGATTATAGTCAGGATACTTTTATACATACCCCAAATATTAACAGGATAGGAGATGAGGGAGCTAAAATCAAATATTATTCAACAAATTCTTTATGTGTTCCGGGCAGAGCATCATTGCTTACCGGAAAATATGGCCATAAAACCGATGCGTTAAACAATGATAATTACCCACTTCAAACATTAGTTACGCTACCAAAGATTTTGCATGCCCAAGGTTATTATACAGCTCTGTGCGGAAAATGGATGCTTGGAAATTCTTCTCCAAAACCTGAGTTTGATCATTGGTTGTGGACACCAAATTCAACATCATACTACAATGATTCTGCAAAATATTTTGATTCCGTTATTAATGTAACAGGTCATATGACAGATTTTTTAACCGACAGTGCATTAAAATTAATCAGCAGAATAGATACTCCTTTCTTTTTAATGCTTGATTATAATGCTCCTCATAACCCTTCAGTACCTCAGTTGACTTTTGATAGTTTATATGAAAATTCAATTTTTAGTTTGCCACCAAACTGGCCTGCATACAATGTCAATTATCCGTCCTTTTTATATTCTCAGAATTCAGGAGTGATTTTTAGTGAACAAGCTTTTCAAAATACCATAAAGGATTATTATGAATTATTTCATGGAGTTGAAAATGCTACCGGAAAAATTCTGGATAGTCTGCAATCAAACGGATTGTTGGAAAACACGATGGTGATTTTTACAACTGATAATGGTTTTCTTTTTGGAGAACATCATTTAAGAGGTAAGGCTTTGCCATATGAAGAATGTATGCGTTTGCCTTTATTTATAAGATATCCATTATGGTATCAGCCCGGAACTTTGATTGATAGTAGTTTGTCATTAAACATTGATATTGCCCCCACAATTCTGGAGGCCGCAGGAATAATTGATACTTTTAATATGGATGGAACCTCTATTCATTCAATACTTACAAATCAATTTAAGAGAAAGGAATTTTTGTATGAACAAAATGCAGGAATTACAGATAGTGCTGCTTCTGTCAGAACTTTCAGAGATAATTATTTTCAGTATAACCGGTATTTTTGTTCAGATACAACAGAAGAACTTTTTGATTTAGTTGTAGATCCTTTTCAAATAAACAATCTTGTTTATCATTATCAATATCAAGTTACACTAAATAATTATCGATTTAAGCTGGATAGTTTAAGATTGGCCTTAGATGATACTGTTGAAGTATCGGATATGAATTGCTATCTCTTAAATCCTAGTTATACAAATATACCAGTGTTGTATTCCGTTTCTCATATAAATGCTAATTGCGGAATAGCAAATGGAAGTATTGATGTTACAATATTAAGCGGAGCTCCTCCATTTAATTTTGTCTGGAATAATTTTTCTATTACTGAAGATTTGAATAATATAAATGCAGGTGTGTATCATTTAACTATTACTGATGCAAATGGAACGAGTGTTTTGGTAAATGTTTTGGTTAACAATATAAATGGTCCGATACTTTCTGAGTTTCATGTTGATGCTACATATGATAATGCTGATGGAAGCATTAATTTAATGGTGAGTGGTAACTCGCCACCTTTTACATATTTGTGGAATAATGGAGCAACAACTCAAGACTTGCATAATATTATGCATGGTTCATATGAGGTTACAGTAACCAATAATATAGGATGCATTTCAGTTCTTGGGGTAGTTATTAAATCAATGGAAATTCAAGATCCGAATTCTGATTCCGTTGAAAATAAAATACCCGACTTACTGTATTTATTTAAAGATGTAAAAATTGATTTGTTTCCGAACCCGGCTCAAGACATAATTTATTTAACGGCTAATTTACCAAAGGGAGAAAGTAAGATTGAAATTTATAATTGTTATGGTGTTAAATTGATAACTGCCTCTGAAAATTTCGACGATAATTTCGCTTTGAGTTTTGATCTGAAAAATTTTACTTCCGGAATATATTTTATTCGGATATTAAATAACAGTCGAAATTTTGTTAGAGTGTTTACAGTTATCAAATAAATAAAAAATTAATTCTCTTGAGCAATGTTAATACCATATAGATTAGTAAGTTTTTCCTGTTGATCTTTATTTACACTTACTTTTAAAGTGCAACCTTCTGTAAAGTCACTCTCAACTAATTTTATTTTATTTCGCTTTATAAAATTCATTAAATCAGGCAGAAATGAATATTCGCAGGAAACTGTTACTTGATAAAGAATTACTATTTCTTTAATAATTGCATTTGAAAGCGAATTTTTGGCAGCTTCGCGATAAGCATTAATTAATCCACCGGTTCCTAAAAGAATTCCCCCGAAATACCGGACAACAATTACAATAATATTGGTTAGTTCAAAGGAATCAATTTGACCCAGAATGGGTTTGCCGGCCGTTCCTGAAGGTTCACCATCATCATTTGTTCTGAATACATTTTTTGAAATTCCTAACCGGTAAGCGTAGCAAAAATGTCTTGCTTTGGAATGTTCTTTTCTGATCTGACTGATTTTATTTGCTACATCTTCTGCATCTTTTAATGGAAAACAATAAGCAATGAATTTGCTTCCTTTATCTTTAAATTCTCCGGTGCAATTATTTTCTAAGGTCTTATAGGTCTCACTCATGAAGCATAGGCAATAACGATAATTGAGAATATGGCAAATGCAATTCCCAAGATATTAAGCCTTGTTAATTTTTCACGAAAAACTAAATAGGCAATAATTGCAGAAGCTGTTACAACTCCTATATTATTTAGTGGAAAAATAATTGAGCCACCATATCCTTCAATTGAAAGTGCTTTAACCAAATAATGCATACTGAAATAATTTGGGATACCTAAAATCAAACCTCCCAAAATACTTTTCATATGAAAAGCAGATTTTTTTATTGAGAAGAAATAAAATAAAATGGAGCTGCCAACAATTGCGGCAACTGAAAATATTGTGATATTAAATGGAGCGTTGTCAGAATCCTGCATATGATAGGCCTGTGAATATTTTACCAATGTATCATTCATGCCACTTCCAATAAAAAGAAGAATTGGCCAGAACAATTGCCTGAATTTAAAACTATGCTGGTGTTCTTCTTTTTTAAGCGAAGTAAAGACCACTGCAACCAAAGCGATAATAATTCCTGAAACTTTTAAAACGGTAACTTCTTCGTGAAAAATAAAAAAGGCTGCGCAAACCGGAATAACAAGAGATAATTTATTAGCAACTGACATAACTGTTATTCCCATGTTACGAACTATGTATCCCATAACATTGAAAAAGAAAATAAAACTGCACCCAAGTATAACGGCAAATATGAACCATCCTTCTTTCGAATAGGATATGTAATCAGGGGTTGATTTTTGAACAATAATTCCGGTTATAACACACGATATATAGTTGAATACAATGGCTTGAAATAAATCTAAGTTCTGTCGTTCAAATATTTTCAGAATCAGGCCTAATGAAGTTGCAAATAATATTGAAAGTAAAAGATTTACCATTTTGGGTAGTAAGGGCGCTTAAATAATTTTAAAGGACTTGATTAGAACTGAGTTCGAAAAAACAACTAAAATCCGTTTGGAATACCTAAAATAAAATATTTGTTAACAAATGAAAAAGAATCTGATTTATATAGAATAGTTTTTCTAAAATCGTGGCGTAATTTTTAATCCAAATAAACACACAACCATGTCTCTGAAAAGAGTTTTTCTTCTTCTTGCTTTTGCAAGCATTTCTTTCCAAATGAAAGCACAGGAAATTGATCCGTCAAGTTACAGCAATGATGCTATAGTAGAGCAACTACTCGGCGGAATGAATGCAGTTCGATGGAAGTCCGGAGTAGATAGTATGATGACAAATGAGATTTTAACTAAGGCTGCAATGGATTTAGCTGAACGATATTCAACAGCAAAAAAGATAACAATTGAGGATGGTTTTGCCGGTGATTTAAATAAAAAATACAAGGGTACTACAAAGGTTAAAGAGGTATCTGTTGATATTCCGGGTGGAAAAGCAAAAACAATGTATACTTATGCACAGGTTGCAGCTGATGCAGTAGATAAAATGGCGAAAGGGAAAAAGTTTGAAGACATATTGAAAAACCCAAAGTTTTATTATTGTGGAATCGGCAGTTTTTATAACGAAGACAATAAAAAAGTATACATAACTGTAGTATTTGGTGGTGTTGATGCCTTCAATAATGGCGTAAAATATCGCAAGACATTACCTATTCCGTATAGCAAAAGCCGCAGAGGGTTATATGTTTTTGACGAAAAAACTTGTAAGCAATGTGATAAATTCCCTGATATTGATGAATTACTCAATAGCGTAAAAATTGAAAATGGAAAAGTTTACCTGGAGTATGGCAATTTCAAAAAGTTAAAGAAGTATTTCCGGGGGGCAAAAGATGGATTGGCAGTTGATTTTGTTTTGAAAGATGCTTATCCATGTTCAAATGAAAATATAACTGATCATAATTTATCTTCAAAAGGGTATATGTTAAAACCAATGTATCAGGCAAAATTGTTTAAGGTTAATGAGAACAATAAGTTGGATCCCAAAAACAATACATACAAAGGAGCTATCGCTAAAATTCCTTCTAAATATGTAAATACGCTTAATACAGCTCAGTATGAAATTAATCTGATTTATATAGTAGATAAAGTTGCATGTAAGACAATAACAAGAAGTTACTTGGAAGATGGAGGAGCTAGTGAGTTGATTCCTCTTACAATTTATCCTGATACACTTACCATGAATGATCCTAAAAAATATCAGCCAAAGAGCGAGAATCAGGAATTGGAGTTTGTTATTTACTTCGAACAAGGAAAAGCAACTTATGATACAAAAGATATTGAAGGATTTTTAAAAGCCCTTAATCAACCTGACTTTATAGTTAGTGATATCACAATTGATGCACACTCTTCTTTGGAAGGAGATTCATTAATGAATGCAAAGCTTCAACAGTCACGCGCGAAAAGTATTGTTGATGCTTTAGGAAAATATCAGAAAAAAGAAGTGAACTATGTAATTACTACCAGTGATTCATGGGAAATGTTTAAAGATTCTGTTAAAAAAACTGAGTATAAGAATTTAACAGAGATGAGTAAGGAAGAAGTTAAAGGATTATTAAAGGGCGAAATGCTCACCAATCTTGAACCTTATCTTTCAAAAGAAAGATTTGCGAAAATTGTAATGAAAGTAACCTTTGATTTAAAAGGAAAAAATGAGCAGAAATATGTTTACAATAGTTATAAAAAAGCTTTGGAAAAAAAGGATGTTGAACAGGCTAAGCGAATTTCCAGATATATTGTTGAGAAAATAGTAGAAGGAAAATATGATGCTCAACCTTTCCTTGATATTGAATTGAAGCAAGAACCACCTTATGCAAATCTGAACATAAATAAAATGTACATTGATGCGAGAGTGAACCATGAAGATTCAATTTATCCTGCTTTGGTTTCGAGGTTAGACGAAATGAATAAAACTATGTCTGGTAATAATTATGTTGCCTGGAATAACACAATGGCTTTTGTAAAGACAGGAACCATTGTAAATAATAAGGAAATAACAACAACACAAGCTACTGTAAATGGATTGTATAACGGAGCTATTCCGCAAAAAATGAATGATGCATTAAATCTGGAGTGGCAATTTAAGGTTATTGAAAAAGTTGATACACTTGATCCCGGTGTTTTAAATCCAACTTTGCAGGCAAGTATGGACCGAATTAAAAAGATTTTTAATCTTGAAGAATCTAATTGGGAAAACTCTTTAAAACTTGCTTACATATTTATTAAGCATAATGACCTTGCCTATTCAATGAAGTTACTTGCTCCTTATGTAACTGATGAAAATCCCGATGAACAATTGTTATTTACTTACATCAGTGTTGCCTCCCATTTTCCTGATCAGATATATTCACGCAATTTCAGATTGGCAATGGCAAAAGCTTCAGCAAAAAATAAAACCCGTTATTGCGGATTGTTTGGAAATCCTAAATTGAGTTTCCAGATAATGGATAATCCATTAATTAAAAAGCAATATTGCGAAACCTGTAATTAACAAAAAGCTTTGATTTTAAACTTAAATCCCTCATGCAGAAATACAGGAGGGATTTTTTAAAAAATGGACGAGTAAGTTAAGTATAGGAATTTCGAAAGTGTATTTTCGTGTCTAATAAAATAATATTGATGGAAGTAATGCTCGAAATAGCAGGTAGAACTGCAGCAGTTTATATTTTTCTGCTTGCCTGCATTTTATTGTTTGGAAAAAAAGAGTTGTCACAACTTTCAGTTATTGATCTGATTTTTATTTTGCTTTTATCAAATTCTGTTCAGAATGCAATGGTAGGCCCATCAACAAGTCTGGATGGAGGTTTAGTATCAGCCCTTGTTTTGTTTTTACTGAATTTTACTTTCAAAAATTTTCTATTTAAAAACAAAAAACTTCAGAAAATTTTCGAAGGAAGTCCCGTTTTATTAATCAATAATGGCAAATTAGTTGATGCAAATCTTCAACATGAAAAAATTACATATGATGAAATAATGAGTTCAATACGAGAACATGGAGTAAACGCAATTTATGAGGTAAAATTTGCTATTCTGGAGCCTGATGGAAATATTAGTGTAATATCATTTGAGAACAGCAGGCACACTATTCACAAAAGGCGGAAATTGAAACCAATTTTGATTCAATAATTTATTATCATATTCAATGATTAATTTGCTTTCTTAAGATATTTCAGAATAGCCTCCTGACTTCGACTTGGTTTTATTTCGTTTCTGTAATATTTATTGTCTTGAAGGTTATTCAAAATTCTGGATTTAGTGGTATCCCTCCATTGTAAATCAAAATATTCTTTTAATTGCTCCTGAATATTTTTATCAAGAATCGGAATAGCTAATTCTATTCTTAAATCCAGATTGCGAACCATC
>CANIPU010000035.1 GCA_947469485.1 Chitinophagaceae bacterium | reverse complement strand
GGAGTTCCGGCATCGCCGCCTTCGCGGATGCTTTGCACGATGGGAACCTCGCCGAGAAACGGCACATTGTATTGATGCGAGAGTTTGTGGCCGCCGCCCTTGCCGAAGATGTAGTATTTATTTTCGGGCAATTCGGCAGGAGTGAAGTAGGCCATGTTTTCAATTACGCCAAGAACAGGAACATTGATTGGTAATATGCTGAACATGCCGATTGCTTTTCGGGCATCAGCGAGCGCAACATCCTGCGGAGTGGTTACAATTACTACTCCGGTGAGCGGAACCAATTGTACCAATGTTAATTGTATATCGCCTGTGCCTGGAGGAAGATCGATAACCAAGTAATCCAAATCGCCCCACTCGGCATCGGTCATGAACTGACGGAGGGCTGATGAAACCATTGGGCCGCGCCATACTACTGCCTGTTCTTCATCAATCAATAATCCGATTGAGAGTGCTTTGATTCCGTAGGTTTCAATGGGTTGCATTAAGTGCTTTCCGTTTTCTTCGCGAACCTGCGGGCGCTGACCTTTTATGTTGAGCATGATTGGAATGCTGGGGCCATAAATGTCGGCATCGATGATTCCAACTTTGGAACCTTTTTGTGCCAAGCCGAGAGCGAGATTGACTGCAACTGTTGATTTGCCTACGCCGCCTTTGCCTGATGCAACGGCAATGATGTTTTTTACACCGGGCAATATGTTATCGCGGTCGCGGAGGGTTGTGACTTTTGCATCCATTACAATATTTACTTCGGCCTGATGAGAGACTAAAGCATGAATGGCATCGATGCAATTTTTCTTTATTAATTCTTTGAGCGGACAAGCAGGAGTGGTGAGTGTAACGATGAATGAAATTTTATTTTCATCAACCGTTATGTTGCTTATCATTCCAAGTGAAACCAAATCCTGTTTCAGATCAGGATCTTCAACTGATGAAAGTGCTTTTAGTATTTCTTCTTTTGAAAAACTCATGGAGAATTAGTTCAAAGTTTAAAGTTCAAAGTAATTAATTACCGCAAAGTCGCGAAGACACAAAGAATACATTTTGAAATCAGAGTTGAACATCATTTTCAAATTTTCAAATCACCATTCTTCGACAGGCTCAGAATGACATGTCACACTGAGTTTATTGAAGTGTCAAATTAACTTTCCTGCATAGCTTCTACCTGCTTGCGGGCGCGGGTTCTTTCGTTTTCGTCGAGAATGATTTTGCGCATGCGAATACTCTTTGGAGTTAATTC
Organism: Chitinophagaceae bacterium; assembly: GCA_947469485.1. Lineage (GTDB taxonomy): Bacteria > Bacteroidota > Bacteroidia > Chitinophagales > UBA10324 > UBA10324. Next base: position 15,888 of record CANIPU010000035.1, on the reverse strand, counting down.
GACATACTCATCGTCCTGAATGTATTCCATTGCTTCTTCCAATGAGAATTGAATTTTCGGAACAATTTTCAACGCAGCATCAGTTCCACTTGCACGCATATTGGTTAAGTGTTTTGCTTTTGTGACATTGATAATTAAATCGCTCGGACGAATGTGTTCACCAATTATCTGACCACCATATACTTCTTCTCCCGGATCAATAAAGTAAGTTCCTCTATCAGCTAAACGATCAATTGCAAAACCGGTTGACATTCCTTTTTCCATTGACACTAACACTCCCATGTTACGGCCAGGGATGTTTCCGCGCCATGGTTCATAAGCAACAAAGCGATGTGCAATGATTGCTTCACCGGCAGTTGCAGTGAGCATATTGTTTCTTAAACCCACAATACCACGAGAAGGAATCTGGAATTCGAGGTGTTGTAAATCACCTTTGGTTTCCATTACTAATAATTCGCCTTTGCGCGCTGTTACCAGTTCAATAACTTTTCCAGCAGATTCTTTAGGAACATCAACGCTCAGCATTTCTATAGGCTCACATTTCTTTCCGTCAATTTCTTTGATAATAACTTTTGGCTGGCCAACCTGTAATTCAAAACCTTCGCGACGCATGGTTTCAATAAGAATTGCGAGGTGAAGAATACCTCTTCCGAAAACCAATATCTGATCAGGTGAATCAGTATCTTCCAATCGAAGAGCAAGGTTTTTTTCCAGCTCTTTGTTTAAACGATCGCGTAGGTGACGACTTGTTACAAATTTTCCTTCTTTTCCAAAAAACGGTGAATTGTTAATGGTGAAAAGCATACTCATTGTTGGCTCTTCAATACTGATTGGAGGAAGACCTTCAGGGTTTTCAGCATCAGCAACAGTATCGCCAATGTCGAAATTTTCTATTCCGAAAATGGCACATATCTCGCCAGAGCGAATTGATTCCACTTTCATTTTTCCAAGGCCTTCGAATAAATAAAGTTCCTTGATTTTTGATTTCAGAATTTGTCCGTCGCGTTTAACCAAACTCACAAACATTCCAACTGATAATGTTCCGCGCAATAATCGTCCAACAGCTATTCGTCCGGTATAAGAACTGTAATCAATGGAGGTGATTTGCATTTGCGGAGTTCCTTCAACATGAATAGCAGGAGGAATGGTGTTTACAATTGTTTCTAACAAAGGAGTTAAATCAGTAGTTGGTTCTTGCCAATCTAAACTCATCCAACCTTGTTTTGATGAACCATACAGGGTAGGGAAATTCAACTGATCTTCGCTTGCATTTAACTTGCAAAACAGGTCGAATAATAATTCGTGTGTTTCATCAGGACGGCAATTTGGTTTGTCGACCTTATTAACCACCGCAATTGCTTTTTTACCTAATTCAATTGCTTTAGACAATACAAATCGTGTTTGAGGCATAGGTCCTTCAAAAGCATCTACTAAAATCAACACCCCATCGGCCATGTTAAGCACACGCTCCACTTCACCACCAAAATCGGCGTGACCGGGAGTATCAATGATATTAATTTTTACATCTTTATAATGAACAGAAACATTTTTTGCAAGAATGGTAATTCCGCGTTCGCGTTCAAGGTCATTGTTATCAAGAATCAGCTCACCTGTTTCCTGGTTTTCGCGGAATAGTTTGCACTGATGCAATATCTTGTCAACGAGCGTAGTTTTTCCATGATCGACATGGGCAATAATGGCAATGTTTCTGATTTCAGTCATTCGTTAAATTATGTAGTCCGGGGACAGTTATTTTTTTCGGACGGCGAAGATATGTTTTACTTTCCGCTTTCAAGCCTTTCTAATAAAGATTAATAACAAGTAATATGTTAGATTGTAAATCAGTATTTGTATTAATCCTTAACTGTTTTTCAGAGAAAATATTTCAAATTGACAAAATTGTAGTTTTCTTTACCTTTTTAATGGAATAAACCAATAAAACCTATTTAAAATTTTAAGAAAAAACCAACTTATGAATATTCACTTTTTGTCAAATACGCTTAAATCAATAGTTGTTAGTGTTTTGTTTATCTCCATTTATCAAAATGGGTATTCTCAAAAAACTGTTAATACCGATTCTCTTATTAATGCAATAAGTAATCAAAGTATTGTTTCGAACCCGAATGAAATGGGTATTACCTTACTAAAAAGTTCTAATTATACTGATGCGACAAATTTTTATAGCGCTGAAATTTCAAAGAATGAAGGAAATGCGGAGGCTTATTTTAATCGTGGAATTTCGCAATGGCAAACAAATGAACCATCAAAAGCATGTCAGGACTGGAGCGCAGTTTTAGCTTTGGGGGATACTGCTACTTTTAAATTGCTGGATGCAAATTGCCATGGAACTATGGTAATTGACGGAGATACGCTTCGTAAAGAACAATATCATCAAATGTTTGCAGTTGCAAAGCCAAATGCAAAAACTTCTTCTGCAAATTCAAATGCAATGCTTGTGGTTGACCAAATGCCCGAGTATAAAGGTGGCGATGCAGCAATGTTGAAATATTTGACTCAGAATATTAAATATCCGGCTGATGCATTAAGTAAGGGAATTTCGGGAACTGTAATTGTGAATATAATTATCAGTACTAAAGGGAATGTAATGTTCCCTTATGTGAAGAAAGGAATAGGGGGCGGATGTGATGAAGAAGCATTAAGAGTTATTAGAAATATGACCGCTTGGAATTGCGGTAAACAGGCAGGAAAACCTGTTTTGGTTCGTTATAATATTCCTGTAAAATTTTCTATTAAGTAGATTATGAGGTAGTCTGTTTTTTGTTTTAAAAAGCATATCACTTTTTTATTTTCTTTGCCGATATGGAAACAGTAGTTAGTGGAATAAGACCAACAGGAAACTTGCATCTTGGAAATTATTTTGGTGCAGTAAAGAATTTTTTGAAAATGCAGAATGATGCTAACTGCTTATTTTTTGTAGCAGATTATCATTCACTAACAACTCATCCGCATCCTGATAATTTAAATGCAACTGTAAAGCAGGTTCTGGCCGAATATTTAGCATGTGGGCTAAACCCTGATGTTTCAGCTATATATGTTCAGAGTGATTTGCCTGAAGTTGCTGAATTGTTTTTGCTATTGAATATGATTGCTTATACAGGAGAATTAGAGCGTAGCGTTTCATTTAAAGAAAAGATTCGTAAAGACCCTGATAATGTTAATGCCGGCTTGCTCACTTATCCGGTGTTGATGGCATCTGATATTTTAATTCATAAAGCTGCAAAAGTTCCGGTAGGAAAAGATCAGGAGCAGCATCTTGAATACACCCGAAATTATGCAAATCGTTTTAATCACTTATATGGTGTTGAGTTTTTCCCTGAGCCAGTAGCTTATAATTTCGGTGTTAATCTGGTAAAAGTTCCCGGTCTTGATGGCAGTGGAAAGATGGGTAAAAGTGAAGGAGAAGGCAATGCAGTATTTTTAAAAGATGAACCTGATGTTATTAGAAAAAAAGTAATGCGTGCTGTTACAGATTCAGGGCCAACAGAACCAAATCAAAAGAAACCCGAGGTAATTGAAAACTTATTTACTTTAATGAAGCTTGTTTCTTCAGATGATACCGTTCAACATTTTGAGGACTCTTATAATAATTGTTCTATTCGTTATGGCGATATGAAAAAACAAGTGGCTGAAGACATGAATATTTTTGTAGCGCCTATTCGTGAAAAAATAAAAGAAATTTCTTCTGATGATAAACTTATCAGTAAAGTTGTAAAAGAAGGAGCAGAGAAGGCTCGTGAAAGCGGACGAAAAACGCTAAGCGAGGCCAGAAAAATAATTGGCATTCGTTCTTTTTGAATCTACTAGGTTTTGAGTTCTTTTTTTCTGTGAGAGTTTTATGATTTCAATCAGTACAGAAGTATAAAGCAATAGTTGTTTTTCCTGAATTTTATTTTGTTGCTAACTTCTTTTAAAAATTTATTTTTCTCTTTAATTTATTTTTTACTTTGACCCCTTGATATTCCAACCAAACCATGGCAACAAAAAAAACAAAAGCGAAAACAAAACCTTCCGCTAAACCAAAGACAAAGCAAAAAGCTGCTTCTAAACCTAAATCAAAAGCAGTTGTTAAAAACAAGCCAAAGGCTAAATCAAAACCAGTTGCTAAGCCAAAAGCAGTTGTAAAAACCAAGGCAAAGGTTGTTGTTAAATCAAAAGGCAAATCAAAACCAGTTGCAGGAGTAAAAGCAAAAGGTAAATCATCTGCACCTGCAAAACTGAAATATAAACACATTGCAATTGCAGGAAATATAGGAGCAGGAAAATCCACACTTACAAAGTTACTCGCCTCTCATTTCGGATGGGAAGCTCAATATGAAGATGTTGAGAATAACCCGTACTTAATGGATTTTTATGAAGATATGCCAAGATGGAGTTTTCCATTGCAGGTTTTCTTTTTAAACAGTCGGTTTAATCAGCTGATTGATATTCAGCGTGGCGATAAAGTAGTTGTTCAGGATAGAACTATTTACGAAGATGCACAGATTTTTGCTCCCAATCTTCACTCAATGAGTTTGATGACAAAAAGAGATTTTGATAATTATACTAATCTTTTTAAAACAATAAATAAACTTATCAATCCACCTGACTTATTAATTTATTTACGAGGTTCAATTTCTACTTTAGTAGGGCAGATTCAAAAGAGAGGAAGAGAATATGAAGAAAATCTTCGTATGGATTATCTCCGCCGACTTAATGAATATTATGAAGCATGGATTACCAACTATAAAGAAGGCAAACTTTTAATCATTGATGTAGACAAATTGAATTTTGCCGACAAGAAAGACCACCTTGCTCAGGTAATTCAAAAAGTTGCAGCAGAGTTAAACGGAATTTAGAAATCAGATAAAATTTGATCTCAACTGATAAAAAATAGATTTTCTTATCTCGATAATTTAGACTGTAACAGATGGAAATAAAATCAGTTAAGAATATTATTGTTTTTTGTTTTTTTATATTCAATTCAAATTATTTGTTGGGGCAATCTTATCTGCCGGTATCTGATGCAAGTTCAATTTCTCTCGGAGGTACAAAACAATTAATAGGAGATGCATATGGTGTATTCAACAATGCTGCAACTCTGGCCTGGTTGAAAAGACCAACATTTATACTTGCATCTTCCAATCGTTTTTTATTAAAAGAGTTATCAGGTGCAGGAGCCGGATTTGCAATGCCATCAAAATATGGAGTGTTTGGTTTTAATGTAAATTATTTTGGGTTCAATGCTTATAACAGAAGGCAAGTCGGACTCTCTTATATTCAAAAGATAACAGAAGATATTGCCTTGTCACTGAAAGGTGATTACATGCAAACATCAATAACTGAATATGGCAATCATAACTCGCTTACAGCTGATGTTGGAGTTTGTATAAAAGTGATAAAGGATTTATCATTTGGAATGAATGTTTTTAATCCATTTATGGTAAGCGGGGGTTATTATGATGATGAAAAAATTCCAACTGAATTTTCTTTGGGATTAAATTATAGCCTTAGCGACAGAGTGCTTGTTGTGGCAGAGGAAAGCAAAGAGCTGAACAGCCCTTCTCGTTTTCATGGAGGAATTGAATACAAACCCGGTAATAAAATATTTATTCGTGGCGGAGTTTCAACGCAACCTTTTGAATATGCATTTGGAGCCGGATTTATTCTGAAAAATTTTGCAGTAGATATTGCTTCTGCATATCATGCTCAATTAGGTTATTCACCTTCTCTTTCGTTGAAGTATGAGATCGGCAAGAAATAATATTCAGTTAATTATTATTTCAATATTTCTTTTGATTTTATTTCAAAAAAATTGCTTTGCCCAGATAATAAAAAATGAAGATCAGCAACAGAATGTTTTAGAGCAACAATCGCAAAACACTGATGCAACAGGAGAAAATTATGAGGACATTGATGAACTGTCAAATACAATTCTGCTTCATCCAATTAATTTGAACCGAGCAACTGAAGAAGAATTAAAGCAATTGGTAGAAGTAGGAGTAATTACTGATTTGCAATTGCAATCGCTTTTGAGTTATCGGGTTTTCTTTAAAAAATTTATCAGCATATTTGAATTGCAGGCAGTTCCGTATTTTGATTTAACTACTATCAATAATTTACTCCCCTTCATTAAAGTTACAGCTGAACTTGATGATGTAAATGCCTCGATGAAGGAATTATTGAGTCAAGGTGATTATATGTTTTTGATCAGGTCGCAACAAATTCTTGAAACAGCAAAAGGTTATTCTGCAGTTGATACAATAGCAAATGACACAAACAGATATTTAGGAAGCCCGCAAAAAATTTATGCAAGATTCAGGTATAACTATGGAACAAAAGTGAGTTATGGAATTACTGCTAAAAAAGATGCCGGTGAGGAATTGTTTAAAGGGTCTCAACAAAACGGATTCGATTTTTATTCAGCGCACTTTTTTATAAAAGGAAATAAATTGATTAGGGCATTTGCAATTGGTGATTACACTTTGAATTTTGGACAAGGATTAATAATGTGGGGAGGATTTGCATCCGGGAAAAGCCCGATTGTTCAATCGGTTCAAAAAGGCGGAAGAACAATTAAGCCCTACACTTCTTCCAACGAAGTTAATTATTTCAGAGGCGTTGCATTGTCTATTGGAAGCAAGCATTTTTCATTCTCTCCATTCTTTAGTTATAAAAAACTGGATGCAAATATTGCGTTTGTTGATACGGTATCTGATTTAATAATAATCACTTCATTTGGAGGCGATGGATATCATCGAACTTATAATGAACTCACACACAAGGGGGCTACAAAACAAACAACCTACGGAGGTAATTTAAATTTCATTTATAAGAGTTTTCATGTTGGTTTAAGCGGAGTTCAAAATGTACTGGATGTTACTGATGTTATTCAACGGGCATATCCTTATAACCAGTTTAGTTTGAACAATGTGAATATGAGTAATGTTTCAATTGATTATAACTGGAGAATAAGCAACATGCAATTGTTTGGTGAAGCGGCGACTTCAAATAATGGTGGTAAGGCGTTAATTCAAGGATTGCAAATGAGTTTATCGCCAAAAGCTGATTTGTCTTTAGTTTACCGAAATTATTCCAGGGAATTTTTAGCTCCTTTTTCTCAGGTGTTCGGTGAAAGCAGTACTCCTAATAATGAAAATGGTTTGTATGCCGGCTTAACTATTCGTCCTTCACGGAAAATTACTTTAGATGCATATAGTGACTTCTTTAATAAGAAATGGCTGGACTTTGGAATTGATGCCCCCTCATATGGAACTGATTTTTTCTCGCAAATAACATTCAAGCCCACAAAATATATTTCATTCTATATTCGATACAGAGATAAAAGCAAGGAGGTAAATAATGGTTTGGCAGATTCTAATCTCGATAATTTAGTTTGGGAGCGGAAACAAAATCTAAGATTGAATTTTAATTATAAAGTCAATCAACTCATTTCTTTTCAAAGCAGGGTAGAGGCTGTTCGTTTTAAATCGGGCAATTCGGATAATACCAAAGGAATACTTTTCTTTCAGGACATTAATTTTAAAAAATCGGGTGTGCCGCTATCTGTTACTTTGCGATACTGCAATTTTGATACAGATGATTATGACACCCGGATATATGCTTTTGAAAGTGATGTCTTATATAGTTACAGCATTCCTTCCTTTCAGGGAAAAGGAATGCGTTGGTACCTTTTGCTTCGTTATACTTTAAACAAACATATTGACATTTGGGCGCGTATGGCTCAAACTTCTTATCTGAACCAAACTGTTATTAGCAGTGGTTTGGACGAAATTAATTCCAATCATAAAACAGAATTAAAACTTGAAATGAGATTGCGGTTTTAAATTTTACAGTTGAATTGTTTTAATTTTAATACATATTAATTTATAAGGTTCTTAATTCAATTTGATATTAATTAATTTGAAATATTGAGTGGCTATTTTCACAAAAATATTTTTAAATGGCAGATATGAATCTTGGTGTTGGTTCACGAATTCAACATCCAAAACACGGACAAGGTGTAATCATCGGAGTGCGATTTGATACTTACTTAATTACTTTCATTGATCATGGAACGAAAGAATTAGAAAAGGATGATGAATTGATTGAAACTCTTTATGCAGAAAATGTTTCCGCAGAAGTTGAAACTACTTCTGAAGTAGAAAAATCTCTGCTCGGAATTCTCCGGCAGTGGAATGGAATTGGAGAGATTGTACCACTTGGTGAGCGCTGGAAAAACGGAACCTTGATTTTAAAACCATTAGACAAAACACTTCAGCCAAAAGAAATTCCAATTGATACTTTCTTCCATAAAATTGTGATGCTGCGCGACCGGCTTCGTGTGCTTGAACAGCAAATTAATTCTAATAAGAAACTTAGTGATGAGGAGAAAGTTGATATGCAGCAATACATTACACGCTGCTATGGTTCAATGACAACTTTTAATGTACTTTTCAGAAATAAGGAACAACAATTTGTAGGGGAAAAAACAAAAGAAGATTAAGTATGAAAACAATTTCAAAAATATTTTTGATTGTTACAACTCTGATTGTGTTTTCAAAAAAAAGTGAAGCGCAATTTTATTTCAGAGCTGGATACAATGTCGGACTAACCAATCCCAATGAGTTAAACAGAGTGATTTATATACATAACCAGGTTAACAGTCTGTATTATTTATCTGGTAAAGAAATGAATTCCGTTAAAGATTTTGGAGGTATTCAAATAGCTATGGGATCTGAGTTTGATGAAAGCTCTGGTTGGGAAATGAGTTGGACAAACAAACACCATGTTTCTAAATCTGATTTTATATATCAGGGACAAAAAGTTAACAGGTATTTAAAAGTGCGCACCAATAATTTTGGAATAGGATTTTATGGCGGAAGTGACCATCTTTCTATTGGCGGTTCATTAGACTTCGGAAACTTTAAAGGGTTTTATAAACGAACCGATGATACCAGCAAAAACGCAAAGTATGTCTCAGTGTTTCAGAATCAATTGGTATTTGGTGGTTCAAGTGATGAAGAAGATCATGGGCTATTAAGAACTTTACAAATGGGATTCACTCCATTTATTCAATATAAAGCTGGTCCATTAGGAATTCGATTATTTTATCAATGGCAGTTCATGAATTTGCCACTCGATAATATTGATAACAAATTAGTAGGTGCTGATATTGAAAAGGATAATGTTTTAGAAGATAAGATGAACAATTTCGGTTTAATGCTTTTCCTTCAATTAGGTGGTTATAAATAAAATTTGCACATGAAAAAAATTACAATCTTCATTTTGTTTTTGTCGTTTAATTTTACTTCAAAAGCGCAGATTAATTTCTCAATAGGGAAATCTGTTTATCCGTTTACTGCCCCCGGTTTTCAAACTTTCTTTCAAACTTACAACGCTTCATTTACTGATTTAAAAACTCCATTCAAGCCTGATTTTCCTACAGCGGGTGGTTGGAGTTGGAGAGCAGGTTACCTTATCGGAAATCATGATGACGGTGCCGGAGTATATTATAATTCAACAACAGGTGTAAATAGTTTTAAAACATCAAATGAAGTTGAATTCAACAATGGAGAGAAACGAAGACTTGTACTTCAAATTAGAGACTGGGCTACTGATGTATCACTTGGTGTTGGCAGTGATAATTTTCACATTGCTTTAAACGGAACTATGGTGTTGCACTCAAATAAACTTTTTTGCAGTTATATTTTCAGCGATGGTTCTGAAAGTTTTGGAATAGAACACAATTTGAATGGAATATTTTCTGCCAGCAGGTTAACTGGAGGGTATGGTGCTGAAGTTGGTCTTGGTGTTAAATACCTTCAATTGGTTTTCAGAATTTCGAAAATTTATAAACCGTTTCAAAAAGATGGAAGCACTTATCTTAATTATTATTCTGACTTAAATGAGTTTAAACTAAATGCCTCGTTGAATGGAAACAGTACTTATCCTGCCGAGTACATGCCTGCAGATTATACTCAATTTCTGGCGGACCAATTGACTTCAGAAACCAATAATAATTTCGTTTATATCAATGACCGTGGATGGCAATTTGGTTTATCTCTTATGTTTTTAATTCCAACAAACAATTAATCAAGATGAAGAATATACTGACTGTAATAGCTATAATATGGGTTGTAGTTTTTACTGCTTGTAATAAGGAAGACAGTAACACCAAAAGACTTACAAGGCACGAAGGAAGATGGACCATTGATTATGCAAACATTCTTAAATATGATTCATCGGGCACAGCTACAGTTGATTCCATTATTAATTCCCCTGGTGAACTGGTGCTTTTTCGTACCGGATCTTTTTCGGCATTGTATGGTTACCGACAAGCCATTTTTTTAATTGCAGATTCATTGGGTTCTCATGGCTATTATTTTGATTACATGTTTGATGGAAAAAGAATTGATATACAAAATTGCCAATCACCGTTTATAATAAACGGAACTTATACTTCCGCAATTGATAAGGGTCGGGAGCAACAATGGGAATTATATGGTGCAAATGGAAATACAGCCGCAGCAACAACCTTAACGGGTAAGTTTGTTCTTCACATGGTTCGCTCGAAGGATTAATAATTTTTGTAGAAATAAAAAGCGCAACGAAAATCCATTGAATTTTCGTTGCACTTTTTTTATATCTTAGTGAGCCATCTCGTGATGATCGACTTTAGCATATTCTTCATGCAACTTCTTTTGAATTTCACCGGGAACCACAGAGTACTCGGCTAACTTTGAACGGAAACTTGCACGGCCTTGAGAAAGCGAACGAAGAGTTGTTGAATATTTATCTAATTCCGATTGTGGTACTCTAGCTTTTATTACCTGGAAATGATTTTGCGAATCCATTCCCAGAATTGTAGCTCTACGGGTTTGTAAATCACCCATTACGCTACCCATATCGCTTTCGGGAACAAGCACTTCCAAATCATATATCGGTTCTAATAATTTGGGTTCGGCATTTTGAAAAGCTTCTTTAAAAGCCATCATCCCCGCAATTTTAAATGCCATGTCGTTTGAATCTACCGGGTGCATTTTTCCATCGTACACATACACCGCAATGTCACGAACATAAGAACCTGTAATTGGGCCGTTAGTCATTCGATCCATTACACCTTTTAATATAGAAGGCATGAAACGCTGATCAATAGCTCCACCTACAATGCAATTGTGATAAACTAATTTCCCTCCCCAATCCAGATCCACTACTTCAACACTGCGCACTGTAAATTCTTTATTGGGTTTATATCCTTCGTACCAAGGTTCAATGTGCATATACACTTCACCAAACTGCCCCGAACCTCCACTTTGTTTTTTATGCCGGTAATTTGATTTAGATGCTTTACGGATTGTTTCGCGATACGGAATTTTTGTTTTCTCAAACTCTACTGATAGTTTGTATATATTTTCTAACCGCCACTTAATTGCCGATAAGTGCAACTCTCCCTGTGCGCCAAGAATAATCTGTTTCAATTCACGAGAGTAATCAATAACCAGAGTCGGATCTTCACGATGTATTTCTTGTAACGCTTCGCCTAATTTTTCATCATCGTGTTTATTGAGTGCAATAATTGCAACCTGAATTCTTGGTTCAGGAAATACAATTGGCTTGATTGTTACATCGAAGCCTTTTGTATGCAGTGTTTGGTTAGTATGGGTATTTTTTAATTTCAAAGTCGCACCAATATCACCGGCCGAAAGTTTGTTGATGGTGTTTCGGTTTTTTCCATCCATGATGAACAGTTGATTGATGCGCTCAACTGTTCCGTTTGCTTCATTAGTTAATTCGGTGCCAACCGAAACTTCACCGCTCAATACTTTAAACAAAGTCAAATTTCCCAGATGTGGTTCAACCAGTGATTTGAAAGTGAAGAGCACTGTTGGTTTTGTTGCATCACAAGTAATTGATTTTCCGTCAGCTGTTTCTTCAGCAGGCATTTCGATCGCACACGGCACAACATTGTCAATGAATCCCATCATTCGACCACTACCCATATCATTTTTTGCAGAGAGGCAGAACACAGGAAACAATTCGTGTTTCATCATACCCTTTTTAATTCCCATGCGCATTTCATCTTCATCCAATGTTCCTTTTTCAAAATAAAGTTCCATCAGTTTCTCATCGTTCTCCGCTGCTTTCTCCACCAGAATATTATGCAACTCATTGGCGCGTTCTTTTTCTGAATCTGGTATCGGTAATTTTTCCGGCTTGCCTCCGGTCACAGGAAATTTATACTGCACCATTTTAAGTAAATCAATAATGGAATTGAAACCGGTTCCTTCGTTGAGCGGATACTGCATCAACACCAATTGCGAGCCGAATCTGTTTTTTGCCTGCTCAATTGTTTCATCCCAGTTTGATTTTTCGTGGTCGAGATGATTTACTGCAAACATTAAGGGCTTTTTAAAATCTTCCACATAATTCCATATGAGCTCAGTGCCGACTTCAACTCCGTGTTGCGCATTCAGCAACATCACGCCTGTATCAGCAACACGCAAAGCAGAGATTACTTCGCCAATGAAATCATCGAGCCCTGGTGTATCAATAATATTTATTTTGTAATCGCGCCATTCTGTATGCATGAGTGTGGAGTAAACCGAATTCCCTCGCGCGATTTCAATTTCGTGATAATCAGATACGGTAGTTCCTTCTTCAATTGTCCCTCGGCGGTTAATCAATTTCGCTTCGAACATCATTGTTTCGGCAAGAATCGTTTTGCCGCTTTTCGTTGCACCCAAGAGCACTATGTTCTTGATGTGCTTGTCATCGTAAACTTTCATAGGCTAAAAATTTAAAAAGTGAATTTTGGTTTTCTGAAAAGTAAGTGAAATATTTTTATCAGAAAAGAATATTAATCATATATGTAAGGGTAACAAATATGTTACCTCAGTTTTATATTAGGGGGGGCTTACTGTTTTAAAAGCAATTCTTTTGGAAAAGAATAATCAGTTTTGAAGAGAAAATTTCTATCAGTCAATGTCAATAGAAATGAAATAATGTCTACTTTATCATTTGAAGAAAGCAGGATAGGAGTCTCCAGTTTTTTCGAAAGTGTTTTGCTTTGATAAATTCCTGAAGTGTAATGATTCAATACATCTGATAACTTTTTGAATCGGCCATCGTGCATATATGGATAAGAGAATTCAATGTTACGGAGTGATGGCACTTTGAATTTTAATGAATCGTTTGGAGCAAGTGTTATTTTCATTCGCCCGATATCATTGAGTGTTGCATCAACATAGAGTCCGTTATTTTCAAATTGCTGATTGGTGAAAAGAGGTTCCAGATGGCAGCCAGAACAGTTTATTTTGAAAAGCTTGTATCCTTTTTTTTCCTGTTGGGTAAAAGTTGCTTGTTTTCGCATTACGCTATCATATTTTGAATTGTTGCTGATGAGTGTGAGCATAAACTGCGAAATTGCTTTTAAGGTATGTTCACCGGTAATAATGCTATCGCCAAATGCTTTTAAGAATAATGTTGGATAAAGTTTAGTTCGCTGAAGTTTTTTTACAACACTATCTATGTTACTTGCCATTTCTTTTTCATTGGCAATTGGCGCGAGTGGTTGCATGTCAAGATGGTTAATTGCACCATCCCACATAAAAGATTTTTGCCAGGCCAGGTTCATCAATGCAGGAGCATTTCGGGTTCCGATTAAATTATCTATTCCATGACTTAATGCATGGTCAACATGAGCGAAAGCAGTGAATTGAGAATGACAACTGTTACACGAAATGGAATTGCCTTTTGAAAGAAGAGGATCATAAAACAGCGCTCTTCCTAATTCAACTTTTTCATAAGTCAACGGGTTTTTTGAAAAATCATATACCGGTTGAGGCCAGTTTTCAGGTACATAAAAAATGTTTCCTATAAATATCGCGAAGCCCGATATCGTAAAACAAATTCCAATTAAAAGTAAAAACAATTTCGTCATTTTTCCCGATTGCTGAAAACAGATGCGATTTTATTTGAAAATAAAATTGCTTCTTTCGATGGAGAAACAATGTTGTTTGTATTGAGTAAATCAATTGATTCAAAAAGTTTCTTCAGGTCAATATCAATATCAATATTTTTTAGCGGCTCAACCATTAAGCTAATTGTCTGGATAGAATTATAAGGGAATTGGTAGCCGCCAATATGAAACTCAAACTCATTATTTCGAGTGGGGCATTGATTGCATTTACCTTCCAGTTTAAAATTGATATATCCGTTTTGCCAGGTCCAGTACATTCCTTTTGTCGGGTCAAGTTCTCCGCCCATTGCGCCCGAAACATTGGTGATGCTGTCAATCCCTAAATTGAATTTTATTTGGGTATAAGAAATATTGATTGATGGATGTATCAAAAAGCTTAGCAGGTTTTCATTCGCATCAATTAAATGAAAACTGCTTTCCTCTTCCCACACAACCTTATGGTCATTTAGTAATTGTATTCCGGAAATATAAAACCGTAATAAATTAAATTGAATGCTATCGTTAATTTCAGTTTTATAAAATGCAGATTGATTAAAATTTATTATTGAATTATTAAATACCGGATAAAATGAAACCGATATATCATTGCTTTTTTGCGCCTTCGTATTTGAATAAATTGAAATTAAAAAAAGAAGGAAGACACCAATTCTGATTTTTGTCTTTAAAAATTTTGTCATCTTGAAGTTATTGACTTTGCAAAAATTATTTTAGTCAGAAGTGGATTAAAAAAATCAAGCCATGGCGAATTCACCATAGCTTGAAAATAATATCAATAACACTAAGTTCTACTTAACAACAGTAACTTTTTCTCGAATGGAATTTGCTCCGTTTAAAATATGAATAACATATTCTCCGCTGTAAAGTTTTTTAGTATCGAAATAAATTATGGTACTGCCCGGATTAATGGTTTTTTTATCAATCAGCTTCCCAGTGATATCATATAAAGAAATGTTAATGGGTTCGGTAGTTAAACCATTTGCCTGAATGGCAATAAAATCGTTTGCCGGAATCGGGAATATTTTAATGTCATTTTCATTCTGAATATTATCATTAACACCTGAAGCGGTAGGATTGTAAACAGTTACAGCTTCTGTAATAGAAGTAACCTTTGCAGCAGTTTTAACACCGTAAAATGTTGGGCCAACAACATATGGATAAGCTGAATTCCAGTTTGCATCTACAGTAGCGAAGTAGCAATAAATTCCTGCTGGAAACTCAGGTGTAAAACAAGACCGTCCATTGTGTTCATCTAAATAATCTGGATTGGAAGGATGACTTATAAATTCATAATCCTCTCTGAAATATCCTAACGGATAAGTTGTACTCACAGGAGGTCCATCAGGAACATTGGTTCCATCGGCCCATTGTGTGCGTGTAGTAATATTTCTTAACTGATAACCCGATTTCATTCGGGTAATTCCACCGGTTCCGTTGGTATCTAAATTAGCATAAGCACCGTAAATTGGAAAACCATCATAGGCAAAACCAATCAATGGGGAATGCTGGGTACTATCAATTGCATACAATCCATCAGCCGCATATAAATTACAAATGGTAGAAATAACATTTAAATCTAAATCAAAAGCAGATGGATTTTGATGATGGTGATAATTTCCCATTGCTGGATGACCTTTTGAACAATCGAAACCTGGTTTCTCAGCTGGTATTGCATCTCGTGTCCAGTATTGCGTCGCGCCCATTCCGCCAGGGCAAGGGGGATTTCCGGGGCCACCGCATAAAGCATTTGATGCGCTATCCCATGCTACACCATCTCTATAATCAAACAAGGCCACACCATTAATAAACAATCCAATGTTTCCCCCTGTGGTTACGGTTAAGTTACCGATATTTTGCTCTGGATTCAATGGCATTTTAAATATCGCATTTTGTGATATAGCTAATGACGGATT
>CANIPU010000034.1 GCA_947469485.1 Chitinophagaceae bacterium | reverse complement strand
GATTCCTGGATTTAAAATAGAAGAGAAAGTCTATAATTTAAAAGCCGTGTTTAGAATTAGACACGGCTTTTTTTATTTGGGCAAACCTCAAATTTCCATCGCTTTTTTAGTTATAATCACTTCGCATACTTTTTCCACTAATTCATAAATTACTTTCTATTAAAGACGAGACTAACTATAGCGCATTCAAATTAGGCACCTAATTTATATTTTATTGTTAAAACGCCCTTAAGATGTAAATAGCAAAAGAAATAAAAAAGTAATATCTCGTTTAATAAATTCAATTTTAAAAACAATAAACAATAATTCCAAATTTTTCGTCCAAAGTCCTTATAGGTAATGAGTGGAAACCACATGCGTTGAACTAGTGACCATCAGATTTTAAACTGTAGCGTTTTTTTATAAATTTAACAAAATTTTTTATTTTTAAAAACAACTAAATTATCTTGTGACAATGAGTGGAGAAACTAGATAAGCAAAGTAAAATTTTTATTTTGCTATGAAAGATTAATTTTATTAAGTCCTTAATTCAACATAAATTTTATAAAAAATTCGATAAACCAATTTTTTATATTACAAATAAAATCATAAAAAAAGTATAGATTTTTTATTATTAGTTTAATTATAAAATATATCTAAATAAATTTTTTGGTTTATAAATTTATTAAGAATATTTATAAATTGGAAATTCGAAATTAGTTTCTTTATTTTAAAAATAATACGAGCCGAATAAATGATTAAACTAATATTTACTTTTATTTTATATTCATTAATACTTTTTGGTTGTGAGATTGACACAATTAATAAGGAAAAAATTAAAAAAGATTTATTTCAAGATGTTAAAGAGAATAAAAAAGCAGTAAATAAAGACAACCTATATGGTAAAGTGAAAGTTATTTATGAATCAGAATATTCTTTAGTTGAAAATGCTGGAAAATTTGAAAAAGGAAAATTATATTGTAATTACAAATACAATTTTGATAGTAATGGAAATAAAATTTCTTGGGTAATACAAAATGCTGATGGAAGCATATATTCAAAATCAACTTATAAGTATGACAAAATGAGAAATCTAATTGAACAAAACCGATTTAATGGTTTTGGGATTTTAAAAAACAAATACACTTACTTAAATGACGAGAAGGGAAATTTGAAAGAAGAAAATCTATTGAGCGCAAATGGAAATCTATTTTATAAATATACATATAAGTATGATAAAAATGGAAATCGGTCAGAACAAAATTGGTTTGACGCAAATGGACACTTAAAAAATAAATGTAAGTATAGGTACGATAAGAATGGAAATAAAATTTCCTGTCTATCGTTTAAACCCGATGGGAGTTTGTTATACAGATGCAGCTATACTTATGAGCGAAACGGAAACATAATTGAACAAAACTGGTTCAATACAAATGAAATTTTAATATCTAATTCTGTAAGTAAATACGAATTTGATAAAAATGGTAATTGGATATTACAGAAAAAAAACAATAATTTTTTACTTGGAGAAAGCTGTATAATTGAACGGGTATTAGAATATTATAATTAATTTGAAAGCTAAATTAGTTTTTAATTTTCAACAAGTAAAAATAATAATCCTAAATAATAATTTTACCGAATGATTTTTTAGATGGTGAATCTAAAAAATGCATGAATATTTCTTCGTTCAGTAAGAGTAATAACAAAATGTACGATAAAAAAGTTATTCACGATTATTATTGTTGTACAACATAATCTACTGTTTTAAATAAGGTGCTGAGGTAAATTTGCCATTACCCGAATGGGTTATTGTCAATAATTTCTTATTAACAGATATTTCCAAAAAAATAATTGCAAGGTTTATCATAAAGATTTCAGGCAAACATTTCCAACATTTTTTAAAATAAAAGTTCCTGTTTTATTAAAAATAACCTGTATTTAAAACTTTTCAACCGACGATTTCGGTAACTTACCGACAATTAATATCAACTTAACTTAGAGTGTTTGTTACTAAAATGATTTAAACTACTTTTATTCCCTCAAAAAAAGTACAATCGTTTAATCCCCACTTAATAACTTTTTATTATGAATAGAAGTTTTTACAAAAAGACGCTTGTTGCAATCAGTTTGTTGGTTGGTCTGTTGATTAAAACAGAATATTTAAATGCTCAATCTATAGGTGACTTCAGAACTGTTGGTAGCGGTATCTGGTCTGATGAAGGAATATGGGAGTATTATGATGGGAATGACTGGGTAGGAGCAAGCGGACCACCTAATAGCAGTGCAAACATTATTACCATCAGAGCAGTACACAATGTAAGTAATGGTTCAGGAGGAGATATATATGCCGATCAACTAATTATTGAAGCTAGCGCTTCTTTATATGTCAGCGAAGGTGAGATTGATATGTATTTTGTTGAAGGGAAGTTAAAAATTTAATTAAGTTAAATTTATATTTTTAAGAATTTCAGAATAGATGAAAATTTTAAATAAACCCTTTTTAAGAAAAATAGAAATCTAAATATTTTAATAAAGAACTATTAAAATAAGACACAATTCCATTTAGCAACAGACAATTAATTTTTTCTATGGTTGAATTATTATGGGTTTTGAAAACAAAGAAAATATTATGATATAATTTTTTCCAGTTTCACTTTATCCTTAATACTTATTGTACTCCCATGAATTTCAATTGCACCTTCTTCCTTAAAATCAGATAATGTTCTTATTAAAGATTCAGTAGCGGTACCAACCATATTTGCTAAATCTTCTCTTGTAAATGATATTGAGAATTTTTCTTTTGGATTGTTTTGATACTTCTGCTGCAATTGAATTAATGCTTCTGCTACTCTTTGACGAACACTGTTATAAGCAAGAGCCAGTAACCTTTCTTCTTTTTCTTTGAGATTGTGAGAAAGCATACGAATAAACTTATGGCTTACCTCAGCGTTGTTATAAACCAACTTCAAAAATTCCTGTTTGGGTATTATACTGATTTCAGAATCTTCAAGTGTTTCAGCACCTTCGGTATGCGGTGTGTTTTCTAAAAGCGCAACATAACTTAGAAAATCGCCAGCCTTATGTAACCCGGTTATGTATTCTTTTCCTTCTTCGTTTGTTTTATAAGTTTTAACTTTTCCTTTCTGAATATAATACAATCCGTTGCAGTGAGTTCCTTCACTGAAAATTATTTCTTTTTTTCTGAAATCTTTTGCGTCAAAATTTTTCGACATTTCTTTTAACTCCTCCAATTCTTCGGTCTCATTGAAAAATGAATTGAAATCGTTAAATGCTGAATCTGTTTCAGCATGCTTTGCTAATTCAGTTTTTTTTAATCTGAGTTCAACGGCATTCAGTAAATCGCTTTCATCAAATGGTTTTGTTATATAATCATCTGCTCCGAGACTCATGCCTTTTCTGAAATCTTTTTTTTCAGCCTTTGCAGTGAGAAAAATAAAAGGTATTCCGGCAGTAACTGAATTGTTGCTTAAAATCCGAAGCACGCTGAATCCATCAAGAACCGGCATCATTACATCACAAATGATTAAGTCCGGCATTAATGTTTGTGCTTTTTCTAAACCTGTTTTCCCATTTGATGCAGTTTCGGTTGCGTAGCCAGCCAGATCTAACATTTCTGAAATGTTTTCTCGCAAATCACGATTGTCTTCAATGAGCAATATTTTTTTCATAAATTAATTTTGATCTCTCGGGAGTTGAATGAAAAAAGATGATCCTTTGTTTAATTCGCTTTTAAAGGTAATAGTACCATGCAGAAGTTCTAAATATCTTTTAATAATGTTTAAGCCTAAACCAGTTCCTTGAATATTGGTTGAGTTATTTGCTCTGAAAAACCGTTCAAATAAATGTTTCTGATCTTCTATTGGAATGCCCATGCCATAGTCAGTAACCTCAATAATCATTTCGCTTTTTATGAATCTTACTTTAAATAAAATCGGACTACCTTCTTCGCTGTATTTGATGGCATTGCTTAATAAATTTATAAGGATGTTCCGGAGTAAATTTTTATCTGAATAAATAGTTTCTTTTTGTTCAGGCAATTGAATTTCAAAATGTTGCTCTGGTTTAAGCATTCCATTCATTGTTTCAATTACATCTTCTATAAATGGATTTAAATCAATCCGGTCAAAGTTGCATTGGATTTTCCCTTCCTCCAGTCTTCCCAATGACAAAAAATCATTTAAGATTTCATTCATGTTTTTTACGGCCCCCTTTATCCGTTCAACATGTTTCATTCGCTTATCCTGTTGCTCTTCAGTTTGATATTTTTCTACGAGAGTGATAGATGAAAGTATAGAACTTAAAGGTGTGCGGAATTCATGAGAGGCCATATTTACAAACCTCGACTTGAGTTCATTTAATTGTTTTTCTTTTTCAAGTGCATTTCGTATTTCTTCCTCAGCGCGTTTTCTTTCTGTAATATTCAGAAGCACCATTAAAAGTTGATTAACAGCGCCATATGAATCCATTAAAGGAACAGCATTAATAAAGTATGACTCTTCGCCAATTGAAATTTCAAATGACTGTTGTTTTTTGTTAATAACTGTACTCATTTTTTCTTCAATAAAAGCAGAAAAACTTGATGAAAAAATTGAAGTAATATTTTTATTTAAAATATGGGATTGTTTTAAATTCAGCTTAACTAACTCATTACCATCGATGAACAGAACTTTAAATTTTAAGTCAAGTAATGCAATAATTCCATTGGGAAAATTATGTGCTATTGCACTATAAATTCTTTGACTTTCTTTTAATGCCTGTTCAGCATGTTGTTTTTCAAGTATATTTTCCTGAAGGTTTTTATTGGTTCTTTCAAGTTTTTTAATTGCCTCTGCTAATTCATTGGTTCTGTCTTCAACTAGTAATTCGAGATGAGCATTCAGGTTTTGTATCTCCTCAACATGACGAGCTATTGCTAATTCATCTTGTTTTCTTTCTGTAATATCAATTATAAATGCAATTACAAACATTCCTTCTTCAGTAATAAAACTACTTAGACTGATTTCAATCGGGAACTCAGTTTTGTCTTTTCGCATTCCATACAACTCAATACCGGTACCCATTGTACGCGAATGAGGATTTACATAATATGCATTTCTATAATGTTCATGGCCAACCTGAAATCGTTTAGGCATTAATTGTTCAATTTTTAATCCCTTTAGCTCCTGAGTTAAATACCCAAACTGTTTTGCCGCTGCAGGGTTTGAAAGAACTATTTGACCTTTTGTATCAGAAATTAAAAAACCTTCAGTAGCATTTTCAAATAATGCATCGAGTTTTTCTTGCTCCCGAAATTTTATTCTATCAGATACTTTGCTTCTTAAAACAAACCATACAGCAATCCAGTTTCCTGTTATAGATAACAAATGATTAATAATTTGCGGATATAAAACCTGAGTTGATTTTAATTCCGGATATAATCCGATTATGCATAAAACAGTTGCAAAATAGCCGGTTAGAATTGTACTGTTTTTACCTTTAAGCCAGGTTGATAGCAGAACAGTAATTACAATCAAATAAGAAAAATGTAATTTAGGACTGAAATAAATATCCAGAAATAATAGAAATATTCCGGAGAATAAAACCAAAGTAATCGGTAAAATTTCTTTTCTTTTCAGCACTATCATTTTTGAAAGGCTAAATGTAAAAGGATGTTTTTCTTTTTGTTTAATTTAAATATTAATGAAGATTAAATTATATGCTAAATCGGATCAGTTTTTATTTTAATGAGTGAGATTACATTTTCAATATTATTAAGTATTGAGTTATAATCAAACCTTAAAACAGTATACCCTTTAGATTGAAGTGTTTCATAAATTGCTTCTTCTTTTTGTTTTACTACCCCAATATTGGATGGAGAAATAAGGATTACAATATTTTTTTCGTGACATAAATAATCGACCATAATATTTTCAACAAATTGGTGCCTAAGGAATCGGCATTTGTCAATCCTTCGTCCGCTGATTTCTTTCCATAAGGATAAGTCAGCCAACAAATACTTTTTATTCTTCGGAAACCCTGTTCTTTCCCCTGAAAAAGTCTGCATTTTTAATTAAGATAATTTGTGCGAATATTTACTATCCTGTCTGCTAACCAACTGACATTAATCAGTTCAATTATTTATTTTCAATTGGAATCATTAATAGCGGTAGCGCAAGCTTGTAGGATAGCTTTTCTGCATGACTTGGATTAAACAATTGTTCTATAAAGTTATGTCGGTGGTGTGCCATAACCACTAAATCAAATGATCCATCTAATAAAAATTCTGTAATTCCTTTTACGAAGTCAGGAGAATCAATACTATCATATTCAACATTTTTCAAAAGGAGATTTTCTTCAATTTTTTCTTTAAATCTTATAACAATGGTGTTCTCAAAACTGTGATTTAATATACCATCAGCAACATGAATTAATGTAAGGTTTGAATTGAATTTTTTAATCCATGAACATAAATATTCAACCGCCAACAATTCTTCATCCAGGCAATCTGTAGCAAATGCGATGTTCTTAAAATTTGTGAAATTTATTCCTTCAGGAATTGCTAATATCGGACAATGAGCTTTGGCAATTACTGACGATGTGTTGCTTCCCATCAGAATTTTTTTTATTCCGCTTGCACCCTTTGTTCCCATAATAATAATATCAGCGCATAAATCTTTTGCAGCAGTAATTATTTCATCTGATGCAAAGCCCCAATTACTTGCAGTAGTAAATTTGAGGTTTGGATGAAGAGTTGTTAATTCCTCTGCAAGTTTTTTTAAATTGGATTCTGACTCAGTTCTGATTGATTGAGATACACTCATATCGATTGGTAAATCAGCAGCATAAACAGGGATAGGATAGGAGTTAAATAATATTATTTCTGATTGAAAAATATTCGCAATTTCTAATGCATAGTTTAACGCACTTCTTGCATTGTTTGAAAAATCTGTTGGGAATAATATCGTTTTCATATCCTTTTATTTCCCCAAAAATTATCTTTATATTTTTATGTAAGAATGATTTTCATCATTATAAATAAATAGAATATTAAATCGTAATTTCCCTAATGACACTTCAGCCTAAATAATATTTAAAATTCTGTTTTAGGCTTATTTGAAGGTTAAATATTTTGAGTACAAATAATATTAGAACATAAAATGACTTTTATCAGTGTTCTGTATGAGGATAGTCATAAATCAACAAATACAATATCTTGATTTTTGACAGCATTAATTATCCCCGTTAATGGCTGTTATAATATTACTAATAGGATTTAGTTTAGTTTTTGCAGTTGGATTTCTTATTTCATTTATTATATCGGTGCGGTCAGGTCAGTATGATGACACTTATACTCCATCAGTCAGAATTCTTTTAGACGACAATAAAATCATTAATAAAAACGCTAACCCCAAACCCAATCATCCAAATGGAAATGCAAAAGTTTAAGTACGATAATAATATCGTACGAATGTTCATGATTGCTTCAGTCTTCTGGGGCATAATTGGTATGCTGGTAGGTTTATACATTTCTCTCGAAATGTTTGCACCTTCTCTGAATTTCGGTATATCATTTTTATCATTCGGTCGTCTGAGAGCTTTACATACGAATGCTGTAATTTTTGCATTCATAGGTAACGGAATTTTCTTTGGCTTGTATTATTCGCTGCAGCGATTAACTAAAGCTAGAATGTTTAGTGATTTATTAAGTAAAATTCATTTTTGGGGATGGCAGCTTATAATTGTTTCTGCTGTATGTACTCTTCCATTTGGAATCTCAACAGGAAAAGAATATGCTGAGTTGGAATGGCCAATTGATATACTGATTGCATTGGTATGGGTAATTTTTGCAATCAACATGTTTGGAACAATTACTAAGCGTAGAGAGCGGCATATGTATGTTGCTATTTGGTTTTATATAGCTACAGTAATTACTGTTGCATTGTTACACATTGTAAACTCTATTGAAATTCCAGTGAGTTTATTCAAAAGTTATAGCGTTTATGCAGGAGTGCAGGATGCACTGGTTCAATGGTGGTATGGTCATAATGCTGTTGCATTCTTTTTAACTACTCCTTACCTCGGACTGATGTATTATTTTATGCCGAAAGCGGCAAACAGGCCAGTATACTCTTACAAGCTTTCAATAATACATTTTTGGGCTTTGATTTTTTTATACATATGGGCGGGACCCCACCATTTAATTTATACTTCATTACCAGATTGGGCTCAATCGCTCGGAACCGTATTCTCTATTATGTTAATTGCACCATCGTGGGGCGGAATGATAAACGGACTTTTAACATTGCGTGGAGCATGGGATAAAGTAAGGGAGAATGTGGTGTTAAAATTTATGGTTGTAGCAGTTACAGCTTATGGAATGGCAACTTTTGAAGGGCCATTACTTTCTATAAAAAGCGTCAATGCTATTTCGCATTTTACCGATTGGACCATAGCCCATGTTCACATTGGCGCATTAGGTTGGAATGGTTTTTTAACATTTGGAATTCTTTATTACTTAGTTCCTCGCTTATGGAATACTGAAATGTATTCAAAGAGATTGGGTAATATTCATTTCTGGTTGGGCACTCTTGGAATTGTCTTTTATGCCGTTCCATTGTATTTCGCTGGATTTACTCAAAGTTTAATGTGGAAGGAGTTTACTCCGGACGGAACACTTGCTTATCCTAATTTCCTGAACACAGTTACAAAGATTATTGGAATGTATGAATTGCGCTCAATAGGTGGAACATTATATATAATTGGAACTTGTATTGGTGTTTATAATCTTATGAAGACTGCGGGCAAAGGTAAATTCATTGGTGACGAGGAAGCTGAAGCACCTGCATTGGAAAAAAAATATGAAGAGCATGGTGGATCTCATTGGCATCGCTGGATTGAAAGAAGACCAATTCAATTCACCTTTTGGGCATTGATAATTGTTGCAATTGGAGGACTATTGGAGATTGTTCCAACATTTTTAATTAAATCAAATATTCCAACAATTACGCAAGTTAAACCTTACACACCTCTGGAATTACAAGGTCGTGATATTTATATAAGAGAAGGTTGCAGTCTATGTCATTCTCAAATGGTTCGGCCTTTCCGTTCAGAAACAGTTCGCTATGGTGAATATTCAAAAGCGGGCGAATTTGTTTATGATCATCCATTCCAATGGGGTTCAAAACGAACAGGGCCTGATTTGGCAAGAGAAGGAAGAGGGAATCAGAATTACAAACCAGACTCCTGGCATTATACTCATTTGTTAGATCCTCAAAGCACATCAACTGGTTCTATTATGACTGCATATACTTGGTTAGGTGAAAATTCAATGGATTTGGCAATTGTTCCGGCTAAAATTCGTGCAATGCAAACTCTTGGAGTTCCTTATCCTACTGGCTATGATAAAATTGCAGTTGAAGATTTAAAAAAACAGGCTGATGTAATAGCAAATGGGTTGCAAAAAGAAGGATTTGATGTTACAAGTGATAAAGAAATAATTGCTGTAATAGCTTATCTGCAAAGACTTGGATCAGATATAAATGTTAAACCCACAACTTCACAAAAATGATAAGTAATAATCTGTCAGCTGTTGAGGTGGCAAGTTTGCTGCAATCAATTGTATTCGTCTTGTTTTTTATCTTTTTCATTCTTGTTTCCTTTTGGGCATTTACCAGTCGAAAAGAATTCATAAATGAAATGAGCAATCTTCCATTAGAAGATGGAGTTGTAATAAAATCTGATAAAAACTTAAAATCCTGATTAACTAATAACCGAAAAAAAATAAAACCATGAAATCAAAATTCATAATAGGTCTGATTACTTTTTTAGGTATAACACTTCCACAATTATCAATTGCTCAGGTTCCGGGAGAAAAAACTACATTCCCGCTTGAACAATCATTTGTATTGATAGTTGTTGCCGGAAGTTTAATTGTAATAGCTGGTTTAATCTATGTATTAGTAAAAAATATGGCTGCTTTTTTTAAGATTATTCTGGACAAATCGAAAGATAATAAAATAAAAACCCTTCTAATAATTATCAGTATTGCATCACTTCTTCCAATAGTTGCTTCCGCACAGGATGGAAATTTATCAAATGCTGCAAAAGATAATGCTTCGTGGTATAGTGCCGGAAATTTAATGTTTCTTTTGGTGCTAGGTGTATATGTTACACTGGTTATTATTGTTTTATGGCTAAGTAGCTATTTTATGAAAATGGCCAGAGATTTATTTGCAAAAGAAGTTGTGAAAGATGAAGAGCAACTAAAAATAGGCTGGCTTGATAAAGTTCTTGATTCATTTAACGCTTCAGTTCCTTTAAATAAGGAGAAGGATGTTCTTCTTGATCATGATTATGATGGAATAAAGGAATTGGACAACAGTTTACCCCCTTGGTGGTTATATGGTTTTTATGTTACCATAATTTTTGCGGTTGTATACATGTTTTATTTTCATTTAGGAGGCCCTGGATTATCGTCAACAGAAGCTTATGCAGAGGAAGTTCGAATTGCAAAAGACCAAATTGCGTTAATGAATAAGGGAACTGAAACTACCGTGGATGAATCAAATGTTGCGTTACTATCTGATGCCGCAAGTTTATCTGATGCAAAATCATTATATGCAAATGTTTGTGCAGTGTGTCATGGACCGGAGGCACAAGGAGGTGCAGGTCCAAATCTGACTGATAAATACTGGATTCATGGCGGAGATATTAATAGTATTTATAAATTAATAAAAACCGGAGTAGCTGATAAAGGTATGCCTCAATGGGGTGCTGTTTACAAACCATCTGATATTCAAAAACTAACAAGTTTTGTTTTATCACTTCAAGTAACGAACCCACCAAACCCTAAAGCTCCACAAGGAACATTGTATGATCCCGTTGCAGTTAAAGATTCTGTAGTAGCTTTAGTTGATTCAACTTCAAAGAAATAGGGTGCTATAAATGAGTAACCCCGTACTCGAAACGCAGTCTTCAGGAGCAGAGTCTTTCAGAGACACAACTTCTACCATTAGCAAGGGGAAGCGTATGTGGCTGTTTCCCAAAAAACAAACGGGAAAGATTTTTAAGTGGAGAAATGTTGTTGCATATATTTTATTGGGGTTATTAATTATTTGGCCATTTTTAAAATACGATGGTCATCCGATTTTTTTATTCAATGTGCTGGAAAGAAAATTTATTTTTTTTGGCATTCCATTTTGGCCTCAGGATTTTTTTCTTTTCGGGTTAACAATGGTTACCCTTATTGTCTTCATAATTTTTTTTACTTCGATATTCGGAAGATGGTGGTGTGGTTGGTCGTGCCCTCAAACAATTTTCATGGAATTTATTTTCAGGAAAATTGAATACTGGATTGAAGGTGATTCACATCAACAACGGCTTTTAGCTGAATCAAATTGGGATTCAAGAAAAATCAGAATCAAATCAATCAAGGTTTTTATTTTTTACTTCATTTCTTTTTTTATCGCCAACATTTTTCTTGCGTACATAATTGGTATTGATGAGTTATATAAAATTGCCACCGAACCAATCAGTCAGCACTTAGGAGGTTTCATTGCAATAATAATTTTCAGTTTCGTTTTCTTTTTTGTGTTTGCTTATATGCGGGAGCAGGTTTGTTTGGTTGTTTGTCCATATGGCAGACTGCAAGGAGTTTTACTCGATAAAAATTCCATAGTTGTTGCTTATGATCATTTGAGAGGAGAGCCGCGGGGAAAAATATCAGATAAGGCAAATCTTCATGGTGATTGTATCGATTGTAAATTGTGCGTTAATGTTTGCCCAACTGGTATAGACATCAGAAATGGAACACAATTAGAATGTATTAATTGTGCAGCCTGTATTGATGCGTGCGATAGTATAATGAATAAAGTAAACAAGCCTGAAGGATTAATTCGATATGCTTCATCTGACAGTATTGAAAAAAGAAACTCTTTTAGATTCACTACAAGAATGTGGGCTTATCTTTTTGTTTTCACTTTGCTATTTACAATCGCATCTGTTTTAATAATTCGCAGGCCAATTGTTGAGACAACTGTTTTGCGTGCACCAGGGCAATTGTTTATGAAACAACCAGGAGGAAAAATCAGCAACCTGTTTACAGTGACTTTGGTTAATAAAACATTTCATGATCAGGATGTTGAATTGAAATTGGTAGATTTTAATGCTGAGTTAAAATTAATGGGGCAACAAAAACTTCATTTATTAAAGGATGGATCACTAAATGAGCCATTTCTCATTGTTGCTGATGAGGAAATAATTAAGAAAAATAAGAACGCTTTAGCTATCGAAGTTTATGTAAACGGAAAAATGATTGATGTGGTTAAATCAACTTTCATAGGTCCTGTAAAATTTCATCACGATGATTCTGATGGAAGTGAAAAAGAAAAACCAAAAGAAAATGAACATACTAAAATTTAATTGGGGTTATGCAGTTGCGTTTTTATATGTAGGTTTTGCACTTGCAATGTTGTTTCTGGTATATAAGTGTACAGAGCATCCGGTAGATCTTGTAAGTGCAGATTATTACGACAAGGAAATAAAATTTCAGCAGCAATATGACAAAGAGCAAAATGCTTCTTTGCTTTTAAATCCATTGCAATTATCAGTTAACTCTGATTCGCAAACTGTTGTAATTAATTTTCCTACAGCTGAAAACTCATCAGTTTTAAAAGGAAGTATTTACTTCATGCGACCAGATAATTCAACAAGTGATAAAACAATTGCTATTGCTGCGAATTCAAATCATGAGCAAATAGTTGACTACAGCACCTGGAAAAAAGGACTTTACCGAATTGAAGTAAGTTGGAATGATGGAGTAAAAGAATATTTCAAACAATCATTTATTAAACTTAATTGATATGAATTGGTGGGCACCATTGTTAATGGGATTTGCCGGTAGTTTTCACTGTATCGGCATGTGTGGTCCTATTGCAATGTATGCAGGCAATAAAAATTTCGCTGCTAAGTATTTGTTCAATCGAATAATATATAATTTAGGAAGAGTAATAACATATTCAATTCTTGGGTTGCTTCTCGGCTTATTCGGAGTTGGTTTAAATTATGCAGGATTTCAGCAATCCATATCAATTGTTGCTGGAATTTTTTTATTGCTCTTTGTTCTTACAACTTTTTTTGCATCAAAATTTCATTCGTTGAATTTTATTTCAAATAAAGTATCAGCGGGATTGAAAAAGGTTTTTAACCAGCTGATTCAACAGGAGAGCAGTTTTAAGTGGTTGGGGCTTGGTTTAGTAAATGGAGTACTTCCTTGCGGTTTTGTATATCTTGCCTTAGGAGTAGCAGCATTTCAGGTTGATATTTTACATACTATTACTTTCATGTCTTTGTTTGGTGCGGGAACTATTCCGGCAATGTTGGCAGTAACACTTTCAGCAGGCATTATTAATCTGAACTGGAAAAACAAATTGGGGAGAATTTCACCCTATCTCGCATCAGTTGTAGCTGTTCTTTTAATCCTTCGCGGATTAAACCTTGGGATTCCATATATCAGTCCGGCTATTGATCATTCTGAAAATGGAATGGTAAAGTTAGAGTGCTGTAAAAAAGATAATTAAACGCAGTTATTTATTTCCAAAAATTTGGAAATCCATCTATCAGCGATAAAATTTTTTTATCGCTTTTAATACTGATGTTTTTTTCAAGCGTTTGAATAATTCCTTCTTTTTTCATTTGAGAAATTGGAAAGGTAAATATTTCAGGAAGCACTTATGAATTGGTAAAAGATAAATTCAAGTGTATTCATCGCGGAAAAATACAGGCGAAGAATAAAGGTGAGATTGATATGTATTTTGTTGAATCGCGCTAAACTTTTTTGCAATATAAATTTCAGATTAAAATAGTGGTGGAAAAGAAAGGAGTGAAGTCGAAATTTTTTGACTCGGATTTAGATTTATTGTATTCTGTATTTCTATAAAAGTATAATTATCATCTTGTTTTAATGTTTCATAGCAAAAGACATATAAAGCAGCAAAGGCTGTTTTTGATTTTATTAACCAATAGGTTTTAAAGTAAAATTTGATAATTTAAGGCAATAAAATACCTATGGTGAAAAAGGATAACATTTTTATTAAAAATGTTATTCTTTAAGTATATTGTGTTCAAATAAAAGGCGCATAAGAAATTTTTACAATTCGAAAATTTTATCAACAAACAGAATTTACTTATTGTAAATTTTCTTTCCTTTTATTAATAATAGAAAAAAATTAAAGGAATTATCTATAACTTTTAAAAACGAGGAGTTGAAGAACATATTTTTGACCTTCTTATTTTATCTTAATAAATTCTTTTCAGGATTTTTATTTAAATGTTTTAACCTCAATGTTGCAATAATTTTCATAATAGGGTTCTATAATTATTCTGATGCACAGAACTATCCTATGACAAATGGAACAATAAATGATTGTTCCGGAAATTTTAAAGACCCAGGAAATAATGGGCAATACGCGAATAATTCTAATTTCACTCAAACGATTTGTAGCAGTATTGCTGGTCAATGTGTTTCTTTAACATTCACTTCATTTAATATCGAATCAGGGTTCGATTTTTTATATGTATACGATGGAGCAACTGCAACACAAAATTTGATCGGGGTTTATACTGGTACAACATTACCAGGAACATTAACTTCATCAAATGGTTGTTTAACATTTTTTTTTACATCTGATGGTACGGTTACTGCACCTGGTTGGGTTGCTACAATAAGTTGCGGACCTTGTAATTCGTCGCAGGGATATGTTATGTCAGGAACTCCAATAGTTGCATGTAATGGGACTTTTTATGATCCCGGGGGGAGTGGTGATTACCCAAACGGTGTAACTTATACTCAAACAATTTGCAGTGGAACTGCAGGGCAATGCGTTAGTTTGTTTTTTTCTCAGTTTGATATTGAATCGGGTTACGATTTTCTTACAATTTATGATGGACCTTCTACCGCTAGCACATTAATTGGAACATATACCGGAACAACTTCTCCTGGTTCAGTTACTGCAACAAGTGGATGTATAACTTTAGTTTTTACTTCAGATTTTATCTTTGAGTATCCTGGGTGGGTTGCTTCTATTTCTTGTGGTACATGTGGAGGAGGAGGTGGTGGCAATTGCGGATGTCCTGCAGGTGGAACACCTCCAGTAAATGATAACTGCAGTGGGGCTATTAACTTAGGCCCATTACCTACTCCAGCCGCTTGCCCTAGTGGGGCTGGTGGAGCGGTTACTTTTCAGGGAACAAATAATTGTGCAACTGCACCTGCAAATTTTGCAAGTCAGTTAGGATGTCAACCTGCAGGAAATCAGCCTTGGCCTGCTGCTGATGTTTGGTATCAAATTACAGTAACAGGAACCGAATTACATATTATGATTCCTGGTGGTGGAATGCAATCACCTTCAGTCGCTTTATATCAGGGAATAAATTGCAATAACTTAATTCCAAGAGGATGCGCAATTGGAAATGCGGCAGGATTGAATACAACTTTTGCACCTGTTCAACCTGGAACATACTGGCTTCAGGTAAGTGGCGGAAATTTGAATGACCAATGTGATTTTAGTATGACAATCTGGAATAATCTGGATTGTAACGGTTGTGTTTTAGCTAGTACCTTGTCTGTAAATCCACCGCCAGTAAATGGATATTATCAGCCAAATACCCCTGTTACATTTTGTTTTACAATTACAAATTATAATCAAACCAGTTTTAATTGGTTACATGGAGTGGTTCCGACTTTTGGTGCAGGATGGAATTTAGCATCACTTACTAATGTGCCTGCAGCAAATTGTACTGCTGATGATGCTGGTCTGTTTTGGAATAATGCTCCTGGGGTTTGGTCGTGGTATAATTCTGTTACCAGTACAGCAACTGGCGCAACATATGGTCCTGGTTTTTTCTTTGAACAATCACAACCAATAGGATTTGTTGATGGCAACCCCGGAAATAGTTATGGTGATAATGGTAGTATAAATGCTACTAATACTAGTGTTTGTACTTGGACTTTTTGCTGGACTATAACAACACAGCCAACCTGTAACGCTGGTGCTGATTTAAGTATTGACATTAATACACTTGGTGATGGTGAAAGTGGAGGGTGGGCATCAGTCGGTTGCACATTAGATCCAAATTCAACTTTTAATGCCTTAATGCAATGTTGTTTACCACCATCAATCATTACTTCAGACCCAACTTGTTCTCAAAATAATGGATCCGCTTCAGCATTAGGTGATGGTATCGGACCTTGGACATACGAATGGTTTGATGCTGGTTCGAATTTATTACAGACTGATCTTGCAGTAAATGGATCATCTTCGATTGGAAACCTTTTAGCAGGAAGTTATTATGTAATTGTAACTGATGCGCAAGGTTGTTCTACGCTTAGTAATTTTTCCTTATTGCCTTCAAGTACTCTTAATTTATCAACTATTCAGTCAAATATTTCCTGTAGCGGCTCTTCAAACGGTTCAATCAATTTAACTGTAAGCAGTTTAAGTCCTCCTTTTACATATTTATGGTCAAATGGAATTACAACTGAAGATTTATCTAACCTTGCTTTAGGAATATATACTGTTACAGTTACTGATGCAACCGGATGTACCGGGGTCGTCTCTGCAACAATCACACAACAACTGGGGATTACATTAATACTTACACCAACAAATGTAGCTTGTAACGGAGGGAATTCAGGGAACATTACATCATTGGTAAATGGTGGAACAGCGCCTTTTACCTATTTGTGGTCAAATGCATCAACTGCTTCGTCAATTAGTTCACTTTCAATTGGAACTTATACCTTAACAGTTACAGATGTGAATGGATGTACCGCCTCCGCAAGTTCTACCCTCACTCAACCACCGATAAACATTGTTACACTAGAATCAGAAGACATTACCTGCGGACGCGATAACGGTGAAGCCGCAGTTGATAATATTACCGGAGGTGGAGGACCATTCACCTATATATGGAATACAGGAGAAACAACTATTCAGATTGAAGACCTCATTCCAGGTACCTACTCAGTGACTGTAACTAACGCTGGGGGATGTACTTCAACAGCATCTGTTACATTAGGATCAATAAGTTTTCCGATATTAAGTGAAACTCATATAAATACTACTTGTGGCAGTGCGAATGGAAGTATTGATATTTCGGTTGCAGGTGGTGTGGCTTCATTTACTTATTTATGGAGCGGTGGACAAACATCCCAAGATTTAACATTTATTGGAGCAGGCTCATATACCGTTACTGTAACTGATGACAATGGATGTACTGCAACATTGCCAATAACCATAACTGATGCACCGGCTCAAACATTAACTGAAACACATACAGATGCGACTTGCGGACTATCAAACGGAACTGCTGGAGTAATTGTATCAGGAGGGACACCCGGGTATACATACCTTTGGAGTACTTCAGCCACCACAGCAAACATAGCCGGTTTATCGGTAGGAAATTATACCGTGACAGTTACGGATTTTAATGGCTGTACAGCCACAATTGCTGCCAGTGTAAGCAATATCGGAAATCCAGTCACCTCAACGACCAACACCACGATCTGTGTAAATCAGTTACCGTATACCTGGAATGCAAACTCATATGCAGCTGCCGGAACTTACAGTGTCACACTGACGAGTGCAGCAGGATGTGATTCGGTGGCAACACTGAATCTCACAGTGAATCCGAATGTGACCTCAACGACCAACACAACTATTTGCGTAAACCAGTTACCATATACCTGGAATGCAAACTCTTACGCATCAGCAGGAACTTACAATGTCACAATGACGAGTGCAGCAGGATGTGATTCGGTGGCGACACTGAATCTTACAGTGAATCCGAATGTGACCTCAACGACTAACACCACGATCTGCGTAAACCAGTTACCATACAGCTGGAATGCAAACAGCTACG
>CANIPU010000033.1 GCA_947469485.1 Chitinophagaceae bacterium | reverse complement strand
TTGCAGGAAGAAATAAATCTCATCATTGAAGCAGGAGTAGACTCGGTTGAATTGGAAAAAGTAAAAAATCGAGTGGAATCGCAAATTGAATTTGCAGAAATGGAAGTGTTGCACAAAGCAATGAGTCTAGCCTATGCTGAATTGTTAGGCGATGCTGATTTGGTAAATACTGAAAAAGATTTGTATAGGAAAGTAACAGCTGCCGAAATTCAAAATGAAGCGAAAAGCATTTTACAAAAAGAAAATTGTTCCACACTGTATTACTATGCAAATTAATAATTGAATTTAAAATCATATTCAGCACTTACCTTTGAATCAATACAATTCCATTAAATGAAAAACACTTTAGCTTTAATTTTTCTGATTGCATTTAGTCAACTTTCGTTTGCTCAATCAGTTCATGTAATGACCCCATCCGAGATAAATGCAATACCGGGTTTTTTGCAGGAAAAAAGTTTTATGCAATTCACAACTCCCCCAACTGTTTCTGTAAGAACACCTGGTCAGTTTGAAGAAATGCAGGGGGTATTTATTTGCTGGGAAGCTTATACTGGAGGAGCGCAATATCCTATTCTTGCCGAAATTGTAGACTATGCCCAAGAAGTTGGAATCGTTTATATCGCAACTGATGATTCTAATTCCACCAGAAGTTATTTAACAAGTCATGGAGTTCCTTTGACAAATATTAAGTGTTTTGAGGTTGCTACAAACACCATTTGGGCTCGTGATTATGGACCAAATACAATTTATGAAAATGAAGTGAGCAATCTTTCTTTTGTAGATTGGAAATACAATCGTACAAATAGACCTGATGATGATGCACAACCCGTAAACCTTGCACAAACAATGGGAATTCCTGTATACAGCACTACAGTAGCCCCGCATAAACTTGTTCATACAGGCGGAAACTGGATGGCTGATGGTCATGGAACTGCTTTCTCTTCCAAATTAGTTTTAGATGAAAATGGTGCCGGAGGTGGTTGGAGCCAAAATCTTTCAGAAGCTGATGTTGATTCAATTGAAAAACATTTTATGGGAATCACCCGATACATAAAAATGGAAACTTTACCATATGATGGAATTCATCACATTGATATGCACATGAAACTATTAGATGAAGAAACATTGTTAATTGCTCAATACCCAACCGGTGTTTCTGATGGCCCGCAGATTGAAACAAATTTGAATTATGTGACTTCTAACTTTTTGAATTGTTACGGAAGACCTTATAAAGTTATACGAATTCCTCAGCCACCACAAAGCAATGGCGACTACCCGGGAGGCACATGGGGTAATGGCGATTACCTTACTTATACTAATGCTCTCATTTTAAATAATCTGATAATTGTTCCAAGTTATTATGAAGAGTATGATACTACTGCACTTCGTATTTGGAAGGAAAGTATGCCTGGGTACAATGTACACATGATAGATTGTAATGATATTATTGGTTATAGCGGCGCATTACATTGCATTACTCATGAAGTTGGAGTTGCTGATCCGATATTTATTTCGCATGCACATTTGCTCGATACTTATGAAACAGTAAATCCTTATGAAGTTAAAGCTTATATTAAAACCACAAGTGGAGTAAATACTGCAAATGTTTTTTGGAGTATTGATACTTCATTAGGTTATAGTATGCTTAATATGACCATGGCTTTAAATGATACCTTCGTTGCGAACATCCCAGCTCAAGTAGCAGGAACAACAATCTGGTATTACATTCAGGCAAATAGTATAAGTGGCCGTACTGTATCTAAGCCGTTAGTAGCTCCTGGAGGTGTATATGAATTTAAAATTTTGGGTACAATAGGCGGACTTGCCAATGTTGAAAATACAGCTGAATTTTCTGAGCCTTATCCGAATCCGGCAAATGAGTCGGTTACACTTGGTTATTATTTATCAGCGAATGAAAATGTATTGATTCAATTATTTGATATCAGTGGCAAAGAAATCTTTGCTTTGGATGAAAAAAATATAAATGCCGGAACACATACTTTTCAACTGTCAACTGCAGCGTTGTCTGCAGGAATTTATTCAATCAGTTTTAAAAGCGGTAACACAACTATAATTAGAAAATTAGTTGTTGCTAAATAAAATTCAGAGCAGATAAATTGATCTAACAAAATGAACTAAGCCATTTTTGTATTAACTTGTTGGGCAATCCAGTTATAAGTTATTGTTAATCCTTCAATAAGAGTTTGAGTTGGTTTCCATTTGAGTTTTTCTTCAATGAGTTTGTTATCTGAATTTCTTCCTCGAACCCCAACAGGACCAGAAATATTTTTAACTGAAATATTTTTTCCGGAAATTCCAATAATCATATCTGCCAACTGATTGATGCTTACCATTTCTTCCGAACCAATATTTACTGGTCCTGTAAAATCAGAACGAGTGAGACGAATAATACCTTCCAGACATTCATCAATAAATAGAAAAGAACGAGTTTGTTTTCCATCACCCCAAACTTCAATAGTCCCACCATCAGGAGTTTCCGCAACTTTTCGACAAAGAGCTGCAGGAGCTTTTTCTTTTCCGCCTGTCCAAGTTCCTAAAGGACCAAAAATATTATGGAAGCGTGCAACCCTTGAAGTTAAGCCGTAATTGCGATTGAATGCAAGATATAATCGTTCGCTAAAAAGTTTTTCCCAACCATATTCACTGTCAGGTGCAGCGGGATAAGCCGAATCTTCATTACACTTTGGATTATCCGGATCCTCTTGATTGTAAGCAGGATACATGCATGCAGAAGAAGAATAAAATAATTTTCCTGCCTTTTGTTTCACAGCCCTTTCAACAATATTCAAATTGATGAGTGCAGAATTGTGCATTACATTTGCATCATTTTCTCCGGTGAAAATATAACCTGCGCCACCCATATCAGCAGCCAACTGATATACTTCGTCAAAATATTGGTCCAGCACTTTATCACATAAATCCTGATTTCGCAAGTCACCAATAATAAAATCATCAGCGTTAGTTACATCATATTCAGGGTTTTTTAAATCAACTCCACGCACCCAAAATCCTTCTCGCTTTAATCTTTTAACCAAATGACTTCCAATAAATCCTCCTGCTCCGCATACCAACGCTTTTTTCATTGACAAAAATTTTGACAAATATAAACATCGGGTATTACATGTATGAAATTGAAAATAATTATTAGAAAAAAATTAAGAAAAAAGCAATTTCTCAAAATAAGATAAGTCGTTTTTTCATTCAGAATTTGTTATTTCTAATAATTTAGAAAATTATTTAACTATGGTCATTTCATCAATCAATCGTTGAGCGCCTGCATATTTGTCAATAACAAACATTACATAACGGATGTCAACCGAAATGGTGCGTTTTAATATCGGATCAAATTCAAAATCACCGGTCATTGCTTCAGAGTTGCCATCAAATGCAATCCCAAGCAATTCACCATTTCCGTTTAATACAGGGCTTCCGCTATTTCCACCTGTAATATCATTGTCTGTCAAAAAGGCTACAGGGATATCTCCATTGTATGCATAAGGTCCGAAATCTTTTTTAGCATACAGGTCTTTCAGCTTTTGAGGCACAATGAATTCTTCATTTTTAGGATCCTCCTTTTGCATAATACCAGTAAGGGTAGAATACCAGTTGTAATGAACAGCATCGCGCGGATTATAATCCATAACTTTTCCATAAGTTAATCTAATAGTACTGTTTGCATCAGGATAATAAGGTGTATTACTATTCATCATTCGCATACCTTGAATGTAACTGCGATTATCTGCTTTAACAGCACCACCAAGCGATTGAGCTGATGGGAATTGAGCAGTGTAAGCCATTACTTTTTTTGCGAATAAAAAACCAGGATCCTTGTCTAATATTTTTGAAGATGGCTTTGCTAAAAAGGCGTTCACTTTATCAGCAGAAACAAAAATGCTTTTTGTAAAAATATCAGCTGCGAATTTTTTAAAGGATTCATCTAATGAGATTGCTTTATATTTTTCTGTAATCTCGGTAATAAATGCACCTTGTTTTTCAGCCGGAACCCCTTTGCTGAAAGCATTGAGGTACGCAACTAATACTTCCTGATCAACCGGAGCGAAATAATTAGTAAACTGATCAACAGTGTTATTTTTTAGTTTGGCAATAAGCTCATCTTTTTTTATTGCATCAATAGGCTCTGTGGTCATTACATTATAAAGTTCAGTGAATCGGCTTGCAAAACCTGCAACACCAATTGACATTAAATTACTTCCATAAATGGTTGGTAAATTATTCGGGCGGAACTCTTCGTATTTTTTCTTTAATCCGGGCAATACTTTTCCGTATGCGCTTTTCAAACTGTCATTTGTGAGCGTGTTAATCCAATTAGTAAATGCAATTTCTTCTTTTTGTTTTTTTGTAAATAATGGATCAGAAATAGCAAATCCTATTTGACCTTTAAATAGTTTCCAGACATTTGCAACACTTGCATATTCACTGGCAAGTTGAATTCTGATTTTATCATCAGCATCCATGTATTTTTTCATGATTGCTAATTTCTCCTCCCACATTCCAACTAAAGCCGGATAGGTTTCTTTCAAAGTCAAATCGATTGCATAACTGCTTAAGTAACGATTGGTACGGCCTGGAAATCCAACAATCATTGCAAAATCATTTTTATTATAACCTTTCAAAGAAATATTTAAATATTTCTTTGGATGATATGGAACATTGTCAACACTATATTCAGCAGGTTTGTTGTCTTTATTAGCATAAATGCGGAAGAGACTAAAATCTCCCGTATGGCGGGGCCACATCCAGTTGTCGGTATCACCACCGAATTTTCCAATTGATGATGGCGGAGCTCCTACCAAACGAATGTCTTTAAATGTTTCGAACACGAAAAGATAATATTCAGAACCGCGATACATTTCTTTTACATCGGCATTGTATTGTGTTCCTTCAGTGGCTTTAGCTGAAATTTCTTTCATGGTTTTAGCTGCAGTAGTTTCGCGTGCCTGACCATCCAGGCCTTTTATGGCTGCCAACACTTTGTCGGTTACATTTTCCATTCTTACTAAAACAGAAACAAACATTCCTGGATTTGGTAATTCATCTTTACGGGTTGCAGACCAAAAACCATCAGTGAGATAATCATGGTCAACAGTGCTATGTTCAGTTATTGAACCATAACCACAGTGGTGATTTGTCAAAACCAAACCATCAGGAGAAACAATTTCGCCTGTACATCCGCCATCAAACCAAACAATAGCATCTTTTAATGAAGGAGCAGATTCGTTGTAAATATCATCGGCTGATAATTTTAAACCGAGCATGTGCATGGTTTCAATATTGTATTGTTTCACCATTGATAGTAGCCACATTCCTTCATCAGCACGAAGGAAGGCAGGTGATATACCAAGAAAAATAAGGAGAGTAAGAATGGTTTTCTTCATTTGTGTTTTATCTTTTTTAGAGTGGCGCAAATGTAAACATGCAGATTACTTTTGAAAGGAAATTCCGAATTGATTTTGTTGCGTATCACCCGAAATATCTTGCTTCTTTCATTAGTGAGTTTGCTCAATGATGTATCAAGCGAAATGCTGATTCCAATTATGCCATTGTATCTGAGTTCAATCGGATTTACAATGGTTTGGATTGGAATTCTGGAAGGATTTGCAGAAGCTACAGCAGGTATCAGTAAAATATATTTTGGGCATTTAAGTGATAAATTGGGTATACGGATTCCGTTTGTGCGTATTGGATATTTTATGAGTGCAATATCGAAATCAATGCTCGCGCTATCAACTTATACAGGTTGGATATTCACAGCACGGTTTTCCGACCGGTTTGGAAAAGGAGTACGCACTGCAGCTCGCGATGCATTGCTGAGTGACGAAACTACCTCTGAAAACAAAGGAGCAGTTTTTGGCTTTCATCGTGCATTTGATACAACAGGCGCTGCGTTAGGTCCTGTAATTGCTTTATTATTTTTATGGAAATTTCCGGCAAATTATCAAACACTTTTTCTTATTGCTTTTATACCATCAATACTAAGTGTGCTGTTTACTTTTTATATAAAAGAAAAAGTAAAAAAAACAGTTTCAAAGTATAAGCCAAGTGTAATTCAAAGTTTTTCTTATTGGAGAACTGCTACTTCTTCTTACAAAAAACTCATTTTGCCATTGCTTCTTTTTTCATTGGTAAATAGCAGCGATGCATTTATGTTATTGATGATGAAGCAGGTTGGAATGAGCGACACAGAAGTTTTAATGCTTTATATTTTTTATAATTTGGTATATGCATCTTTTGCATTACCGATTGGAAAATATGGAGATAAAATAGGTTTGAAAACAATTCTTGTTTTTGGATTAATAATATACTCAGTTTCTTATACGGGAATGGCCTTAACCCATTCTCAATTTATTTACTACTTAATCTTTTTCGCTTACGGAATTTATGCAGCGAGCACCGAAGGAATTTCCAAAGCACTAATCAGCAACCTGGTTCCAAAAAGTGAAACAGCAACTGCCATCGGATTTTTTGCAGGCGCACAATCTATCTGCATTTTGTTGTGCAATGTGGCGGCAGGGTTTATCTGGCAACAATACGGAGCGCCAATTGTTTTTATTATTGCAGCTTCGGGGGCATTGCTTGCAGCTGTATACCTTTCAACCCAGAATTTAAAATTGATTCGCAGTGATAATTAGCATCATTAATTCACAACCTATATTTGGAAAATAAAATCAACGGACAATTTCTTCGTTAACTGCAATCATGAAGCAAACCATATTATTTCTACTTCTTCTTATTCTTATTCCTGTTTTTTCGTTTGCGCAAACTGAAATTCAGGATGCCAATCTTGCACAGTACTATTATTCACAGGGAGATTTTGATAAGGCGCAGGTGCTTTTCGAAAAACTTTACAGTAAAAAACCGGACAACAACGATTACTACCTGGGTTACTACAACACACTGGTTGCGCAAAAAAATTACGACGGTGCAGTTAAAATGGTGAAGAAACAAATTAAGCGCAATCCGAAAAAAGCTTCGTACTACATTGACCTCGGACAGATTTTTCAAACAACCGGCGACGAAAAAAATGCGATCGCTTCGTTTAACACTGCGATTGAAAATCTTTCGCCCGATGCAGGGCAGGTGCTCGGGCTGGCTACTTTATTTATGAATTCGGGAAAGTATGATATGGCAGTTGCCACTTACCAGAAAGGACGAAAGCTGCTGAACAGCAATACGATTTTCAGTTACGAACTGGCTTATGTTTTTGTGAAGAAGGGGGATGTTGCCGGAGCAGTAAGTGCGTACTTAGATATCGTGGAAAACAGTGCCGATGATATGAGCAATGTGCAGGGCTACCTGCAAAGTTTGCTCGAAGACCAGAAATATGTGGCGGAGTTGCAAACGCAATTGTATCGCCGAATACAGAAAAATGCCGACAACAATGTGTATCCCGAAATGCTGATGTGGATGTTTGTGCAACGCAAAGATTTTGACGGCGCACTGGTGCAGGCGAAGGCTCTCGACAAACGAAACAAGGAACAAGGTGCGCGTGTTTTTCAATTGGGTCAGTCGGCATTTACCGAAGCCTATTATGATGCTGCATCGAAAAGTTATCAATACATAATTGATGAATACGGAAAGAATGGCGGCTATTACATGGCAGCGAAAACAAATCTGTTACAGACGCTGAAAACAAAAATCACGATTGCAAATAATTATACAGAGCAGGATTTAAATAATCTTCGAAGCAGTTATGAAATTTATCTTGCTGAATTTGGAAGAGTCTTTTCTACAATAACAACTCAACGCGATTTGGCAAATTTGTATGCCCGTTACATTCATAATCTTGATTCTTCAATTTCAATTCTGAATGCTGCAATTAAACTTCGGACTAACGATAACAAGTCGATTGCCCGATGTAAACTGGATCTTGGCGATTATTATTTAATGAAGAATGAAGTGTGGGATGCTATGCTCATGTATGGTCAGGTAGATAAAGACTATAAAGATGATGAGTTAGGAGAGCAGGCGCGGTTTCTGAATTCAAAGGTGAGTTACTACAGTGGAGATTTTGATTGGGCAAAAGCTCAACTAGATGTGTTAAAAGGTTCTACTTCAGAATTAATTTCAAATGATGCAATTGCACTTTCAGTTTTTATTCAGGATAATACGGGATTAGATACTTCCTATGATGCCATGTCTTTTTATTCAAGAGCCGACTTATTGATTTATCAGAATAAAAATATGGAAGCAATAACCGCGCTTGATTCACTGGCAATAAAATTTCCTGAAACTTCATTGCAGGACGATATTCTTTTTGCCAAGGCAAGAATTTATTTACAGCTGAGGAATTTTGACGAGGCAGCAAAAATGTTTCAGTCGCTTGGAGACTCTTATTCAACAGATTTACTAGGGGATGATGCAATTTTTCAATTGGCAGAATTGCAGGAAAAATATTTAAACAATAAAGAGAATGCAATGGAATTATATAAAACCATTATTACAAAATATCCCGGAAGTATTTATGTGATTGAAGCAAGAAAAAGATTCAGGGATTTAAGAGGTGATAATGTGAATTAAATTTCAATCTGCTATTTTACATTCGTAAAAAATTTTAAAATGAAAAAAATTGCCATTGGTTGCGACCATGCAGGATTTGAATATAAAGAAGCAGTAAAAAAAATGCTTGCTGATGCCGGATACCATGTTCACGATTTCGGAACTAATTCTCTGGCTTCAGTTGACTACCCTGATTTTGTGCATCCCGTGTGCAATGCAATTGAACATGCAAAGGCAGATGTTGGAGTTTTGATTTGCGGTTCTGCGAACGGAGTATGCATTACTGCCAACAAACACCAGTCTATTCGTGCAGCATTGTGCTGGATGAAGGAAATTGCAGAACTCGCAAGGCAACACAATGATGCGAATGTGATTTGCATTCCTGCCCGTTACACTTCTACAGAACAGGCAAAACAATTAG
This sequence comes from Chitinophagaceae bacterium, assembly GCA_947469485.1. GTDB lineage: Bacteria > Bacteroidota > Bacteroidia > Chitinophagales > UBA10324 > UBA10324. Next base: position 11,383 of record CANIPU010000033.1, on the reverse strand, counting down.
TAAATACATTTCTTGCCACCAACTTTGAAGGCGGCCGACACGAGCACCGCGTGAAGAAAATTCCGATTGAGGTGAATCTTTAAATTGTTTATAAGCAGCTATAGATATTATATTTTGAGAATAAAAAAAGTCGGAAAAATTTCCGCCTTTTCAATTTAAGAACTTTAATTTTTCATTTTCCAATCACCACTTTCCTCCTGCTCCGCCGCCACCAAATCCGCCGCCTCCGAAACCGCCAAAGCCACCGCCTCCTCCACCGCCACTCCAACCACCACCGCCTCTGCCACTATTCATCATACTGCCCCAAATAAGCGGCCCCATCCATCCACCTCCACCTATTACGCCACCTCCACGGTTATTTCGGTTGCGCCGGGAGGCAAGGGCAATAATTATTATAATGATAATAGGAATCAGCGGGGAAAACGGGAGCGATTTTTTTTCATTTGTTACATCGTTTACAAATTCACCGGCAGCAAGTTTTATAATTGCATCAACAGCCCCATTTAAGCCATCATAATATTTCCCCCCTTTAAAAGCGGGAACAATTATGTTTTCAATTATTCTTTTGCAATGAACATCGGTAATGGCGCCTTCCATTCCGCGACCGGTAGCAATGAACGCATCGCGCGTTTCTTTCGAAATAAGAATCAGCATACCATTATCTTTTTGTTTTCTGCCAATTCCCCACTTGTCGCCAAGTTTGAAAGCATAGTTGCCGGCTTCGTCGCCATCCAGATTATTTACAATCACTATGGCTATCTGGGTGCTGGTGCTGTCGTTGTAATCGTTTAGTTTTTTTTCAAGTGTGGCAATTTCATCAGTACTCAGCATTCCTGCAAAATCATTAACCAGTCTTGGCGGAGATGGTCGGTCAGGAATTTGCGCCTGAACAATAACATTGAAGAAAACTAAAACGGCAATAAGTATTTTCTTCATCAATTTATAATTGGAGCATCTGATAATTCGTTGCGGTCACCTTTTTGGTAAGGAAAATAAGTCTGCAGTTTATCGCCAGCCATTTCAATAGCAATCAATACACCTTTCAGAATTTCTTTCTGCGAAAAATGTTTTTGCATTTCTGCCACCACATTATCCCAGAATGCTTGTCCTGAAATTTCGTGTATTGCCTGGTCGCCGCAGATGGCAAATTTTTTATCCTTGTAAGCAAGGTAAATCAGCACACCATTTCGCGCCTGGGTTTTTTCCATTCCCAGTTCCTGAAAAATCGCGTGCGCACGCACGACTGGTTCTACAGCACATTTTGGTTCTAAGTAAATACGAATTTCACCGGAAGTTTTTTTCTCGGAGGTGGCAATAGCATCAGCAATCTGCTGTACTTCTTCTTTGCTGAAAATATTTTTCTTTAAAAAAGGAAGTGCGTTCATCAGAATTTTACTTCAGGAGCTTTCTCGCTACCGGCAGCAGCCTTGAAATATCCTTTCTCAGTATAGCCGAACATTTTTGCGAACAGACTATTCGGAAACAACTTTATATAAGTATTGTATTCTTGAATTGTTGAGTTGAAATCATCGCGTGCTTTATTAATTCGGTTTTCAGTTCCTTCAATTTGCACTTGAAAATCACGAAAAGCATCAGTGGTTTTCAGTACAGGATATTGCTCCACAACCAATAATAATTTGCTGAATGATGAGTTTAAACTGTTTTGTGCCTGTTGAAATTGCTCAATTGATTCAGGGGTAAGCTTAGTTGGGTCAACTGTGATTTTTGTTGCCTGGCTACGCGCTTCAATAACAGCTTCAAGTGTTGATTTTTCAAAATCAGCTGATCCTTTAATTGTGTTTACCACATTTGTAAATAAATCCATTCGGCGCTGGTACTGGCTTTCTACATTGCTCCACATTTTAGCAGTGTTTTCATTTTTGGTAACCATTGAGTTATTAAATCCTCGAACCCAAAGAAAAATTACCAGAATTATTCCAACTATAACTCCAACCGTAATGAGTGTTTTGTTCATTTTTATTTGATTTTTTTGTTTGATAAAAGTAATTAGACGAAACGAAACTTTGTTTATTGTTTTTATTTGATGCAATAATATAACAACTTGACATATTCGTTATTGAGAGCAATAAGTCCATATTCATTTTTCCACCATTCGAGTTCATTATAGCCAATTGCCGAAGCGCCTAAAATTTTAACATCAATTCCTTTTTCAGAAAATTTTTCCTTGAAAACATTTCGTACTCTTCGGGAATGAAATTTTGATGAAATGATTTCAATCTCGGTTAGTTTTTTTTCTAAACAATATTTTAAAATCGCATCTGATTCTTCCAGTGTACTTGTTCCTTTTTTCAATAATTCTATTGATGAATCAGGAATTCCTAGCTTGATTAAAGCTAGCTTTGTTAACTCAGCTTCTGTCAAATCAACTCCTAATGCACTAAAATCCTGAGGATGATTTTCTCCTGTACAAACAATTTTATTAAAATATCCTTTTTTAAAAATTTCTGCAGCTTTAGCTGATCTTTCAGATGGTGCACCCGATAAAGCAAATGCAATTTGTGATTTTGATGGTAAATCTTCACAGATTAAATAATCTGCTGCGCTTTGCAATAAAGAAATACGAAAAAGGTAAAGTAATAGCAAAACAAATAGCGGAATGCCTATGAAGAGTAATAGCTTTTTATACATTTATGCAGTTGAATTTAGTTTAATGAAAAAGGAAAACTGGAGCGAAGCAAAGGTGATAAAAATTGCAGAACTTACTGCCGATATAAAACATTTTTGGCTACAAGTGCAAGAAGTGAATTCATTTGATTTTAAACCAGGTCAATATATGACAATTGATTTGTCAATTAATGATACTTCGAAAGACAAATTTCGAAGTTATTCAATCGCCTCTGCTCCGGCTGGAGATGCCATTTTCGAGTTAGTATTAAAGCAACAAAAAGGAGAACAAACATCTGATTACTTGTTTTACGATGTAAAAGAAGGAGCAACAATAAAACTCAGTGGCCCTCATGGAAAATTTATTCTTCCGCAAAAAATTGAAAACGATATCTGTTTTATTTGTACAGGCACGGGTATAACTCCATTAAGAAGTATGCTGCAATATCTGATATTGAAAAAACAAGAACACAAAAAGATATTTCTTTTTTTTGGCACGCGGTATTTAAATGATGTGCTATTCAGAAGTGAGTTTGAAGAATTACAAAAAAAATTCCCTCAGTTCACTTACCAATTTGTACTTTCAAAGGAGGCAAGTTCAGGGTATAAAGGAATAAAGGGGTATGTACATCAATTGTATGAAAAGGAGTTTTTTGATAAACGCCCTGCTTATTTTTATATATGTGGTTGGCGTGGAATGATACATGAAACCCGCGAACGATTATTTAAAATGGGATATTCACCAAAAGACATTCATCAGGAAATTTATGAATAAAACATATTATAAAATTGAATTAAAATGAATATCTTATATATTTCTTATGACGGCATGACAGACCCACTTGGACAAAGTCAGGTGATTCCATATCTCGAAGGATTATCAAAACTTGGCCATAACATTTCAATTATCAGTTGTGAAAAACCAGAACGAAAAATTGAATTTTCTAAAATTCAAACTATACTTTCCAATGCTCAAATAAAATGGTATCCGGTTTCTTACACAAAAAAGCCACCTATATTTTCAACCATAAAAGATATCAGAAATATTTATAAACTTGCTTTTAAAATCATAAAAAGAAACAAAATAGAAACAGTACACTGTCGAAGTTATATTCCATCACTAATTGGCTTGCGGCTAAAGAAAAAATTTCGAGTGAAATTTATTTTTGATATGCGCGGATTCTGGGCCGATGAAAGAGTTGAGGGTGGAATTTGGAACCTGAAAAATCCATTATACAAGTTTATTTATTTGTACTTTAAGAAAAAAGAAAAAGAATTTTTAACAAATGCCGATAGTATTATATCACTTACTGAAAATGCTAAAAGTGAAATTCTATCTTGGAAGAATGTTCCAAATCAACCTTTACAAATTGATGTGATACCTTGTTGCGTTGATTTAGATTTATTTGATTCATCAAAAAGTTCAAAAGATGAAGTACTAGCCAAGAAAACCGAGCTAGGAATAAATAATTCGTCTTTTATTCTTTCTTATGTTGGTTCAGTTGGTACATGGTATTTATGTAAAGAAATGTTTCAGTTTTTTTCGCGATTAGTGATTAAAATCCCTGACGCAAAATTTCTATTAATTACCCCTGAAAAAAGTGAAACCGTTTTGGGAATGGCAAATGATCAAAATGTTTCCTCTGAAAATTTAGTAATCATAAAGTCTTCAAGAAATGAAATGCCTTTGTTGATCAAATGTGCTGATGTTTCAATATTTTTTATTAAGCCTTCATTTTCAAAAAAAGCCTCGTCGCCAGTAAAGCAAGGTGAAATTATGAGTATGGGAATTCCTATTATATGCAACAGTAATATTGGCGATACTGATAAAATTATACATGATAGCAAGGCTGGAATTGTATTAACTGAATTGACGAATGATTCTTTTGACAAAGCAATTGAACAATTAAATAATCTTGTACTTTTTAATCGTTCTGTAATAAGACAAGGAGCCGAGAAGTTTTATTCATTAAAAAATGGAATTAAGGCTTACGATTCTGTTTATCAAAGATTGAAAGATTGAAAAAAATTATAATACTCGCTCCATATCCTTATGAAGAAGCGCCCAGTCAGCGTTTCAGGTTCGAGCAATATTTATCTTATTTTGAAAAAAATAACTGGACATGGAAACTCGAATCGTTTTGGAATATGCAAACCTGGAGAATTTTATATAAGCCAGGTTTCAATTTTCAAAAAACAATAGGACTGTTATCGGGGTTTCTACGCAGATTCTTTTTGCTTTTTAAATTATCAGGTGTTGATATTGTTTTTATTCATCGTGAAGCGGCGCCTGTTGGACCACCTTTATTCGAATGGATAATTGCAAAAGTTTTAAGAAAAAAAATTATCTACGATTTTGATGATGCCATCTGGAAACCGAATGTTTCAGTTACAAACAGTTTTGCAAACAGAGTAAAATGGTATGGAAAAGTAAAGCGGATTTGCAAATGGGCCACAACTGTTTCTTGCGGCAATAAATATTTGTGTGATTATGCAAAACAATTTAACAGTGATGTTCGATTAGTACCTACCACTATTGATACAGATTATCATCTTCCAAATAAAAAAAATTTAAATAAAATTCCTGTGATTGGATGGACAGGAACACACTCAACAACTTACTATCTAAATTTATTAATTCCTGTATTTAAAAAGCTGGAAGAACAATTTGATTTTGAACTTCGGATCATTTCAAATAAGGATTTAAAGTTACCCTTGAAATCTTATCATTTTATAAACTGGAATAAGGAAACGGAAATCTCCGATTTACAAGCTTTTGATATTGGAATAATGCCTCTGCCTGATGATGATTGGAGCAAAGGAAAGTGTGGTTTTAAATTATTGCAATATATAGCCGTTGGAGTTCCAAGTATTGCCTCTCCGGTTGGGGTAAACAACGATATAATTATTGACAACAAAACGGGATGGATTGCAAAAACAGAAAATGATTGGCTTGAAAAACTTTCTTTTCTGCTTAAAAACTCTGAAGAAAGAAAAAGTGTTGTTGAAAAAGCAACCGAACACCTTGAAAAAAACTATTCGGTAAAAGCTACGCAATCAAAATATCTTGCGATGCTAGATGAAGTAGTAAAAAAGAATTAATGCAAAACAGTTTCCTTGTGTGATAGAAGGTATTGGTTGATTTTATCTTCAATAATTTCGTTTTCCATTAATAGAATTACATGCATACCCAATTTATCCGCTGTTTCGATATTAACGGCTGAGTCATCAATAAATAAAGTTTCTTCAGGCAATAAATTATTTTCTTCCATTACCAACTGGAAAATTTTTTCATCTGGCTTGCGCATTCCTACCTGACAACTATAGTAAGCTTTCTTAAATTTTTCGCTGATATCTGATATGCCAAATTCTTTTTGAAGGTAATTGCTGATAAATTTTAAATGAATACTGTTAGTGTTTGAAAGCAGAAAGGTATTGTAACTGGTCTGCAATCCTTCAACATATTTCATTCGTGTTTTAGGAATATCTAATAACATAGCATTCCAGCAACTATCAATAATTGAATCAGTCAGATTCAAACCTGTTGCGGTTCTCAGGTGCATACGGAATTCTTCTTCACTGATTAAACCACAATCAAATAAATGAAAAAAAGGCTGATGACTGAATTCGGTGAACATGCTGTTGAAATTATTCACTCCTTCTTTTTCAAAAGCAATACGGGTTAAATCAAAATCAAGATTAATTATAACCTTGCCGTAATCGAAGATGATGTTTTTAATTGCCACTGTTCTATTTGTTTCAGTGATGAATGTAAGACTCAAATTGAATTCTCAAAGTTGCAGAACCTTTCTACTTTACGGAATAAAATGTGGATTGTTCGATTCGAATTGGCTACCTCACAAATAATTATATTTTTGTCGCCTGAAATTTTTAGGGCCCATAGCTCAGTTGGTTAGAGCAGCGGACTCATAATCCGTTGGTCCGGGGTTCAAGTCCCTGTGGGCCCACAGTCAATTCTCTCAAAGCCTTGCACCGCAAGGCTTTTGTGTTTTTAACACTATACTGGGTAAGATATAGGTAAGGTATAAATAGAATTTGAATAGTTGGTAGTTCTTGTTTATTGAGAATTGTTTTCTAATAATTTACATAATATACTTCCAATTCTTAAATGAACAACAAATCAATTTATCAATTATGATTGGAGAGTTATAGTCGGAATCCTCGACGAAAACTAAAAAGTATAAAAGTTTATATGAATTATATCAGTTCAATGCCAATAATCCTTTGTTCTGAGAAAAGTTGAGTTATTGAGCTAAAATAAGGGGTTTTTAGGTTGGGAGATGGAGTTTGCGTGGGAGGGCAAGCTGTTTTTAGGTAAAAAAGATGGCTTGTTATTAAGTTTCTCAAGATTAGGAATCCGTTATTCTACTTGAGTTCGTTGAGAACACTTTCGGTCAATGGCTTGCTGAAGTATTTTTTTACCATAGGATTTTGTGTTGCGCGTTCAATATCATTGGGGTCGGAAGAAGAAGTGAGCATGTAAACCGAGACATTCGCAGTGACATGTTCCGGAAACTTTAAGTACTCTTCGAGAAAACCAAAACCATCCATCTGCGGCATGTTGATGTCAAGAAAAATAACATCTGGAAATTCTTCTGGTTTGTTTAGCAGCGTTTCTAAATATTCCAAGGCTTCGATTGCAGAAGCGGCCACGCTGATTTTTTCAGTTATGTTTTTACGCTTGATCATGATTTTTGAGATATAATTATCAATTTCATTGTCATCAATCAGAAGAACATGCTTTGATTTCATAAAAGAGTTAATTTAATGAAGTAAGTAAATTAGGAATTTCAACTATAAACTTTGTTCCTTTAGTGAGTTCGGATTCCAAAGTGATTGTTCCGCCAAGTTTATCTAAACTTTCTTTTACAATATACAATCCGAGTCCCGAACCGGTGGAGAGTTTTGTAGCCCGGTAAAACATTTTAAATATTTTTTCCTTGTCTTTATCCGCAATGCCGATGCCATTGTCTTCTATGGTAATGGTTGCATTTTCCTTACTGCACTCTACAAAAATATTTACAAACATATTTTCCTTTGAAACATCACTGTATTTAATGGCATTGGAAACTAAATTATTCAGAATCACGCTTATTCTTCTCTTGTCCGAAAAAAAAGTTTCTCCCTTATGAATTTCCACCTGCAAGTTTAAATTTTTTGTCCCTTCCATGAATTTGAGGTTGTTTCTAATTTCCTGGATCATTTCTTCGTAATTAATTTCGTCTCGTTCAGCTTCCATTCGGCTGTTGCGGGAGTACTGCAAAATATCTTCAATAAAGTTATCCAGCTTTTGAACACTTTTATTAATCATCTCCAGCCGTTCATTCATACCATTGTTATCCGTGTCTGTACTTTCTTTAGAAATGTTTATCAATCCCATTATTGATTTAAGCGGAGCGCGCAAGTCATGCGAAGTACTATAAACAAATTTATCAAGCTCCATATTTACACGATTCAAATCTTCATTTTGAGATTTGAGTAGAGTATTATACTTTGTCATTTCAACAATATTATCCTCTAAAGCTAACGCCATAGTTTTAACCTCTGTGACATCCACCGCATAACCAACAATAAATTTTTTGTTATCATAACTATGTAAACGCCTTTCCTTATATTTTGTTTCTCCTGAGGAGTTTACTTGTTCGTCTAACCAAAATGCTCGGGAATCCGTTTTCATTACATAATTAAATTGATTTCTTCTAAGTTGGGCATTGTCTGTTGCAATTCCTTTGAGCCTTGCATAGTCAAAATCATCTTTGCCAATTAACCAAGTTCTTATTTCATCATTTTTAACGGCCTCCTTGTTTAAAAATAAATATCTATGTTTATTATCAAACACAGCGATATCTATCGGGATATTATTTAAAATGTTTTCATAAAACAATTTCAATTCGGAAACTTTTGCTTCTGCATTTTTTAATTCGGTGATGTCTATGGCGTATGCTATCATCAATTTTTCGCCTTTGTATTCGTGCAGAATTAAATTACTATTTGTGTAAGCGGTTTGGCCTTCTTTAGTCTGTCTTTTTTCGACGGAACTAATTGATTTTCCATTTTCAAGAAGTAATTGAAATTGTTTGTCACGCTCAATCGCTAGGTCCATTGAAAGTCCTCGGTAATTACAATAGTCATAATTGTTTTTACCTATTAACCATTCTCTTAGCACAGGGTCTTTCACTGTGTTTGGGTTAACGAAAATATAATTACCTTTTATATCAAATACGGCTACATTACCAGGTATATTGTTGAGTATCGTTTCATAGAATTTTCTTTGACCATCTACTGCTAATTTAGCCAATACTTTTTCAGTTGATTCGTAACGAATGGCTACAAACTGATATGGCTTTCCATCTTTCATAAACGGAATAATGGAGCTTTGTACATAATAAATTGAGCCGTCCTTTGCTTTGTTTTGTATTTCTCCATTCCATATATTCCCTCCTAAAATGGTCTTCCACATGTCTTGAAAAAATTCTGGAGGGTGGAATCCTGAATTGATTTTTCGATGGTTTTCACCGATTAATTCTTCTTTTGAATATTTTGATATCTCACAAAACTTTTCATTAACATAAGTAATATTTCCCTTTACATCTGTAATACTAACAATGGCAGATCTATCAAGTGCATTTTTATAGTTTAATAATTCTCTCTCTGCTGTTTTTTTGAGTGTAATGTCTCTGGTTATTCCAGTCATTAAAATTGGAATACCTTTTTCGTTAGTTATTATTTTCGTTTCACTATGAATATATTTTTCTTTTTTATCGGCTGTTATTATTCTGTATTCTGAAATAAATTGTCCAACATCAAAAAGTTTTTCCGATGCTTTTAATACAAATTCTTTATCTTCAGGATGAATTGCGTCTGACCATAAATTTGCATTATCATACCAGGCTTGAAGTGGATAACCATAAATGGAAACTGCCGATTCACTAATGTATTCCAAATTGTAATCTGGTAATGATACTCCCCAAACCGATTCGCTTAGTGAGCCAAGTACAATCTCTAATCTGTCTTTACTTTCTTTTAATTCTACAATTTTATTTTCTTTCTCAATTCTCAATTTATTAATTTCGGTAACATCTTTTAAATAGGAATTTATTGAATAAATTCCATCGTCTTTATAGGTTACGATAACTTCACCTTCTACTTCAATTTTTACTTTATCTTTATTTATTAGGTTATATTGAATTAAAAAAGATTTATTTTCAGTCTTGTTTATATTATTAAAAATTAACATGCAATGTGCTTGCGAATCTGGGTGTATATAGTTAAATATATTTGTTTCAATTACCTCATCTATTTGGTAATTCATTTTTTCAAGCCAGCTTTTATTTGCAAATTTTATTTGTCCGCCAGCGTCTAATGAAATAATAAAATCATTTGTGGTATTTACAATTCTATTGTATTGTTCTTCCCTTAACTTTAGTTGATCATTTTTTTGTATTATGATAGCTTTTTGTTTTTCGGTTTCAGTAATATCCTCTTGTATAGATACAAAATTTACTAATTCGCCTGTGTCATTAAATATTGGAATTAGTTTTATATTTACAATAAAAGGTACTCCATTTTTTTTATAGTTTAGCATGGTTGTATCGCATGCTTTTTTATTAAGAATAGCTGTTCTTAATTCATGTGTTTTTTCAGGATCAGTGTCTTTACCTATTAAAAAACTACCTGGCGTTTTACCTATTATTTCATCTAAAAAATACCCAGTACTTTCTTCAAAATGCTTATTTACCCAAGTTATTTTTCCATCTTTGTCAGTATAAATTACATTATTTGTTGTACTTCTTGCTAAAATAGAAAGTTTTTCATTTTCTATTTTGTTTTCAATCGAAAAATATGCATTGCCTGCTAAAGCAGCGAAAACCTGAAACACAGCCAAGTGTCTTTCTGTAAAAGCATTTGGCTTTTCGCTTTGAATTCCAAAAGCTCCTATAATTAAATTTTTAGCTTTAACCGGCACATACATCCGCGACCGGGTGTGAGATTTTTTTTTAGAATCTATAGAAAATGGATTATGTTCTTGGTCTTGGTCTGTTACCAATAAAATATTCCCTGTAGTATATACATGTCCAGGGTGCCTCTCCATTGCTGTTAATTCGGCTTCTTTTTTTTCTTGTTCCGAAAAACCCTTGGCGTAAAATAATTTTAATTTATTTTCTTCTTTGCTAAATAAATATAGACCTGTAGTATCGTTTTCTGCAACTATGTCAATTTGCGTTTTAATATTTTCTATCAATGCCTCATAGCTATCGAGATAGGTAAAGCTTCCTATCAATTTTTCGACATCAAATAATATGCTAAATAATTCAGACTTCATAAAGCAATACTTTAACTAACTTATTGTGTTTAGAGCCGCATTCATGCATTGCTCATCTTGTTTATAATGGCCGCCACTAATACCTATTGCACCTACAATTTCACCATCAATTGTAATTGGGGAGCCACCTCCTAATAAAATAAAATCTTTTAAATTGTGTGCTCCTTCATGTAAAATAGGATCATCTTTAATAAAATTATACCAAGCCTCTCCGGTTGGAAAACCAAAACCTACAGCTGTTAGTGCTTTTTTTCGCGAGGCATCTATTGCTATTAACGGGGCCATGTCCATCCGCGAAAATGCTTTTAAATTTCCACTTTCATCAACAATAGATATTGCGATTGAAAATTTTAATTCTTCGGCTTTTAATACAGCAGCAGCAATCATTTGATGGGAAAGATGAGCTGTAATAGT
>CANIPU010000032.1 GCA_947469485.1 Chitinophagaceae bacterium | reverse complement strand
TGATCTGCACAAAATGAAAAACTGATGGCAGCATTCTGCATCATGTTAAAATGTACCCGGTGTTTAACCATTAAACTGAAAATGTATTCAAGATTAACTTCATCCATAAATGAAAAATCTTTTGGAGAAATAGAAATAAGAATTTGTTCTGGTTTCAAAACCAAATCAGGAATTATGTTTTCATTCACCACATTTTCTCGGATAACAGTTCCTTCCTGCTCAGGATATAAAAATGATTTTACATACAATGGAATGTTTTTATTCTGCAATGGCTTCATGGTTTTCGGATGAATAACCGTTGCTCCATAAAAAGTCATTTCAATAGCTTCTTTGTAAGAGAGCTTGTCAATTTTTTTTGGGTCAGCAAAATATCGCGGATCAGCATTTAAAACGCCAGGAACATCTTTCCATATCGTAACATTTTCTGCATCCAGGCAATAAGCAATCACGGCCGCAGAATAATCAGATCCTTCGCGACCAAGGGTAGTTGTTAAATTTTCTGATGTTCCTCCAATAAAACCTTGCGTAAGAATCCAACCTTGTTTTAAAATCGCCGGAATTTTTTCTTTGCAGTTTCTTTCAGTTAGATCCCAGGATATTTTTCCTTCTCTGTAATTGTTATCAGTTTTTATAAAGTCGCGTGCATCTTTCCACTGAATTTTAAATCCGTTTTTATCTAAGAAAGCACCCAGCATTTTAGTACTTACCATTTCACCAATAGAAACAATCTGGTCGTATATGTAATCGTAACTATCTGATGGTTCATCTTCCAGTATCCAGTCAATCTCAACAAACGAATTATTCAGGTCATCAAAAGCAATATGATTTTCCGGAAGGAGTTCAGACAGAATTTTAATATGGTGTTCGCGAAGTTTCTTCAGTAATGCAAAAGCTTCACCAGTTTTATTAAAATAGGCAGTCGTAATTTGCTCTAATGCATTAGTTGTTTTGCCAAGTGCTGATACAATAATTACTAAATCATTCTGCTTATAAAATTCCAGTATTCGTTTTACATTTCGGAAACCGGCAGCATCTTTTATTGAGGCTCCACCGAATTTAAAAACTTTCATATTTAGAGGGGAATAGTTTGTGCTTAGTATATAGTAGAATCATTTATTTAAAATAAAAAAAGCCAATCTGATATTTCCCTGGTTGCGAACCATAAAAGAACATTTCGTTTTCATTTACCTGTTCACAGTAAGCAGGTTCAATACTGCACATTTTACCATACTCATATTTCCAAAGTTTTTGAGAATATCTTGTACCATCGGGTTCAACTTTTACAGCTACCAAAACCTGACTTTCTTTTTGCGAAGATTTGTCGTTTTCTTCTTCTTCCCCTAAAGTTTTATCTTCCATTTTTCCGTCAGTAGCATACATTTTTTCCTGCTTTGTACTTTGGTTAAACAGAAAGTAAAGATTACCATTTGAAATGGAGAGGGCATATGATTGAGGAAGGTAAGGGCCTACCTGCTGTTTTGGAATATCTTTTATCCATTCAATATCCAGCTCGGGATTAATATTAACCAGAATTAGGTTGTTGTAATGATAGGTTGTTGTTGTGTGTGTGTTTCCGTTTCCATCAGTATAAGTATGAGTGACAATATAACTTTGCTCACCAATCAATAAAAAACCACCATCGCTTCGTTTAATAAAATCTGTAATATCATATTCAAAGAGTTCACCTGTTTTACTTTCTTTTTTTGTAGTTACTAATCTGTTTAATAGTTCGGAATCAAAAGGTTTGCTTTTATTTGATTCAATGCTCAGATTTTCTAAATCAATCGTAAGCATAATTACTCCTTTTATACTATAGGTTCCTTTTGCCGAATAAAACCCACCGCACAATAATTTTGAACCATCATTCATGGGTGACATCCATATTGTATTTATAAATTTATCTGCAACTTCTATTTTTAAATCTTTGATTTTATTTCCGTTTTCTTTGTATGCAATTATTCTGAAATTATAATTCGGTTCTCCCTTTTTCTTATCTACAGCCTTATCAAAATAATTTTTACCCAAAACATAAAAATTACCTTTTCTATCCAGTTGTCTTGATTGTATCCAGAATAGTTTTTCAGTATATGGGAGTTTAATTTCTTTTGACCAGACTTTTTGCATTGTACTATCAAATACTGTTACATCAATCTGCTCAAAATCATTTCCTTTTTGATTCAAATTGCCAACAACAGCAATATAAGAGTCGTTTTCTGATGTTATTACTGAAAACCCGCCGAATTGATTGTTTGCCATTTGTTTGGTGACAATGGGTTTTGCTTTTCCTTTAAATGTAAATGTTGCTCTATCAATTTCCTGTAGATATACAGTTCCAATATCGGTTTTACTATCCCGGTCATAAGCAAAAAGGTAAAAGTGATCGTTCAGGTTTAAAACCCTCAATAGCGAAACGGTTAGTTTATCCCACTTGAGTGGGAGTTCAGCTTCTTTTTGAAGAGTTAAATTCTTTCCGAATAAATCAAGAAAAAAGGCATCAGTTGACCAGCCAATATTTTCTTTTAAAAAATAATTCCCGCCTTTATCATCAGAGCCAAGGTATTCGGTAATTTTTTTTGATTTTGAACCGGTTTGTAAATCACTTATATCATAAGTTACAAAGCCAGTTGTCGATTGAGCAAATAACCCACAGCATAAAAATGAAGCAAAAAGAAAAAGGGATATTTTTTTTAGCATGATTTATATTTCCGCAATAATAATTACCTATTTCTTAAATAATTAAAATATAATTATTGGGCTAATATTTTCTTTACAAAGTAAAAAAGCCGCTCCAATAGATGAAGCGGCTTACTTATTAAATTTAAAGATATCCCTAAAAAACAGAGCTAAATTTCTTTATATGATTTTAAGAGTTCATTTACACGAGCTAAAATATTCTTAAATTCATTCTTGTTTTTTCCGCGCAAATTATTTTCCTGCGCTATTTCGCTGTATGTAATATATCCGCCTTTGTTGTTTAAAACTAATGTGTTTTTCAGGTTCTCTTGTAATTGAATCCATGATTTATCTGCAACCTTGTTTATTGAAAAAAGAAATACGGTGTTTGAATAATTGTGAAAATCGTATTTAAACACCACACTGTTTTCTGTTTCGTTAATTATAAGATTGCTTTTTAAATCTAAAGGAATAGTTAATTGAAAATTTAACTTGTCGCTTGTAAAATTGTAATAGTCGATTCCTGGATTAACAGTTTAAGTTGTTTTCCCGTAAATTCCGATAGACGCAATAAGGGCAATTAAAATGGTTTTCATTCTTTTTAGTTTTTTGTTGATTATTAAATTTGAGGGAGAATAGCAGTTGAGCGATAGAACACTGTAAAAAGTTACAGAAAGAAAATTTTACTTGTAAAAGTTCAATTCCTATACCTATAACAAAATTCTTGTTTTGTTATTGGTGTAAATTGGAATATGTATTAGAGAATCCACAACCTATCGTGTTCAAATCCGTTTTGAATACTATTGTTTAACTATACATTTGCAAACAATTAATTAAATAATATAAAATGAGCGACCAAAACCAAGAGAAAAAATCAGATAACAAAACAAAGTTATTGATTTTAATTATTGTATTGTTAGTTGCAGGTAATATTTACTTGTATTGGCAATTAAATCAAAAGCAGGATACCGTTGAAATAATGGTACAGCAATCAAATATGGATAGCGTAAAAATCGCTGACCTTGATTTGAAGTATAATAGCGCTCTAAATGACATTGAAGGTTTGCGCGGCCAAAACTCATCACTTGATAGCATGCTGAATATTAAGGAGAATGAGATAAAAACAATGAAAGCAGCATTGGATGCTTCAAGAAAAGCTGGTAAATTGAAGGATACCGAATACCTGGCTAAGCTAAATGATTTGCAGAAATTAATTGCAGATTTAAAGGGGCAAATCTCCCAATTAGAGACTGAAAAAAATATATTGATTACACAAAAAGATTCTTTAGGCCACGATTTAGATCAGCAAGTTGTTGCTAATACAAAGTTGAAATCTGAAAATACAGTGTTAAGTGTAAAAGCAGGCCTACTAAAGGCAATGAATATCGTAGGTACTGGGGTTCGTGGAAAAGGTAAGGGAAAAGAAGTTGCAACAGATAATGCTAAAAAGACCGAGCGTATTAAAGTTTGTTTTGATGTGGATGAAAATAAAAATGCCGACCAGGGAAGCAAAACTTTTTTACTTCGTTTGGTAGGACCAAGTGGTGCGGTTATAAATGTACAGTCAATGGGCAGCGGGAAATTTGAAATGGGAGATACTAATGAAGAGACAATTTATACCACTAAACAAACCATAACCTATACTCAAAAGCCTCAGAATATTTGTATTTACTGGGGAGCTAATGGTTCAACTTTTGAAAAAGGAAAATATTCAATTGAACTGTTTCAGGATGGATATTCTGTTGGTAAAAAAGATTTTACTCTAAAATAGAGCTTGTAACTGAACTCGGCCAACATTAACAATTTTTGATTCTCCGGTTTTACGACCATCATAACTAAGCGACAAGTTTAACTTGTCGCTTAGCTTTTTATCCAAACTTAAGTTCCAAAGCCAATTACTTCCAGATTGTAATCCTTGTAATAAGGCATATCCAACCGAACTTTCCGTATTTCCATTATATGAAATATTTGCGTAGGTAATTTTAGCGGTCAAATTACTCTTGGATACTAAATTGTATTTCCCTTCTAATGTTGCTTTGTTTTGAGTTGCCTTATCATTTGAGTCATTATAAATGTTTTTACCTTGAGAATAATAATACGCAGAAGAAATCCGCCATCTGGTTCCAGGCTGAAAAATTAATTGAGGTTCATAGGAAATCAAATGAATTAAATAATTACGATCAATAAAAAACTCACTGGTGTTAGCCTTTTCTGATTTTGAAATTTTTTGAATGGCAACTATTTTTTTGCTTAAATTCCATCGTAATCTATAATAATATTCCGAATTTTCTCGGCTTTCAAAACCATTAACCAGTAAACTTTTTGACTGATTGATTTGATTCCCAACCTCCATTCCAAAAACAGAATTGGTTCGATTGAAATACAAATTGTGATTTTGAGATGATGAGATACTGACTAATGATGTATCAGAAACCTTTAAATCAAATGGATTAAACTGATTGGCAAAGTCACTGCGCAGAATTTTTCTGTTGATTTGAACTGATGACTGAGAATTGAATCTGGAAACAAATTTTCCTAATCCTGATTTCTCATTCCAGATTGCTTTTGGGTTGATGGATAGACTCAATGAAAACTGTGTATTGAAGGCCTTAATAAACTCGTTTGTTGGCGAAAACACTTTAATATACTCAGCAAGATCTGAAAATGGAGCAATTTCAAATTCGTTTAAATCTTTTACCCCATTATTATTAAAGTCACCTGTGTAACTATATACTCCTTGACCTGATGGAACTTGAACATATGAAAATTCTTGCTTTTGTTCTTGAACACTTCCAACTCCATAAACAGTTTGCGATGTAATAAAACCTTTTTTTAAAGCGAAGCTCCATTCGGTTCTTCCAAGCATCGATTGATCTGGTTTCTGATTGGATAATAAAGTATCAGAAATATGAAGTTCCCTGTATGTTAGATCTAATGAAACACGCATGTTTTTTTTAGAATTATACTCACCATTTAACGAACCTGTATATGCTGTTGTTGAATAAATAAAATTATTCTGAAATGGCTTATAGTCATCTCTTTCATTAAATGAAATTCCAAAATGCAAACGGGTTGTATCAGCAGTTTTTAAAAACAAAGTGTATTCATCCCATAAAAAACTTGAAGCAACTAATGAATCTTCATTGTTTATTTTTATTGTGTTGAATTCCCTTTGCCATTTTATACCAGGGGTAATTCCCTTTAATTTTTTCAACGAATAACTTAACTCAACCAAAGGTCTAACAAATTGAGATTTAGTTGATGAACTTTGAGATTGCAGTAAACTTGATTGAGATACAAGTCTCCATCCTTTGCAATTCAAATTTGTATTGAATTGATGGCGAATACCTGAATAAAAATTTGTTCGTTGATAAAACGAGAGAGTATAAAATATACTTCCGTTTTTTGGGAGTTTCAGTCCTGTTCCAGCAATAATAAATTGTTCTGTTTCTGAAGAATCTAAATTGGCAATGTTCCAATCGCGATTGAATTCAACAGGCCGATATCTTTCAACCGGAGAAAAAGTTTTACCAGCATATTCATATGAAGCATTTACATTTAATAACGGAACATTTTTAGCACTCTTTTTCAATTTAAAATCATTTCCTATTGAAATTTTTGATGCGAATCCCTGATTGTTATTATCATCCAGAGTTGAAAACAGATTTTGGTCTTTATTGCTTACAGCGCCTTCCCAATTTATATTCCCTGAAGTTGATAATTTTCGATTTATATCAAGAGTGAACATTTGTATTTTCTGTGGCGCAATAAGTGGAACCAAAGGTTCATAATTGCCTTGCAACATACCTTGTATCGGTGCTATCCATTTATATACGCGTCCGTTAGCAGTTGAGCTTGAAACAACATAATGACCTTTGTGTTCGCCTGAATATGAAAATTGTAATGAATATTTGGCGCTATCTGGGTTAATTGAATAAATGTAAATGAATCCGTAACCTGAACTATCAATCTTTTTGTATAAAATTCTTTCAGGGTTCCATCCAATACTATCAATGCTCAGGTCAAAAGCATTTTGTAGTGAATCGCCTGCATTAAATAATATTATTTTTTGAGCACTATCAAGCGATTGTTGTAGTGGTTGATTCTTTGAATCAGACTCTGAATATAAATTGAAAGTAAACTTCCATTTTTCATTTTCAAATTGTTGACCTCCAGTAACTGTTGAACGGAAATAGTTTTTATCAGAATATTCGAACTCGATATTGATGCGCGATTCTCGGGTTACAAGTTTTCGTGGCATGAAAGTAACCTCACCTGAATTATAATCTATAATATAATCTTCATCCTCACCTCTTTTTAATAGAACACCATCAATAAAAACTTTTTCAGTTCCGGCTAAAATAATTATGAATGTTTCACCATTTGTTCCTGTCATTTTGTACGGTCCTTGGTTTCCTTCCTGCCCATCAAACTGATTGCGCGAATATTTTCCTTTTGCAGCTGCGGCACTAAGCAAAGTTTTTCCTTTCCATTTTTCACTTATCCTATAAGATGATTGTATCGCTGCTCCTTGTTGTTTTTTGTAGTAATTCAAAAAATAACTTTCAGGTTTTTTCCAGTCAAAATCGCCCACAGTTAATGAAGATTGCTTTTTGCTTAATTGAATAAAAACCTTATCAAATTCCTGTAATTGCGCTGTATTACCCTCAGGTTGAATTGGAATATTATTATCTGTAATAGCGGCATTTAACATTACATCTCCGGTTAACCGACCATTCAATTGTAAGTTTAATGCACTGTTTACAACCAAATCCTGCTTGTTGCCAAATGAAATTCCCCTTGAAAAATTTCCATCATAATCAACGCTGCCTAAATTGAAAATATCATCATTAAGTTTTTCAGGAATGTAAAAAGGCGCATTCATTAAACTATCTCTCTTATTATATTCAATGAAGTCCTTATTGAAGTATAGCTTAGAAAGGTTGAAAGGGTATACCTTGTATAAAACAAGTACTGAATCGCATTTTATTTTTTGAATTACTTTAACACTATTCTTTGAATAATCAACAATAAAATCAAATTTAGATAGGGTGGAATTATTACATAAATTGATAACCGAAATACTTTCGGGAACAATGCTTAGTGAATCAATATTTATATTGGATTGATTATTAACTATTTTTTTTGAGCGAAATTCATAAATAGATTGCGCATAGGAATTTGTATTGATTAATTGCAAAATTAAAATAGCCGTAAATACACCAATTTTTAATAGTTTCTTGTATACTTGAAATAAGGAACAACTGAGTTTCATGAATTCTGAAACCAAAATTAAATTTATAAAGTACCGACAACTTTTTAACTCAACCCTATTATCAACAATTTAATTATAAGTGATAAAAATCTCAGATATTATTTAATTTGATATTAGAATTATTCGAAATTAGATTAATATTTTAAGGAAATCACTATTTAAATCGGGAGCTAATAATTAGGAAATTGTGAAATTATTATGTTTTCAAAAAAACGACTTAAGTGAGGTTTTATAGTTTAAAGTCGGTTTTTTATGAAATTCTGCATTTCAGGACGATAATATGCACCTGTTAGCAACCTATAAAAGGTAGTTTGGAATATAGCCTTAGGCCGTTATATTTGCCGTCCCAAAAAAGGAGTTACCATGTACGCAATTGTAGATATCGCTGGTCAGCAGTTTAAGGTTGAAAACGGAAATGAGCTTTTCGTTCACCGTTTAGAAGGAGAGCCTGGCGCGAAAGTAGAATTTGATAAAGTTATGCTTACAGCAGATGCTGCTAAGATAAAAATTGGCGAACCATTCTTAACTACCAAGGTTTCCGCAACAATTATTGAACACATGCGCGGCGATAAAGTGTTGGTCTTTAAAAAGAATAAGCGCAAAGGATACCGCAAGTTAAATGGTCATCGTCAGGATTTGACCAAGATTAAAATTGAAAACATTAAATAAACAAAGAACTTAACATGGCACATAAAAAAGGTGAAGGTAGTACCCAGAATGGTCGGGACAGTCACGGTCAACGGAGAGGAGTAAAAATTTATGGTGGTCAAACTGCTGAACCAGGCAACATTATTGTTCGTCAGCGCGGAACACAGTTTTGGCCTGGAAAAGGAACAATGATGGGAAAAGATTATACAATTTTTGCTGTTACATCAGGAAAGGTTGAGTTTAAAATGAGAGCAAAGGAGCGTCAGTTTATAAATATTATTCCAGTAACTGCGGCTTCAACTGAAGCTTAATATAGTTAATTCTAAAAGTTTCAAACCCTGTTCATGAAAGTGAATAGGGTTTTTTTTTGAAAAGCATTTAACGGGCGTTTTAGTTACAATAAGTAAAAGCCTGTTTTGAATAATTAATTGAGGATAAATTATTTGTGATTTTATTCTTCCATATTAATTTAACTGATAACATTGCCAAATGATTAAGAAAAGGAATAAATCTTCCTTAAAAAAAATACTAATCGTTTTTTCAATTTTGACTTTCATTTCATTGATTGGAATGGGGGTTTCATTGTATCAGAAAATTTATTCTCCAAATGTTCTGGGAAATGAAGACAAGCAGTTTTTATATGTTCCAACCGGATGCACATTTAGTCAATTGGTTGCAATCATTAAGGAAAATAAAATAGTATTAAATTCTGAGACATTCAGTTGGGTAGCAGAGCAAATGAATCTTCATGAAAACATTTTGCCAGGCCGATACGAAATAAAATCAGGCATGAGCAATTATTCATTAGTGAAATTATTGCGAAGCGGAAAGCAATCCCCTCTAAAAATTGTCATTAATAAATTCAGAACTCCCGAAGAGTTTGCCGCGTTTATTTCATCAAAACTTGAAATTGATGAAAGAGTTTTTGCTGAGCTTTTAAATGATGAAGCTTCATTAGCCAAATTTGGGTTTACACCTTCAACAATTATGTGTTGTTTCATTCCAAATACATATGAGTTTTATTGGAATACTTCCCCAATGAAATTTTTAGAGCGGATGAAAAAGGAATATGACTTATTTTGGAACGATACAAGAAAACAATTTGCTACACAATTAGGAATATCTTTATCTGAGGTGTGTACACTTGCCTCTATTTTGGAAGAGGAAACAAATCGAAATGATGAGAAACCTACAATTGCTTCTGTTTATTTGAACCGGTTAAAAAAAGGAATGCTGTTGCAAGCAGATCCAACCATTAAATATGCAGTAGGTGATTTTTCCATTAAGAGAGTCACAGGTTTTTATATCGAGGAAGCCAAAAATTCTCCATATAATACCTATCGGAAGCAAGGGTTGCCTCCTGGTCCTATTTGTACTCCTTCAATTTCAAGTATTGAATCAGTATTGCATCATGCGCAAACCGATTATTTATATTTTTGTGCAAGTGTGAAAAAACCTAACTATCATGAATTTGCAAATAACTTTAACGAGCATAAAAAAAATGCCCGGCTATATCAGCAATATTTAAATAAGAGAGGGATTCATTAATAGAATAAATTTATTTATACACTAAAGAAATTGTTAAGTATTTTAAAAGGTTACCGAGAAAAAATTTTAGAAAGGACAAAACAATGGAGTCTTCCTGGTTTTGATGGGCAGAGTATTTATGATGTGTTCAGTTTTTTATTTAAAGAGTTTCAACGAGATGCCATTAATGTTAGAGCTGGTTCAGTAGCTTATAGTTTTATGCTTTCATTATTTCCAGCTATGATGATTATTTTTAGTATTATTCCATATATACCTATTCAAGCTTATCGAGATACTTTGATGAATAGTTTACAGCAATTTATGCCACACAATGCGTATCAGGCGATTTATACTACGATTTACGATATTATAAATAACCAGCGCACAGGTGTGCTCTCAATCGGTATTATATTAGCGCTCTATTACAGTAGTACAGGTGTTATTGGGTTAATAAATTCATTCGATAAAGTTTATCCATCATTCCGTCAACGAAATTTCTGGATGAAAACTTTAGTGAGTTTTAAAATCACTATATTTCTTTTTCTTCTTTTGATATTATCTGTTGTTATGATTGTAGCTGGTGAATATGTTATTCAGTATGTTATGAACCTTATAAGTGTAAAAGGGGGAAGCGCTTATTTTATATTAGCATCTGTAAAATGGTTAATAATTATACTGTTATTCTATTTCAGTATTAGCATGATTTATTTTTATGCTCCTGCGATGCATAGGCGATTTCGATTCTTTTCTGCTGGGTCAACGGTTGCAACTTTTTTAAGTATACTTACCTCGTTGGGGTTTTCTTTCTTTATTAACAACTTCAGTAATTACAACAAACTATATGGATCAATTGGTACCTTAATTGTAATTATGCTTTGGCTTTATTACAATTCTCTTGTTTTGCTTATAGGATTTGAATTAAATGCCAGCATTGAAATAAATAAACATCTCAAAAACGAAACTCAAACAAATATTGATTTTGAATAAGTATTTTTTTTATTGCTGCCTCTTTTTGTTTTTGTTAAAATCAGTCTTGTGCTTTTCACAGGAATCAGTAAATACAAAAAGTCAGAATACTGGACTAACTATAATTATTGATAGTTTAGATTCTGATTCATGTGTTAATCCCAATTTATTTGGTTTTTCTACAGAGAATTTATTTCTTGAAATAAAGACAGCTGAAGACACAGCATTTACTAATCCAATTAGTAAAATCAATCCGGAAGTTCTTCGATGGCCTGGTGGTATGATTTCAAATTTTTATCATCCATCAGATAATGGATATGGTTTAAGGAAGAATGAAATTGCAGGAATCTTTTTACAATATGCACAAACACTGGAAAGCCAGGGCGTGTTTTCCAGTCAGATGAGACTTAATCATTCTTATTTACAAGATTTTTTAAAACTTGTACAAAAATTAGATTCCAAGGTTTTAATTACTGCTAATGTTTTAACCGGAACACCCGAGGAATTGCTTGATCAATTAAATTTCTTTAACGATAATAATATAGAAGTAGTAGGAGTAGAGCTTGGCGATGAAATGTATTTAAATGTCTACCGAGCAATATTTCCATATCCAGGAAGTTATATTTCAAAGGCTGAAACTTTTGTAACGGTTGTGAAAAAATATTTCCCAAAAGTTAAAATCGGAGCTTGTGCAGCACCAAATCCAAGGTTAAGTGATTTAGATGGGACCGCCGCTGGAGAGTTTGTTTATTTCAGAGCATGGAACGATGCTTTATCAAAGTCGCATTTTTTTGACGCCATTGTTATTCACTCGTACACGCCTATATCGATTATTCCAAATCAACCAGTTGATTCTGTTTTTCACAGAGCTATTAATGAATCAAAAAAAACATTTTCAAAAAGTGGTATTATGGTGCAGTCGTTGGATTATTATAAAGATATTTTTCCTAAGGCAAAAATCTGGATTACAGAATGGAATCTTGCAATCAGAAGCACCAATTCATATTTTCTTAACACCCTTTTTCAATCAATGTATATTGGCTCGTATGTAAATTTTATCAACCAATTTAACAGTCAAAACAAAAATCCGGTTGAAGTAGCTGTTTTTCAAAGTCTGGCAACAGGCGGTGTTTACAATCATTATGGCATCATAGATTTAAAAGCTGAAAAAGAAAAGGCACCAACTAAAATTGTAAAAAGATCTTCCTGGTATGCATTTAAAAATTTAAATGCAGTTTATTCAGGAAATTATAATTTTCATTCAAGTTCAAGTAATAGTGATTCCAGGTTTAATTCTTTTACATATATCGATACAACTAAAGAGGAAATATTAATAAGCTGGATTAATTACAGTGGTAAAGAATATAAACTTGATACACTTCTGTTTAAGCAAATTAATTACTCGTTAGGTAAGGCAACTGTTGATTATATTAAGGGAGGATTGAATGAAAGTTTTGGATGGTCTAAGTTTTCAAAAAACAGTTATAACATTCCACCAGTAGATAAATCTGAATCAATTGACTTAAAAAACTGGGTGTTTCCTGATTATGGTATGGGAACTATTAGAATTAAACAATAAATAATATGATGTTGGTTTCAATAGATTTTTTCATGTGAAATGAATTATAGATTCCGATTCCAACAAATCAACAATCATACTGTTAAACTATAAATACTGTTATACATCTTCACATTCATCCTCACATATATTTGCTTCATGAATCAAATTCTGTTAAATCTCTTCCACAAAATGCGCAGGTCCAGATTAATTTTTGTAGCGAGTATGTTAGTCGTACTTGCATTTTTTGCATCTTATAAATTATTTCGTGCACCTTCCGAATTAACAAAGGAACAGTTAATCATGCAGGTGGTTATGCAGGGAATTCAGACTCAACATTTCAACCCGCAAAAGATTGATGACAAGTTTTCAGTTCGTGTTTTTGATCTTTTTATTAAAAGAATGGATAATAGTAAAAAGTTTTTTCTGCAATCTGATATTGACGAATTAAGCAAGTTCAAAGAAAAAATTGATGATGAGTTAAATGATGCATCCGTTGATTTTTTTAATAAAGCAAATTTAATTTATGAAAAAAGGTTTGCAGAGGCAAAAGCATATTACTCTGCTTTGCTTGATAGACCATTTAATTTTAAGGAAGAGGAAACCATCGAAACCGATGGTGACAAAATAGTTTATGCCAAAAATGTTTCTGAATTGAAAGATGCCTGGCGCAAGTCATTGAAATATCAAACTCTAGTTCGTTACAGTGATATGATTGAAGCAAGAGATAAAGCTAAGGAAAAGGAAGATACAGCTGCTATTGCTAAAAAAAGCAATGAAGAGTTGGAGGAAGATGCAAGGAAGAAAGTATTAAAAAGTACTGATGAAGCATTTAAAAACTTAGGTGAACTTGATAGGGAAGACCGGTTCAATTTATATGTTGGTTGTTTCGCAAATGTGCAGGATCCGCATACTGAATTTTTTCCACCGGCAGATAAAGCGAATTTCGATATTGCCATGAGTGGGAAATTGGAAGGAATAGGAGCACAATTGCAACAAAAAGATGACGAAATTAAAGTAACAAGTATAGTTCCCGGGAGTCCTTCGTATAGAAATGGTAAATTAAAACCAGGGGATATTATAGTAAAAGTAGCGCAAGGATCAGCAGAACCTGTTGATGTTTCAGAAATGAGATTAGACAAGGCAATTCAGCTAATAAGAGGGAAAAAGGGTACTGAAGTTCGTTTGACTGTAAAGAAACCAGATGCAACTTTTGAAGTTATTACTCTTATTCGAGATGTAATTGTATTAGAGGATTCCTATGCACAATCATTCATGATAAATAATGAAAAGAAAATAGGATACATCCGTTTACCTGGTTTTTATGCCGACTTCAGCGGTGGCGGAGGTCGAGATTGCGCAAAGGATATAAAAACAGAATTAAACAAACTCAAAAATGAGGG
This sequence comes from Chitinophagaceae bacterium, assembly GCA_947469485.1. Lineage (GTDB taxonomy): Bacteria > Bacteroidota > Bacteroidia > Chitinophagales > UBA10324 > UBA10324. The sequence continues at coordinate 7,358 of CANIPU010000032.1, read as the reverse complement.
CGCTAAAGGTGTGATTCTTGATTTGCGCGATAACGGTGGTGGATCTTTGGAAAGTGTTGTTGATATGGTTGGTTTGTTTATTCCTCAGGGACCAGTTGTTCAAGTCAAAGCGAGAGATGCCAATCCAACTCTTTATACCGATAAAGACCCAAGTGTAACTTTTGATGGCCCATTTGAAGTAATGGTTAATGAAAACAGTGCATCGGCCTCTGAGATTTTAGCTGCAGCTATACAGGATTATAATCGAGGAGTTATAATTGGGAGTACCACATCTTTTGGTAAAGGCACTGTGCAGCGCATGTATAATATGGATGATATGGTTAATTCCACATACAATGCAATGAAACCACTTGGTTCAGTAAAAATTACCATGCAAAAATTTTATCGTGTAAGCGGAGGCTCTACTCAATTGCGTGGAGTTACACCCGATATAATATTACCTGATGCATGGAGCAAAATTAAATATGGAGAGAAACAGGAGGATTTTCCATTACAATGGGATGAAATAAAACCTACACCAATTACTAAATATCAGCCAACCTACGATATAAATAAATTAAAAGCCACAAGCCAAAAAAGGGTAGAAGACCAAAAAGCCTTTGCACTAATTGAAGAAGAATCGGTTGAATTAAAAAAAGAAAGTGACGATACTCAGGTTTCGCTTAACCTTGAAAAATATCAGATGGAACAAAAAAGTCGTAAAGAGGAAAAGAAAAAATTTGAAGAAGTTGAAAAAAACTTAACCGGATTAGATGTTGTAAATCTTTCAATTGATATTGAACACATCAATAGCGATTCAACATATACGGCACGCAATAAAGAGATGTTAAAATCATTGAAGAAGGATATTTACCTCAATGAAGCATCACAGGTTATGATGGATATGATTAAATAACTGAAATATTAGCACTACTTTTAGTTTTATTACCGTGAGCAAAAAGAAAAAAAACAATCAGAATCATATTGATTCAACGAAGCAAAAGTCAAAATTTAAAAACAACAACTATGCTTCAGATAAAAAATTATGGTATGCTCTTGCCGCTATTTTAATTTTAACAATTGTTGCTTACTGGCCGGCATTTGACAATGGTTTTGTAAACCTTGATGATGACCGATATGTAGAAAACAATCAAATGATTCGTCACTTTGATTTGGGCGTTTTATTTACTACTTACTGGATGGGAAATTATCATCCCCTGGTAATGTTGGTTTATACTCTGATTTATAAAGTTGCTTTATTGGACCCTCAGATTTATCATCTGGTTAATATTTGCATTCATTTAATAAATACAACGCTGGTGCTTTTTGTGATTATGGAGCTAACCGGCATTTTTGAAATTGCGTTTGTGGTTTGCCTGCTTTTTGGTATTCACCCCATTCATGTCGAATCAGTAGCATGGGTGAGTGAATTGAAAGATCTTATGTACACAGGGTTCTTTCTTGCTTCTTTATTTTATTATTTAAAATTCGTAAAAGGTGATTTTAAGAGAAAGTATTTCATATTTAGTTTTTTATTTTTTGGACTTTCTTTATTATCAAAAGGAATGGGAGTATCGTTGGCTGTTGTTTTGATTTTGGTTGATTATTTTAAGGGAAGAAAAATTGAAACGAAAATTTTTATTGAAAAAACTCCGTTTTTTTTGCTAGCCATCATATTCGGAATTATAGCTATAAAAGCACAACAGGAATTAGGTGCAATTCAGGACGCGGTATTCAGTTTTCCGCAACGAATTGTTTTTGCCTGCTATGGTTTCATTACCTACATTTTTAAAATAATAATTCCAATAAATTTAAGCGCTTACTATCCATATCCCGCAAAAACAGGAGAAAGCATTCCTGGTATATATTATGCCTATCCGTTAATCTTCATTGGTCTTATAGCTGGTGTTTTCTATTCATTAAAAAAAACAAATAAAATTTTATTTAGTATCGGATTTTATGCTGTAACAGTTGCGTTGGTTTTACAATTATTGCCTGTGGGTGGCGCTGTTATTGCTGATCGATACAGTTACATTCCTTCTATAGGAATATTTCTGCTGTTTGCTTATGGATTATATTATCTGTATAGAAGTTCTTCATATAAAACCATTTCAACTGCGTTGGTTGTGGTTATGACAATAGGGTATAGCTTTATTACTTACCAGCGCACTCAGGTTTGGAAAGATGGAATGACACTTTGGAGTGATGTAATTGAAAAAGGAAATGAAGTTGCTCTAGCTTATAACAACCGCGGTGTTTTACATAAGCAAAACGGCGACTTGGAAAGGGCTATGAAGGATTATAAGCACTCACTGAGTTTAAATCCGGTTAACACAGATACATGGAGCAATATTGGTTTAATTTTCTGGCAACAAGGATTGCAGAATAAAAACCAGCAGCAAATTTTTAATGATACTGCCATGAAGTATCTTAATAAAGCGATTCAGCTTGACACTAAATTTGCAACCGCTTATAGTAACAGGGGGAGTGTTCGGTCGACCATGGGAGATAATATTGGAGCATTGGAAGATTATTCAAAATCCATTGAATTAGATCCGAATTTTACGGACCCATACTATAACCGCGGAATAGTTTATTATAATCTGGGAAGAAAAGGAGAGGCCTGTAACGATTTAAGAAAAGCAGCTCTAATGGGCCATAATATTGCTCCCAATGCAGTTCGCGATTTATGTAAATAGTTTATTCTTTTTTGCTTGTTGATAATAGTAACTTGTCGAGAATGTTGTATGAAATAACTTGCGCATAAGCAATTACCAGAATTTTTAAGTTACCATAATTCATTGTACTCCATTATTGACATAGAAACCACGGGCGGAAATGCACCATATCATCGCATTACTGAAATTGCAATTATAATTCATGATGGAAAAAAGGTCATTGATAAGTTCAGTACATTGATAAATCCTGAACGAAGTATCCCATGGAACATTACTCGTCTTACAGGAATCAGTGATACCATGGTTCAGAATGCACCTCGATTTTGTGATGTTGCAAAAAAAATTGTGGAATTGACTGAAGGAAATATTTTCGTTGCTCATAATGTTTCGTTCGATTATAATTTTATTCGAAGTGAATTTAACCAGCTTGGATTTGATTTTAATAGAAACCAATTATGTACCGTTCGCTTAAGCAGGGCACTAATTCCTGGAAAACCGTCTTATAGCTTAGGAAATTTGTGTGATTCTTTAGGGATAAAAGTAAATGATCGTCACCGTGCAACCGGTGATGCATTGGCGACTTCAAAGTTGTTCGAGATGTTATATGAAATAAATAAAGATTACATTGAATCAAGAATATTACCATCGCGATTTGCATTTTCTGGGCTAAACGCGAAACTGAACAGAGAGAAACTTGATTCTCTTCCAGAATCAACCGGCATATATTTTTTACACAATGAGGATGGTCGGATAATATATATTGGTAAAAGTAACAGCATCAGATCAAGAGTTTTACAGCACCTGGATGGAAAAACCTCTAAAAAAGCGGCGATGATGAAAAGAATGATTGCTGATGTGTCATTTACTATAACAGGTAGCGAACTGATTGCTTTATTGTTGGAGTCTGAAGAAATAAAAAAACACCAACCATTTTTTAACAGAGCATTAAAACGGGCAAGATTTAATTTTGGAATTTGTCTTTCGAAAAACGAAAACGGATATCTATGCTTATCTGCTGAATCTATTGACTCAGATGAAAAGGATTCAATTGTAACTTTTTCAACTTTAAAAGAAGCCCGTGCTTCCATGCAGCACATTCTTGAAAATTACAAACTCTGTCAAAAACTTACTGGATTATATGAAAGCCAGGGAGCTTGTTTTTATCAAAGCGTTCACCAGTGTAATGGTGCATGTATTGGAAGTGAATTACCTGATGTTTATAACAAGCGGGTAAAGAAGGCAATCAAGTATTTAAATAATGAAACAAAGAACAATCTTGCAATTGTTGAGTCCGGAAGAACTCATGGAGAGAAAGCTATAGTGTGTTTAGAGGAAGGCAGATACAGAGGTTTTGGATTCATTGACGAACAAGATTCCATTATTGGCTGGGAACAACTTGTTGATAATATTAATCAATTTGCTGACAATAGAGATACACAACAAATTATCAGACAATATTTAATTAAAAACAAAGTGAAGGTTATTGAATTTGATAATTAATTCTATTGCGAGGTAATCAGTTTTTATATAAAAAATTAATACTAAATATCCGTATTTTCAGAAAGCACAGAAATTTAGATTTTAAAATTGTGAATTTTATTTCTCTTATTAAAACAGAAACAAAAATGTAATTCCTCCGTAAATTAATAACCGATTGAATAAAATCTAAAAGAACAATTTAACTGATACATGGAATAATTTTACAAACGGTATTTACATATTTTGACAGATTAGTCAGCTAATAACTTTTAGAAAAAAGTTTTGAATTGATCTTATTTTTAATTATTAAAATCTGTCTGCATGATTAAAATCTACCCATCAAAAACTCAAAAGTCATTAAGAAATTTATTATGTATATTGTTTTCAATTTGTTTTTTCAATATTGGAAATAATGCATTTGCCTCTCATGCTTCTGGTTCTGATTTAACATATAGATGGATTTCTGGAGATACTTATGAGGTTTCCGTAAGTTTTTATCGGGATTGTCAGGGAGTAGCTGCACCAACAACTGTTAACCTAAATGTAGGTTCAATTAGTTGTGCTCAGAGTTTTAGTGTTACATTAAATAGAATTGCTGGTACTGGACAAGAAATTACTTTTCCGTGTAACCCTGCTTTAACCTATTGTAATGGCGGTACTTTTCCGGGTGTTCAACAATATGTTTTTAGAGGAAATGTAACCCTTCCAATGCATTGCACTGATTGGGTTTTTAGTTATTCTTTATGTTGCCGTAGTTGTGCCATCAGTACAATTACAAATCAGGCAAATTGTAATAATGGAACTACTGGAAATGCTTTATATGTAGAGGCTTTATTAAATAATGTAATAGCAGACCATAATAGTTCGCCCACTTTTACGAATATTCCTTTAGCATTTATTTGTGCGAATCAATCTTTCACTTTCAATCATGGTGTTATTGATATTAATGGCGATTCACTTGATTACTCTTTTATTGCACCAAAAAGAAGTTCTACAGTTAATGTTGGTTTTTTAGCAGGGTTTAGTGCCTCAAACTGGTTAACTTCTGTTCCCCTTGTGGCCATTGATTCATCTACGGGAGATATATCCATGTCGCCAACACTAATTGGGCAGGTAGCAGTTTGTGCGGTTCTTGTTAAAGAATATAGAAATGGAATTTTAATTGGTAGTGTTATTCGCGATATGCAATTCTGGGTTAAAGACTGTGGAACTAATTTACTTCCGACGGCTGAAGGGATCAATGGAACTGGTAATTTTTCAATTGCAGTCTGCCCTGGAAGTTCAACTTGTTTTACAATTGGATCTAATGATTTAAATATCGGCCAACATATAACAATGACCTCTACAGCAACATCATCAATTCCTGGATCCACATTTACTGTTTCAAATCAAGGTGGCGCAAGTCCTAATTATCCAGTTGGAACATTTTGCTGGTCTCCGACTTTAGCTGATGCTCGTGATCAGCCATATACTTTTACTGTTACCGTAAAAGACGATAACTGTGATTATAATGCTTATCAGGTTTATTCTTATTCAATTATAGTTCCCAAAAATACAATTACATTTTCAAGTCTTACTTTTAATGGATATCATATAAGTTGTAATGGTGGAAATAATGGTTCTGTAACTGCAAATGTAAGTGGAAACCAATCACCTTTTTCTTATTTATGGTCTAATGGATCAACTTCTCAAACTGCAAATGGTTTAATAGCCGGAACTTATGGAATAACAATTACAGATGTTAATGGTTGCACAAATGATACAACTGTTACCTTAACTCAGCCTATACCTTTAGCACTTTCAATATCTTCAACTCCAGTATTATGCAATGGTGATATTGATGGTAGTGCAACGATAACTGTGACTGGTGGTGTTTTGCCTTATTCATATTTATGGAGTAATGGCCAAACAAATCAGATTGCCTCAGGGTTAAGTGGGGGAATTATTTATTCTGTAATTGTAACAGATAATAATGGGTGTACTTCAACTGCAAGTACATTAATAATTCAACCACCTGTGATTTCTGTTGCTTCAATTCAAAATGATCTTTTATGTAATGGAGCAAATACCGGAAGTATTAATCTTACAGTCACTGGAGGAACTTCACCATATTCCTATTCCTGGAGTAATGGTTCAACTGCGCAAGACATAATTGGATTAATTGCAGGAACCTATTCTGTTACAGTCACAGACAATAATAATTGTCAGTCAACATTAACGATAACAATAAGTCAGCCACCTGCAATTTCATTAAGTGAAACGCATGTTGATTTATTATGTAATGGAGCAAATACCGGAAGTATTAATCTTACAGTCACTGGAGGGGCTTCACCATATACCTATTCATGGAGTAATGGTTCAACTACCCAAGACTTAAGCGGATTAATTGCAGGAACCTATTCTGTTACAGTCACAGACAATAATAGTTGCCAGTCAACATTAACGATATCTATAAGTCAGCTATCCTCAATTTCATTAAGCGAAACGCATGTTGATTTATCGTGCTATGGAGCAAATACCGGAAGTATTAATCTTACAGTCACTGGAGGAACTTCACCATATTCCTATTCCTGGAGTAATGGTTCAACTGCGCAAGACATAAGTGGATTAATTGCAGGAACCTATTCTGTTACAGTCACAGACAATAATAATTGTCAATCAACATTTACTATAACTTTATCACAACCACCCGCAATTTCATTAAGTGAAACGCATGTTGATTTATTATGTAATGGAGCAAATACCGGAAGTATTAATCTGACAGTCACTGGAGGAACTTCACCATATTCCTATTTATGGAGTAATGGTTCAACTATTCAAGATTTAAGTGGATTAATTGCAGGAGCCTATTCTGTTACAGTCACAGATAATAATAATTGCCAGTCAACATTGATTGCAACGCTATCACAACCAATCGCAATTTCATTAAGTGAAACTCATGTTGATTTATCGTGCAATGGAGCAAATACCGGAAGTATTAATCTGACAGTCACTGGAGGAACTTTACCATATTCCTATTCATGGAATAATGGTTCAACTACTCAAGATTTAAGTGGATTAATTGCAGGAGCCTATTCTGTTACTGTCACAGACAATAATAATTGCCAGTCAACATTAACGATTACAATAAGTCAGCCATCCGCAATTTCATTAAGTGAAACGCATGTAGATTTATTGTGCAATGGAGCAAATACCGGAAGTATTAATCTGACAGTCACTGGA
>CANIPU010000031.1 GCA_947469485.1 Chitinophagaceae bacterium | reverse complement strand
CATGCTTTTGAAAGTGACGAAGCCAAGCAATTGAATAAAGATATTTTTGAAACCATTTATTATGCTTCAATGACTGCTTCAAAAGATTTGGCAAAGCAGTATGGTCATTACGAAAGTTATTCCGGCTCTCCAGTTTCAAAAGGAATATTCCAGTTCGATATGTGGGGTGTAACTCCATCAGATCGTTGGGAATGGAGTGTGTTAAAAGAAGAAGTAAAAACTTACGGTGTGCGCAATTCATTGTTGCTTGCACCAATGCCAACTGCCAGCACTTCACAAATTCTTGGCAACAACGAATGCTTCGAACCATACACATCAAATCTTTACAGCCGTCGCGTGTTAAGTGGTGAGTTCACTATCGTAAACAAACATTTACTCAAAGATTTAGTGCGCCTTGGTTTGTGGAGCGATGCAATGAAAAATAAAATTATTGCTGCCGAAGGTTCAATTCAAAACATTGCTGAGATTCCGCAGGATGTAAAAGACCTGTACAAAACAGTTTGGGAAATAAAACAGCGCAGCATCATTGATATGGCTGCAGACCGCGGTGCATATATATGTCAGTCGCAATCGTTGAATTTATTTATTCAGGATGCAAATATCAGTAAACTAACCAGCATGCATTTCTATTCCTGGAAAAAAGGATTGAAAACAGGAATGTATTACTTGAGAACCAAAGCTGCATCAAGTGCAGTTAAGTTTACTGTTACTCACGAAGCCATGCAAAACCAGCGCACACAGGAGTTAGCTGGAGCAGTAGGAGTTTCTAATAGCTACGAAACTGCAATCATGAACTCGAACACCGAATCGCTTTCTGAACCTCAGGAAAATTACAGCGAAGGAGCGAGTTGCACATTGGATGATGAAGGCAACTGCATAATGTGTAGCGGATAGAAATTTTTATTTTGAAAATTAATTTTAAAAAGTCCTGCTCGCGCAGGACTTTTTTTTGGAAATACTTTCCGATTTAAATTTTTCAAAATTCCATCCCCATTCCGATTGCTCCATCAACACCTTTTGCGCTTCGTTTATCAATAAGTGGAAGCAGATTATTGCAATTGAACCATAATTGATAATGCCCCATTTGACATGAAAGATTGGCTCCTACACTTTTGATGTCTGATCCTCGTTTTGCCGCATTGATTCCAAAGTTTAAAATATTTCCAACACTATAGTTATAACCAAGAGCCATCAACGGAACTTTTGTTGTGTTCAGATAATTTTTAAACCCTTTTATATAAGTAACATTAAAAGTGTGGCGGAAATAAACCATTCCGTTCTTTTTTCTTTTCTTCATTAGATTAAACGAAACATTGGTAAAATATTTTGTAGCGAATGGCACTTTGTATTCAGCATTTTCAATTGTTGGTTTTAAAATTGAAAGCATAGAATCAGTCTGGCTCTTAAAACTGTTTTGCGTTTCAGTATAGCTGGTCGAAAAACCATCAAATTCCAGATCGCCATTTCCTGAATAATTAACTGCATGATTTTTAAATGAGATACTACCTACATCATTCAAAGCCATATTTATTTTAATCCAGTCATTAACATCAATACCTAAACCAAAGTCCAATGCCTTTCCACCACCAATGCCGTTAAACAAATTCTTTTTTATGTCCTTCGGTAAAACTTCACCAAATAAGCCATGCACTCCCATATTATTTCCGGGTGAGGCTATGTACATATCATAATCATAATTCAAATTCAATTCTCGCCCATTCGGTTGTGTAAATAAATTAAAATCAGCTTTTTTCATATATACATTCGCCATACTAGTAAGATAATGAAACTGCAATTCAGGTTTTATTTTCAGTAATGTTTTTTTTCCTAACTTAAAACTTAGCAAAGCTTTCATTCCGAAATAGTAATCAGTGCATTGCAAAAAATTAACGGATAACGGACTTAAATTTATTTTTTCACCGGCAAATTGTTTGTTGCCTTTTAGTAATAGCGAAATCAGATTGCGACTATAAATCATATTCAAATCCAGTCGTTCGCGCATTCCGATAGAAGCAGACAGAAATTTTCTCTTGTGCTTATTAATGTTTATTGCAACATTCAGGAATGAAAAATTTCCACCTGCATAAATTGCATTTTCTGTTTTTAATTGATTTAATAAAGAATCAATGGTTTTATTACTCCATGAATTTGAATTAATCATGGAATTCAATTGAGCTATTGAAATGGAAGAATTTGATGCCGAAACATAAAAATCAAAAAATGTTATCTTGAATTTTCTAACCCCCTCCCCAATATAAGAAGGCATGAATTCAGATGTTTGAGTGAAAGTATGTTGATTTTGAAATTGCCCGAAATTGACTTGTGCATTTGAACACTTGCTGTTCAATTCAAATTGAAGTAACAAAAGAGAAGCAATTAAAATTTTATTTCTGTTCATGCATACTACTTATAAATGAAAGTTCATTTTTAAATCCCCGACAATTTGTATATCAAGGTAGGTCTGTTTATTGGCACTGATTTCAACAGATTTATTATTTATAGTATTCATTTCCAATGAAGAAACTGCAAATTTTGCTTGCTTAATTTTTTGCAAATGCCCGGAACTGATTATAACAGAATCAATTGAATGTGTAATTGAAGTTGGTGAACCATTGTCATCAGTTGTAGCAGACTGAAGATATATTCCTTGATCGAATAATGAATCAACAACATTTCGTTTTGATCCATCTAAAAAATAAACTTGAAAACTTGAATTAAGGGGAAAAGCATTGTCGATATATATAATGAGTTTTCCCTCAACTGTTGAATCATCAATAGGATGGGTATTGGTATTTTTTTTAATAGAAAATTCAGAAGTATCGCGAATTGATTTTGACCTGTCGGCATAAAATTTTATCAATTCAACAGATAGAATATTTAACCCAACTGTAATAGTTGCCGGTGAATTGGTGAATGTAACATTGTTTTGCGCAGGCGAATTAAACTGATCGAGATAGAAAAAAACTGTATCATCAATAATTCTGTCATTCAATTTTATGTTGAAAGTAAAAGTTCGTCCGGGCAAAATATCGTTCAACAAAGGTGTTTGCGAAACAATATTCTGGTTGTTAATAGTATCGTTATCATTTCGAATCGTAATAACTGTTCCTGCACCAATTGTTATTGGAAAGGAATTAGTAATTGAAATAGTTAAGTCAAGGGTTTGAACATGAACTTCTTTTACCCAATCAGATACAGCAAGTGGATAAGGACCAAGATGTGAAAAATATAAAGCTGGTAAATCAAGTGTAATACCAGACGGAAATCCTAAATCAAGCGAAGGAATTTTTCTTGTGAACTGTGTGCTGTCAAGTAAAGAAAGTGTTTCAAGAGAAACAGTGGTTTTAGCTATAGGAGCCAGCCATTCAGGGTGAATTTGGGAATCTAACTGTTGGAATTTTTTGCACCCGCAAAAGAAAATAAGAATAATAAAAAGCAACGGGCGAAAAGACAACATATTGGCGAAGAAGCGTGAAATTCATTCTACTGAACTTTTGACTAAAGGTTTCAGAATGATCAAATTCCTGTTTAATCATGTGCAATTCTCTTTCAGTAAATAAATTTCATTTTGTAATACAGCAACTAATAAAGTTTGATATAACCATCCTGAAAATATCTTTGGGCAAAATTTATTTTTCAATAAAGAAAAAATGTCATTAGTTCCCAATTCAACACATCGTGAAGAGAAAGCTATTTTGGTGAGTCTAATTCTTCCCGGGCAAAAGGAGGAACAGATAGAAGAGTTTATGGATGAATTAGCTTTTCTGGCTGAGACAGCCGGTGCAATTACAGTAAAACGATTTACGCAAAGATTAAAATCGCCGGACAGTGCAACTTTTATAGGCTCAGGAAAATTGCAGGAAATAAAAACTTATGTTGAAGAAAAAGGAATTGATCTGGTAATTTTTGATGATGACCTGAGTGGGTCACAAATCCGCAATATTGAGAAAGAAATAAAAATTAAAACTTTAGACAGAAGCAATCTTATACTTGACATATTTGCAAGCAGAGCCATGACTGCACAGGCCAGAGCTCAGGTAGAATTGGCGCAGTTACAATATTTATTACCCAGATTAAAAGGTCTTTGGACTCACCTGGAAAGACAAAAAGGAGGAATTGGAATGCGCGGGCCTGGAGAAAAAGAAATTGAAACAGATCGTCGAATTGTAAAATATCAGATTTCACTTCTTAAAGAACAACTCGAAAAAATTGATAAGCAAAGTTTCACACAACGAAAAGGGCGTGGTGAATTAATCAGAGTCGCTCTTGTTGGCTACACCAATGTAGGCAAAAGCACCTTGATGAATTTACTTAGCAAGTCAGATGTTTTTGCTGAAAATAAATTATTTGCAACGCTGGATACTACAACAAGAAAAGTTGTTTTCGAACGAATGCCTTTTCTGATGAGCGATACTGTTGGTTTTATCAGAAAACTTCCGCATCACCTGATTGAAAGTTTTAAAAGCACTTTAGATGAAGTAAGGGAGTCAGATATTCTTATTCATGTAATTGACATCTCACATGCAAAATTTGAAGAGCAATTAGAAGTAGTAAATAAAACAATCGGTGAAATTGGTGCTTCAGGAAAGCCAACCATTTATGTATTCAACAAAATGGATTTGTATGAAAAAAATTATTTTGATGAAATGCTTCCTGATGAAGTAAAAAAAGAATTACTTGAAGAATTGAAAAAAAGCTGGCAGATAAAAACAAATAACAGCGCTGTATTTATTTCTGCTACTAAAAAAGAAAACATAGATGAACTTCGTAATCTGATTCACGCTAAAGTGAAAGAGCAATATGAAATTCGTTATCCCTACAAGACACATTTCTTTTAACATTGAAGAAAGAATTTGTTGTTAAAATTTAATAATTGATAAATGCCTGTACCGGATTTTATTAAAAAATATTTTGCAAATCCATCAGGTGAAAAATTTGTTTTAACCTTCAGAAATAATCCAGTACTCCTTCGAATTGCAACTGCCTGTATGCCAAGGCACACTTTTTATAAAAAAGCAACTTACAGAATTGTAAATAGAAAGGGAATAAATTATCAGTTGGACTTAAGTGAATGGGTTGATTGGAATATATATTTTTACAATGAAGTAGAGCCCCGTGAAAAATTATTTTCGCTTATAAAGGAAGGTATGATAGTAATTGATATTGGGGCCAATATGGGTGAGGTCTCATTGAATATTGCGAACAGAGTCCGTGAAACAGGCAAAGTTTATTCTTTTGAACCATCTTCTACCAACTATAAAAAATGCTTTCAGAATATATTGCTTAATGAGAAATTGAAAAACTCGATTGATTTAAATTTCTGCGCATTAGGAGATAAATCAACTTCTGCTTTTCTCAAGATTGCTGACAAAAACAATTTGGGAATGAACTCAATTTCTGATTCCGGTGAAAAAATTGAAATCCGAAAATTGGATGATATTGTTGCAGAAAAAAACATTTCAAAAATTGATTTAATAAAATTAGATGTAGAGGGATATGAATTGAAAGTTTTGAAAGGTGCTGAACAATGCATAAAAAAATTTCATCCCGCATTGTTTATTGAATTAGATGACGAATTATTAAAGAAACAGGGTGACTCATCTTTTTTATTGTTGAATTGGTTAAATGAACACAATTACAAAATCATTGATCCTTTACTTTCAACTGAAGAATTAGTGAATGGACATTTTGATATTATAGCACAGTAATCAATTACCTTTTTCGTAATGTAATTCATAACTGGCTCCATTATAATCTGTCTGAAGCCAAAGTTCCTTTTTCTTCAATCGCAAAATTTTATAAGTAATTGAAGAAGTGCTCATCAAAGGTCCTGTAAGGTTTAAATAATTCACAATTTTATTTGTTGTTAAAACCAATTCTGTTTTTCTGTTCTTTAGTTCATACAATCCAATATTCGAAACATAATTAGCAGTATCAACTCCGCCACGAATTAAATAACCTGATTTATCTGAAATTCCAGGATCATTTAAATCCATGCCTGGAAGAACTGTATAATTCAAAAATTTATTCAATGAATCGATACCATTAATTTTATAATAATTAAGGTTCCATTCTCCAATAATCCTTTGGCTTGGAGAACGCAAACTAAATGTTGGTCCTTCAGGATATTTTTTACACGCCGGCATAAAAAAAGCAATTGTAAAAATCAAACAAACAATTTTTTTCATTGCAGCAATGATATAATTTTTTTCAACTCAGTTTGGTTGTGCTTATTTTTTATTGCATTAACAACATCTAATTTTTCTTTGGTGGTTAAATGCCAGGTCATGCTTGCTGCACTATTTGACTCTGAAGGAGTATATTCAAATGTAAGAATATGTAATTCGGGTTTTAACCATCCTGAAGCACTATTAATTTCTTCATCAAAATGAAAATCCTGAAAGTCACTCCAGTTAACATATATACTGTTTATAGGATCAAATATTTTACTCATTAATGATTGATGCAAACTCACTTTAGGTTCAATATTTTTTTTCATGTCTCTCATTTGCACAATTACAACATCCTTCACATTTTCGTTTATCCATTCCTTAAATACATCCAGGTATCTCATTGAAGTTTCTATTCCAAAATTATCCCTTAATCCGGCATCCATTGTTTGAATTTCAGGTGATGTAGGAAGAAATACATTTGGCATTATATATGGAAATGTAGCATTCATTCTAATTGCAGTTGTAAATTGTAATTCTGAAGCATTCTGATCTGAAAAATAATTTTGCAAATCAATGGCATCACTCTTTAAAGCTTTATTGTCATCTAAAAAATTGGACGGTCTGTTTAAGTATGCAACGGGTTGTGCGGCAACATTTAATCTTCTTCCATCATCAATAATAGTTGGTGTAAAAACCATCATTGGAATCAGGCCTAATTGTTCAGCATCAGCATAATCAGATATTGGTTTTCGCAATACATCTTTAGTGTTCTCATTTAACTGTTCTTCCCACATATAGCCTCTGTCCTTTCGGTATTGATTTTCGCCAACACGAAACCTTTGCCAGGGAATTAATAAATCATTTACAACAAATGAGAATGAAACAGCATTTAACATATCCCGAGATATGTTATCCAGATATTCATTATTACTTAGATCAATCTTCTTTCCATTTTGTTTTTGAAGAAAAAGTTCGCGATAATATGCAGCACCTAATGTTCCACCTGAAGCACCAGACATCACTTTTGCATGATTCAAAAATTTATCATGAGTTAAACTATCCAAAACCTGCATTACAAAAAAACTCCACACTGTTGCTCGCAATCCACCTCCACTGCAATTAATTAATACCAAGGTCGGCTTTAAGGAATTTTCCTTAACTATTTTCTGCTTCCAATTATTAAGCGATGCTATTTCTAAATTTTTATCATGATAAAAAGTTGTAGAATCACTTTTGTTTTCAATTGTTGAGAGGTTGTATTCAATGCGTTTTTCTCGTGAATAATTCAACCCGAATGCTTTGTTTTTATGATTCATAAAATCAAAGTGGAGCATCATACTGAATGAAATTACCAATATTATAAAAACCGGAGTACCCCATGTTTTTAAATAATAGGAGAAAGCTCCGATAGGGGCTACAAGAATACTGAGTAATAAAAATATGCTTGATGAAGCCGGAACACGAAACACAGGATAATCCATCAGGAAACCCAGAAGAATAATTACTTCCAAAGCAATCAGCTCAAGTACAAGTGCATTGCGATGATGTTGTTTGAAAACAGTCAATAATTTTTCTTCATCATAATGATCCACTTCTCTTACTCTGCGAATCCGCCATGGGTAAATAAAAATGTAATCAACCCGTAATTTTCTTTTGTCGGCTGGTTGATTAAAACTCCATCGTTTCATCGGATTATGCTGTGATTTCTTCCGATTAGCCTCATTGTTATAATGAGTATTCAAAGATTTTGAAAACGAAACGGCAAGCATTAATATACCACCAAATAAAAAACCTAAAATGCTCATCACAATTTTATACCAAACAGTCAATTCCGACTGAGCCTGAAAAAAAATCAGTTCTATTATATAAATTGATACAAATAATAATGGGATAATGCAGTTGTTAAGGCAGTATCTGGTAAATGGTCTTTCAAAGGTTGCGAGAAATGGAAACCGATGTGAGTTTAATATGTAGCTGGTAATGTTCCATATTAGAACAAAAGCGCCGAACCCAATTCCTACCAAAAAAAAACTCCAGAAATTTACTTTACCTAAATATTCAGGGTCTAAAAACAAATAAGCAAACCCATATAAGGCAGCAAGATTTTTTGTAACAAACAGAATCAATATTATAAATGAAATGGCCAGAAACAAATTCCTTCTTAAGTGCAGTAATAACAACTGCACCGGAAACGACCAATAAATATTTTTAAGTACTTGCACTTAATGTTAGATAAATTGAAATACGAATTAGTTGTATTTTTTGTTCTCGGATTGAAAAATAATTTCAAATCCATTAAAGCCATAAGGAGCAATTAAACAGGAAAATGTTTTTGTGTCCTACTGTTTTTCGTATGCACCAATATCATATGAACCAGCAATTCGGGAATTGCCATCCAAATCAATATTAATTCCTGAAATATCAGTTCCTGAATTTATACAAGGAGAACCACTGGACAAATGGTAATCATCTTCAGAAAAGTTAATGAATAATGGATCGTTCTTAAACCAACTTCCCTGCAAAGTGGAATCTGATTTTATACAACATGAATTGAAAGTTGCATTTCCAACAGCTGTACCTAAAAAATCCAGTGAAATTTCCTGTTCCAAACCGCCCCAGATTATGCAATTATTAAATACTGCATTGCATGCAGCCAATCCATAAATCACATTATCTACAGCATAATAATTACTTAAATAAACCGATGGCTCCTGGTGATTTATAACCGTATTACTGTAATTGGCAAAAGTGCAATTACTGAATTGATAGTCTCCGCCTAAAATTGTTTGAAAACAATTATTCTGTCCGCAATTAAATACTAATAAATTTTCTCCTCTAATTACTGCCGTTATTCCAAGAATTCCGCTGTATAACATGTTCTTAATTTTTACTCGACGCATTATAAGATTAGGTATTCCGTTTATAGGTAATGAATCAACGCGAACACCTATTTCAGCATCCTTAATAGTTGTACAATTGATTTCATTGTTAATGCTTCCTTTAAGAAAATGAATTCCCTGCCACCTTCCCGGCAAGTCTTGAAAATATTGCTCTAATCTGTCTCCTTGAAAAATAACAGAATCAATACAACTTGGATTTATAATTAAAGTTCCGGCAACATATATTCTGGAATTAGGATGATTGTAGATTCGGCAACTTCCTTCAATCGTTAGCGTTACACCTGTATCAACCAACATTGAATTTATAATTACATATGGTAAATCGTTGGTCCAGGTTTGTGAGGATTGAATTACAGAATCATAAATGAAGTGTGCGTTTTGTCCCCAAGCATTTAAAATTACACTTTGGCTATTTCCATTTGTACTGAATAAAATTGAATCTTCAATTACAAAAGGATTTGCAAGATTATTCGGATCAACGGTTACTGCCGCAAAAATGTACAGGCTGTCGTTGGCAGCTATTTCCACATCCTTTGCTTCAATTCCTGCGATGCCATCCACATTCATTCTGAAATGAGAATCAGCTCCCCCGGCTAATTTGATATCAGTGATTTTTATTTTTTTGTTTTCGCGATTATAAATTTTAAAGTAACGGGTGGCAGATCCAATTGAGGTAAAAACTGTATCAAAAGTTAAAGTATCCTTACTAAAACTCAATTTAACTGACGAGTCAGTAAGAAATACATCCTTTCTGCATGCTCCAATTGAAAGCAGAACTCCAATAATTAAAATCAATTGTTTTATTTTCATCAGCTGCGAATAACGGAAAATTATAAAGGAAATTGCATAAGCAATCAATTGAATTTATAAAAGGTGGGTTTCTGCTATTGCAGATTAAAATACCCGGTAGGAATTTCTTCCATTTTCCACAATGGAAATATTCCTAATGTGTCCATTTTAACCTCAGAATATTCGTCTTCTATTTTAATAACTATCGCCGAGTCAGGATTGTTTAGCGAAGAAAGTAATAGTGTTTCATACGGAACAGCCCATGTCATTAATAATGTATCCATTGGCAAACCAGATGAAGGGATAAAATATATTTTATCTTCTCCGTTACGAATTTGGCGAATTTTTGAATTGAACCAGGTTATCCTGTTTGTAAATTTCTGATGTGCAGCATAAATAATTCCAATACGAAAGGAAAAAATCAAGGTAAGAACTATGAGTCCTGCTTTAGGATTCATTGGTTTAATTATATAAAAAAGAAAAGGTAAGGCAACAATAAAACCCAATGGTAAAAACATATTCTGGATATAAAACTTATCAGCTACCGGATTTAACGCAAGCACAACAACTAAATAAACGCTTGAAATCATAACTGTCAAAAAACATAATTTCCAATGCTTTTTTAAAATCAGAACAATTGAGGTAACTAAAAAAATTAATCCCCAAATCAAATAATCGCTTTTCAAATCTTTAATAAATTCTAAAAAAGAACCTGACGCAGATATTTGAGAAATATTATTAATGATTTTTGAAAAAGATTGAATTTTTTCCAATTCATACCAATCCAGTTTTCCAACAAAATATCGAATTATAAAAGATGCAATTGTGATAGAAATAAATATTACTAGCGTTTTAAAATTTCTTTTTTCAGAAATTAGAAACAAAAAACAAAACATAAATACTATTGGGAAAACAATGAGCAAGTAGAAAAATTGTATCCAGAGTATAATCAGAAAATGAAGCCACCAATGTTTTATTGTTGAATCAGTGTTTTGTTTTTCCATTAACCATGCCCCATATAAACAGAGGTATGCCATTCCTTGCGGGAACTCTGAACAAATCCAGTAAAAATTATCGCTTACCAGTAAAGTCAGGAATAGCAATAAGGCAAAACCAAAAACGAAATTCTTAATTCTAAATAAAATCAGAATAAAAAATATTAAATAGAACACAACCATTCCGATTGAATGAAAAAGCAAAACCAATTTCAATGGAAGATGAATAATTGTTCCTAATAGCGGAACAACCTGAGGAATAGCTCCACCAAACCTTACCAGCTTTTGTACAAAATTTTCCTTTATAATTATTGCAACATCAACCAGTGAAAAATCCATGCATATTATTCGCTCCTTATAAAACACAATTGATAGAATCAGAAAAACCGCAAATACGATTAAGCCTAAAAAAGTATATTCCTTAATCTGTTTGTTCATTTGAATTTTTTCAGTTTGCAAGTAACTTCATTCGATTTGAAAAAAAACATAAAACAACAGCCTTTACATCACATAGCAACGGCAATGGTTGCGACGCTCAATTTTACTTTGGTGCCGTTTAACAAAGCGCGGCTGCATGCTTCAATAGTGCTTCCAGTGGTCATTACATCATCTACCAGCAATAAATGCTTTCCATTCAATTGCTCCTTTTTTTCTGTATAAAAAATTTCTTCTACATTTTTCCATCGTTCAAATCTTGTTTTTTTGGTTTGAGTTGTAGAAGCAGCTCCTCTGTATAAAAAATCTTTTCGTACAGGTATACCAGTTGCATCTGAAATTCCTTTTCCAATCATATATGCCTGATTGTATCCGCGAAATCGTTCGCGTGATGGGTGCAATGGAACCGGAATTATAAAATCAACATTAGAAACTACACTGTCGCGTTTTAAATCAGAACCATATAATTCCCCAATGTATGTTCCCACATCATCTCTGCCTTTGTATTTCAAGTTGTGTAATAATTCCTGTACCCGAGTTTCTTTTCCAAAATATAAATACGCAATTGCCCTTTCAAAATTCACACGACCCCAGAAATGTTTTTCCATTGGATTTCCTTCCCATTTATGAAAATTTGTTTTTGGTAGTTTGAAACGACAAATTGTACAAATAACTTTTTCCTGGTTTAACAAACTTGTTCCGCAGGTAACACATGCTTCCGGAAAAAATAAATTAAGTAAATCATCCGCTGGTCGAAGAATAAAATCAATCAATTTGTTTTTACCCATTTTAAATTGTTGAATGAAATATAAAGATTTTGCAGAGAAATAAAATATAGTGATACAACTTTGCAGAAATTAAAATTCAAAATAGATGATATACATCATTCTTGCTCTGGGTGTTTTTGCGGCCACATTTGGCGCAATTAGTTATTCCGGAATTCGTAAAAGAGAAGGACTGAAGTATAAAATATTTGGAAAGGAATTTTCAAGAGAATGGACTTCTTTCGGAATATTTTTTTTAGGCTGTTTTCTTATAATATTATTTTTAATTGTAGAGGTTGAGCCACGGTTTTATAAAACACGCAGTTTACAATATCCGTCGAATCAGATCTTCCACCTTATTGACAAGCACCACCTCGATGCCGAGCTTGTGTGAGTTCAATCCTTTTTTGTTGTAGCCCGAAACAAATATTTTTTTGAAACCGAGTTTTGCCGATTCACTGATTCGCTGTTCAATTCTGTTTACTGCTCGAATCTCACCGCTCAATCCTACTTCGCCGCAAAAACAAATATTAGGTGCGAGTGATTTGTCTTCATAGGAAGAAAGAATAGAAGCAACTACCGCTAAATCAATTGCCGGATCTTCTACCCGAATTCCTCCCGCAATATTTAAGAACACATCTTTCACACCAAAGAAAAACCCACATCTTTTTTCCAGAACAGCAAGCAGCATTCTCATTCGCTGCAAATCAAATCCGGTAGTTGTTCGTTGCGGGGTTCCGTAAACGGCTTGCGTAACGAGCGCTTGCGTTTCAACCAATAGTGGTCGCATGCCTTCCATTGTTGCTGCAATAGCAATTCCGCTCAGCATTTCATCGCGCTGTGTCAATAATATTTCTGATGGATTACTGACTTCACTTAAGCCACTTCCCTGCATTTCATAAATTCCCAATTCACTTGTTGATCCAAAGCGATTTTTTACAGTGCGTAAAATCCGATATGAATAATGTCTATCCCCTTCAAATTGCAACACGGTATCTACCATGTGTTCAAGAATTTTTGGTCCTGCAATAATTCCTTCCTTTGTGATATGACCAATGAGAAAAACAGGCACACCACTTTCTTTTGCATATCGCTGAAACTCACTTGCACTTTCTCTGATTTGTGAAATGCTTCCTGCAGTTGATTCCACTAGTTCAGTTTGCATAGTTTGAATTGAATCTACAATCACCACTTCGGGTTGCAATTCCTGAATGTGACGGAAAATTAATGCGGTTGAAGTTTCAGGTAAGATGTAGCATTCTTTATTTTTTGTGCCGATTCTTTCGGCTCTCATTCTGATTTGATGATCGCTTTCTTCACCTGACAAATACAATACTTTCACTCCCTCCATTTTAAGAGCAAGTTGTAAAAGCAATGTAGACTTTCCGATGCCGGGTTCACCGCCAACCAATATTACTGAGCCTGGAACAATTCCTCCACCTAAAACACGATTCAATTCATTGTCGGGAGTAATTATTCTTTCATCAGGAATTGGTTTAATATCCTGAATGGTTTTTGGTTTAGCGGCTTCGTGTTTTTCTTTTTTCTTCCAGGGTGTTGTTGATTTTTCGCGCTCCACTACTTCTTCCACATAAGTATTCCACTCATTGCAACTAGGGCATTTGCCAATCCATTTTGCTGCCTGGGCTCCGCAATTGGAGCAATAAAAAACGGTTCTTACCTTACTCATTTCATTGCGAACATAATTAATTAGAAAGTTATTGGTTGAATAGTTATTAATTAGTAGTGCATATGAATAATTGTATTAATCAGAAAGTAATTTCTGTTCAGAAATAAAAATCAGGCAATTCAAACAGGCGATTTAATATACCTTCAATTTAACCAACGGCTCCTCTTTTATTTGTAATTGCAGATTGAATTGGTTTACATTCGAATCCTGATTTTAAACAGAATTTTTAAAACAAACAACCTCAATAGAAATGAAGAAAATTTTTCTCTCACTCGTTGTGTTAGCAGTTTCATTTACTGGCTTTGCACAAAATTCAACTCCGCACCGCGTTTGCGGAACAATGGAAAATCTTGATCGATTAAAACAACTCGATCCAAATTTAGAAACGAGAATCCAGGAAATTCAACAATTTACAAATGATTATATAGCATCTCACCCGAGCGGCGATAGAGCAATTATTACCATTCCTGTTGTGTTTCATGTGGTTTATAATACTTCAGCACAAAACATTTCTGATGCTCAATGTCAGTATCAGATTGATCAGTTGAATCTTGATTTCGCTTTGTTAAATTCTGATGCTGCAGGAACTCCTGCAATATTTTCAGGATTGAAGTCTGCGACTAATCTTCGTTTTTGTTTGGCAGCTCGTACACCAGGCGGAGCAACAACCACAGGTATTGAGCGCCGGAACACAACTACTACTTCATTCTCAACAAATGACAATATCAAGCATACAAGTACAGGAGGATTGGATGCATGGGATAGGAATTCATATTTAAATATCTGGACCGGAAATTTAAGTGGTGGTGTTTTAGGTTATGCTCAATTTCCAGGTGGAGCAGCTGCTACTGATGGTGTTGTTTTTAAATACTCAACAATTGGAAGTGTTGCACATCCTGGTACTGAACCCGCTTATAATCTGGGAAGAACTGCAACACACGAAATTGGTCACTGGGCTGGTTTGTATCATATCTGGGGTGATGATGGAACATCTTGCAGTGGTTCTGATGGAATTGCTGATACACCAAATCAGGCTGATGAAAATTATGGTTGTCCGTCATATCCAACTTCTTCATGCAGCAACACTAGTGATATGTACATGAACTACATGGATTATACTAATGATGCTTGTATGTTCATGTTCTCTGCCGGACAAGCTGCGGTTTCAAATGCGTTATTTGTTTCTGGTGGTTCAAGATTTTCATTGGCAAGTTCACAAGGTTGTGTTCCGGTTACAGGTGGTTCTTGCGGTACTCCGGTAAGTTTAAGTACAAGTGGAGTTACAACTTCAGCTGCAACATTAAGTTGGGCTGCTGTAAGTGGTGCAACTTCTTATAATGTTCAATACAAAGTTTCATCAGCATCAACCTGGACTACCACCACATCAACAACTCCAACTAAATCATTAACTGGATTAACTGCAAACACCACTTACAATTTTCAGGTGCAGGCGGTTTGTACCACAACCGGCGCCTATTCTTCTGTTGCGTCGTTCACTACTTTATCATCAGGTGGTGGTTGTACTGATATTTATGAATCAAATAATACTTCCACTACAGCAAAACCAATCACTAACAATGGAAGCATCACTGGTTTAATTTCTACAACCTCAGATATTGATTGGTTTTCATTTACTAATTCATCCTCTGCTTCAAAAATTAAAATCACTTTAACTAATCTTCCTTTTGATTATGATGTGAAATTTTATAGCCCAAGTGGTTCATTAATTACTACAGCACAAAACGGTGGTACTACAAGCGAAACCATCATTTATAACACCACCACAGTTGGTACTTATAAAATTAAAGTATATCCATACAGTAGTTCAAGTGCTACCAGCTGTTACACTTTAACAGTATTGACAAGTGGAACAAATTTCCGGACCATGCAAAGTGGCACAGTTGAAATCAACCCAGTTGAAACTACTTTGAATTTGTATCCGAATCCAACTTCAAATAAATTGAATGTTGAATACAATTCGTTGTCAAGTGAAAACATTACCATCAATGTGTATGATTTATTGGGTCGAAAAATTTACAGTGAAATGAACACTGCGAACGAAGGCCCTAACACTTATTATGAAGATTTTAATAATCTTGATAATGGAATGTACATTCTTGAAATCAGTAACGGCACTGTTGCAACAGTTACCCGTTTCATGATGCAAAAATAAGCAGGTAAAGCACCAACCTGAGTCAGAAGCCTTCCTGAGAAATCAGGAGGGCTTCTTTTTTTGTGTCAACTTAAACAAACAAGATTTTTTTATTGGTTGGAAATATGAAAATCAAATTGTCTCTCAGTCAATCAATGAACTCTTTTCTTTGAGAAAATTTTAAATGTGATGAAGAAGAAAATATTTTTTATCGGGATAGTTGGTATGAGTTTACTCGCAGCATGTGTGCCTGCTAGAAAATTTGAGGATGCACAGGCGATGATTGAAAAACTGAATGTTGAAAATAAGTCGTGCAAAGAAAAAACTGACGAGCTTACTGCTAACGTGGAAGACCTGAACAAACAGGTGAACGATTTAACCAATGCAAGAAAAGATTTAGTGGATGACACCACTAACTATGGAATTCAGTATCGCAAAATAATGGCGATGAATAAGGAGTTGAATATTTTATACGAAAAGGTTATTGACCAGAATAAAGCATTGTTAAATAACAGCACCAATGAATCGCAAAAATTTCAATCGCAATTAGCGGAGAAATCAAAACAGCTGGATGAGAAAGAAAAAACTCTGAACGAATTGCAAACTGCTTTGCAAAATCAGCAAAAAGATTTAGACCAGCTGAAAATTGATTTGGAAGCAAAGAATAAAAAAGTGATGGAGTTGGAAAGTGCGCTCACAAAAAATGATTCACTCATGAATGCGTTGAAAAATAAAGTATCAGATGCGTTGATGGGTTTTGAAAATGCAGGTGATTTAAAAGTTTATACCAAGAACGGAAAAGTGTATGTATCGCTTTCTGAAAATCTGTTGTTCAAATCAGGAAGCATCATTGTTGACCCGAAAGGAAAAGATGCATTGAAAAAACTAGCTGAAGTGCTGAACAAAAACACCGACATTAAAATTTTAGTGGAAGGTCATACTGATAATGTAAAACTTGCAGGCACAGGTGCAATGAAAGACAACTGGGATTTAAGTGTGATGCGAGCTACATCTGTTGCACGGATTTTAATGGTGGAAGGAAAAGTGGATGATGCAAGAATTACCGCATCAGGAAGAGCAGATACCGAACCGGTTGCTTCAAACGAAAATGCTGACGGAAGAGGGAAAAATCGCCGCACCGAAATTATTCTTCAACCGAACCTTTCAGAAATTAACAGCATACTCGGAACTAAGTAGCCACCGAAAGATATATTTGCGGCCCTAATATGTGGTTGCTCGATTTACTTAATAAACGAAAAGGTTCCGATACGGCTGAAATGTCGTTTCTCGATCACATTGAAGAATTGCGTTGGCATATTGCTCGCGCGCTCGCAGCTATTTTGGTTGCCGCGGTTATTTTGTTTCTGAACAAATCTTTTTTGTTCGATACCATTATACTCGGGCCCATGCACACCGATTTTCCAACCTACATTTTGTTTTGCAAGCTCGGACATTGGTTAGGAATGGGCGATAGTTTGTGTACCGGCGCCATTCAATTTCAGCTTACAAGTATTGAGCTCACTGCGCAATTCATGATTCACATGAAAGCAGCTTTTATGACTGGGTTGATTATTACTTTTCCATATGTACTGTGGGAATTCTGGCGGTTTGTTAGTCCTGCTTTATATGAAGCAGAAAGAAGTAAAGTAAATGGAGTAGTGATTGTCGGTTCATTATTGTTTTATATCGGATTGCTTTTCGGATATTACATCATCGCGCCATTCACCGTCATTTTTTTAGGCGGATATCAAGTGAGTTCTTTAGTGTCAAATATTTTCAGTCTTGATTCTTATATGGAAACTGTGAGTGGTCTTTCCCTCACTTCAGGATTGGTGTTTGAGTTTCCATTGGTAATTTATTTTCTCGCCAAGCTTGGAATACTGACCGATAAAATTTTGCGGAAGTTCCGGAAGTATGCAATTGTAGTTTGTCTTTTTCTGGCCGCCATAATCACGCCATCACCTGATATGTTCAGTCAACTGATTGTTACATTCCCTTTATATGGTTTGTATGAAGTAGGTATTATAGTGGCTGCACGGGTTACCCGAAGAAGAGAAAGAAAAGCTGATTTGGAAAATTTGAGTTAATTATTTCTCAAACCGTTCTTTAATAATTTTATCTAATGCATACATTTCATCACGATAACGGGCAGCTTGAATAAAGTCAAGGTCTTTAGCAGCCTTCTCCATATTTTTTCGTGTATCCCGTATGGATTTTTCCAACTGATCGCGGCTCATGTATTTCACAACCGGATCAGCAACTAAACTTACATCGTTGCTCTCGACATAAGCACCTGCCTCCATTGGTCGTATCTGCAACACTGCACTCTGATCCAGAATTTGTGCGCGCGATTTTAAAATCGTCATCGGAACAATGTTATGCTTCAGGTTGTAAGCAATTTGTTTATCACGACGACGATTGGTTTCATCAATCGTTCGCTGCATACTGCCAGTAATATTATCAGCATACATAATCACTCTTCCATTTGCATTTCGTGCAGCACGACCTGCAATTTGTGTGAGCGAGCGTTGGTTGCGAAGGAATCCTTCTTTGTCAGCATCCATAATTGCCACGAGTGATACTTCAGGTAAATCCAAACCTTCTCGCAAAAGATTTACACCAATCAATACATCAAAAACACCAAGTCGTAAGTCTCGTAAAATTTCAACCCGCTCTAATGTTTCTACTTCAGAATGTATGTAACGACAATTCACATTGAGCCTTGTCATATATTTACTTAACTCCTCAGCCATTCTTTTGGTGAGTGTTGTAACTAAAGTTCGCTCTCCCTTTTTAGTAGTGTTATCGATTTCTTCAAGCAAATCATCTACTTGATTTAAGCTTGGTCGTATATCAATTGAAGGTTCGAGTAATCCTGTTGGTCGAACAACCTGTTCAACAAATGCCCCGCCGGTTTGCTCCATTTCATAATCAGCAGGAGTAGCACTTACATAAATTGCCTGATTAATCATTTTCTCAAACTCATTGAAGTTGAGCGGACGATTATCCATTGCCGATGGTAAACGAAATCCATACTCCACTAAATTTTGTTTACGACTTCTGTCGCCGCCATACATTCCGCGCACTTGCGGAAGCGTTGCGTGACTTTCATCCACCACCAATAAAAAATCTTTCGGAAAATAATCTATTAAACAAAACGGTCTTTCACCTGGTTTTCGGCGATCCAAGAAGCGGGAATAATTTTCTATACCCGAACAGTAGCCCAACTCTTTAATCATTTCCATATCAAAAGTCACGCGCTCGCGAAGTCGCAAGGCTTCCTGTGTTCTTCCAATGGAATCAAAGTAATCACTCTGCGCTTTCATCTCATCCTGTATGTCAGCCATTATTACATTGAACTGATCGCGCGGCGCCATATACATATTGGCTGGAAAAATTGCAGCGTGTTCGGTGGTGCCGATTTTTTTTCCGGTCTCCACATCGAAAGTTGAAATCTCTTCAATCAAGTCGCCGAAGAATGAAAAGCGATACGCATAATCTGCATACGGAAGAAAAACATCTACTGTATCACCTTGTACCCTGAAATTTCCACGCTTGAATTCACCTGTGGAACGCGAGTATAAACTGTTTACTAATTTATGGAGGAACCCATTTCGTCCCATTACATCCTGCTCCTGAACACGAATAATATTTTTACTGTATTCCGTTGGATTTCCCATTCCGTAAATGCATGATACCGATGCAACAACAATAATATCTCGGCGACCACTCATTAATGAAGTAGTGGTTTTCAATCGAAGTTTTTCTACTTCAGCATTTACCTGCAAATCTTTTTCAATGTATAAACCCGATGCAGGAATGTATGCTTCAGGCTGGTAATAATCATAGTACGAAACAAAATACTCCACGGCATTCTCCGGAAAAAATTGTTTGAACTCACCATACAACTGCGCCACCAATGTTTTGTTATGGCTGAGAACAAGAGTAGGGCGATTGAGTTTTTCAATCACATTGGCAATGGTGAAAGTTTTTCCTGAACCGGTAACTCCCAATAATACTTGTGCCTGATCGCCTGCGGCTACACCCTGAACTAATTGTTCAATTGCTTCTGGCTGATCGCCGGTTGGTTTAAAAGGAGAAACGAGTTTGAAATTCATGAAGCGTGCAAAGTAAATGCAAATACAATTTGTTAATGATTTAGGGGTTCTTTTTTTGAATACAAAAAATGCTGTCGTGCTTTTCATTCCAATCTTTTTGTGATTACACAAAAAGGATTTTCCCTTCAATCACTCACTCAAGCATCACTAAATCTTGGGCGTGAAATATTAATCTTGAAGCGTTGAAATAATTTCATTTATATCTTCTTCATCAAGTTTGAACCACTCTCCACGATGTCTCTTACTTGAATAAGCATTGTGTAATGCTTTTTCAAAACTTGAAGCAATTTTTCTTTTTATAAATTTTTTTGAAGCTACTAATTCAATTGATGGCTTCTCGCTTTGTAAAGTTCTCTCTCTAAACTCAGGGTTATTTGAAAAACCAATTTTGTGAAAATTATTTTTTATATCAACCATTAAATACACATAACATTCTTCAGAATTTGATTTTTTTTGCTGATGATTGTGAATTTAAATCTTCATCATTTGAAATATAAATATCATAAACATTCTTTCCTGTCTCTTCATACATTGAATATGTAAATTTCCATTTGTCCCACATATCACTTCTGCTTTCAACTCTTCCCATATCATCTTCACTTCCTTTTTTTATAATTTTTTCCCAATCATCATCTCTAAAATAAGATTGAATAAATTCAAAATTATATCTTGAATTAACTCCCCATTCTTTAATTCTTTCATATCCAAAAGGAGACGAAAGAAACTCAGGAGGTGTATCATTATAAATTTCTTTACATACTTCTAAATATTTTTTTTCGCATGCTTCAAAATCTTCTTCATGTGTACTTTCAATATCAAAATCAGGTAATGCAAAATCAGAATAATATTTTTTGACTATCCCTTTTATTTCATCAAGTACAAGCGGATAAATTTGTTCATCCATTAAGTAATTTTTCTTCATCAGGTCAAAAAAATATTGTGCAGCAAGCCAGCTTACAATTTGTTTTTGAATTTTATTTATGCTGTTTGTTTTAAACCATTCATAAAGCTTAGGTTGAATGGCAATTGCAAAAACAATATGAGAACCATCTTCAACTTCGAATTTTTTTGCATCATTAATTATAGCATGAAACTTAGTGAGGTTAGTATATTCAGTTAATGATGAAGGATAAAATGAAATGAAATATTCATTTCTCTTTGTTCGTATATTTTTAACAAATTTTACTTTCTCAATAAATTCTTTTCTTGAAAGTTTTGCTCTCTTATGAATAAAGGCATCTACAATAACTTTATAGTTAAAAAGTGATTCGTGATTCTCAAGATAAATTGAAGGCATTTTTTTTGTTTGTGTTTTGTTGATGCTCCCGCCCCTGCATGGTGTTTTCACCACAACTGTTCGGAAGACTGCACAAAGGAATGATTTTCAGTATAACTAACAAGAAGGATTTAGAAAATTAAATTGTTCGAACAAGAGGTTTGCGACATGGATGCAAGCCAAATTATTTCACTGTTGCCAGAAGAGGT
>CANIPU010000030.1 GCA_947469485.1 Chitinophagaceae bacterium | reverse complement strand
GAATATCCAAGGCATAAGGTCGAATCTGTTCCCGTAATTACAGGCAGCGTATTTACTACTATACTTTGACTTGATGTTGCTGTACAGCCGTTTACATCTGTGCCTATTACTGTATAGGTAGTTGAAGATGTTGGCGTCGCTACTACTGAACTTCCTGTTGATGCTGACAGGTTAACTGACGGACTCCATACATAGGTCGATGCTCCTGTTACTGTTAAGGTCGTGGATGAATTCAGACAAACTGCCGGACTTGCTGTTGATGCAAGTACAACCGGTAATTGGTTTACTGTTATAGGTATAAGGTTACTGGCCTGACAGCCATTTACATCTGTTCCTGTTATACTGTAGGTGGTTGATGTGGTTGGATTGGCCGTTACTGTATTTCCACTCGTTGAACTCAATCCCGTTGACGGACTCCATACATAACTCGTTGCACCCGTTGCTGTTATCGTCGTTGATTGTCCATTGCAAAATGTTGTACTTAATGCGGATACTCCGATCACCGGCAGTGGATTTATTGTTACAACTGAGGTGGTTAATCCTGTACATCCATTTATATCAGTACCTAAAATCGTATAAGTGGTAGTTGTCGATGGACTTGCTATTACTCCAGATCCTGTTGATGTATTTAAACCCGTTGATGGACTCCATGAATAAGTATCTGATCCAATAACATTCAAAGGGGATGAAAACCCAAAGCACATTGCGGTATCCGAACTAAATATCAAAGGCAATTGGTGAACATATAAGCTAACCGAAGAATCATTTACACATCCATTTGTATCAACTCCAGTAACTGTATAAGTAACTGGAAAAACAGGTGTAGTTGTAACTTGAGAACCGGTTGAAGAAGATAAGTATGTACTAGGACTCCATGAATAGGTAGATGCACCAGTAGCTGTTAATGTTGCAGAAGAATTTAAACAAACATAAGGTGAAGAGGATAATGCTACGACTACCGGGAGAGGATAAACAATCAAGTTGGTATTTGCAACACCAGTACATCCATTGGCGTCAGTTCCTATTATTGTAAAAATTGTTGATGAAGTAGGATTAGCATTTACTATCGATCCTGTAGAACTACTTAAATTATTAGCGGGTGACCATAAATAATTTACTGCACCGGTAGCAGTTAAAACCGCTGATCCACCAATACAATATTCTGAAATATTTGAAGTAAGATTCACAACAGGATTAGGATATATTGTAACCACAATAGAATTTGAAGAAACACATCCCAGTATATTTGTACCAGTTACAGTATATGTAGAAGTTATGCTAGGGTTAGCTGCAACAACGCTTCCTGTAGAGTCACTTAGACCAATGGTTGGTGACCAATTATATGAAAGTGCGCCAGATGCAATTAATGCAGTTGCAGACCCATCACAAAGAATGGGAGTTTGTTGAATAATTGAAATAACCGGCAAAGGATTAACAACAACAATTGCGTTAACATTTGCAGCACATCCTGATGAATCAATCGCAGTCACGACATATGTAGTTGTAACAACAGGACTAGCAATAACATTTGCTCCTGTTGAAGTGTTTAAACTCAAAGAAGGACTCCAGGTATATGACACAGCTCCATTCACATTTAACGGGGTGTTTCCACCAATACAAATTGCTGAATTTGTACTGTTTATTGACAAAGCAGGTCCAGGGGAAACAACAATGTTTATTAAAGTTGTATCGGCACAACCAACAGAGTCAATACCAATTAATGTATATGTAGTTGAAGCGTTTGGAGTTGCAGTAACTGAATTTCCAGATGAAGATGATAAACTTGCTGAAGGACTCCATGAATAATTTTGAGCCCCACTGGCAGTTAAGTAAGCGCTTGACGAGGTGCATAAAACTGAATAGGCAGGAGTTGCAGAAATTGCGGGATTTGGGTAGACATGAACGACTACATTGGTATTCGAACTGCAACCATTAGCAGCATAACCTGTTACAGTATATGTTGTAGTTGATGTAACTGATGCATTTACAACATTTCCTGTTGTTGCCGATAATCCTGCAGAAGGACTCCATTGATACGATAGCCCACCAGTTGCTGTAATCTGCACAGTTCCACTAACGCATAAGCTTCCACTTACCGTAGCTGTTATTGCAGGCAACGGAAGTACAGTTACTGTTGAATATGAATTAGCAACACATCCAAAAGAATCAAGAGCAGTTACAAGATATGAAGTAGAAATTGTAGGTGATGCAATAACAGATGAGCCAGTTGATGTGTTTAAATTAGTTGATGGGCTCCAGGAATATGTAGTCGCTCCGGAAGCATTAAGAACCGCACTTTCACCTGAACAAATAATGGAATTTGAAGTTGCAATACTTATAGCAGGTCCAGGAGAAACATATAAATCAATTGCAAAAGTATCGGCACATCCATTAATATCAACTCCAATAACCGTATATGTTGCTGGGATTGATGGATTTGCCAAAATGGAACTTCCGGTTGAAGAAGATAATCCTAATGATGGGCTCCATGTATATGTAAGAGCACCGGTTGCTACAAGATTTGCGTTTGATCCAATACACAAAACTGAAAAAGCAGGGGTAGCAGTTACAATTGGATGAGTAAATACAGTTATGGGAACGGAAGCTAAAGCACTGCACCCATTTAAATCAGTTCCGATAACTGAATAAGTTGAGTTTACTAAGGGTGAACTATTTACAGTTGAACCGGTCGAAGAGCTCAATCCTAAAGTAGGTGACCATGTATATGTTGAAGCACCATTAGCTGTTAAAATAGCATTTTGGGTCAAACAAATATTCCCGTTTGAATTAGCAGTTACATTTGGTAAAGGACTTACAATAACATTTCCAATTGCAGTATCTGTACAACTTCCAAAAGTTCCAATTACAGAATAAGCAGTATTTGTTGTAGGGCTTACTGTTATTGAACTTCCGGTGCTTCCATTTGACCAATTAAATGTCGGAACTCCAAATGCATTAAGAGTTGCAGATTCTCCTACACAAATCGCCTGGCTGCTAACAGCAATCACCGGGTTAGGCACCGAAATTATTGGTATGCTTGCTTGCCCCGAACACCCATTTGCATCAGTTGCGAATACTGTATAGGTAATATTTGCTAAAGGAAAAGAACTAACACTTGAACCCGTTGAAGTATTTAAATAGGTAGATGGACTCCATGTATAATTTGTTCCACCGATGGCATTAATTATTGAAGAATGACCAAAGCAAATACTATCCTCAACAGCGGTGAGTGTTATCACCAGATTAGGGGCAATATTTACAACCGCCGTTGTTGTGCCTGAACATCCATTAGCATTATACGCGGTAACCGTATATGTTGTATTAACAGTTGGCGATGCCTGAACAATAGCTCCGGTTGAAGAATTTAATCCAAGTGCAGGGCTCCAGGTATAAGATGTTCCACCACTTGCAGTAATAGTTACAAAAGCTGAAGAACACACTGTACTAGCAGGAGCATCGACAGCAATATCCGGAATAATTACAGTATGATTTATTGAAGCCGTACAACCGGCAACAGTAGAAACAGTTAAAGTTACATTATAAGTTCCAGGGCCTGGATATGTATGAACCGGATTATATTGTAAGCCATTCAATGTAGGAGAACCATCTCCAAAATTCCATTGATAGTCAGTTGCTACTCCGTTTTGAATTACTGTTGAATCTAAAAACAAAACAGTATTTAAATCACAATTTACCTGATAACCAAAATCAGGAGCAACTGAAGTAGGTTGTACAATTGTCGAAATATTTGCAACACAACCGGTGACTGAAGTTAATTGACAAGTATATACCGCTCCTACAGCTGGATTATTTACAGTAATATTTTGAGTTGTTGCACCACCGGGTGACCAAACATATCCAAAACCAGGTGGAGCTGTTAAAGTAACTTGGTTTTGTCCGACACAATATTGCTGCAAAACTTCAAGCGGCCCACAATAAGCATCAACATAAGCATAACCAAAATGACCACCTAAAGCACAATCACCAACCTGAAATTCAATTGTAATTGTTTGATTCAGATAAGCAGTTAAATCTATTCCAACAGTTGTCCAGTCCTTATAATGCACAATTGAAGCAGAAGTTGTAATACCTACATGAAAACCTGCGTTATTTGAATCTGCTACCACTACATAATGACCGCACAATGCATTTGGAACATAGTTCCCTGCCTGGTCAAGAACCTTAATTTCAAATCGAGGTTTTTGTGCTGCCGTATGTGGTGTAACATTCCATTTAGGATCTTCTAAAACAACTGCATAATTATAAACGAACAACTCCGAGTTAGGAGTAACAGTAAAGGAATATTTAATCATTTCTGATTTTGAACTTGGAAAAGGTCCGGGATTAGTAGCAGCATAAAATGAATTTTGCCAGGAGCCTAATCGGCCTGAAAAATTTCCTCCTGTTGGGCAAACTTCAACAAGATTGTTTAGTGTATTTGGATCCAAAACCGGAGTTGTAACGCCAAATCTCGGAGGTACCAACCCTCCTGAATTTAATAGTTGATTTAAAACAATACCACAACATCCGCCTGGAACATTCCCTGAGTTACCGTTTGGAGTACCAGTTCCACCTTGCCAATTACTGAAATCGCCATTTTCAAAGTTTGAATTAGTACAGTTTGTTGTTTGTGCAGAAACATCAAAAATGCTTGCTAATAACAAGATATAAGAAACGAATAAGAATTTTAGTAAAAGGTCAAACCTTTTAATGTAAAATCTATTCATGTGAGTTGAATTTAGAATGGATTTGATTTTTCATTTTCTTTATCCTTTCAACTATCTGACTATTTTTTCAAATTCGTTTTATTAACGGCTGGTTTTCGTAGTAATTCCAATGTATTTTGATTATTAACTATCAAAAAATTAAAACTGCTGAATAGGTATTTTAAGTCGCCCAAACAAAATGAGTATTTCATTGCGCAGACTTCTACTCCTTAAAATGAAAATAGTTGTGCTAAATTTTAAGAATTTTCACATTAAATAAATTATCTATTTAATCATTGAACAAACAATTAAAGCCCTTAACCTTTTTATTTTCGCATTTCAATGATTACCTCAGAATATTTCATGTTAAGATGTTTTGAACTGGCTCGAAAAGGCCTTGGTTATGTAGCACCTAATCCGTTAGTGGGTTCAGTTCTGGTTAATAATGGGAATATAATTGGTGAAGGTTTTCATGCAGAATATGGATTAGATCATGCTGAAGTGAATGCAATTCGCGATGCCGAAAAAAAATACCCTGAATTAGTTTCTACCTCAGAATTATATGTAAGTCTTGAACCCTGTTCTCATTTTGGCAAAACTCCTCCTTGTTCAGATTTTATAATATCAAAAGGAATTAAGAAAGTATATATTTCAAATACAGATTCAAATATTTTAGTTGCCGGAAAGGGTATCAGTAAATTAAGAAGTGCCGGAATTGAAGTAGTTGAAAATTTATTAAGCGATGAAGGAAGAAAAACAAACAAACGATTTTTTTCTTTTCATGAAAAGAAAAGACCTTTTATAATTTTAAAATGGGCTCAAACATCTGATGGATTTATTGGACCAACTTCAAAAGAGAAAATTCAAATTTCAGGGAATCAATCTCATGAATTAGTACATAAATGGCGGGGTGAAGAACAAGCTATTTTGGTAGGAAAAGAAACAGCATTAGTTGATAATCCTCAATTGAATGTTCGATTATGGGAAGGAAAAAACCCAATCAGAGTTGTAATTGATTCAAAGCTTTTGCTTCCAGAAGACTTAAACTTATTTAATCAAAATATCACAACTATTATATTTAATTCAATTAAAGATCAAATTGAAAATAACATCTCTTTTGTTAAATTAAATTTCAAATCGTCAATCTTAAATCAACTTCTCTCCTATCTGTATTCAATTAATATCCAATCAATAATTATTGAAGGCGGAACTATTACACTCCAAAAATTTATTGATGAAAATTTATGGGATGAAGCAAGAATATTTACTTCGCCAAGAAAAATAAATTACGGAATTAAAGCACCAGTTCTTTCAATTAAAAATTGTACTGAAGAAATAATACCGGTCGGTGATGACAAATTACAAATCATCACTAAAACTTCGTTATAAAAAAAATATTGTCAATTTCTTTTTTATTGATTTCAATTTAAACAAAAAAGCTACATTGCCATCCGATATTTAGATGGAAGAAATAAGACAATTCATTCAACAAATTCAAAATGATCCCGGCTCAATTTTTAATCCGGAAGCTGTAATTCGTTATGGTGGAATAACGATATTATGCCTGACAATTTTTGCTGAAACCGGTTTGTTTTTTTGTTTTTTCTTTCCTGGTGATTCATTGGTTTTTACTGCAGGAGTGCTTACAGCTACTCAAACCCTTCCTTATCATTGGAGTATAGTTTTATCATTAATGATATTATCTGCTATTCTTGGTAATCTGGTAGGTTATTGGTTCGGAAAAAGAACCGGGAAATTATTAATGACTCGACGCGACACCATTTTTTTCAGAAAAGAATACATTACAACAGCTGAAAATTTTTATGGTCGATATGGCGGAATGGCATTAGTATTAGGAAGATTTCTTCCAATACTCAGAACTTTTGCTCCAATAGTAGCCGGAGTAATTGAATTACCTTTCAGAAGGTTTTTCTTTTATAGTTCTTTTGGCGCTGTGATTTGGGTTTTTCCTATTGGGGGCGCAGGATATTTTCTAGGAAAAATTCAGTTTGTTCAGAATAATTTAGGGTATATCATTCTTGCAATGGTTATAGGAATTACATCTCCAGTAATTTATAAAGTACTAAAAGAAAGAAGAAAGCAAAAAAAATTAAAATCAGAATTTCAAGACTCTAAATAATATTACCATATTCAGAGTAGTAATTCATCAGCTATTTTTGATCATGCAATTTTTAACAATAAATGTTCATTCAAATTAAATCATACCACCTTTTAATACTTTTTATGTCGATACTTTCTTCTATTCCTGTGCTTGCGGCAGATCCGCATAGCGTTGCTATTCCTGATGAGGCTGTAGTTCAAAAATTATATTTAAAAATCAATGTTGATTTTGGAAAAAAAATAATTAGTGGCAAAGCTCAATGGACAATTAAGAAAAGTAAAGAAGCAGAAGCAATTCATTTCGACACTAAAAATCTTACGATTGAAAAAATCACCATTGATGAAATTGAAAATCCTTGGAAATTTTCTTGGGGGAAAAAAGATGAAATTTTAGGTGATGAATTAATTATCCCTTTAAAGGATAACACTTCAATTGTAACAATTTATTATTCAACTTCTCCTGAATCTCCTGCATGTCAATGGTTAGACCAACAACAAACAGCTGGCAAAAAACTGCCGTTTCTTTTCACACAATGTCAAGCCATTTTAGGTCGAACTTTATTTCCTTGTCAGGACAGCCCTGGAATAAGGTTTACATATGAAGCTGATGTAAAAGTGCCAATTGAAATGCTGGCATTAATGAGCGCTGAAAACCCCACTGAAAAAAACAACACCGGCAATTATCATTTTATAATGTCAAATCCAATACCGTCTTACTTAATGGCTCTTTCAGTTGGTGATATAAAATTTCAATCCATTGGCGAAAGAACAGGTGTTTATGCTGAACCATCAATGCTCGAAAAATCAGCTTATGAATTTGCCGATATGCAAAAAATGCTTGAAGCCGCTGAGAAATTATATGGGCCTTATAGATGGGGGCGTTACGATGTATTGGTATTACCCCCCAGTTTCCCTTTCGGCGGCATGGAAAACCCAAGACTGACTTTTGCAACACCAACTATTCTGGCTGGTGACAGGTCATTGGTTTCTTTAGTTTCTCATGAACTTGCCCATAGTTGGAGTGGTAACCTTGTAACAAATGCTAATTGGAATGATTTCTGGCTCAATGAAGGTTTTACCGTTTATTTTGAAAGAAGAATTACCGAAGCTTTATACGGAAAAGATTTTGCTGACATGGAGGCTTATCTGGGTATGGAAGACTTAAAAGAAACATTAAAAGAATTTGAAAAAAATCAATCAGCAACTTGTCTTAAATTGAAGTTAGAAGGAAA
This sequence comes from Chitinophagaceae bacterium, assembly GCA_947469485.1. Taxonomy (GTDB): domain Bacteria; phylum Bacteroidota; class Bacteroidia; order Chitinophagales; family UBA10324; genus UBA10324. The sequence continues at coordinate 15,505 of CANIPU010000030.1, read as the reverse complement.
AGATCCTGATGATGGTATGAATAGTATAGCTTATGAAAAAGGTTATGCATTGATATTACTTATTGAGAATACAATTGGAAGAGATGCATTAGATGCATTTCTGAGGAAATATTTTAACTCCCATGCTTTTCAAACAATGAATACCGAACAATTCATTGACTATATTGAGAAGAATTTATTCATAAATTTTCCAGGAGCAGAAGAAAAAATAAATTTAAATGAATGGATTTACAAACCCGGATTACCAACTAATTGTCCAACAATTGTAAGTTCAAAATTTATTGAAGTTGACAGAGAATACCAAAAATGGACAGATGGTGCTGCAGCAATTAGTCTTCGAACAGCGAATTGGGCAACTCAACAGTGGATTAACTTTATTGATAAAATTCCTTCTGTTATTACATTTGAAAGGCTTGAAGAATTAGATAAAACTTTTAATTTATCCAAAACCGGAAATGCTGAAATTGCAGATGCATGGTTTTTACAAAGTTTAATTCACAATTATTCACCGGCATATATTTACATGGAAAAATTCCTTATTGAAGTTGGTAGAAGAAAATTTTTAATGCCACTGTATAAAGAAATGATGAAAACAACAAATGGTAAAAATTTAGCTACAAAAATTTATAGTCAAGCCAGGCCAAACTATCATTTTGTTGCTCGTCAAAGCGTTGATGAAATACTCAAATGGAAAAATTAATCACTAAATAATTTACCCTAATAACAAAAAAATGCTCTCGAAAATATTAATTGTTGATGATGAGCCAGATTTAGAAGAACTCATTAGGCAAAAATTCAGAAGAAAGATATCGTCAGGAGAATATCAATTTGATTTTGCAAGAAATGGCGTTCACGCTCTTGATAAAATTAATAATAGTGATAGTCCATATTCATTAGTTTTTACTGATATAAATATGCCTGAAATGGATGGGCTGGCATTACTAGGTAAAATCAATGAACTCGATCCTGCCTTTAAAACCATTGTTGTTTCAGCTTATGGCGATATGGACAATATCAGAACTGCAATGAATCGTGGTGCTTTTGATTTCTTAACAAAGCCTATTGATTTTACAGATTTTGAAACTACCCTTAAAAAAAGCATTCTTGAATACAATAAAATTATTGAAGGTATAGCAGCTAAAGAGAATTTAATAAATGCAAAACTTGATAAAGAAAGAGCTGAGCAATCAGAAAAATTTAAACAGCAGTTTCTATCAAACATGAGTCATGAAATCCGCACTCCTTTGAATGCGATAAAAGGAATGACATTAATGTTACTTAAAGAACAACTTAAAGAAGGTCAGCAAAAAAATCTTGAAATAATAAGAAAATCAACCGATAATTTAATTGTAATTATCAACGACATTTTAGATTTAAGTAAAATAGAAGCTGGAAAATTAGAGCTAGAAAAAATAGATTTTTCAGTTTCAGAAAATATTCAGAATGTATATGAACTTTTAAGATTTAAAGCGGACGAAAAAAAGATTCAATTCTTCACTAAATTTTCTGACGATATTCCTGATGCAATTATTGGCGACCCAGTTAGACTAGGACAGATTCTTATGAATCTTGCAGGCAATTCAATCAAATTTACTGAATCGGGAAGCGTTACAATTGAAGCAAAAGTTATTTCAAAAGAAAATGATTTAGTAACAATTGAATTTAGCATCAGTGATACCGGAATAGGAATGACCCCGGAACAATTAGATAAGATTTTTGAAAGTTTTTCACAAGCTTCTAAAGAAACCTATCGAAAATTTGGGGGCACAGGATTGGGCTTAACAATTTCAAAATCTTTAGTTGAATTAATGGGAGGTAAACTCTCTGTTCGAAGTGTATATGGCGAAGGCACTACTTTTTATTTTAGCGCACAATTTCCTATTGGTGATAAATCAAAATTAGAAGCTAATTTAAATTCAAATATTGAGATACCTGTAATCAAAAATATAAGCATTTTATTATTTGAAGATAATTTATTCAACCAAATTGCAGCTGAACAAATCTTAGGCTCATCCATTGAAGGAATGAAATTTGAAGTTGCTGAAAATGGTTTAATAGGATTTGAAAAACTACAGCAAAAAGATTATGATATTGTTCTAATGGATATTCAAATGCCTGAATTAGATGGTTATGAGACAACAGTAAAAATCAGAACTGAATTAGAAGGCACAAGAAAAAATATTCCAATCATTGCAATGACAGCAAATGCCATTAAAGAAGAAACACTAAAGTGCCTTCAGGTAGGAATGGATGATTTTATAACAAAACCTTTTGAGCCTAACGATTTACTAATTAAAATCAACCGATTATTAAATAAAAAAAGATAAAATAAAATGGAAGACAACAGAGTAAGTGATCTTAGTTTTTTGAAACAATTTTCATCGGGAAATAACGAAATGATGAAAAAATTAATTAATGTCTTTTTTCAAACTGCACAAGATGCCCTGTTGAAAATAGAAGGATTCATTGCTGAAAAAAACTGGGAGCGGGTTGGCTCAATTGCACATCAACTCAAACCACAATGTTCATACATGGGTATAAAATCAGCAGAACCAATTATTATAAAGATTGAAGACGCTAAAAATTCAGATGGTTCTGTTATACCTGACTTATTTATTTCATTAAAAGCAATTATTGAAAAAGCTGTTCTTGAACTATCTGAAGAAGTAAAAAAACTCGGTTAATTATTACATTTAAACCCATAAATAAATATAACAACAATGGCTAGTGCGCTTAAGAAAATTTTTTTAGTTGATGACGATCACAACAACAATGAAATGTTGAAGATGCATCTAAGTTCAAAATTCAAACTTGAAATCCTGACATTTTCAACCGGCGAAGATTGTTTACGAAATATTGACTTAAATCCTGATTACATTATTCTTGATTACAATCTTAATTCTGTTAAAGCAGATGCTGCTAATGGGATAGATATTTTGAAAAAAGCTAAGGAATTAAAGCCAAATATTTATGTACTATTTCTTTCAGGACAGGATAAAATAGAAGTAGCTGTAGATACAATTAAATATGGTGCATACGATTATGTTGTTAAAAATCAATCTAGCTTTTTACGAATAGAAAATTGCCTTGTAAATATTCATAAGAATATTCGTTTACAGTACTTGGCCAAAGCATACAAATTTGCAACTTTTTTTCTTGCAGGAATATTGTTAGCTATTATAGTTATGGCAATTGTTTTTAAAATTTTAGGCATTTCAGCTTTAAATCCGGGTTGGGTATAAATCGTTAATGCTCAAATTCCATCAGGTGCTAAAAAGGATACTTAATTTTTAATTCTTAAAAGAAAATGGAAGAAAATATTTCAATTGATTTTTTAATTAAAGTATTAAGAAAGGTTTTTCTATTTCAAAATTTACCAGATCATTTAGTTAAAAAACTTTCTGAAAGTATTTTAATTAAAGATTTCGCTTCAAACGCTGTCATTATAAATAAAGGTGATGAAGGGAATACAATGTTTGTAATAATTTCAGGGAAAGTTAAAATCCACGATGGAAAAGAACAAGTTGCTGAAATAAGTGAAGGAAATTTTTTTGGTGAAATGTCTTTGCTCGACGATGAACCCAGGTCAATGTCTGTAACAGCAGTAGAAAAGACTTCAGTTGCAATAATTCATCGCAATGATTTCTTTAATGTATTAAATGATTTTCCTGCTATTTCAAAAAACATAATTACACAGTTAACAAGACAGCTTAGAACTCAAAATACAGTCTTGATAGAGCAATTAAGAAGCAGGGAAAAAGAATTAAATGATTTAGTAGATAAGCGTACAGCTGAATTAGCTACAAGAAATTCTCAATTAACTCATGCCCTGGAAGATTTACAACGGTCACAACAACAGTTAATTCAACAAGAAAAATTAGCTTCACTTGGTCAGTTAACTGCTGGAATAGCTCATGAAATAAAAAACCCATTAAATTTTGTCAATAATTTCTCGCAGCTTTCATTGGAAATATTAGAAGAATTAAAAGAAACAACTGATGAAACTGAAAAAAATGAAATTTTAAATGATATAAAAAGCAACCTTGAAAAAATAAATAATCATGGAAAGCGTGCTGACAGCATTGTTAAAAACATGCTTAACCACAGTCGAACCAGAAATGATGAAAAGCAACCTACTGATTTAAATAAATTATGCGATGAATTTTTGAACCTTGCTTACAATGGAATGTTCGCTAATAATCCGGATTTCAGTTGCTTTATATCAGCTAATTATTCTCCTGATATTCCAAAAGTGAAAGTGTTTTCACAAGATATTTCAAGGGTTCTTATAAATTTATTTAATAATTCAATGTATGCTGTCAACAAGCGAAAAAAAACTGGTGAGCTAAGTTATAAACCGTCTGTTGAGGTGAATACTTCAATACTAAATAGTGATGTTGTAATTGAAATAATAGATAATGGCACCGGGATTCCTAAAGAAATGGTAGATAAGATATTTGAGCCTTTTTTTACAACAAAACCTGCTGGTGAAGGTACCGGTTTAGGTTTATCCCTAAGTTACGATATTATTACCCAAAGCCACAATGGAAAAATATCTGTTGAATCAGAGTTGGGGAAGTTCACAAAATTTACAATTATAATTCCAACCACTTAAATATATTTAAATGAAAGTATTAATAGTAGATGACGAATTAGATGTTGAACAATTATATCGTCAGCGGTTCAGAAAGGAAATAAAGGCAGGAGAGCTTAATATGATGTTTGCATTTTCTGCAAATCAGGCTATGGAGTTTATAGCTCAATTAGCTCCAATGGATATAGTACTTGTTCTTTCAGATATTAATATGCCGGGGTTAACCGGATTTGATTTGCTTAAATTTATTCGGGAAAAATATTCTCATTTAAAAGTTGTAATGGTTTCAGCTTATGGCGATCCCGATAATATGAATAAAGCTTCATCGTTGGGTGCATCTGGCTTTTTAGTTAAACCTATTGATTTTACAATTCTGAAGGAAAAAATTTTCAATCTAAAGTAACTTGCTTTTCATTCGTATTTTTTAAATAATTCCGTCAATCTACCTTTCATATCAATACAACTCATATCAGGCAAGATTCTTGTATAGATTTGAATTCAAAATTTAAAAAGGCGTTTATATTCTGTTCCAATAATTTAATCTTTCTGAAGTCCACTTGCATTTACATTTGTTCACATTAAATTCATAAAATACAAATGAAGAAACTTACTACAACATTCCTTTTTCTTTCCATAACATTATTAAGTTTTGCTGCTGGAGTTAAACCCAGTTACCAGATTAAAGGAAATATAAAGGGAATTACAAATGCTGATGTATATCTGGCTAATTATTATGGTGATAAACAGTATTTAAAAGATACTGCTCATGCTGATGCTGCAGGCAATTTTATATTTGAAGGTAAGGATCCCCTTCCCGGTGGAATATATCTTGTAGTAACACCAAGAAAAACATATTTTGAAGTAATAGTTGACAAAGAACAAAATTTTTCTTTTGAAACTGATTCATTAGATTTTATTAAAAACATGAAGATAAAAGGTTCAACAGACAACCTTTTATTTTACGAATATCTGAAGGAAGGAATTACAGTTCAGCAAAAAATGGATTCATTGACTAAGTCCTTATCCGGGGCAAAATCAAAAGCAGATTCTACTGCAACTTATGATGCAATGAAAAAATGGAATACCCATATTAATGACTATCGAACTCAATTTATTAAAGATCATTCAAGTACTTTTTTAGCAAAACTTTTCAAAAGCATTCCAGATCCGGAAGTTCCAAAAGCACCAATCCTTCCAAACGGAAGACCAGATTCAGTGTGGTCATATTATTACTATCGAAACCATTATTTAGATAATGTTGATTTTGGGGATAATCGCATGCTTAGAACTCCTGTTTTTCATCAAAAATTTGAAAAATTTATTTCACAAACTGTTCCTCAGATTCCAGACACAATAATATTTGAAGCCGACAAATTAATTGAGCGCTCCCGATCAGATTCTGAGATGTTTAAATATGTTATTTGGTGGGTTACTTATCATTATGAAACAAGTAAAATAATGGGGCTGGATGCTGTTTTTGTACATATGATTGAAAAGTATGTTCAAACTGGACAAACATGGTGGTACGACTCAACTCAAACTGCGAAACTTATTGATAGAGCCAAAAAGATTTCTCCAAACTTAATTGGAAACAAAGCACCTAATTTAAAGATGCTTGATATGTATATGAATCCAATAGATATGAGTGAAATAAAATCTGATTGGCTCATTCTAGTTTTCTGGGAAGCTACATGTGGTCATTGCAAAAAAGAAATTCCAAAACTTGACTCTTTATATAAAGAACTTTTAAGACCAAACGGAATTGAAGTATTTTCTATAAATTTAGAAGGTGATCAAAAAGTTTGGATGGATTATGTAAACGAACATCACCTGGAATGGATTAATGTATGGGATCCTTACAACACAAGTAATTTCCGAAAACTTTATGATATCTATTCAACACCCGTAATTTATATCCTTGATAAAGACAGGGCTATTCGCTATAAGCGAATTGATGTTGACCAAACAAGAGAATTATTTGAAAAAATTATTGCAGATAAAAAGAAAAAGTAGGTAAGGAATTTGAACTGATTATTTTAGCACTCTTAAATTATTTTTAATGAATTCAAAAAACCGAATACTGATTATAGTATTAATGATAATTGGGGCAGCATCTTGTCGCTTAATAACAAACTACCTTCACCTATGGAATTTCACTCCTATTGCTGCAATTGGTTTGTTTGCCGGTGCGACTTTAAAAGACAAGAAACTTTCATTTCTTGTTCCATTGGTTGCAATGTTTTTAACTGACATTATTCTTGGCTTACATTCTGGATTATTTATAATTTATTTTTCACTTTGCTTAATAACAATTATTGGAAGTTGGTTACAAAAGCGTCAATCAATTATATATATTTTAAGTGCATCACTTCTTTCATCAGTTCTGTTTTATTTACTTACAAACTTTTTTGTTTGGTTTAACAATCCACTGCATTCTCAAACCTGGCAAGGCTTAATTCATTGCTATACAATAGCATTACCATTTTTTGGAAACACTGTCTTAGGTGATTTATTTTTCAGCGGAGTTTTATTTGGTGGATTCGCTTATTTAAAAAGCAAGTCCTCAATTATAGCTTAGGTTAATGAAGGAATTTTTATTAACCCTATTATTCAATTATATAATACCATAATTTATTTTGATGAATAAATAATAACTGCTTAAAAGAATTGAACATTATAACTTAGAAAATAAAATTGTTAAAAAATAAAAAGGGCTTCCAATATCTGGAAGCCCTTTTTATTTCTAATAATTTAAAGCTTATTAATCGAATTTTAAATCCAATGCTAAACCTCTCAATTCATGAACCAATACATTGAATGATTCAGGCACAGTTGGCTTAGGAGGATTTTCACCTTTCACTATAGCTTCATAAGCCTTAGAACGACCAACAATGTCATCAGATTTTATAGTTAACAACTCCTGAAGAATGTTTGCAGCACCATAAGCTTCGAGTGCCCAAACCTCCATTTCTCCAAAACGCTGACCTCCGAATTGTGCTTTACCACCAAGAGGTTGTTGAGTAATTAATGAGTAAGGTCCAATTGAGCGGGCATGCATCTTATCGTCAACCATGTGAGCCAATTTCAACATATATATAACCCCCACCGTTGCTTTCTGGTGGAATCGATCTCCGGTTTCACCATCATACAAGAATGTTTGACCATAAAGTGGTAAATCAGCTTTCTTAATATAACCATCTATTTCAGCAAGAGTTGCCCCGTCAAAAATTGGTGTAGCGAACTTCACTCCTAATTTTTTACCAGCCCATCCTAATACAGTTTCATAAATCTGTCCTAGATTCATACGAGATGGTACACCAAGCGGATTAAGTACAATATCAACCGGAGTTCCGTCCTCCAAGAAAGGCATATCTTCAACACGCACAATCTTAGCAACGATTCCTTTGTTTCCGTGACGACCAGCCATCTTATCCCCTACTTTCAACTTACGCTTTTTAGCCAAATAAACTTTAGCTAACTTCAATACGCCCGTTGGTAATTCATCACCAATGCTGATGTTGAACTTTTCGCGTTTAAAACGACCTAATTCTTCGTTGTATTTTATTTGATAATTGTGCAGAAGAACCTTTATCAATGAATTTGTATCTTCTTCATTTGTCCAATCACTTGGATCAACCTGAAGATAATCAACCTCTCCCAAAGACTTGGTTGTGAATTTTACTCCCTTTGCCAATACAACTTCTCTGTAAAGATTGTTTATTCCTTTCGAAGTTTTGTCTTTCAGAAGTTTTAACAATTTTTCAACAAGAATATCTTTTAGATTATCAGCACTTTTTTCGAATTCCTTATCAAGTTTATCAAGAGCTGTTTTCTCTCTTACTTTAGAATTCTTATCTTTTTTAGCTCGTGCAAATAATTTTTTATCAATAACAACCCCTTCAGTGCTTGGAGGTGCCTTTAAAGATGCATCTTTTACATCACCAGCTTTATCACCAAATATTGCACGCAAAAGTTTTTCTTCCGGAGTAGGATCTGTTTCTCCTTTAGGAGTAATCTTTCCAATTAAAATATCCCCTTCTCCAACATGAGCTCCAACACGAATAATTCCATTTTCATCAAGATTGCGAGTAGCATCCTCACTTACATTTGGAATATCCTGTGTTAATTCTTCTTCTCCAAGTTTAGTATCACGAACTTCGATTTCATATTCATCAATGTGAATACTGGTGAATATATCTTCGAGCACTACTCTTTCAGAAATTACAATTGCATCCTCGTAATTGTAACCTTTCCATGGCATAAATGCCACTTGCAGGTTCTGACCAAGCGCCAATTCACCCTTATCTGTTGCGTAACCCTCACAAAGAATTGTTCCAGATTTAACCTTATCTCCTTTCTTAACAATAGGCTTAATGTTAATGCAAGTACTTTGGTTAGTCTTACGGAATTTTAACAATTTATAAATCTTAACATCATCTTCGAAACTTACCAGTTGCTGTTCAGCAGTTCTTTCGTAACGAACATGAATTTCATTTGCATCTACATATTCAACAACTCCGTTTCCTTCAGCATTAATCAGCATTCTGCTATCAAGAGCTGATTTGCGCTCTAATCCTGTTCCAACAATTGGAGAAGATGGACGAAGAAGAGGAACTGCCTGGCGTTGCATATTCGATCCCATCAACGCACGATTCGCATCATCATGTTCAAGGAATGGAATTAAGGAAGCACTTACACCAACAATTTGGTTTGGAGCAACATCCATGTATTCCACTTTATCTGGCTCAACAATTGGAAAATCTCCCTGCTGACGGCATTTTACTTTTTCTTCTTCAAAATTGCCTTTTGAATCAATAGGAATATTTGCCTGTGCAATTACTTTATCATCTTCTTCTTCAGCAGTAAGGAATTGAACTTTCTTTTTATCAACCCCACCATTATTAACTTTTAGATATGGTGTTTCAATAAATCCTTTGTCATTCACTTTAGCATGAACACAAAGAGTAGAAATCAAACCAATGTTTGGTCCTTCTGGTGTTTCAATTGTACATAATCTTCCATAATGCGAATAGTGTACATCTCGAACCTCGAAACCAGCACGCTCTCTTGATAAACCGCCGGGCCCAAGTGCCGAAATACGGCGCTTATGGGTGATCTCAGATAATGGATTAGTCTGATCTAAGAACTGTGACAACTGACTTGTTCCAAAGAATGAATTGATTACTGAAGAAAGAGTTCTTGCATTAATCAAATCAATTGGAGTAAATACTTCATTATCACGAACATTCATACGCTCGCGAATGGTACGCGCCATACGCGCAAGACCAACACCGAACTGCGCATACAATTGTTCTCCAACAGTACGAACACGACGATTACTCAAGTGGTCAATATCATCAATCTCAGCTTTACCATTAACCAATTGAACAAGATATTTAACAATCGCAATAACATCTGCTTTTGTCAAAACCTTCTTTTCAATATGTTCCTGTGTACCTAATTTGCGATTGATTTTATAACGACCAACTTCACCAAGGTCATATCTTTTATCTGAGAAAAACAACTTATCGATAATACCACGCGCTGTTTCGTCATCAGGAGCATCTGTTCCACGAAGCTGACGATAAATATACTGACATGCTTCTAATTCTGAGTTAGAAGTATCTTTATTTAAAGTATTATAGATGATTGAATAGTCAATTCCGGCTGTCTCTTTCTGAAGAATGATTGTTTCAATCTTAGTTTCCAGAATCTGCTCAATATTCTTTTCAGTTAAAACAACATCACGCTCAAGAATTACCTCGTTACGCTCGATTGTTACAACTTCACCTGTATCTTCATCCACGAAATCTTCAACCCAGCTTCTTAAAACACGGGCAGCTAAACGGCGACCAATTTGTTTCTTTAACGATTCTCTTTTAGCAGAAACTTCGTCAGACAGATCAAATAATTTTAGAATTTCACTATCCGTATCATATCCGATAGAACGCAACAATGTTGTTACTGGGAATTTCTTTTTACGATCTATATATGCAAACATGACATTGTTAATGTCAGTAGCAAATTCCATCCATGCTCCTTTGAAAGGAATAACACGGGCAGAATAAATTTTTGTACCATTTGGGTGTAACGATTGCCCAAAAAACACTCCAGGTGAACGGTGTAACTGGCTGACTACTACTCTTTCAGCTCCATTAACAACAAATGTTCCTTTAGGTGTCATGTATGGAATGTTTCCAAGGAAAACATCCTGTACAATAGTCTGGAAATCGATATGCTCTTCGTCATTACAAGACAATCTCAATCTTGCTTTTAACGGAAGACTATAAGTTAATCCACGCTCAATACATTCTTCAATATCGTACCGTGGAGGATCAATGTAGTAATCAAGGAATTCTAAAACGAAAATATTTCGAGCATCAGAAATTGGAAAATTTTCCTGAAATACACGAAATAAACCTTCACCCTTTCTGCTTTCGGGTGTTGTCTCTAATTGAAAAAAGTCCTTAAAGGACCCAACCTGAATATCTAAAAAATCAGGATAATCTATTCCGAATTGCAGCTTGCCGAAATTTACTCTTTCTTTAGTTGATGCCATGAATTGGAAAAGTGCTTTTATTAAAAATGAAAAAAGTAGGCATGGCAAAAAGCCATACCTACTGTACTATTTCAAAAGTAGAAATTACTTAATTTCAACTTCAGCTCCAGCTTCAGTTAATTTAGCCTTAAGAGATTCAGCGTCTTCTTTAGAAACTCCTTCTTTAACAGGCTTTGGTGCTCCGTCAACTAAGTCTTTAGCTTCTTTCAACCCTAAACCGGTTAATTCTTTTACAATTTTAACAACTGTTAATTTTTGTGCTCCGCCGCTTTTCAAAATAACATCAAACGATGTTTTTTCTTCAACTGCTGCAGCGCCACCGCCTGCACCTCCGGCCATCATAACAGGAGCTGCTGCTGCTGGTTCGATACCATATTCGTCTTTTAATATTTTTGCAAGATCGTTAACTTCTTTAACTGTTAAGCTTACAAGTTGCTCAGCAAATGCTTTTAAGTCTGCCATTTTAATTTAATTTAATTTGTTGTTTTAAAATTAGTTAGTTCTGTTTTCCAATGTTTTAAGTATGCCGGCTAATTTACCCCCGCTGGATTTAAGGGCAGAAACCACATTCTTAGCAGGTGACTGTAACAAGCCGATAATTTCTCCAATGAGTTCGTTTTTCGACTTGAGTGAAGCTAGCGAGTCAATCTGCTTATCGCCAATGAATATAGCCGTATCAATGTAGGCGGCTTTCAGAATGGGTTTTTCGTTTGTTTTGCGGAACTCCTTAATAACTTTCGCAGGAGCATTTGCCACCTCAGAAAACCAGATTGATGTTGGACCGTGAAGTGCATTCAGCAATTCAGCATCGGTAACATTATTGGCTTCAAGGGCCTTACGAATCAAAGTATTCTTAGCTACTCTGATTTGAACACCGCTTTTAAAACAAAGACGGCGGAGTTTATTAATATTTGCAACACTTAAGTTGGATGTATCAGCCAGGTAAAAAGTAGTTTTCGTTGAAAACTCCTGTTTTAACTCAGCAAGCGTTACATTTTTTTCTTCTTTTGTCATATTAATTAGTTAGAGCCAAGAGTTTTAACATCTACCGCAAGCCCTGGGCTCATGGTACTAGCCAATGTTACCGACTTCAGGTACTGTCCTTTAGCTGAAGAAGGTTTCATTTTAATCACTATATTTAAAAGCTCAGAAGCGTTTTCTTTAATTTTTTCTTTTGTAAATGATACTCTTCCGATTGAAGAGTGAATAATTCCTTGTTTATCAACACGGAAAGATATTTTTCCTCCTTTTACCTCCTTAACAGCATCTGCAACATTCTCAGTTACAGTTCCTGATTTTGGATTAGGCATTAAGTTACGGGGTCCAAGAATTTTTCCAAGTTTAGCAATCTTAGGCATAACAGATGGAGTTGCAATAATCACATCAATATCAGTCCAGCCTTTTTCTACCTTCTCAACATACTCAGCAAGACCTGCATAATCAGCCCCTGCTCCTAAAGCTTCAGCCTCTTTATCGGGATTGCAAAGAACCAAAACTCTTTTTGTTTTGCCGGTACCGTGTGGTAAAGCAACAGTTCCGCGGATGCTCTGGTCAGCTTTGCGCGGATCAATTCCAAGGCGAATATGCAAATCAATAGATGCATCGAACTTTGGAGTTGAAACTTCTTTTATCAATGAAGATGCTTGTTCTAAAGTATATTGAACACCGTCTTTTGCTTTAGCATTTACGGCCTTTCTTTTCTTGGTAATTTGCACGGATTCAGACGATTTATTAGTAGGGTGAAAATTTGGGAACGCAAAAATAGAATTATTTCTCACATCAACAACTGTGCAGAGAAATTTCTTTCAGATTCTTTATACAATTCAGTGGAAGCCAAAATTGCGTGCGCAATAGTAAGTGCTCTGAAGGAATAATCAAATAAATATTTTAGGATAGCTTAATGTTTTAATCCCTAACCAGTTTTTTCACTAAATTTATTTTATCAGAGCGAAGTGTGATAAAGTATATTCCGGCAGGAAGTAAATGAATATCGAGTTGCATGCTTTGAACTTTGAACTCAGAACTTTGAACTAACTCTCCGAGTGTATTGCTGATTTCAATTCTGCAATTATTACATGGTTGCGAAAGCTGAACTGTAATATTTTCATCAGTTGGGTTTGGATAAATGGTGAATTGTGAATAGTCAATTGATAAATCGTTCACCGAAGTAAAAATCTGAATACAAGAAGAGGTGTCGCTGCAATTTCCTTCTGTGACTATGGCTGCATACATTCCGGAAGTGGTTGGGATGAACACACTGCTTGTTGCTCCGGGAATAATTTGTTGCAAATTGCAATCGAACCATTGGAATGTTCCAGTAGTGCTTGATGCTACGAGTGCATTGAATGATTGTTGAATGTTTATATTGACACTTTCAACGGTAAGGTTGAGTGTAATAATAGAATCACAATCCAAACTCGAATTCAATGTATCTAAATAAATTCCTGAAGTCGAAAGATTTATTCCATTGAAGTTATAGCTTTCACCAGAACAAATATTTTCTATTAATAAATAAGAAGGATTTAAAACAACCAAATGAAGTGAAATTACAGAATCACAACCACTGATTATTGAAGTAAGGGTATCATAATAAATCCCCTGAGTATACAAATCTACTCCATTGAAATGGTAGCTATCTCCTAAACAAATGGTTTGACCAATTGAAGAATTAGATTGCTGAACTGTAAATTGCAAATGGATGACAGAATCACAACCGTTAAATGAACTAATAGTGTCAATATAAAGTCCAGTGTTAGTAAGATTCTGTCCATTGAAATAATAAATATCACCATTGCAAATGGAATCTGAAATAAATGTTTCGTTAGCTTGACAACCAATATCATTATTAAATTTTACCACCCAAATATCTTTTAAACCATAATTGCAATCATAATCTTCAATTGTTCCAACTGCTATCATGCTACCATCATAATTTAGATTTAAGCCATAATAGGTGCTAAATTCATTAAATTCATTTCTCCATAACAAATTGCCATCCATATCAAATTTCTCGATGAAATTTCGATAGGTTTGAATTATTAAACTATCAGAAGATTCAATTCCCGCATTCGCCATTTCATCGTAAGGAAAACTTAGACATGAATGCAAAAAAGAATCAACCAGTACACCATTTTCATTGGCTATTGGATACCAAAAATTATGATCAAGAACACATCCACCTTCTACACGAATGCTCATAAATATATTTCCACTCTTAAGAGGAATAAAATAATGAGGTCCGCTGAAAGCCCCATACGGATTTGGTATAAGAACCGAAGACCAAATAATATTTCCGAGACTGTCAATTTTAAATAGCCAAGATTGATCTCCATTGAGTGATCCTGGAATATTTTGATAATTTGCATTTGCTACATCTCCTCCATTTGAACTCGAATTCCAACCACCATACCAATTTGCTGAAATAAGACCTGAACCATCATTTGACAACTTTGCGCTGTTATTGAAAAGCTGCCAATTCGTACCAAAAGATTTTTCCCAAATGATATTTCCAATTGAATCAATTTTTAAAATCCAGCAAAAATTATATCCTGAAGGAGAAGAAATATCTCCTCCATTGCAACTAGAAGTTCCACATAAAGAACCTGTTCCACTTAAATAATAACCACCGCTTGGAATTGGAACTAGGCTTGTTAAATTATCATTTCCAGGTCCGCCATATTGTTTACTCCATTCTATATTACCAAAGTGATCAAGTTTCACAACCCAATAATCACCTAAGTATAAGCAACTAACAAAATTCCCTGAAAAATCATAAATACTATCACAATGTATAGGTATCAAATCTCCATCATCTGAAATAGTAATACCTCCAAAAATATATCCGCCATCTGAAGTTGGGTATGCAATTGATGCTCTTTCATCACTACTACCTCCATAATTTTTTGCCCATTCTAAATTTCCTATACTATCTATTTTAACAATCATTGCATCTTCTCCTCCGTGACCGCCATTAAAATCTCCATCCTTTGATTTTGTACTTCCTGCAATTATATATCCGCCATCTATAGTTGGTTTTATTGATCTTGCTATATCAAATTGTGAACCTCCATAACATTTATGCCATTCAACTGAAGGTGGGTTTAGTTGTTGCGCCTTACAAACCGATAGAGAAAAAACAAGAAGCAGGGTTGTAAAGATTTTTCGCATTCGAGAAATTGATTTGAAAATGGCGGTTTAAAAATTTGAGAGTGCCCAACTAACTGTGTAAACGGAATTTGAAAAAAAATTACATTCACAAAACACAGTTAGAAAAATGGAAAACAAAAAACAATCACCGGTGGAGCCGGACCTGTTGAGCCAGCTTCCAAAAGATTTTTTCAAACAGTTCAAAT
>CANIPU010000029.1 GCA_947469485.1 Chitinophagaceae bacterium | reverse complement strand
TTAATATTAGATAAATCTGTTAATACAGTTTTCGCTTTATCCTTTTTATTTAATTCAATTAGCAATATTGCTTTCTCCCACATTGCCTGTGGTTTTAAATCATTATTTAGCTTAATTAGTTTATCCAGCTCCTCAATTGCTTTTTCCTTCTCTCCGACTGATTTGTATTGCATTGCCAGATTAAATAATTCAGAAGGAATATCTGCATCAACAGAATCTGTCAATCTCTGATCTTCTGATTTAGTATAAACTTCCGCTAAACTTTTGTCTTTTCCGTTTTTGTTTTTTTTACCTGAAGAAATTATTTGTACTTCGTCTAATTGCATTTGAGGAGAATAAGTAGGTGAGGCTGAATAGGAATTGTTGGGCGAGGTTAATTGTTGTGAAGATCCGCTAACTGTAAAATCAATATTGTCTTTTTCCAAATCTAAAGTGGTGGTGGTTACACTTTTTGTATCATACTTTTCTTCATTCGAATTTTTAATGCTTTCTGCTTCAACAACAGGCGGAACATCATCCATAACCACATCACCGGAAATAGTTGTTGTCTCCTTTTTCTTTAAATCCCTCATAGAAATTGTTCCTGCATAATTTCCATTTAAAGTTGGTTGTCCATCCGGTTTCTCGCTTTCCTCAAGGTCCTCAACAGGAGGTGTGAATTTTATAGAGCCTGTTGTTTGTGTATCTTGTTTAGCAACACTATTAGTTTCTGTCTTTTCATTTTCTTCATTCTTGCCTGAAATATTCTGAGTTACTTCCAAATGCTTCTGATTCATAAATTCATTCAGGTAAAATGCTCCAATAATAACAACCATTAATACTGCTGCAATTGCAATGGCTCTGCGCACTAAAACAATTATTAAAGGAGTGTCTTTTAATTTTCTGCCAATGTGGTTATCAATTTTAACCAGAGATTCATTGGTCTCTGCTTCAGTTAACAATTTCAAACCATCAATAGCATCAGAACACAATTCGCAATCGGCAAGATGCAATTCAACCCGGCGCAAACGACTACCAGCCAGCCTGTCGGCCAAGTAATCCTGCATTTCATTGCGGGTCAGGCAGGTATGCTCCTGCATCATATTTTTCAACTCCTCACTCATTGTTTTGGCTCAACATAATTTTCAAATTCCGCTTTCCGTTTTGAATAAAACTTTTAACCTCCAACATCGAATATCCTGTTTGATCAACTATTTCCTGATACGATTTTTCCTCCAGGTAAAACAACTCCACACAAATTTTTTGACCTTCTTTCAATTGCATCAGTGCACCATTCATCTCTTCCAGTTTTGCGTTTTTCCAGTTTGCATTATCAAGAGGCGAAGATTGTTCGTTTTCCATAATCACAGGGAAATCTTTATTCATTTCCTTCTGATTCCTGAATTGAGATTGCTGTTTTCTTAATATATAAAGGCAGTGATTCTTAGAAACAGTATGAATCCAGAATTTGAATTCATTTACTTCGTATTGCAAAAGAGTGGTCAGCAGTTTTTCAAACACCTGCATACTTGCATCTTCAGCTTCGTCCTTATTTTTTAAATACTTCATGCAAACACCAAACACCAGGTGCGCATAACGATTGTATAACACCGCAACCACATTTTTATCTTGTGTGTTTCGATATTGCGACAACAATTGCTTGTCATCTAATTCATTTATGGAGTGAACTTTTTCCAATCAGGTTTGAAAAATAGTTGTTGAAAGGAAACCTTCCTAATTACCCAACAAACTTATGATAAGATTATGACCGAAAATTATTCTTTGGAAGAAAAACTAAGGAACAAAAATCTTAAAATTCTACGCTTTTGAAGCGCTTAATAAACTCAGAATATAAATTCCGGAAGGAAAAATAGTATATAACAAACTATTCTTTATCCCATTATATATGTAAAGAACAAAATTCCAAATAATAGAACTGCCAAAAGGAGATACAACATAGCAATTCCAAATTTGAGTCCATCACTGGCAAGTTCATATCCAGAATATTTATCTGGATTTTTTTTAATTGTTGCCTTTGCAATCAGGCCAAAAGTAATTGCCAGAGCTATTGATATTAATTGTAATGGAAGAACAAATATTGAGATTGGTCCAAAGAAATATAAGGCGATGCATATAATTGAAATTGTTCCGAATATAAATGAAAGAACAGCAGCCCAATGAATTGGTAGGTCATCTGATTTAACATTTTCATTTCTCGAAACACTGAAAATGTTTTTTTGAACTGCGTTGAATACCAGGTTTGCGATTGTAGTTGAAATTTTAGGTTCAATAAATTTTTTGAATTTATTGCGTTCAGGTATTTCAATAATTTCTTTTGAATTTGTGCACTTGTTTTTTTCTTCAGAAGAAACTTCTTCATTCTTGATTATTAGAATATCCGTTTTACTTGAAGACAAAACAATTTCAATACTTGAATTTTCAAAATCCTTAGAAAACAACTCAGTCTTGTTTTTTTTCTCTCGGAATAATTGAATTCCATTAATACTTCGGCTACAAGAGAAAAGAAATAAAATAAAACCGAGAAAGGTTAGTTTTAAAATAGAAGAATATTTCAAACTAGAAATTTTCATATATACAAAATTAACAAAACAGGAATCGCATTTGTCATTCTTCAGTCATAGGGAATTTTTTTAGACTTCAGTTTATGGAATCCCCCTTCCTTCTGCATCTACTATCCAAATTCATTATTTATGAAAACGAAAATCAATTACACTCTGCCTTTGCTGATTTCAGTTACACTGTTTGCTTTCAGTTTGCTGCAGGCAACCGGAGTTATTAATGTTACATCTGACCCGAAGCTTGATACGCTTGAGCAAAAAATTTCGGCGCGCGAAAAAGATTTTCCGGAAGACCGGATTTATCTCACCACCAATCAACCCATTTATTCGCCTGGAGAACAAATCTGGTTCAGCGCATTTGTGCGCAACGGAAGCACGCTGAAGCCCTCACTAAAAAGCGATATCGTGCACATCGAATTAATTAACCCTGCCGGAAAAGTTCAGCAAACGATGAAGCTGATTTCGCGCGATGGTTATTGTTCGGGTGATATATCCATTGCAGCCTCGTTGCCCGGTGGTTATTACAAACTGCGCGCTTACACCAACTGGATGCTGAACGAAAGCGACTCTGCAGGATACACAAAAGAAGTGCTAGTATCGAAAGTGGTGTTGCCACGATTAAAAATGTATCTCACATACGATAAAGACAGTTACACCAAGGGCGAAGAAGTGCTTGCAAAATTTTCAGCAAGCACCAATCAGAATCTGCCGCTTACTACAAAAAATTTTTCGTATGAAATTCAAATGGACGGAGTGAAAATAAAGGAAGGCAATTCCACCACCGGAAATGATGGTGTAATGTTCGTGCGTTACAATCTCCCGGAGAAAATTAAATCGAATGACGCGCTGATGATTGTGAAACTCGATTTCGAAGGAACCACCGAAAGTATTTCGCGCAGCATTCCGATTTCGATGAACAACTTATCACTCAATTTTTTTCCTGAAGGTGGTGATATGATTGACGGATTGCCCGGCAGAATTGCATTCAGCGCGAAGGATGAATTCGATAAAGCAATTTCAGTAGAAGGAATTGTAAAAGATTCGAAAGGAAATAAAGTGGCTGACTTCACCACCTTCCATAAAGGCATGGGCTCATTTACAATGATGCCGGTGAAAGGAGAAACTTATTCTGTAACACTCACCAAGCCCGAAGGAGTTGAAAAAACTTTTTCGTTGCCCGATGCAGTGGCTGCGGGTTTCAATGTGGAACTGAGCACCGAAAAAAATGAAGTGAACGCAACACTCCGCTCCACCGGAACTTTTAAAGTTTACACTGTTGCAATGGTTCGTGGCAAAGTGTGTTACAGCAATTCGCAATTGGTGAGCGAAGGAGAAAATCACATTGAAATTCCAACTGCAAATTTCCCGATGGGAGTTGCGCAGGTTACTTTCTTCGACCAGCAAATGATTCCGCGTTGTGAAAGATTGGTGTTTGTGAATCGTGAGCGACAACTGAATGTGTCCATCAAGACCGATAAGGAGGAATATCAAACGCGCGACCGCGTGCATGTAACTGTGCGCACTACCGACGAGAATGGAATTCCTGTTCCGGCCATTCTTTCAGTGAAAGCAGTGAACGATCAACTTATGAATTTCGCTGACGATAAATCAGGAAACATTTTATCAGCCATGATGCTTGAAGGTGATTTGAAACAAAAAGTGGAAGAGCCGAATTTCTATTTCGACAAAGCAGAAGCGAAAAGCGCTGAAGCACTTGACTATTTACTGATGACAAGCGGATGGAGAAGATTCAGTTGGAAGCAAATTCTGAAAGATGAAAAACCAATCGTGCGCTACAACGGAGAAAAAGCGAATGTGATTATCACTACATATGATGGTTACTCGGGGAAAATTTTGCCCAATACAAAAATTAAAATTGAAAGCACAGGTTCAATTTATTATACTGATGCAAACGGAAAGGTGATTTTCAATAAGTTGAATTTATACGAGCCGGTAACTGTCACTGCCAGTATGGATGAATACAGTAATGGTTCGTTGATAATTGCAGATTACAATGAGAACCACTCTATCTGGTTATACAATACCAAGCAACAACAATTGCAGGTAGATAATATAATTCAGTTTGATGTGCGCGAAGAAAATTTTCAATTAGCTGCTCCTCAAATGAACATGGCCGCACCAATGGGTGCTGGAATGTTGATGGATGAAGTTCAAATCATGGGCAATGGAAAAAATAAAATGGAAAAGAAAAATGTTGAATTCGATAACGAAGGCGACATGGCTGCGAATCAAATTAAATTTACTCCGCCTGTTGAAACAGCAGCAAACAATAAAGACGAAGACAAAAATGCAAACGGCGAACAAGTTATTGACCAGCGCTTACTCGGAATTCTCGCTGCTGATTCCATTGCTGTAAATAATTTGAATAACAATAACAAATACTACCGCACCCGCGAGTTCCCGCAAAAAACCTATTCATCAAAAACTCCGGAGAAGAGAACTGATTTTGCTTCCACCCTTTATTTCAACGGAGCAGTTGAAACTGATTACAGCGGCAAAGCAGATTTCACTTTCACTACTAACGATTTAATTTCTTCCTTCAGAATAATTGCCGAAGGAATCAGCGATGATGGATTAGTTGGTCGTGGAGAAAAATTGTTCTTCACACAATTACCATTCAGCATCTCCGCAAAAATTCCCGGCACACTCACCGGCGGCGACCAAATGCAATTGCCCGTTGTGCTGAAGAACAACACACTTCACAATCTCACCGGAAAATTATCTGTTCACTTCTCACAAAAAATACTGAACGGAACTGTTGGCGATACATCCATCGCCATCGCCGGGCAAAGCACAAAAGTTATTTACTGGAACATGAGCGCACACGACACTATTGCAAACGATACCATTCAACTCGCATTCGTCACCGAAGGACTCAGCGACGAAACCACAGTGCCCGTTGCCGTTGACTCTAAAGGATTTCCCGTGCAGCAATCATTCAGCGGTCGCGACCTCGAGAAAAATTTCAAGTTCAGTTTTAAAGATGCACTCAAGGGAAGTTTAAAAGTTTCACTCACTGCATATCCTTCAACCGTCAGCACTCTGCTGGGTGGTTTGTCAGGATTGCTGCGCATGCCCGGTGGATGCTTCGAGCAAACGAGCATGAGCTCTTATCCGAATGCCATGATCATGAATTATCTGAAAGCAAGCGAGAGTGGTGATGAAGCAACTTATGCGCATGCAAAAGAATTATTGAAAGCAGGTTACGAGAAATTAGTAACATTTGAAACCAAGCAAAAAGGTTACGAGTGGTTTGGCTCTGCACCCGGTCACGAAGCACTTTCAGCGTATGGCTTAATGCAGTTTGCTGATTACAAAAAATTATATTCAGGAGTGGACGAAGGAATGGTATCGCGCACTGCCGACTGGCTTTTTGCCCGCCGCGATGGCAAGGGCGGATACCAGCGCAATGATAAAGCCTGTGATTACTTCGGTCGCGCCAGTGAAGACATCACCAACCTCTACATCACTTATGCGCTCAGCGAAGCAGGTTACAAAAATCTGCAACAGGAAGTTGACTATGCATACACCACTGCAAAAGCAAGCGACGATAATTACCTCGTCGCGCTTGCTGCCAACACGCTTTACAACATGCACGACAACACACGCGCCGATGCACTGCTCACAAAAATTCTGAGCAAACAAAAAGACGACGGCAGCTTCGATGGAAAAACACAAAGCATCGTTTGCTCCGGCGGTCAGTCGCTCACCACCGAAACATCATCGCTCTCGCTGCTTGCCATGCTTGCCAGTGCCAACCCAAGCTACCAGGCAACACAAAAAGTTGCCGAGTTCCTCACCAAGCAGCGCAGCGGTTACGGCGAATGGGGAAACACACAGGCAACCATACTCGCACTCAAGGCGCTCAGCAAATTCAGTTTGTTCAACAAGCGCGCACCCGAGAGCGGCACCATACAGTTCCTGCTCGATGATGTGCAGATTGCCGAAGCAAATTTTGCCGCCGGCGATAACAAACCCATCGAAATAAAAGGGCTCGAAAAATTCATCAACGAAGGCGACCACGATTTAAAAATCCGTTACAAAGGATGCAAGGTCGCCATGCCTTACAGCATCAGCATCACTTACAACATTGCCACACCGAAGAGCGCGAAAGATTGCAAAATCAGTTTAAACACATCGCTCGCAACTAACACCTGCAAAGTCGGCGACAATGTGCGGCTCAGTGTTACACTTAAAAACGAAACTGACGGCGGGCTGCCATCCACCATGGCAATTGTAGGAATACCGGCGGGCTTAAGTTTGCAGCCGTGGCAGTTAAAAGAACTGAAAGACAAAAAGCAATTCGACTACTTCGAAATCATGAACAACAACCTCGTGCTCTACTACCGCCAAATGAAACCCGGCGAAGTGCGCTCACTTAGTTTCGATTTAAAAGCCGAAGTACCCGGCACATTCGAACCACAGGCAAGCGACAGTTACTTGTATTACACCAGCGAGTTTAAATGTTGGACCAAGGCGGAGAAGATTACTATTTTGAAATAAGAAATTAAAAAGTAGAAATTAAAAACCGGAGGCGCGTTAGCGGCTCCGGTTTTTTTGTTTTGGTGTGACATCAATTACATTAGATGAAAAATATTGAAAATGAAAAATGAAGTTCCATTGCTTCCGATTGAAATATTGTTGAAGAAGAAAAGAGATTGGAAAACAAAAAGAACATTGCAATGTGATGGAGAAAAATTAAGAACTTGTCTTGAAGATATTGAAGCAATTTCTATTTGTGCAGGTGTAGCAAATGACAGGAGAGCAAGAAAAATTAGTCGCAGTTATTTTTCTGGGGAAAGAAATGATTACGATATTTTTTATGCTCATTCAATTGGAATGAATCTTATTGAAATCTATGGAGAAGAACTTGTTCAATATTGCTTGACATTACCTCCAGTGCCATTTAAGTGTCAGGATGTAACACAAGTTTTTTCAGAACTTGATAAGGCAAGAAAAAATTTGGGTAATCCTATTTTAAGATTTATCGCATCAAAGAATGATGAGAAGAGCTACAATATTTTTTGGGCTCCTCAATTAGAAGAAGGAATTGAAATTGTTGAAGATTGGGGATTGCCATATAGAGGAAGTGAGAATCACAGATTTTCAATTGGCTACAAGGTTATTGAAAAAGGAAAAGAAATTATTATCGATAAAAATGAGTTGATACTAAAAAATAATACTCAAGGAAAATATATTGCTTCTATTTTTCGAGACGGAACAATCAGACCATATGATGTGGCGCTGATGACAAAACCAATGTTAAGCTTGTTTGTTCGCTTCTGTAAAAACCCAACTGAGCTTACAGTGAGATACGGATTTGAAACCGGTGAGTGCGGATATTGTTCAAGAGAATTAACTGACCCGATTTCTGTTAAGTGGGGATATGGTCCTAAGTGTGCTTTGAATTATGCGCTGCCACATTACTAAATTGGCTAATGAATCAGTTCACATCCCATAATATTTTTTTATCACTTCAGCTAATAATATAGCTCCAGTATCTAATCCAATCTGCCATGTTCCCTCGAGTGCTTTGTTGAACATTTTGTTCATCCATGCATTTACTTTTTTGCCAAAAGTTTTATTTTGTAAATCTGGCTCGTCAGAATCAATTATTGAAACCAGTTCATCAATATCTTGGACTTCGACTTTATTTTTTTCGAGTTGTTCTCTTAAACCATTTATGTCACCCTTAGTGATATTTATTGAAGCTGTAATATTCGAAGAATCACCTTGATTCAAAATATTTCCATCGCCAGTAATTATTGTTTGACTCATGATTTTTGTTATCTCTTTATTTTTTGATTTTAAATCTGTAATCTGAATTTCTGTCCCAAACTCTTCCTCCAATTTTAACATGAAATCTAAAAGCTTTGATCTAATAACTGAAAGAATTTCAGTGGCAACATTTGCAGAAATTGATTTATTAGCTGAGACTAATTGAAAATATCGGTTGCCATATTTTCTTATGTTGAATGCAATTTGTTGAGTTGCCTCAGCAGAAAAAGTAAAGGTTAGCAATCCAGATTTATTATCCTTAACATACGATTCAATTGTAGCAACACTTTGTCGGAAATCCATATTGTAAATAACTTCCTTTATATTTTCTGAAAACCCAGGTAAAGGAAGTGGTTGATCGTTATATTGAGTATTTCCAATAATATATGTTCCTTTTATATCAGCCGTATATTTTCTGTATCGTGGTAATTCTACTTCATCGCTATATCCCATTACTTCATGATTTACCCATGAAAGCAATTCTTCATTCTTCAATCTTGTAGCCAAAACTTTTGTCTTCAATAATGGAGATGAAAGAGATTCATTTGAATCGACTAACTCATTTATTATGTCTCCAAGTAAACTCATTTTATTTTTTTAGTGTGTGGGTATTTCTCCTCTCGCGCAACTGTATGTTGTTTTCACCAGCAGGCTTTCCCAAGCTCACAAACTTAATTAAAACAACTCACCCAAGTCAAGCAACAATCGGGATTCTTTTTCAATATGAGTTGATACTACTTTGAAATTTTTAGGCTTGATTTTTTATTTTAAACTTAAGATAAGTAAAAATGAGAATTGAAGTTGAGACTCCACTAATGATGAAAGTAAAAATAATTCTCGTAGCAAGCATTGGCAGTACAAACTCTCCTTCAATTCTACTTGACATATATATTGTAAAAAATGCTGCTGGAATAAATAGAGTAAATAGCATGAACATTCCAATTTCTTGTTTGGGACAAATTTTAAATAGTTGCTTGATACACCATGTTGACATTAAGTGCATGCATATCCACTCGACTCCAATTTTAAATGGTATTAAAAGAATATTCCAAAAATCACTCTCGTTTTTTATGTAAAACATTTTGCATACCACATAAAGCAAATCATAAAGAAGGATTGTTAAAAGAGATAATAGGATAATGAATGCAATCCATTTGATACTTAATAATAATTGTATTTGCATCAGTAATTTTTTGTTTGTATTGGAGTTTTATAATCTTTAATCGCATTTATGATAATCGTAATTCCAATTGATGAAAAGAAAATCAAGAGAATTCCCCCGAGTAATACCTGTCTCCAAATAAATTCCCATACGGTTTTGCATCCCTTCCCAATTTCTTTAACTCTGTTAATTTCTGGATTGGATGAAATGTACTCTACTGTAACAGGAATGGGTTGAATATTAGCTTCACTCAAATTTCCAGGGTCAGGATATTCTTCTTTACCATGACCTATAATTTTTTTTCCTTCGCTTGTAGTAAAGGCAAACTCATAAGAAACATCATAAACAGTTGCTGAGGCTCGGTCATTTTGCTCTACAACATCTTCAAATTCTTTGCTATGAATTACTAATCCTTTTGTTGTTTCAGATTGAGTGATTAGTAAAAATTCATAATACGGATTTCCTGATAAGTAGAACCAAAAAGTAACACCTATAAAAAGACATATCAATCCAAAGAAAATAGTTTGAATTAATCCGCTAAGAGTTTTCTCTTTCACTACTTGAATATTTTTTTTAGTGTGTTGTTGTTTCTCCTCCCGCAGCTGCATGTTGTTTTCTCTAGCAGGTTTACCCGCGCTCACAAACTTAACTTTTCAAATTATCTGAACTAAGATTTTTTTCTCTGCAAAATAATGTGGCTAAAGCCAAATACATCCATTGCTCATGTTCCGTCAGCTAAAGCAGACGGCAATGGATAAGCAACAAGCAACATTTGCAATCGAAAAAATTATGAACGACAGAGGAAGCTAATCCATTGCCGTTCGCTTTAGCGAACGGATATGGAAGACAAACAGAAGCTGGCTTTAGCCACATCATTCCTCATTCTTAATCAAGCTCCATCCATATTTTTTCTCAAACTCATCAATCTCATCATTGAAAGATTTTGCTCTGTGATGTTCTTCCTGATTATGAATATAATTTCTCACTGATTGCAAATGGCTTTCACTCACACTCACCGCATAATAATCATCCTGCCAAATCAATTTCTCTTCAAGTAAATTATTTTCATTCATCCAATGTGCAGATTCACCTTTTATGAGTTGCGCAACTTTGCTGATGCCTTGTTCTTTAGGCAATGAAATCAAACAATGTGCATGCTCCTTATATCCATTCACACAGTCGAGTCCAAGTTTTTTCTCATCAGCATTTTGCTTAATGTGCTGAAATACCAATCGCCGCTTCTCTTCTGAAAACAGAACCGGATTTCTGTTCTTGGTAGAGAACACAAGATGAACCCAAATGCGAACCCAACTCATAAATTATTTTTTCTTTTTTTGTTTACAAAATAAATCAAAATGAAAATTTTGGGACACGCTACTGCTTAACAAATTTCTGTCCGTCAATTTCCACACTTGCAATTTTACCTTCTGTGCTTAGTGAAAATAAAATCATTGATGGAAGCCAGTGCGATTTTGAATAATGACCTTTGAAAGTATCGTAGTTCCAATGGGTAAGTGTGAGTGGTAAGATATGATTGATATTCATTTTAAGTTCATTATTATTTTCTTCAACCACCACCTCACCATAAAGCGGACTTGAGTAAGTGCCTGCATAATTTTCTAATGGTAAAGTTGGCTTTGTATTCAGCACTCGTTTTGCATCGGCTTCTTTCTGATATTTTTTACTTGAATCTTTTATTGACTGATACAGTTTTAAAAATTCTCTACTCCAATCTCTGTTGCCACCGGTCACAAACAAATCAATTGACTTGAACATTAGTGCATGCCGCAACTCTGCATGGTCCAGATTTCCTAAAATATAAAATCCGAAATGCTCTTCTGGAATTACACAGGCAATGGCAATATCACCATCTAAACTTCCGGTATGAAAATTTATTTTTCGCCCCATATAATCCTGCTGAAACCATCCATAACCATATGCTGTAAAGTTTGGATGAGTGAGTGTTTGTGTCGGATAATATTCATCTTCATCTTTTATAATTTCCTGCGGTTTCAATAACTGTTTCCAACTGTCAGGTGAAAGCAATCTTCCGCCATTATACTTGCTGCTGTCACACATACATAAAATCCACTTGCTCATGTCATCCACACACGAAAACACAGAACCGGCAGGCGCAACTGCATCTGCCCGCCACATATCAATTTCAATGATGGTGCCATTGAGATTGAAGTGTGGAGTTGCCTGATTGCTGTCATTCACATTTGCATAAAGAGGAAATGTTCTGCTCATGCCTAACGGAATAAAAATCCGCTGCTCAACAAATTTATCCCACGGCATACCGCTTACTTTTTCAATCATTTGTCCGGCAACGAGGTAAAAAATATTCTGATAAATAAATCCTGAACGAAACGAGTAGGTTGGCTCCACCAATCTCATGCGATGAAGAATTTCATCAGAAGGAATATCCATGTTCCCCCACAGATAATCAGTATTTCCTACCCCTGAATTATGAAGCAACAAATCGCGAACCTGTAACTCGCGAGTTACATAAGAATCGTACAACTGAAAGTCAGGAAGATATTTTATCACAGGGTCGGTCCATTGCAATTTTCCTTCATCAACCAGCATAGCAATACAAGCAGCAGTCATTGCTTTTGTTGTTGATGCAATTCCAAATATTGTTTGCGGATCAAAAGCATCAGTACCATTGAGTTTCCTTACACCATAACCTTTTTCAAAAATCACTTTACCATCTTTAATTATTGCCACTGCCATTCCCGGCATTTTCCAATCAATCAACCCTTGCTGACAATAAGCATCAAATGCTTTAATGCTTGCTGAATATTGGGAGTTGTTTTTTTGTTGGGAAAAAGAAATAGTTGAGATGAATAAAAATATGAGTGTGTAACTAAAAATTATTTTCATAAAAAAGATTTTTAAGATTTCAATCAAAAGTAATATTTGATTGCAGTGAAACTCCTTAGATAAAGTTGTAATTGAAATTTCGGGGTGGTCCCAACTTTAATTTTTAGTTAACCAAAATCACAAAAAAATTAATGCAAATAATTCTCTTCAACATCCTGCTGGCAAATAAATGATACTGATTTTCCATTTGCCTTTTTGAAAGGTCCAGTAAATGCGGGTGAGGTAATCGGTGTAAGGCACAACGAGTTCTGAATAAATATAGCCGGTGTTTCCGTTCAGATTCATTTTGTACCAACCCTTAAAAGGATTTGCTTCACTGCCTTCGAACTCCGGAATATCAATGTAGTAGCATCCGTTGTTTATTGTTGAAATTATTTTTGAAGTAGTATCGGGTTTTTCTCGAAGTCTTGCATTTGTCAGCACGAAGCAGTTACATTTTCCTTCTTCAATATCCATTTTATTCGTCAACGGATAAGTGCAAAATGAATATTGGTTTTCAAGCATAGTTTTAAAAACTCCATCCTCATAATCAAAAGTTTCGTTGGTTACTTTTCTGAATCCGAAACGGAAATGGTGATGAAAAAAATTCAGCATCTCTTGCTCGTCCTTTCGGTAAGAAATTAATTTCACAAGTTCTGATGGCTTCACCCAAACTTGCCGATCAACAACAGCAACATAATAAACCGAGTCAGCAAAAAATTCTTTCCAGTTATCGCTTGGTTTCAGCGAGTTGAATTTGTCCAGCGTTTGTGTAAATGATAAGTCGGTTTTGCTTTCGTCATTAAAATATTGTTGCTGCGAAAACGCTGATGAAATATGCAGGAGCAAACAAGAAAAAAGAAAAATGATTTTCATTCGCAATTGCATTTGGATTTGCATTCTTCCAGAGTTTCAAACGGCACTTTTCCCTGGCAACCACCCCAAATAAACGATTCGCATTTTTTTGTTTCAGGATTATAATAATATCGCTCAAATGCGGCCTTGCACGGGCCGGCTTCAGGTTTCATGTTGCATCGTGAGAAAATAAAATGAGTGCATGAAGAAAACAGCATTATGGAAAATACAAAAGCGATAACGAATAGGATGATTTTTTTCATTTTTGAATTTCAATTTCTTTTTTCACTCTCACATATTTACATGTGATTGCATCGCACATAAAACACAAGGTAGTAACTTCGAGTGTATCACTTGCTTTGAGATACAAGCTGCAATCATACGGCGGCCAGTTAGGAGCCCAACCACTTAATTGCATCATTCCTGTTGAATCCTTTGAAAAAAAATATCCACCTGCTACACCAACTTCAGCTTTCAATTTCACAGCCCACTGCTCATCATTAAATTCAATTCTGTATTTATTTGAATCAGCCGATTCCCAAAAACCAACAATTAATTTCGAATCGATTTTAGTTGAGTCAATTGAATTATGAGTTTTTTGTTGTGCAGATACTGCAATGTAACTAATGAGGAAAATGATAATTAATTTGACTTTCAATGAAACAAACTTATGAAATAAAAAAAATTGAGTTTGTGCAATCATAATCTTTCAGGCTTTCCTTCCCTCATCATTTCAGTATAACCCATTTTGCGTGCGAGTGCATTCACGGCTTTAGCAATACGATTTGCTTTTGTGATATCTGATTTAGCCGATTGAATCCATTTTGTGAAATATTTCTGATTCGAACCTACAAGTGAATTGAAATGTAACAATGCTGTTTCTTCTTCGGCAAGGCTTTCTATAAAATCAGCATCATGAACAAATTCACTTTTGTCTTCCTGCATTTGAACACTGATGGTTTCGCCGGTACGAACTCCGGTTGCCTTGCGGATTGTTGCATTTAGCGGCAGAATAAAATTCCCGTCACCCATTGGCAATAATGCAGTCTCTTTAATAATTAAATTGTTGAGTTTGCCTTTTACCCGAAACGATTTTTTGTTGTTCGGTTTTATTTTCTCGGCAATGTCGAATGAAATTTCAATATAAGTCCAACCGGTTTTTTCGCCTTGCTTGCCAAATTTTTTTGCAACAGCTTTAAACTGTATCATATAAATGAGCAGCTATATAATAATGAATTGGAAAAATTTTGATACTGTTAAATCACTACACTGTTAAGCTTATCAACAGATAATGGCTTAACCAGAAAAGAAATTACCTGAGGAAAATCTTTTGCTCTGCCATAATCCTGACCGTCAAGAGTAGAAGAAAGCATAATCACTTCTGGCTTGGTTGTTATTTCAGGTGAAAGTTTTACATACTCTTCTAAAAAACCAAACCCATCAATGATGGGCATTCTGATATCTAGAAAAATAATATCAGGCACTTTACTCAGGTCGTTTGCAACAATAGTTTTTAAATATTCAAGCGCATCAACACCTGAAGGCATCACTGCGATATTCTGACCGAACCCTGCAATTTCAATCAGTCGTTCGTGCATCACATTGTTAATCTCATTATCGTCAATGAGTAAAACATTTTCAAATCTTGCTGACATTTTTTTATTTCAGTTTTACATTGGGGATTTCAACTTTGAATGTAGTGCCAACATTCGGAGTTGAAGATACTGAAATTTTTCCGTTAATTTTATTTAAAGTTTCTTTCAATATATACAATCCCAATCCCGAACCGCTTCCCTGAGTGGTTGCACGATAAAACATATCGAATATTTTTTCCTGATACTGTGGTGTAATTCCAATTCCGTTATCAGCAATTGTTATTTCCACCTTTTCAGTAGTTATAACAGCATCTATTGAAACAAATGGCTTCGGCTCATTTTTGTTCTGATATTTCACTGCGTTTGATATCAAATTATTTAAAATCACTTTTAACCTGTTCTTATCTGAATAAAACGGAACCTTCATATCAAAGTTCAGTCGTTTTTCTACTCGCTCAGAACCATCCATAAACTGCATGCCAGCCAGAATCTCTTCAGTTACTTCGTGCATATCCACTTCTTCTATTTCAACCTCTGTTCTTGTATTTTTTGAATACTCAAGAATTTCTTTGATTGTATTATCCAGGTTTGTAACACTGGTTCTCATCATATCCAGGTATTTCTTTGGCTTTTCGTCGGTAATGGTTAATTCAACAATATCAACCAAGCCAATTACATTCATTAAAGGTGCTCGTAAATCATGAGAAGTACTATATACAAATCTGTCCAACTCCGAATTGGTTTTTATCAGTTCTTCGTTTTGAGTTTTTATGCGTTCAAGTGAAAGTTTATTATCAGTAACAGCTTTATCTTTTTCCATCAGCACTCCGATAATGTTTACAATCCGTGTTATTATTTCGGCATCTTTTGCTTCAGGTTTTTCAATTGATGTTGAATAATAAACTTCAAATACCCCAAGTACATTTCCTGATTCAGATAATATCGGATAAGAAAAACATGATGCTATTTTATGCCTTCTCGCCTGAACCAAATATTCCTTCCAATCTTCATTGGTTTCAACATTATTGCAAAATGAGTTGCACTTGCTCATTGCCGCTTTGCCTGATGATATTGAGCTTAAGCTGATGGCAACATCACCAATTGATTTAATAAAATCCTGGGGAATGTTCGGCGCAACATACCATCCTAAAGTACCTGATTCTTCATTTGTTTTAAGAATTGAACAACGCATACCGCTGCTTATTTCTTCAATATTCGTGACTAAATGATTTAACGCTCTGGTTAAATCATTATCTTTTGATGCCATTTCCAGTACTTGTTTTTCTGAAAGCAATAATTTTTCCATTCTTTTTCTTTCAGAAATATCTGTAATGCGAATTTGTAAATGCGGTTTGTTTAAATATTCCACCACACGGAATTCAAGGTTTCCCCAAAAAGTCTTTCCCTTGCGTGTATTGTATTCCATTTCCTTCGACCATCCCCAATTATCTTTTATCTGCTTTTTTATTCTATCTAATTCTGTATCTGTAAACGGATTTTTCTGTAATGCAATAGGATCCAGGCCAATTAATTCTTCCATTGACGAAACATCAAATAATTCAATTGCTCGTTTATTGCAGTTGATGATTTTCATTTCATTAAAATTCGTCATTAAGTTGGCATCAGCCGATTCATTAAAAATGTTTCTAAAAAGATTTTCACTCTTTTTTAATTTATCTTGAACGCGAAGTTTTGAACCAAGTGATATGATTGAAATTATTCCGCCAGTAGCAAAAACTACCACTATCACATCATGTTCCATTTTAGTTTTAACAAATTCCAATACAAAAATTATAGAGAGAAAATTTATAACAATAAAAAGATACAATTGTATCGAGCTTTTAAACACCGTGCAAATAACCATAAAGGTTATGAGCAACATAATCGTGTTATTGACTTCAAAATCACTACTAAAACATTCTAAAATACTTTGCCCCATAATTAAATAAGTAGCAAACAAAATAATTCGTGATATATGTTTTTTTATGTGTTCAGTTATGAATGAAAGAAAAACAACTAAAAATGTAAGTGCTGCAAAAAATATATTGACATAAAATTGTGTTAAAAATATTAACCCTTGAGAGAAAAAGGTAACGCTGGAAAAAAGATATAATAAGCCTGCTGCTAAAAGCAATATTCTACCTAAAGCAATCTCATTATCCATAAAACTTATGGCGTTTCTCCAATACACTATTAGATACTTAAATTGAAATTCAGGCAATTTTTGTCTTTTTAATTACCGGCTTATACAAACTGTAAGGAAAATAGTTACCTAAGAACTCAATAATTGGCCTAGTTCTAAAAATGTTTTTAAATTCTATTAATACATACAATACTAAATAAAATGAGCATAATTTTTAAAATAGCGATGCATTGTAACCCTTTAAAAATAAGATTATTGTAATGTCAAAAGATAATAAATGGCGAAACAGATTACTAATCACGAACAAAACCTGCGAATTATTGATCAGGTAACAATAACCGGTACCAACTTAGGTGTTGGTCAACTTTCAACAGAAGATGCTATTCTTGATGGAAGAACGATAAAAATACGAGGAAGAGAGATTATAAATTTTAGTTCTTGTAGTTATTTAGGCTTAGAAATGAATGAAAGCATTAAAAATGGTGCTATTGAAGCCATAAAAAAATTTGGAACTCAATTTTCTTCATCTCGAGCTTACTTATCACTTTCATTATATCGCGAATTAGAAAATTTATTATCACTTATGTTTGAGATGCCCGTTATCGCATCTCCAACAACTACTCTTGGTCACTTCAGCAATATTCCAGTTCTAGTTAGTCCTGATGATTTGGTTATCATGGACGCAAAACTTCATGCAAGTGTGCAAATGGCGTTGCAATTAATTAAAGCACGCGGTGGAAAAATTGAAGTGGTTCGCCATAACAGGATTGATATGCTTGAAGATATTATTCTTAATAATAAGGATAAGTATAACAAAATATGGTACATGGCAGATGGTGTATACAGTATGTATGGTGATTACTCACCTGTTGAAGATTTAATGGAATTGCTTGACAGACAAGAACAACTGCATTTATATTTCGATGATGCTCATGGTATGTCATGGACCGGAAAAAACGGAACAGGATATGTTCGAAGTAAAATGAAAAGACATGAGCGACTTTATTTAACTACTTCATTAAACAAAGCCTTTGCTTCAGGTGGTGGTGCATTAATTTTTCCGAATGAAGAAGCAAGAAGAAGGGTTAGAAATTGTGGAAGCACAATGATTTTTTCAGGTCCCATGCAGCCGTCGAGTTTGGGCGCTGGAATAGCATCAGCAGAAATTCATTTATCAAATGAAATTTATTCATTGCAGGAGCAATTGCAAAATCGAATAACTTACTTTCATGATTTAGCTAAAAAACTCAACCTGCCCTTAATAAGTGATTCTAATTCACCGATAAAATTTATAGGTGTTGGGAAACCTGGTGTCGGCTATAGCATGGTTCGTAGGTTAATGGATAAAGGATACTTTGTAAATCTTAGTATTTTTCCAAGTGTGTCCTATAATAACACAGGATTAAGAATTCCAATTACCAATCTTCATTCATTGGATGATATTGAATCACTTTTAAATCATATAGCCCGCGAATTGCCTTTGGCTTTGCTCGAAGAACAATCAAGCATCAAGCAGATTTATCAGGCATTCAGACTAGTCGGGTAATTTATTTATTTCACTAATGCATACTTTATAGTCTGCTGTGAATTTGTTGTTTCAGCTTTTATGAAATACATGCCTGATGAAAGCAATGATGCATCAAATCTGATTTGACTATTAGGAACTGCAATTCCTGAAAATATTGTAGTTATTAATTTCCCTTCACTTGAATAAATACTGATGCTCATTTTTTGACTCTCCGTTCTATTTATTTTCAAATTAATTGATGCGTTATCAAATCCGGAAGAAACAAACTGGAATAAATTATTTTCATAACCAGTTAGTGTATTAACAGCTGATATAACTGAAGGAGTCATAATCCAATCAGTAATAATTGGATCTAACGGGTTGACTGTTTGTATATGGTGAGCAACCCAGTGACCTGCTTCATCAATACAAAACTTATTAAAGTTCCATGCTACATGAGCATTTGATACACCATTTAAATCGGCACGCTGCAACCATTTATATACTGGAGCGGTATCTGCTGATATTGTTGCAATCTTCGACATCATTTGAAAAGTAACACCATAGTTTGCCGTACAAAAATCATTTATAGTTGAATCGTTGTTTGGATCCTGGTTGTTAAAATCATTACATGGAAAACCAATGATTTCAAAATTATATTGATGATACTGATTGTACAGCGATTCTAAATCAGCAAATTGAGGAGTGTAACCACAAAAACTCGCCGTGTTTACAACCAATACCTTTTTACCATAGTACTGAGAAAGATTTATTGTGTCACCTGAAATGGTTCTTGCCGAATAATCATGAAAAGTTATTGCACTTTGAGAAAATGCATTAATATTTAAAAGCAAACTGAAAACAATCGTAATTATTTTTTTCATGAACAGGTTAATTTGTTTTGTAAACATATGAATTTCCTATTGAACATAATGATTTTATATTCACCAATAAATAATTAACGATTGAAAATTAAATTAACCGGAATCCTTATTTCATCTATCTTGATTTTAATTTCCTGCAAGCATTCAAAACATATGCAGGTATCAAAAATCAATACTACTGAAACCAACAACGAACTATCAGTTGCTTCACCTAGTTCATGCATTGTAGTTGCCACCGTCTTAAGTATTTATCCTCCTGATTCAACCCAGGTAGATTCATGGTGCAGCAAATTTTCTTGCACTGCATTGTTGCAAATTGATGAAATAAAAAGTTGCGGAAGCGGAGCAACAGGCATGATTGATTTAACCTCCAACACCGAAGCTGGTTTTATATTTACTCTTGCCCCTACAGATTCTGTTGATCAAACCTTAACAATGAAACTTCCGGGATTAAAAATTGGTGATAAAATTCTAACAGCTCTTCATATTATGCCTTCATTAGGTAATTCAACAAAATGTTCGGTTTATTCATATAAAATTCTAACCCAATAGAAATTTGTACTTTTAATTTGTTTTCAGATAAAAAATAATCGATGAATAAAATTCTTTTTAAAAGTGTTGTTGTGCTGGCATGCTGGCTTTCGCTTTGCTACTTACCTGAAAAAAATATCTCTCGAACTAATATACAAAGTGATGGAATGGAATTTGGTGATGAAGAAGGTGGTTATCTAAAGTGGGAACTCATGCGAATGGCCGATCCGACTACCGGAAAAGTGCCTGAACATATTCGAGCTCTTGAATTGGAATTTTCTTCTTCACTTCCAAATGATCTTAATATGCTTCGAGGCAGCAACTTCGCAAACAGAGGGCCATGGAATGTTGGTGGAAGAACCAGAGCCTTTGCAATGGATGTAAATGATACTTCCATTTTAATAGCAGGTTCAGTTGCAGGTGATATCTGGCGTTCAACAAATGGAGGAAATACATGGACAGTAGTTTCTCCCGATCAAACCCCATTCGGAATTACTTGTTTAATACAGGATAAAAGAGCAGGTCACACAAATACATGGTATGCCGGAACAGGTGAAGGTTATGGAACAAGCGCAAGTGGTGGAGGTGCTTTTTATCTTGGCGATGGTGTAATGAAATCAACAGATAATGGTTTAACATGGTCTCGTCTGGCTTCAACTTCATCAGCAAATACAACAGGTTTTGATAAAGAATTTGATATTGTATGGAGTATGGCAACAGATATAAGTAATACAACCGACGATGAAGTTTATGCATCAACTTACGGTCGACTTTACCGCTCACTAAATGGCGGAACTTCATGGACTTCAGTTATGGGAAGTTCATCTTCTCCATGTTATTTTACTGATGTTCAGGTTACAACTACGGGAATTGTTTATGTAACAATGAGTGATGATGGGTCATCAAAAGGAATATGGCGCTCTACTGATGGTCAGGCTTTCGTAAATATTTTGCCCGATAGTTTTCCGGTTGCCTATAATAGGATTGTGATGGGTATTAATCCACAGGACGAAAATGTAATTTATTTTTTAGCAAACACA
Organism: Chitinophagaceae bacterium; assembly: GCA_947469485.1. GTDB lineage: Bacteria > Bacteroidota > Bacteroidia > Chitinophagales > UBA10324 > UBA10324. Next base: position 5,636 of record CANIPU010000029.1, on the reverse strand, counting down.
CCGGGCGCCGGCACACCTGATACAAATTTTCAGGGAGATGTGGAATGGAACTCGTTATGGAAATATACTTATTTGTCAGGTGATGGAAGTGATACAGGCGGAGTTTGGGAAGATCGTTCAATGAACCTTCCGACCAATGGTGGAATGTTTGATAAATATACCTGCCAGGGTTCTTATGATATGGCGGTAAGAGTAAAACCAGATGATTCAAATACTGTATTCATTGCCGGAACAAATATTTATCGTTCAACAACTGCCTTTGCCGACCCGAATAACACGCGTTTCATTGGCGGTTATAAAGAAGGTGCAACTCTTCCACAAGTTGGCATGTATGAAAACCATCATCCCGACCAGCATGTTTTGTTTTTTCATCCGAATAATCCAAACATATTATACTCCGCAAATGACGGAGGTGTTTTTAAAACCAATAACTGCATACAAGACACTGTTCAATGGGAAACATTTAATCATGGCTATCTCACTTCTATGTTTTATGCAGCCGCAGTTGATAATGCAACTGCAAATGATCCTATCATAATTGCAGGTGCGCAGGACAATGGCAGCTGGTTTACCAATACAACCAATGCAACAACTCCCTGGGTTACTCCTCGTGGTGGCGATGGTTCTTATTGTGCCATTTCTGATAACAAGGAAGAATTTTATTTCAGTATTCAGAATGGAAAAATGATGAAAACAAAGTTGAATACTTCAACAGGAGTAATTGATTCATTTACTCGAATTGACCCTATTCCGAAACAAGATTATCTTTTTATTAATCCTTACATACTCGATCCGGTTGATAATAATAAAATGTACCTGGCAGGTGGAAACAGATTGTACAGAAATAATGATTTGGCAGGAATTCCGTATGCAAGTAACTGGGATAGTATTTCTACAAACTGGATGTATTTTCCTGATACAGTAACTGCTCCTTCACAAATAACAGCATTGGCCTGTTCTACAACTCCTGCTCATGTATTGTATTACGGAACTTCTAAAAAGAACATTTACAAAGTTTTAAATGCAAACACCGGAAATCCAACACGAACAAATATTACCTCCACTTCAACAACAGCCATTTTTCCTGTATCGGGATACATTAACTGCATTGCCGTTGATCCGCAAGATGCCAATAAATTAATGGTTGTGTTTTCAAATTACAGTGTTTACAGTTTATTTTATTCTGATAATGGTGGCACCTCATGGAAAAAAGCAGCAGGTAATTTAGAAGCTACTTCATCAGGCGGAGGCAATGGCCCTTCTTTGCGTTGGGCAAGTTTCCTTCATCTTGCTGACGGAAATACTGCTTACCTTGTAGCAACTAGTATTGGATTATTTGCAACCGATAAGTTACAAGCCGACAGCACTGTTTGGGTTAAGCAGGCAACTAGTACCATTGGCAATTCGGTTTGCGATATGATTGTAACGCGCGAGAATGATGGGTTGGTGGTTATTGCTACACATTCGCGCGGAATTTTTTCAGCCAACCTTACAAGCATAAATGATATAGCTACCATTAAAACCATTAAAGACGAAACAGTAGTTGTAAGCCTTTATCCGAACCCCGCTTCAACAAATAGCAGTTTGGTTGTTCAAATGAAACAGAATGCAAATACAAAAATTGAATTGTTTGATTTGGCCGGAAGAAAAATACAAACTGTTTTTACAGGAATGCTTTTGGTTGGAGAAAATAAATTTCAACTGAACATGCAAGCTCTTTCATCAGGAATGTATTTGTGCAAAATCAGTTCTGATTATTTTGAAAAGGTTGTTTCGTTAAGTGTGGTGAGAGAATAAAAAACAAAAATTCAATAAAATAAAAAAGTCCTTCAAATAAATTTTGAAGGACTTTTTTATTAAACTCCTCTCCTGTTCTAAATCAGGTTTACTTTTTTAGGTGCGGGTTCATTTATTTTTTTTCCTTTTGATTTTCCTTTGCCTGAATAGCCAATGGATAAATAAAACAACTGACTGGTTTTTGGGTAAGCCGGAATAAATGAAACATCATCAATATGAATATCAGATGGTTTTAAAAAATCAAGCAGGTAGTACTTGGCACATATGTAAACACTTTTCTTCTGATACCTCAGAAACACCGATGGGTTTAATAAATTGGTGTTGTTCGATAGCCATTCGTGATGCTTCTGCATCTTTTTATTTCCGTCAAATACTTTCTCTTTATAATCAAGCATCACCTCCCCGGCTCCGCCAATGGTTATAAATTGCCTGTCCTCTAAATCGCCAAACCTAAAACCAATTGGAATGCCTGCGCTGTAAGCTCTTTGCTTTACTGTTATGCCATCACTTGGTTTAGTTATCATTCCAACATTCTGCAAACCAATTCCGGCAATAAATCCGGCGCTTTTGGAAAAATCTATATTCAGAATTTCTTCAAAATGATACCATGATGAAAAACGAAGATTACTTGTTACATCATTGCCGGCTGAATCTGTTGCAAGGCCATACGAAAAAATCATATCACCACCATTGGTGAAGTAAGGTTTCTTTTGAGCAACTGAATCAGTTGCTGTAAAAGCAATTAAAAGGAGAGCGATGATTTTGAATTTCATAAAATTAATTTAATGATTAAATGAAAGAAACTGTATTCAGCACGAGGTGTATTCAATTATCCCGCCAATAATAATTTGAATTAATTAATTCAAAAGAAATTATTTACCGGAAATGTGTTCGGGCACTTAACTGATAACCTGCAGAAGTTCTTTTAACTCCAGCACTTTATCATTTTCGTTCTGCAATTCGTAACCGGTTATCAGATAGTTTATTAACGAACGAATCACCTGCAAATTGTTGCACGGCGAAAAATGAGAGGGCTCTTGTTTCACTTCCAGCTTATGCAGGTAGTGTGTAATGTCTTCGCGCGAAAAAATCATTCCCTTGTTTAAAGGATTGATGTAAAAAATAATATCGCTGCGGATTTCCTGCTCACTTTGTTCGTTATGAATGGGGTGATTGTGATACGATAAAATAAAATGTTGCGGAAGGTCAACACCATATACAGGCATCTGCAATTGATTGGCAACTATCAGATATAAAATGCCCAGCGAAATGGGATTTCCTTTTTTAGTTTCAAGCAAATGATTGATGTAGCAATAAGCAGGATTTATTCCATCGCTTTCAGAACCGCGGTAACCATTTAAACTGTAAAACACATGGTTAAATACATTCACCTGCTCCAACGGAGTGAGGTTGTAATTCATTTCGAGCCAGATATCTTTTTTAAGTTTTTCAACCTGGTTCTGGATTTTTAAAATATTAATATCAGGAAACAAATGCTTGGCAACTAAAATGGCTCCCTGCAATAAATCATCAGAATGATTTTTTGCCCAGTCACCTAAATCAGCACGCAAAGTATCAGTATGAATAATGTGTATGACCTCTTCAATTCTTTTATGAACCGATGGGTCAAATGATTTTTCCCATTCTTCTTCGAGCGAAGGAATAATTTTAGGTCCCAGCGAAGTGAGTTTGGTTACTACCATTTTAATGATTTCCTGATCAGGATCATCCAGCAAGTGGACAAGGGCTTTTAACTCATTATTGTTTTCTCCTTGCATGTAATTAATAATTGGTTGGTGAAAAGTAAATATGTTAACCAACCACCCCATTACCTGCTTAATTAATACTACTAACAGCGGCTTACAATTGGTTTAGTACACTGAACAGTTTTGGTTAAGTAGTAAACCTGCATATATAAGTATCATTAAAAAATTTATTTTTCTATTCCTTCACAACCTTAACTCCTTGTGAGTTCTTACCATTGCCAATACCTATAATATAATTACCCGCGGGTAGCAATTCATTTAGTTTTAATACTTCTTCATGTTTTCCGGGTGCCCTTGTTTCATTTGAAATAAATGATTGCACTAATTTCCCCTGTATATCATATAACTCAATACTGATTTGTTCATCTTGTGTGAGTCTGTATTGCAGTGTTGCCTGTGATTTTAATGGGTTTGGATAAATTAAAATTGGGATATCTGCTACAGATAAATCAAGAACTCCTACATCTAAACCTGATAAATATCTTAGAAGAACTAAACCAAAGGTTAAACAATAACCTCCCACAATTATTTTTCCATCAGGTTGTAAAACAATTGATCGCATTCCAGTTGAACTATCAATATTTATTATTATTTTACCAAGGTTTCCAAAACCAGAATCAATTATACCATTCGAATTATATCTAGATATAACCCCGTAATCATAATTTGAATTGGCTAAATATGTTTCTCCGACAATCAATATTTTTCCATCGAGTTGAATAGCTGCTTCAAACCCCTCATTTAAATTTGAATAGGGCATAAAATCTGCGGTTACTAACCCGCCATTTCCAAAAGTATTATCTAAGGTACCATTTGTATTAAACCTAAGCAACGCAAATTGAAGTTGAGTTGCATCAGCAGTTGACCCAACCATTACTATGCGTCCATCGGGTTGTATTACTATTTGCCTTCCATATTCATAATAATGAGTGGTGTCATTTAAAAATGGTTCCGCTTTTCCGCCTATTCCGAAGGTATTATCAAGTGTTCCATCTGCGTTATAGCGAATCAATGCAAATTTGTAAATGAACGAAGATGATGCAGAATAACCGCCTACTAGAAATTTACCATCAGTTTGTTGTTTTATCGAAACTCCCCATCCGTGGTTTTGACTCAATGAAGTTGTAGTTGAGCCCAAATTTCCGAAGGTAGGATCTATTGACCCATTACTTTTAAATCGTGCAATTGCGATTCGTTGAACCGATGGATAAGTAGCTGTGCCACTTACAACAATTTTACCATCTTGCTGCACAATTAAACTCCACCCTTCTGATTCCTGGGAGCCGGGAATTAAATAATCTATTTTTCCATTTGTGCCAAAAGTTGAGTCGGGGTGCCCATCTGTTTTGTAACGGGCTATTTCAATATAACCTGCTCCATTTCCACACACCAGAATTTTTCCATCATTTTGAATGGTTACACAATGCCCTTCTTCTGCTCCTTGCCCAGTGGTTCCATATACCTGATATGCCATTCCATTATTACCAAAACTGCTATCAGGTCTTCCTCCCTGCTTATACCGGATTAAACAATAATTTTGAGGCATACCGTCACATATACCACATAAAACAATTTTGCCATCTGAACCAAGTACCAACGACTCAGGTCCAGATAAAGGAAAACATAGAGGCGAAATGCCATTTACACCAAAAGTAGAATCCAGCACCCCAGCTTGCCCAAAACAAAATGAACCACTTAACAGAAAACAGAATAAAAGAAATCTGAATTGTTTCATTCTCGGTTAGGGTTTAATTATGGGAACTAAATTACACTTTAAAATGAGAAAACATTTTTCGTTTCTGCTTACTCCCTTTGTTTGTATCGAAAAAAGCCTGTTGATAAAGGTGTTTTGGTTAACTATTTCGAATATTTAGAAAAAATGAAAGAAATTCTCAAAAATGCCCTCAAAACGAATTCGAATTTCTGAGAGTGCCCAACTAACTGTGTAAACGGAATTTGAAAAAAAATTACATTCACAAAACACAGTTAGAAAAATGGAAAACAAAAAACAATCACCGGTGGAGCCGGACCTGTTGAGCCAGCTTCCAAAAGATTTTTTCAAACAGTTCAAAT
>CANIPU010000028.1 GCA_947469485.1 Chitinophagaceae bacterium | reverse complement strand
GCATAGAAAAAATATTTCATCTGCCTCCAGCTCTCGTTGAAAATCTGAGCCCACTCTTCGGTGTGATTGACATACACTTTCAGGCCGCTGATATCAACCTTCTCATCTACATCTGCTTTGCCACTTGGAACATCAATGACATAATAATTGCTGCTCTTGGTGACAACCATTTTTTCTCCGTTGGCAGTGATGCGGTAAGTGTTGTAATCGCCGACGGCAGTTTCTTTTTTCTTCTTCAAATCATATACATAGAGTTGTGCATCCTTGCCCTGCGAGTTTTTCTGGTAGTAAACTTTGTTGTTCAGCATTTCGATGTTCCAATAATTGCCTGCATCGCCGGGGAGTGCGATTAAGCGATCCTGAATTCCGGCGGCATCAATTTTTACTGTAACAGTTTCTTCTTTTTTATCAGCAGGTTTATCGGCAGTGGATTTTTTGTCGGAAGTTTTTGCATCAGTAACAGTTTCGTCTTTCTTAATTTCCACTTCGTCGTTCACGGGGGCGAACGGAGATTTTGTATCGGCTGAAAGAGGCAGCAGGTAAATTTTCGACATGTCGTTGTAAGCAATTTCGAAATCGGTTCCGCTGAATGATGGATTGAAATCGCGGCTCGAAGTCAGCAACAAAAATTTTCCATCGCGGCTGAAAACCGGTGAGCCCACATCGTACCAACCATCTGTTGTTTCGATTTTGTTTTTTGCTTCGGTGCCGAATAAAATGATTTTGCTTTTGCTGTTTGATTCAGGTCGTGTGTAAGCAATCCACTTACTATCAGGACTCCAACTGAAATCGCGCATTTCCCAAACCTGCGATTGCTCTACGAGTGTTGCTTCTTTTGTATCCACATTTACATATTGCAAGCGGAGTTTTTTATCGCCCCACAAAATCTTTTTGCTGTCGGGACTCCAGGTAAGTTCGAACTTGTAGGTGTCGGCATTTTTTGTGATTTGAATCGGGGCATCATCACCTGCTTGCGAGCGCATGTAAATTTCATCTTCACCTGTTGCATCGCTTATGTAGGCAATCCATTTTCCATCGGGGCTCCATGTTGCATTGCGCTCGTGCGACGAAGAACTCTTATCGAGGTTGCGCGTGATTCCTTCTTCAGTTGGTACTGTAAATACATCGCCGCGTGACACGAATGTCAATCGTTTTGCATCAGGTGATGCATCCCATCCTTCAACGAATTTTGTTCCGTCAATCCACTCAGTTCGTGCATCTGGAAAATCACCTTCGAGTGTAACAGTCACTTTCGAAATTGTTTCTGTTGCCAAATCCATCACATATAAAAATCCGCCGCGCTCCCAAGTAATGTCTTTGTTTCCGAGTGAAGCGAATTTGATATCGAAGTCGGTGTATGTAGTAATCTTGCGTGTTTCCTTCGTTGTTAAATCATAACAGAAAAGATTCATTGTTCTGTCGCGGTCGCTGAGATAATAAATTTTATTGCCGGCCCACATAGGCTCAATATCCTGTGCAACAGTATTGGTGATGTTGGTGGTTTGCTTGGTGTCGAAATCATAAATCCATACATCATCCGCCATTCCGCCTTTGTAATATTTCCAGGTACGGAACTCTCGGAAGATTCTGTTGAGTGCCATTTTCTTTCCATCAGGAGAATAGCTGCAGAAGCCACCACGCGGAACAGGTAACTCATCACTCAAGCCACCATTCACATTTGCAATAAATAAGTGCCCCTGAAAATCGTTGAACGATTCTTTGCGCGAGCGATAGACGATGTGTGAGTTGTCTTTCCATGTCATCACAATATTGTTAGGACCCATGCGGTCGCTCACATCATCGCGGCCAAGTGTTGCAGTGTAAGTCAATCGCTTTGGTTCACCTCCTTCACTTGGAATGGTGAACACTTCGGTGTTGCCATCATACTGCCCGGTGAATGCAATGGTTTTTCCATCGGGAGAAAACTTTGAAAACATTTCGAAACCAACATCGCTTGTTAATCGGCGTGCTGTTCCTCCGCTTTTACTCACCGTGTATAAATCACCTGCATAGCTGAACACAACCTGGTCATCATGCACAGTTGGGAAGCGCATGAGCCTTGCTTCAGTTTGTGCGAAAACATTTTGAGTGAAGAGTGAAAAGTGTAGAGCGAAGTATGCGAGGAGAGTGAAAATAAATTTTCTGGTCATGTTGGTTTTGATTTCGAGGGATGAATGTAACTACGGAATATAAATGAAGAATTGTTTCTATAGAATTCTTGAAGACAAAGTTTTCAAATTATATTTGCAGCCTTATCAAGAAAGACTGAGGGAATAGGCCCGATGAAGTCTTGGCAACCCATCCCGGTGGGTGCCAACTCCTAACCAAGTAGCAACAGCGAAAGGTGAAGATAAGGATGGATCTAAGTTTCACTCCTCACTTTCAAGATAAGAAAATTAAAAAACAGGACGAAGCAATTCGTTCATTAAAACTTTTCTTGTCATGAAAAACAAAACCGAACAACTCCGCAAAATTCTCGACCGCCGCATCATGATTATTGATGGCGCAATGGGCACTATGATTCAGCAATACAAACTAAGTGAAGAAGATTACAGGGGAGAAAGATTCAAATCACACGAAAGCTCGCTGAGAGGTTGCAACGATTTATTATCGCTCACACAACCGCACATCATTGAAGAAATTCATAAAAAATATTTAGAAGCGGGTGCCGACATTATTGAAACCAACACTTTCAACAGCACTTCCATTTCAATGGCGGATTATCATCTCGAACATCTTGCTTATGAATTGAATGTTGCCTCCGCAAAAATTGCGCGCAAAGCTGCTGATGATTTTACAGCGAAGAATCCGGACAAGCCACGATTCGTTGCTGGGGCATTAGGACCAACTTCAAAAACCGCGAGCATCAGTCCTGATGTGAATGACCCGGGTTATCGTGCAATTTCATTTGATGAATTAGTGAAAGCATACAGCGAAGAAGTTCGCGGACTTATTGATGGCGGCGCTGACATCATTATTGTTGAAACCATTTTCGACACACTGAATTCGAAAGCTGCGCTCTATTCAATCATGGAATATTTTGATGATAACAATATTGAATTGCCTTTGATGATCAGCGGAACAATCACTGATGCAAGCGGAAGAACACTGAGTGGACAAACCACCGAAGCATTTTACAATTCAGTTGTTCATTCAAATCCAATAAGCATCGGATTGAACTGCGCGCTCGGTGCGGATTTAATGCGACCATACATTGAAGAGATGAGTAATGTGGCAGCGTGTTATGTGAGCGCCTATCCGAATGCAGGATTGCCGAATGAAATGGGAGAGTATGATGAAAGTCCTGAACACATGGCTTCAATCATCAAGTCATTTGCAGAAGCTGGTTTCCTCAACATCGTGGGTGGTTGTTGCGGAACAACTCCTGCACATATCAAAGCAATTGCTGAAACAGTAAAAAATATTACTCCGAGAAAATTGCCGGTGCTTGCTGAATAAATTAACCACAAAGTAGCGCAGAGTTTTTCACAGAGTACCGCAGAAAGAGTTTTAAATAAAAACAGAGTAACACAGAGATGCAGGAGAATATTATTACAGAAAAAATATTGGGTTGCGCCTTTAAAGTTCATTCAGAACTTGGTCCAGGGTTATTGGAATCTGCTTATGAAGAATGTTTGAATTATGAAATGAACCTTGCAGGATTATTCATAGAAAAACAAAAAGCTCTTCCTTTAATTTATCATGAAGTGAAATTAGAATGTGGTTACAGATTAGATTTTTTGATTGATAGGTTGGTTGTGGTTGAAGTTAAAGCTGTTGAAGAATTAAATGAAGTTCATCTTGCTCAAGTAATTACTTACCTCAAGCTTTCGAAATGCAAAATCGGCTTGTTGTTGAATTTTAATGTCAAGAGTTTAAAAGACGGAATCAAAAGAGTAATTGTATAATTAAAAAAACTCTGTGGTTAAAATTTGAATTGAAAAAATAAAAAACTCCGAGTTACTTAGTGAAAAACTCAGTGCAACTCTGTGGTTAAAGAAACTTAAAATGTCAGAACAGAAAATCATTAAACCTTACTTACGACTCAGCGGATTAGAGCCGCTCATACTTACACCGCAAACCAATTTCGTGAACATCGGTGAGCGCACCAATATCACCGGCTCCAAAGAATTTGCGCGATTGATTCTTGCAGAAAATTATGATGCAGGAGTTGCCGTAGCGCGACAACAAGTAGAGAACGGCGCACAGGTGATTGACATCAACATGGATGAAGGAATGCTGGATGGTGAAGCCGCAATGAAAAAATTCATCAACCTCATTTCTGCCGAACCCGACATTGCGAAAGTTCCGGTGATGGTTGACTCATCGAAGTGGAGTGTGATTGAAGCCGGACTGAAATGTTTGCAGGGAAAAGGAATTGTGAATTCGATTTCGCTGAAGGAAGGTGAAGAAAAATTTATTGCCGTTGCAAAAAAAGTTCGTCGCTACGGCGCTGCGGTGGTGGTGATGGCATTCGATGAAAAAGGACAGGCAGATACTTTCGAACGCAAGATTGAAGTATGCAAGCGCAGTTATGACATTCTCACCAGAGTGGTGAAATTCCCTGCGCACGACATCATTTTCGACCCGAACATTCTCACTGTTGCAACGGGAATGGAAGAGCATAATAATTATGCGAACGATTTTATCCGCGCCACAAAATGGATTAAAGAAAATCTGCCGCATGCGAAAGTGAGCGGCGGCATCAGCAACATTTCATTTTCGTTTCGCGGAAACAATGCTGTGCGCGAAGCCATGCACTCCGCATTTTTATATCACGCCATCAAGGCGGGATTGGACATGGGAATTGTGAATGCCGGAATGATTGAGGTGTATGATGAAATCAATAAAGAACTTTTAGAATTAGTTGAAGATGTTTTATTGAATCGCCGAAGTGATTCAACAGAAAGATTAATTCAATATGCCGACAGAATAAAATCGAAAGGCAAAGTGATTGAGCGTGATGAAGCATGGAGAGATGCTCCCGTGGAAGAGCGCCTGCGTCATGCACTCGTGAAAGGAATTGTCGAATACATTGATGTGGACATTGAAGAAGCGCGAGTGAAACTCGGCAGACCGCTGCTCGTGATTGAAGGTCCGCTGATGGATGGAATGAATGTGGTGGGAGATTTATTCGGTGCTGGAAAAATGTTTTTGCCGCAGGTAGTGAAGAGTGCGCGCGTGATGAAGAAAGCCGTTGCGTATCTCAATCCGTTTATGGAAGCAGAAAAAAATTCTGTTACAGAAGCAAAGGCAGTCGGCAAAATTTTAATGGCAACCGTAAAAGGCGATGTGCACGACATCGGGAAAAATATTGTGGGCGTGGTGCTCGCGTGTAACAGTTATAAAATTGTTGACCTCGGCGTGATGGTCAGTTGCGAAAAAATTCTCGAAGCAGCCGTGCGCGAAAAAGCCGACATCATCGGGCTCAGCGGACTCATCACTCCCTCGCTCGATGAGATGGTGCATGTGGCGAAAGAAATGGAGCGACAGGGTTTTAAAATTCCGTTGCTCATTGGCGGCGCCACCACTTCGCGAATTCACACAGCCGTGAAGGTGGCGCCCGAATACAGCGGCACGGTGGTGCATGTGCTCGATGCTTCGCGTGGTGTGCCTGTTGTTGGAAATTTATTGAAGGACGAAACCAAGGAAGCATACACACAGAAAATAAAAAAGGAATACAACGAACTGCGCGAAACGCATCTCGGAAAACGCAGAGATAAAAATTTTGTGTCGCTGTCCTTTGCGCGCGAGCAAAAACTGAAAGTTGATTTCAAAAATCACGAAGCCACAAAACCATCCTTCATCGGCAACAAAGTGTTCACCGATTTTCCGTTGCAGGAAGTGCGGGACTTCATCGACTGGACTCCCTTCTTCCAGGCATGGGAACTCGCCGGAAAATATCCTGCCATACTCACCGATAATGTGGTCGGAAAAGAAGCAACCAAATTGTTCAACGATGCAAATCAGTTGCTCGATAAGATCATTGCAGAAAAAATGCTGAGTGCAAATGCAGTGGTTGGATTTTATCCTGCTGAAACTGTTAACGATGATGATGTAATTATTTACGACGACGAAGCGCGAACACAAGTGAAAGAAAAATTCTGCTTCGTTCGTCAGCAGAATCAGAAAGCGGCAACAGAATCCTATTACTCACTTGCGGATTTTATTGCGCCCAAAGAAACCGGTGCCGGTGATTACCTCGGCTTCTTCGCCTGCACTGCCGGCATCGGAATTGAAAAATGGATTGCGCATTTCGAAAAAGACCACGACGATTACAATTCCATTCTGATTAAAGCGCTTGCCGACCGGCTCGCCGAAGCATTCACTGAATACCTGCACAAATATGTGCGCACCCAATTGTGGGGCTATGCAAAAAACGAATCGCTCACCAACGAAGAATTGATAAAAGAAAAATACCAGGGCATTCGTCCGGCGCCGGGTTATCCTGCGTGCCCCGACCACACCGAGAAGAAAAAATTATTTACCCTGCTCGATGCCGAAAAAACCACCGGCATCCAACTCACCGAAAATTTCGCCATGTATCCTGCCTCATCCGTCAGCGGATTTTATTTCTTCCATCCCGAATCAAAATATTTCGGTGTCGGAAAAATTGAGAAAGACCAGGTCGAAGATTATGCAAAGCGAAAGAACATGAGCATTGATGTAATAGAAAAATGGCTCTCGCAAAATCTGGCTTATAATAGTTTGTAGGAAATTGATTTAGCCCGATGGAATTTTTTTGTAAAAAAATTAATCTATACCTAATTCTTTTATTAAACCATAGTATGATTCTCTGCTTTCCTTGTATAAAATTTCTTCATCATAAATTTTTTTTACTTGTGGTATTTGCAGATTAGACAACATCCCATTTTTCCAGGCATGCCAAACTTTCTTTGGAATGCGCCCCTTATCAAACCATAAAAACTCTTCTGCGCATAAATTGAAATAGTCGATGATTGAATTTTTTTCTAATTCAGTTAACTGGTGTTCAGGATTTCTTCTTAAAGAATTAAAAAGGTCGTTGACACTTCCATCATATTTTTTATTGAAGCTTTTAAAAAGCGCCATGAACATTTGATCATTCTCAATATTATATTTTAAAAGCCCAAAGTAAATTGCTGCAATTGCTCCAATGATTCCTATGACATCTTTATTGTCAAATAAAGATGTAAAAAGATAAAAGCAAACAATTATCAAGAACAGTGAAGAAGCGAAAATTGTAAGATAATATTTTGAAAAAAATTTTCTCATCGCATAATTTTTTTCGAAATTTAAAGTAACCTATTAGAATTCACTATCTAAAATTAGAATTATTTGAAACAAATAATTAATATCGACTAATAAAAATTATTCTATGCGTCCAATTAAACTGGTTATGCTTATTAGCATTTTGATTTTTGAATCTTGTGCAAAGATTTATTATTCGCCAAATGCTTATTCAATAGCGCAAAGTCATAAGCTTATTGCAGTTATTCCACCGACAGTTTCTATTGCTGCTAATAAAAATGTTGATGCAAAATCAATGAAGGAGCAACAAAGGACTGAATCGACTAATTTCCAACAAGAAATTTATTCATGGATGTTAACCAGAAAAATGCAAGGGAAAATAACTCAAGATATATTAGACATTGACCAAACAAATTTTTTGTTAAACAAAGCTGGATTTTCTGACAGCTTACTTTCAGTAGAAGATATTTGTAGGATACTAAATGTTGATGGAATTATTAAATCAAATTTTTCATTATCAAAACCTATTTCTGACGGTGGAGCAGTTGTTCTTGCATTATTTGGAGCATATGGATCAACAAATGAAATTCATGTTTCTATGAATATTCACGACAGAAAAACAAATAAATTAATTTGGAATTTTGATCACAAATTTTCAGGGACAATCGGAAGTAGCCCATCTAGATTAGTCGATGCTTTAATGAGATATGCTAGTAAAAAAATGCCGTATATGATTTTGAATTAATAGTTTGAAATTTTTGGGATCATTTCTATTTCCCCCAACCCCGCCACCACCGAAATAAAAATCACCAATCTTTCACCAACAGAAAATCAAATCAGCCTATTCAATCTCCTCGGTCAGCAGGTAAAAATTATAAGAGTCAGCCATGCACAAACTACCACCATCCCTGTTTCTGATTTACCCGCCGGCATTTATGTGATTACAATATTTGATGGAGAAAAAATGGTTTGTAAGAAGTTGGTGAAGGAATAAAAGCAAGTTGACAGCAGGCTGTATGCAGAAATACAGTTTCTTAAACAGAATTATTTCTTCCCGCCAATTCTGAACCCGATTTGTTTTTTAGGTTTAGGTTTTTCTGCTTTCGGTTCGGGCTTGGCTAAAAGATATTCGATAATCTCATTAATGTTCTCAAATTTTCTGTTGAACTTTCCTTCCATCTCTTGCATTTCTTTCCTCAACAGTTTAATGTCGTTGTTGTATTGTTTCAGAAAAATAAAAGCACGAACGACTGCAATGTTTACATCAATCGCAGTTGAACTGCGAAGCACACTTGACAACATTGTGATTCTGTGTTCAGTAAATGCAAAAGGAAGTTTTTGGGTGCCGCCGCGTTTCTCAGTTTTTGATATCACAATTTGTGATATCAAACTTTTGAACTCATCCCTGTTCAACTGAAACATAAAATCAGAGGGGAATCTTTTTATGTTCCTCTTTACAGCTTGCACTAACACCCGGGTTTCCACGCCATACATTTCTGCCAAATGAAAATCAAACATTACACGCTGCCCACGAACCACAAATATTTTCTTTTGAATAATTGCTAACTCCATTCAGAAAAATTTATGGAACAAAGAAAATATTTTTTCATTGAGAAAATCAAATCAGCCTATTCAATCTCCTCTTTCAGCAGGTAAAAACTATAAGAGTCAGCCATGTTCCAAGTACCATCCTCCCGGTTTCTGATTTACCCGCAGGAATTTATGTGGCTACCATATTTGATGGAGAAAAAATGGTTTGTAAAAAGTTGGTGAAGGAATAAATATTCAGCTTTGGAAAGCTATTGAATAAACCTTTTTCGTTTCTTGCAGTCGTAGTAAAAACTTTTTCATGAAAAAATATTTTACGGTTTTCTTTTTGCTCGTTTCGTTTATTTCTAAAGCGCAACTTTCTCCAACCATTACATCATGGATAATCAATAACAATAACTCAATTGGTTTTGCCGGAATAGAAACCAATGTGCAGCAGGTACAGTACTCAACTAATAATGTGTATGTAAGCTGCAGTGATATTGCCTCGTGGATTCCGGTTGGATATGACTGGCCCAACAATCCGTGGTTTCCTCAGGATATGGCATTCACTTTTAAAATCACGCTGAACCCGCAGCACAATACCGGCGCTCCTGTGGTTCCGTGGTTCGGGCATATTGGTATTTGGAAAAACGGAGTTTCTATTTACAATCCAATGGATGCAAAAACTTATCAGGATTCCGGAGTGTGGTACCAGAATGCTGTGTTCTTCGAACATCTCGACATGGAAACCATGGATTCGTGCCTCGGTCATCCGAATGGTTTACACGAGTATCACCTGCATGTACATCCAAAATGTTTATGGGATGAAGAAGATAGCAGTTCGCATGCTCCGCTTCTTGGTTTTGCATTCGATGGATTTCCCGTTTACGGCTCGTACACTTATGTAAATACAAATGGAACAGGTGCTATAACAAAGATGACTTCGAGTTATCGTTTGCGAAACATTTCGGACCGAACTACATTACCCGACGGAACAATTCTGCAGCCACAGTACTATGGACCATCACTCGCCACCTATCCGCTTGGGGCTTATGTTCAGGATTATGAATTTGTTTCAGGACTTGGTACTCTCGATTCATTGAACGGACGATTCGGAGTAACACCTGAATATCCTTCAGGCACTTATGCATATTTCGTAACACTTGATTCTAATAACGATCCTGCTTATCCATATGTATTGGGACCAGCCTATTATGGAATAATGCAACCGGGTAATACAGGTCCCAATTCAGGTTATAACACTATCAGTGAAAGCACCACGGTTTATAATTCAGTGAAAGATGCAGAGGCAGAAATAAAATTTTCACTCTATCCGAATCCGGTTAATGATAATTTGAATTTTAAATTGTCTTCTTCAAAAGTTTTTATGACCGGAAGCATTTACAATTCGCTTGGCGAGTTGCTTAAAACAGGAACAATTTATTCAGGTGTTGATTATCGGTTTGATGTAAGCACACTTCCATCTGGAATTTACTTCTTCAAACTTTTTGATTCAACACAATCTGTTATTGAAAAGTTTGTGAAAGAATAGTCGGGTGAAGCACCCTGAGTTATTTCTCTGAAAACTGAAATAACTATTCTTTAAGGGGGCTTTTATTTGTTTTTCAATTCGTTGATTTACTTTGCACCTGTGAACACGAGGTTTCTTTCTGCGTTTTTAATTTTATTGAGCATCACTCTTTTTTATTCCTGTAAAACAGGATTGAAAGGAACTGAGAAAGACAATCTCGCTCCCAACACCCACACCATTATTGATACCATCATCCGCATAGGCGCCGACAGAATGAATGCACAGGTGGAACTGCAATGGTGGGGCGATGATGCCGACGGATTTATTAAAGGATATGAATTCACTTTCGATAGTGTGATTACTACTTCAACAGTTTGGTACTTTACAGCAAAACAAGACAGCACATTTATTCTATCAATTCCTGCCGGAAAAGACACTGTTGATTTTATTTTTTATGTGCGCGCCATCGACAATCTCAATATACCCGACCCCACTCCTGCACGATTAGGATTGCCTGTGAAAAATTCTGCTCCTTCAGTTGTGTTTCTTTCAGGTCCGAATAATCCGTCTGTTACATTTCCCGTTGTGAAATTTTACTGGAAAGGAACTGACCCTGATGGTGACGAAAACTTATTGCGTTACGAATTGTGCTGGAACGACACTTCACAAATTCCTTATTCATTGGATATATCAGCAAGTAGCGGAACATTCATTGCTACAACATTTGCTACCAACAATCCATCAAGTAATGTTTTTGCAAACAACGATTTGACTGCACAGGCAACTTTAATGAATGGAATGATATTGAATGATTCCAATCATTTATTTATCCGCGCAGTTGATAAATCAGAGGCAAAGTCAGCTTTCGTTTCTTCATATAAAATTTTTATCAAGAAACCATCTTCAACCACTTTGTTGTGCGAAGGATATACTTCGCCTACACAAAGTGCAACTGCTTTAACATTCTATTCGCAAAACCTGACTGCTGCCGGGGTTACTTCATTCGACACGCTGAATATTTTTCAGCAACAAACCGGAGTTTACACTCAACTTGCTCCTGATAATTTAACGCAGTCGCGGATTTTTTCATTGTTCAATACCATAATCTGGTTCAGTAACGATGCTTCAAAATCTTTATCTCTCGGTCAGCGCACTCTCGATAATTTTTTTAATGCAGGTGGAAAGTTGTTTGAAGCAGTTTATGTTTCTTCATCGTTTGATGAACAATCAACTTTTTTAGATTTCACGCCTGTTCAATCACTTATTGCTTATTCTGATACAGCCTTAATTCTTCAGGATACTTCCAGTGTATTTGCACAACAAGCAGGATATCCTGATCTCAAAAGCAACAGTATCATCAGTAATGTAAAACCATTTAATCTGGTTCCGGGAGCAGTTCCGATTTACAACGCTAACCTTACTGGAAAAAAAATAAGCACAAACTTTTTATTTCCGTGGACAGGAGCTTCAACTGTAATAGCGTCTAAATCAAATCAAAGCGGACAAGTGAATTTTATTTTTTCTTCGCTTGAATTACAAAAGCTCGATGGGTTAAGCAATGCAACTCAATTGTTTCAACAATTATTTGTACAGGAATTCGGGTTATAACCATGAAACACATCGCCATTTTTGCTTCGGGAAAAGGAAGTAACGCTCAAAAAATTCAGGAGCACTTCCGATATCATTCCGAAATAAAACTTTCATTAATTATTTGCAATAATCCGAAAGCAGGAATTATTGAATTGGCTGCTGAATGGAAAACTCCGGTGTTAATGATTAATAAAGATGATCAGAAAAATCCTGAACGGCTATTATCTGAACTGCATAAAAACCGTATTGATTGGATTGTATTGGCAGGATATTTATGGTTGATTCCAGCATTGCTAATCAACGAATTCCAAAACCGGATCATCAATATTCATCCTGCATTGCTGCCAAAATACGGAGGTAAAGGAATGTATGGAATAAAGGTGCACGAAGCAGTGAAGCAAGCAAATGAGATTGAAACCGGAATAACAATTCATTTAATCGATAAAGAGTTTGACAAAGGTGAAATGGTATTTCAGGCTAAAGTTTTATTGAATGAAATCGATACACCTGATTCCATTGCTCAAAAAGTTCATCAACTGGAGCATCAGCATTTTGCCAATGTGATTGAACAAATCATTAACGGGAAATAAATCTTTCTCTGTAAATTATTATTCGGCTTTTATTCGAAATATCTGCTGTTATCTTCGCCCTTACTTATGATAAAAGATACCCCCTTTACCCACTTCCATTTGGCCCTTGGAGCTAAAATGGCTCCATTCGCCGGATACAACATGCCAATTTCGTATACCGGAATTAATGATGAGCATCTGGCTGTACGCAACACTACCGGAGTTTTTGATGTTTCTCACATGGGAGAATTTATTTTAAAGGGAGAAAAGGCACTTGACCTTATTCAGCGTGTAACATCAAATGATGCAGCTAAACTCTCGCCTGAAAAAATTCAATATTCATGTTTGCCAAATGATAAAGGAGGAATAGTTGATGATTTATTGGTTTACCGCCTCGGAGAAAAAGAATGGATGCTTGTAGTGAATGCAAGCAATATTGAAAAAGACTGGAACTGGATTTCAAAGTTCAATACTGATAATGTTGAGATGCATAACATCAGTGATAAAACTGCTTTGCTGGCAGTGCAAGGGCCGGATTCAATAAAGGCTCTTCAAAAATTAACCGATGTAAATCTTTCTGAAATACCTTACTACTCTTTTAAGAAAGGAGTTTTTGCTGGAATTGAAAATGTATTGATATCGAATACCGGTTATACAGGAGCAGGTGGATTTGAAATTTATTTTGAAGATTCAAATGTAGATTTAATCTGGAACAAAATTTTTGAAGCTGGAAAAGAATTTAATATGAAACCCGTTGGTTTGGCAGCACGCGATACACTTCGGTTGGAAATGGGTTTTTGCTTGTACGGAAATGATATTGACGATACAACAAGTCCGATTGAAGCAGGACTTGGCTGGATTACTAAATTCACAAAAGAGTTTACCAATCGCAATCAGATAGAAAGTCAAAAGAAAAACGGAGTAATAAAAAAATTAGTTGGCTTCGAAATGATTGATCGAGGAATTCCCCGTCATGATTATTTGATTGTGAATGAGACCGGAGAAACAATTGGAAAAGTAACCAGCGGAACACAATCGCCATCGCTCAACAAAGCAATTGGAATGGGGTATGTAAAAGCTGAGTACGCAACGGAAGGAAGCAAAATATTCATCTCCATACGCGATAATAAAATTGGCGCTCAGGTGGTGAAATTGCCTTTTTATAAAAATTAATTTGTTCAGATTTATAATTCATTTTTAAAAACTCTCTGTGCCAGATAAATCATCGCTCGAAGTAATTCTCACCCCTAACTTGCTTCCGCTATATCCTTTGCAGGGTAAGGTAGTAGTGGTGATTGATGTATTGCGTGCTACAACAACAATGACCGTTGCACTTGACCAAGGAGCAACTAAAGTTATTCCTGTAGAAAGTATTGAAGAATGTCTTTCATATAAAGACAAACCTGACCACATACTTGCCGGGGAGCGTGGTGGACAAAAGGTAGAAGGCTTCTCTTACGGCAATTCTCCTTTTGAATACATGGATGGCGTGGTGAAGGGAAAAACACTGGTGTTAACCACTACCAATGGAACCCGGGCAATAAAAATGTCGAGTGATGCAAAAGAAATTTTAATCGGAGGATTTTTAAATTTTTCTGCGCTTACACGATGGCTGCTGAATGAAAGCACAGATACTGTTTTATTATGTAGTGGTTGGCGCGACAAATTCAATCTAGAAGACACCATTTTTGCCGGAGCAATCATAAATAATCTGAAAGATTATTTTTTAGTAGATAGTGATTCTGCATTTGCTGCAGAAAAATTATATCTAAATTCCCGCCGCAACATGTTGCATTTCATGAAGCAGTCATCGCATTATAAAAGACTTGCAAAATTTGGAGTGGTAAATGACATTAAATATTGTTTGCGCCCCGACTTAACAAATGTGGTTCCCATTTTAAAAGATGGTGCGTTGGTAAGAGCTGATATTTCAAAAGACATGGCTTAATTAATTTCACTGCTCAAAATTATTTTGAATGAATATTTTATTACTTGGAGGTGGTGGTCGCGAACATGCACTTGCAAGAAGCATTGCTAAAAGCAAATTGTGTTCTCAGTTATTTATTGCACCAGGAAATCCGGGAACCGCTCAGTGCGGCAAAAATATTTCTGTAAGTGCAACTGATTTTGAAGCGATAAAAAAATTATGCATTCAGGAAAAAGTTGAATTAGTTGTTGTTGGACCGGAAGACCCGTTGGTAAAGGGAATTTATGATTTTTTTGTGTCCGATAAAGATTTAAAAGGTATACCGGTTATTGGTCCATCAAAAGATGCGGCACAATTGGAAGGGAGTAAAGCATTTGCAAAAGAATTTATGCAGAAGCATAATATACCAACTGCAGCTTATCAATCATTTGATGTAACCGGCTATGAAAAAGGGATTGAGTTCATTCAAACGCTTAATACTCCGGTTGTATTAAAAGCAGATGGTCTTGCAGCTGGAAAAGGAGTTTTGATATGCAATACATTGGAAGAGGCAGAAGAAGAATTTAAAGATATGCTTCATGGAAAATTTGGCGGTGCAAGTGAGAAAGTGGTGGTTGAAGAATTTTTGCATGGAATTGAAATGAGTGTTTTTGTTCTAACTGACGGAATTAATTATTTATTACTTCCCACAGCGAAAGATTACAAGAGAATCGGCGAGGGTGACAGCGGTTTAAACACCGGCGGAATGGGGGCTATTTCACCGGTACCATTTGCAGATGAGTTGCTGATGAAAAAGATTGAGGAGCGCATGATTGCTCCAACTATTGAAGGATTGCAACAGGATAAACTGGTATACAAAGGATTTATTTATTTCGGTTTGATGATTGTAAATGGTGAACCTTTAATGATTGAATACAATTGCCGAATGGGTGATCCTGAAACAGAGGCGGTGCTGCCACGAATTGAAAGTGATCTGGTAGATTTATTTTTGGGAGTTGCAAATGAAAAGCTAAATGAAAAAAAAGTTTCTATTTCAGATAAACATGCAGCAACAATTGTGCTGACTTCAGGAGGATATCCTGGGTTTTTTGAAAAGGGAAAAACCATTTCTGAAATAAATTCAATAGAGAATTCAATTATTTTTCATGCCGGAACAACCGAGCAAAACGGTAAATTGCAAACATCAGGAGGAAGGGTGCTGGCCATAACTTCACTTGCAAAAACACTGGAAGAAGCTTTAAAAATTTCAAAAACAAATGCAGGCAAAATTCAATTCGATAATAAATATTTTCGTTCCGATATTGGGTTTGATGTTTTAAAATCTTAAAAAAATATTCATGGAAATTATTCACACGCTATTTGATTTCATTCTTCACATCGATAAACACCTTGCTGAAATTATTTCGCAATACGGAACACTCACTTACCTGATTTTATTTCTTATAATTTTTGGTGAAACAGGATTTGTGATTACACCTTTTCTACCTGGAGATTCTTTATTGTTTGCGGCAGGTGCATTGTGTGCAAACGAAGCCACAGGAATGAATATTTGGTTGCTTTGTATTCTGTTAATTATTGCTGCCATTTCCGGAAACATAATAAATTACCAGGTTGGAAGATGGATAGGACCTAAAGCATTTGAAACTGATAAATGGTTTTTGAAAAAGAAAAACCTGGATCGTACTCAGGAGTTTTTTGAGAAGTATGGAATGCAGGCAATTGTGTTCAGTCGTTTTATGCCAATTATCAGAACCTTTGCTCCTTTTGTTGCCGGTGTTGGAAAAATGAATTATAAAAATTTTTCTCTTTTTAATGTATTGGGTGGATTTTTATGGGTAGTTCTTTTTCTTTTTGCCGGTTATTTGTTTGGTAATGTTCCTGCTGTAAAAAATAATTTTACAATAGTAATTCTCGCCATAATTTTTGTTTCGCTTATTCCGGTTTTTATTGCCTTGCTAAAAGGCAGAAAAGGGAGAGTTTAAATTCAATTTATAATTCATATTCAAAAATGAAAAACATAAAATTCAATTTTCTGATTGTATTCGCTCTGATTTTTGTTGCGGCCAATTCTTCTTGTCAGAATACCATTGAAAAAAGAAACGATACAAATCAAGTCCTAACCGATTCAATTAAGCCACAATTAACAATTGCTGCTGATACCGCAGTTCAAAAACCAGTGGGATGGGTGAATGACTTTGAACATATTATTGATAATAAAACTATTGATACCCTTACCTTTTTAATTTCTGATTTTCAGGAAAAAACAGCTGTACAGATTGCTGTAGTTACAACTGCATCTTTTTCGCCACATACTACAATTAATGATTATGCTACCTGGCTTGGAAACAAATGGGGAATCGGATTAAAAGAAATTAATAATGGTATTTTAGTGGTTGTTTCTTCAACTCAGCGACAAGTTAGAATCAGCACCGGACTAGGTATGGAACAGTTGCTTCCTGATCAACAATGTCAGGAAATAGTAAACACACAAATGCTTCCTTCTTTTAAGCAAGGAAACTATGCTTTGGGAATTTCGAGTGGTGTGAAGGAAATCATGCGCGTTTTATTATTGCAGGCTCTTAAGTAGATTATACTTTTTTTGATTCAGCAAAATAAAATGGCTTTATATAATTGGGTTCGAAATATGCGACATCAACAAAATCCTTTTCACTGAATTTTTTTAGTGCACTCGGCAACAAATACTTTGCAGATGATTTAAGTTGAGGATGATATTGGTGTTTTTCATTCGATAAAAATATTTTAACTTTCTCAGCTCCGTTTCCAACAAATGAAATCGGTGCTTTAATTGAATTAATGATTGAAAGAAATTCATCATTTAAAATTGCAGAACGACTGCTGATAATTGAATTTGATTTTTCATTCCATATTCCGAAATAAACTTCATCTCTTCTTGCATCAAATACTCCGCATACCATTCCGGTTTGTTTTTTCTCTTCTGAAAATCCACTGGCTAATGATTGTAATGAATCAACGGCTATTAGCGGAATCTGCAAGCCAAAGCAAACGCCTTTAGCAGTGCTCACACCTATTCGCAATCCTGTGTATGAGCCAGGGCCTGCGCTTACAGCAACAACATTCAGCTCACTGATTTTCAGATCAGCTTCTTTTAATACTTGATCAATAAAAACAGTAACAAGTGCGGCATGTTGTTGCCCCTCATCATTCTCACGAATAGAAATCACGCCAGTTTCATTGGCAATAGCAACCGAGCAAACAGACCCGGCAGTTTCAATTAATAGAAAGTTTGGCATCAGAAATTTGCGCTTAGCTTTTTTTCTTCTTCACCACGCTTGACTATTATGATTACTGTATCACCTTTAGTTATTGATCCAAGGGCCTTCATATAAACATGAATATCAGAAATTGTAAAGTCACCCATTTTAATAATAATATCACCTTTTTGTATTCCAGCATTTGCTGCAACAAGCCCATCACTCACACCATCTACCCGCAAACCAACACCCTCATACATGTAATCAGGAATTATTCCGAGTTTCACTTTATAGGTTGGTGTACCGGTGCTTTCTGATTCCTTAGTTCTTGTAAAAGTTAGTGTTCCTTTTCTATTAAGAGAATCAATAATTCGTAATTCAAGCTCAAGAATTTCTGCTTCTTTTTTATAATTCAGTTTATCAGCATCATCTGTTGGTTTATGATAATCTTCATGAGTACCGGTAAAAAAGTTCAAAACCGGAACATTGATGTGATAGAAAGAAGTAAAATCTGTAGGGCCGGTTCCGCTTTCACCTAACTTCCATTTTAAACTATCATCCTTCATTGTGCGCAGGAAATCAAATTGAGGAGATGTTCCAATGCCACCAATTTCCATTCCTTTTTCAGAATTATATCTTCCAATCATATCCATATTAATCATATAATTCAAAGTACTGGTTTCAACTGTTGAATGTTCTGCGAAATATTTTGACCCGATTAATCCTAATTCTTCACCTGAAAAACTAATAAACAAATAATTGTTGTTTGCATTTTTCTGGTTTGAAAGTGCAGTTGCCAAGGCAATAACTCCTGCGGTTCCGCTTGCATTATCATCGGCACCGTTATGAATTCCATTCCCCTCACCTTTGTGCAATGATCCTCCATATTCGTTGTGACCAAGATGGTCGTAATGGGCGCCAATCACAACAGTAGTTTTAGCGCCGTTGTCTTTGTACGCAATAACATTATGACCGGTGATTGAAATTTTTTCTAACCCAACACTTAACTGAATTAAAATTTTCTTGCTGGTAAAGTATTTTTCATAGGCAGATTTGGTAACGAATACAACAGGAATGAAAACAGGAGTTAAATACTTGGAAAAATTCTTAGCAGGATCTTCTGCATCGGTATGCGTGTTAATGAGTATTACTGCGGTTGCTCCGTTTTTAATAGCCGACTGAATTTTAGATTGCAAATCGAGATACGGATAATATTTGGAATGTGGACTTTCACCATCAGGAGATGATGATTCAATTAAGAAAATGGTTCCATTTTCTTTATTAATTTTTTCATAATCATTCATTTCAATCTGAGGAGCATAAATTCCATATTGGGCTAATTGTAATTCACCGGTTACATTACCGCTAGCAGAAAAGTTTATGACATAATAATCTGAATCAGGTTTTAACATTGCTCGATTTACGCTCATATAATTTTCGCCTGAATATTTTATTCCAATATTGGTTTCAAATGATTGAAGAAAACCACCATTGTCACCCATAGGCTTCAGGCCTATTGATTTATATTTTCTTATAATATAATCAGCTGCCAAGTATTCACCTGCGCTTCCGGTTTGTCTTCCATTTAAACTATCAGAAGAAAGAAAATAAACATCTTTTTTTAATTCATCCGGTGAAATACTTTGAGCAGAAACTAAATTGCAAGAAATAAATATTTCAAAAGCAATGCAGATGACAAAAAGAAAAATTCTGATTTTGTTTTTCATGAATAAAATTGAGTGTGCGAATTTAATGGGAATACGATGATGTATATCTTAAACTAAACTAAAAGCAATTGAATAGGCTGAGAATAGAATATATTCTTCATCTAATCTGACTTGAGGAATAAAAAAAGGGCAGCCAAGAATAATTCAGGTTTGCCCTTTAAAAAGATTTGGCCGTTTAATTATTTTGCCTGTAAAGTTGAATTATATAATGATGTGTTATTTAATAGTTCAATTGCTTTTAAAATTTCAGAATCATTGTTCAATGCATTCATGATTCTGCCATTCTGATAATAATACCGACTTACAATTTCCTGTTCTAACAATTTAATTAATTCTTCCTTGTTCTTTTGCAAATCAAGTTCTTTATCGTGACCAATTTTACTTTTTATTAAATCATAATCAGACTGTATGGCATCAAAATATTTTTCGTTTTCAGCATTTTTCTGTAAGGTTTTTAATGCGTCTTCTGTTTTTGTTGTGTAATCATATTCTTTGTCTTTAATATAAGTTTCAAAAGATGCCCAATCTTCATCACTCATTTTAAAATCTTTAGCATCAGCAATCTTTTCGTGTTGCTGACGAAATTGAGTTGCGAAATCAAAAATCAGGTTTTTATCTATTAAACTCTTTGAAATAGGGCTATACTTTGGCGCATCCAGTAAAACATCCGGGTCAACTCCGCCACCATCATAAACGACCCTGCCTCCTTTTGTTTTGAAAGCGGTTTTTAAAGAATCAGCAATTTTGCCCACGCTTCCATCTTCGTTTCTATGCGCATAATCAAGTGCCTGAATACATCTGCCTGAAGGAGTGAAATAGTGAGCAGTAGTCACTTTTAATTGAGTTCCATAACTCAGCTGGCGAGTAGTTTGCACCAAACCTTTTCCATAAGATTTTTGTCCCAGAATAACGCCTCTGTCTAAATCCTGAAAAGCGCCACTCACAATTTCCGACGCAGAAGCAGAACCACTGTTTATTAAAACAACAATAGGAATATTCGTATCAACAGCTTCATTTAATGCCTTATATTCTTTATCCCACTCAGCAACTTTCCCCTTCGTTCCTACAACCAATTGTCCTTTATTGACAAACACATTGACAATATTTACAGCTTCATTTAGTAGCCCACCAGGATTACTGCGCAAATCAAAAACAATCCCTTTCAAATCATTTTTGCTTTTCAAATCTTTAACTGCATCTGCTACATCCTTACCACACTGTTCTGTAAACTGTGATAATCTTATGTATCCGATTTCGTTGTTTAGCATGCCATGATAAGGAACTGAATTTATTTTTATTTCTTCTCTGGGAAATTCTTTAAACATGGTGTTTTTATCTCCTGGCCTTTGAATCAATAATTTAATAGTTGTACCAGGGGATCCCTTTAAAATTTTACTTGCTTCATCAGTTGTTTTTCCTTTTGTGCTTTTTCCGTCAATTTCTAATATTACATCACCAGCCATTAAGCCGGCTTTGAAAGCCGCAAATCCTTCATAAGGTTCGGCGATTGCGAGATAATCGCCAGATTTCCTTATAGTTGCGCCAATGCCACCATATTTTCCTGTAGTTTGAAAACGGAAACCTTCAATCTCCGCTTCAGAAATATAGTTGGTATAAGGATCAAGGGAATTAAGCATTGCATCAATACCCGTTCGCATAAATTTCGATGGATCAATATCATCTACATAATAAGTGTTCACCTCTTTGTAAAGCGTTGCGAAAATGTCGAGGTTCTTCGAAACCTCAAACAGATTATCGGTTACAAATCCAAGGGGTACTAAAACTGTGAGGGAGAGCGCAAGAACAATTGTCCATCTTTTTAATTTGCGCATGTGTGTCTTGATTTTGTTTTTATGAGTAACGAAAGTATGATATGATTTATTCTGTACAATAATATTTGTTCTGATTATCTTTAAAAATGTAATAAAAAATTGAATTCAGTATTTCACAATGGTTCAATTAACAGGATCGTGTCCATGACCGCCCCAAGGATGACATCTTGCAATTCTTTTTAACGCCATCCAACCACCTTTAAACGCACCGTATTTTTTTATGGCTTCAATTCCGTATTCAGAACAAGTAGGAGTGTAACGGCAGGCAGGCATGAGCCACGGAGAAATTGCCTGTTTGTAAAATTTGATTAGGAGAATAAAAAACCATCTGAAAAACTTTAAAATCATTTAACTTCTAATGATAGTTGATTTAAAACAGCAATCATTTTTTCTTCCACCAGTTTATATTCCGGTAATCTTTTATCGGCAAATAAAAATGCAACAACAACATTTTTTTCAATTCCAATCATCGAATTAATAAGCGAAGAATTGTTTTTTCTATACGACTCTCGCATCAACCGCTTAATTCTATTTCGGTCCACAGCCAATGGAAAATTTTTCTTGGGAACAGAAATCAGCACCTGAATTTTTGAAATAACAGGTTGTTCATGCATCATCCAATATACTCTGAATGGATATAAAACAAAAGACGAACCCTTGTTAAAGAGTTCGTCCATAAGTTTTTTAGAATTTAGTCGCTCTGCTTTGCTGAACGATTGTGAATGTGCAGAGCCGATGTTATTATGGCCTGCCATCGGACTATTTTTTATCCTTTCAGTTTCTTTTCGCTTGAAACCGTTAGTTTCTTGCGGCCACGACGACGACGAGCTTTTATTACTGATTGTCCTTCGTTGCTTTTCATACGCTTACGGAAGCCATGCTTGTTTTTGCGTTTACGATTCGATGGTTGATAAGTCCTTTTCATGTCTTTTATTTTATGCCTTCAAAAAAATGGAGCGCAAATATGTGTGAAGTTTCCCACATTTCCACATCAATTTTATCTATTCATGGTAATTAAGAATTCTTCATTGCTTTTTGTACCCCTCATTTGCTCTAAAAGGAACTTCATTGCCTCTTCGGGATTCATATCAGCAAGGTGATTGCGGAGAATCCACATTCGCTGTAATGCTTCTTTATCGAGTAATAAATCTTCACGGCGTGTACTTGAGGCAATTACATCAATAGCAGGGAAAATTCGTTTATTCGACAGTTTGCGCTCAAGTTGAAGCTCCATGTTACCCGTACCTTTGAACTCTTCAAAAATCACCTCATCCATCTTAGAACCAGTGTCAGTTAATGCAGTGGCCAGAATGGTGAGAGAACCTCCACCTTCAATATTTCTTGCGGCACCAAAAAATTGTTTAGGCTTATGAAGAGCATTTGCTTCAACTCCACCTGAAAGTACTTTTCCTGATGAAGGAGCTGTGGTATTGTGTGCACGCGCTAATCGGGTAATGGAATCTAAAAGTATTACTACATCGTGTCCGCACTCTACCATTCGCTTTGCTTTTTCCAGAGCAATGGCGGCTACTTTCACATGTTTGTCTGCTGGTTCATCAAAGGTTGAAGCAATAACTTCAGCTCTAACACTGCGCTCCATATCGGTTACTTCTTCAGGCCTTTCGTCTACAAGCAAAATGATGAGATAAACTTCCGGATGATTTTTGGCAATGGCATTTGCCACTTCCTTCAGCAACATGGTTTTGCCTGTTTTCGGTTGAGCCACTATCAATCCACGCTGCCCTTTTCCTATCGGAGTAAACAAGTCCATTATGCGCGATGAGTAATTATTTGGCTCGTTGCACAGGTCTAATTTTTCATCCGGGAACAGTGGTTTTAAATAATCAAAAGGAACGCGATCGCGGATATCGGCAGGAGTCTTACCATTTACAGAATCTACTTTAATCAGCTTAAAATATTTTTCTCCTTCCTTGGGTGGAGCAATGGTTCCAACCACAGTATCTCCGGTTCTTATTCCGAATAGTTTAATTTGTGCAGGAGAAACATATACATCATCGGGCGACGATAAATAATTGTAATCAGATGATCTCAAAAATCCATATCCATCAATTAATACTTCCAAAACCCCTTCAGAACTTACAACACCATCTAAATCAACATTAAACGCGGGTTCTTTTTTTACAAAAGGCTTTTGATGCTGCTGTGTTTGGGTAGTAGTCTGATTTGACTGGTTTATTGGTTGAGAAATAGGCGGTGGCTGTTGAATATTTTGTGCTGCTTGAACCTGGGGGGGAGGCTGAGGAGGAGTTTGCGCAACAGGAGCTGCAGGCTTTTCATAAACACGAGCAGGTTCTTCCCTTCTTGATTCTGGGTTATAATTAAAGGCTGTTCCCCCGGAAAGATCCACTGTAATAATTCCATCAGAATAGGAAGGAGACGAGGGATATTCGGTTTTAGCAGGCGTTTCTTTCTTTTCTTTCGGTTTATCAGAAGGTAAAGCAGGTACATCATCCTGCTTTTCATTCTTTTTTTCTTTTGTGGGTTTTTCTGCAGCAGCTAGCCTTTTCTCTTTTACAGGTTTTTCTGTAGCCGTACTTTCTTCCTTTTTAGATTTTGTTCGCTTTTTCTTTTCTTCAGAGGTATCTGCAGATTTTCCCCGAACAAGTTCAGGAGATACTGCTTGTTTGTCAAGGATTTTATAAATCAAATCCTGTTTCGATAACTTCTTGTGGTCAGCAAGGTGAAGCTTTTCTGCAATTTCATGCAGTTCGGGAACGAGCATGTCGTTCAATTGTAAAATGTCGTACATAATGTCAACAGCAAAAAATGTTGTTTATGTTAATTTAGTTTTGTGATTATTATTTAGAAAGATGCCTGATCAGGAAAACTTAGAGCAGTAAATATGGTTTTGAAAATTTCGACTCAGCAACCTGAACAGTTCGGTTGATGGGGTAAAGGTAATCAGTGCGTTTAATTGAGCAAATAATTTTTATTTGTTTAAAAAGCGGGCATTAAAATAATATAATCCAATTTCGTTTCATCTTTCATCACTTCATTTTAAAATTATCTTCGCAAAAATTTTTTGAGAATAATGTTACAGCTAAATCATATTCAGAATAATAAAGACGATGTGCTCGTCCGTCTTGCCATAAAGCATTTCGACGGAACTAAAATTATTGACGACATCATAGCTCACGATACCGACCGCAAGAAAACACAGGCTGAACTCGATAACATACTAGCTAAACTCAATGCTGTTTCGAAAGAGATTGGTCAGTTGATGGCGCAAAAAAAATCGGAAGAAGCTGAAGCGAAGAAAAAAGAAACAGCTTCGCTGAAGGAAGAGGCAAAGCAATTGGAAGAAAAAAAATCGCAAATCGAAAAAGTGTTGCATGATTTGCTGGTGCGTGTTCCGAATCTGCCGCATGTAAGTGTTCCGAATGGAAGAACACCCGAAGAAAATGTTGTGGTGCGCGAAGGAGGTGAAGAACCAAAACTCACTGCCGATTCAAAACCACACTGGGAATTGACCACGCAGTACAACCTCATCAGTTTTGAATTAGGAAATAAAATTACAGGTGCGGGCTTTCCTGTTTACATGGGCAAGGGTGCAAAACTGCAACGCGCACTTATCAGTTTCTTTTTGGATAAAGCGATTGCTGCGGGCTTCCTGGAAATTCAACCACCGTTGATGGTCAATGCTGATTCAGGGTATGCAACCGGTCAATTGCCTGACAAGGACGGACAAATGTATTTTGTGAATGAAGATGGTTACTACCTCATTCCTACAGCTGAAGTTCCGGTTACTAATATTTATCGTGATGTGTTATTGAAGGAAGAAGAATTGCCTGTAAAGATGTGTGCTTACTCGCAATGCTTCCGTCGCGAAGCAGGTAGTTACGGAAAAGATGTGCGCGGATTAAATCGTTTGCATCAGTTCGATAAAGTGGAAATTGTTCAGCTTGAACATCCTGATAAATCTTACGCAACTCTTGATGCAATGGTGAGTCATGTTGAAGGTTTGTTAAATGCACTCGGATTGAAATACCGAATACTGCGTTTGTGCGGCGGCGACATGAGTTTTGCATCTGCTCTCACTTATGATTTTGAAGTTTATAGCGCAGCGCAGAAAAAATGGCTCGAAGTAAGTTCCGTTTCCAACTTCGAAACTTTTCAATCGAACA
This sequence comes from Chitinophagaceae bacterium, assembly GCA_947469485.1. Classification (GTDB taxonomy): domain Bacteria; phylum Bacteroidota; class Bacteroidia; order Chitinophagales; family UBA10324; genus UBA10324. The sequence continues at coordinate 3,759 of CANIPU010000028.1, read as the reverse complement.
GAATGAAACTCCGCTACAAAGACAAGAACGGAAAAATAAATTTAGCACACACACTTAACGGAAGCGCGCTTGCATTGCCCCGAATAGTGGCGGCACTTTTAGAAAATTATCAAACCAGCGAAGAAGGCATTCGCATTCCTGATGTGTTGCGACCATATACTGGTTTTGACTGGATTAAATAGAAAAAAGAATTTTAGAAGGATGAAAAGTTTCATACTTCCGATATTATTTTCTTTTCATCGAAAATATTTTTCGATTTTGATTTATTCGTCTACTTTCATTCGCAATAAAAAAATTCGCTTATGAGCCGGCATTTACAATCACGCACTGAATTGCTTCGCACATTAAAAAAAGCTTTTCAATTAGCACTGCTTTCAAAAAATAAATCAGCACCTCAGGTTGATGAGTTAGTTGAAATGATTTCGCAACCAAGAAGCGCATCACGCCGAAATTTTCTTTCTACAACAGCTAAAGCAGGATTACTGATTGGTGCCGGAGGATTAATTGCATCGTGTAAAAAAGGGGATGAAGTATTGAGTGTTGCAGGTGCAAGCGCAGACCGAACCTGCGGAGCCAACATTGTAATTGTAGGTGGCGGAATGGCAGGTTTGAATTGTTGCTATCAATTAAAAAAGCAAGGACTCTATTCAAAAATTTATGAAGCAAGTACGCGTGTTGGCGGACGCATTTATACTGCAAATAATATTATGGCGCAAGGGCTCACTACTGAATTGGGCGGAGAATTCATAGATAGCATTCACACCGATATGCTCGATCTCGCTACCGAATTTGGTTTACCGCTGGTTGATACGCAACAGGCAAGTGAAACTACTTTGGTGTTTCAGGATTATTATTTCAATGGTCAGCACTATTCCCTCACCGAAGTGATAAATGCTTTTCTTCCTTACGCCACACAAATTCAAAGCGACATTGATTCATTGCCCGACACTATTGATTTTCAAAATCCGGGTGCCTGGAGTTTTTATGATAACATGAGCATCGCTGCTTACTTTGATTACATCGGCATGAGCGGATGGATTCGTGAAGCACTGGAAGTTGCATACTTAACTGAATACGGAAGAGAAGTAGATGATCAATCATCTATCAATTTCCTGTATCTTTTTTCTGCGGATGTGTCGCAAGGCACATTTGATGTGTTTGGCGAGAGTGATGAACGATATAAAATTGAGGGCGGAAATCAACGAGTGATCAGCAAGCTTTATGATCAGGTTCAGAACAGAGTTACTACTGAAAGAAAATTAGTGAAGCTCTCGCAACTTGCCAATGGCTCTTACAAACTCTGGTTCGAAAAACCGAATGGCGGCACACAACTGGTGACTGCTGATATTGTGGTAATGACTATTCCGTTTACTATTCTTCGCACAGTTGATCTATCAGGTGTAACACTTCCTGATTGGAAAACAAATGCCATTCAAAATTTGGGCTATGGTTCCAACGCAAAACTGATGATGGGATTCAATAATCGCTACTGGAGAAACCAGGGTTACACCGGTTATACTTTCTCCGATAATAATTTACAAACCGGTTGGGATAACAGTCAGTTGCAAGGGGGAACAAAGGGTGGCTTCACTGTTTTCCTCGGAGGAAATCTCGGATTGGATTTAGGAAGCGGAACACCACAATCGCAAAAAGATATTTACCTGCCAAAGCTCGAACAAATCTGGAACGGCATCACTGCAAAATTCAATGGCAATGTGCAGCGCATGCATTGGCCAAGTCACCCACATACTTTGGCGAGTTATGCTTGCTATCGTCCGGGACAGTTCTCAACTATTTGTGGCGCGGAGAAAAAGAAAGTCGGCAATTTGCTTTTTGCCGGAGAGCATTGCTCGCTCAATTACCAGGGTTACATGAATGGCGCAGCAGAAACCGGAAGAAAAGCAGCGAACAAAATTGTGGCGATGGTTTGCGATGGCGATAACTCTAATGAAAGAGTTGAAGAAGAAGGCAAGCAAATGCATGCGCATTAAGGCTGCGATTGATTATTTCTTTCTAATGTTGTAAAAAATTAGCTTAATAAAATGTCATCTCAAATTTCTCTCATCACCTATAATGTCAATGGCATTCGCGCAGCCATGAAAAAAGGATTGGTGGATTGGCTGAAAGAAAACAAATATGATGTGGTGATGTTTCAGGAAACAAAAGCGCAACCGGAACAAATTGATGTGAAAGAATTTGAGAATCTGGGCTACCATCATTTCTGGTTTTCGGCAGAGAAAAAAGGATACAGCGGAGTTGGTATTCTCACCAAATTAAAACCCGATCAGATTAAATTAGGAATCGGATTGAATCAATATGACAGCGAAGGAAGAGTGCTGCGAATGGATATTGGCGACACCACTTTCATCAATACTTATTTTCCGAGTGGAACTACAGGAGAAATTCGTCAGGGGTTTAAATATAATTTCCTCAATGATTACCTCGAATATTTAGTGAAGTTGAAGAAGACCAGAAATAAAATTATTCTCTCCGGCGATTACAATATTTGTCATCAGCCCATTGATATTCACGATCCGAAAGGAAATAAAAATTCATCTGGCTTTCTTCCGGAAGAAAGAGAATGGATGACAAAATTTTTCGAAACAGGATGGGTAGATACTTTCCGCCATTTTAATCAGGCACCGCATCAATACACCTGGTGGAGTAATTTTTTTAATGCGCGTGCAAACAACAAAGGATGGCGGATTGACTATCACAACGCGACTAAAGAATTGGAAAAAGATTTAGTGTCGTCAGAAATTTTACCTGATGTAAAACACAGCGACCACTGTCCGGTACTTTTAAAAATTAAACTGTAACAGTTTCCTGATAAAATTTTCTGGTCTTAATTTCTTCATACACAATTTCAGGAAGAAGATAGCGCACCGATTTTTTTTCACTGATTAATTTTCTGATTTCAGAAGAAGAAATATCCATCACCGGCACTTCAAATCTTTTCACATGTGCGTGATTTGCCAATGGAGTTTTCAGTTTTTCAGCTCTGCTGTAAACATAAATTTCATAGTCGCGCAAAATGATTTCGTAGTTCTTCCACTTCTCCAATGATTCCAGATTATCAGAACCCATGATTAAAACAAACTCGTGTTGCGGAAATTTTTCTTTCAGATAAGTGAGCGTGTGAATGGTATAAGAAGGTTGTGGCAATTTGAATTCAATGTCACTCACTTTAAATTTTGTGTTGTCTTCCGTTGCCAACCGAACCAGGTGCAAGCGGTCTGCATCTTTCAATAAACTTTTCTTTTCCTTCAATGGATTATGCGGACTCACCACAAACCAAACTTTTTGCAAATCAGTATTCTCCGCCATAAAATTGGCAATCACCAAATGACCGATGTGAACAGGATTAAACGAACCAAAGAAAAGCCCGACTTTCATTTTGTTTTTTTAACGCGCGCTAATTTCGAAAGTAAATCTGATATTAGTGTTACACAGAAATTTAGTGAATTGTCTTGTTTCGAAAATCAAATGGCCGCTGTCATGCTGAGGAACGAAGCATCTCTCAAATTTAACTGAGAGTTTCCTCCTTCGTCGGAATGACAAATTCCTTCCTTACAATAACATTTAGTAAATAACTCATTACCCCTTACATTTGTCACTTCTCCAATCAAATATGGAATACAATACACAGCGTCCGAAGATGGAAATTCCGGAATATGGACGCATCACACAAAAATTAGCTGAGCATCTTTTAACAATTAAGGATCGCGATCAGCGCAATGCTGCTGCCAATGCACTCAT
>CANIPU010000027.1 GCA_947469485.1 Chitinophagaceae bacterium | reverse complement strand
GTTCCGGCTGCTGATACTGAAGTACCGTTCGGCAAAGTGTATGAACCACCATTGCAGATTGCTGCATTTACAGTCGAAGCATAAACAGGATTCAAAGTCAGATTGGTTGTGATCACTGAATCACATCCGCTTACTGATATTAAAGTCGAAGTATAGGCTCCAGCTGCTGATACACTTGTTCCGTTTGGTAAAGTGTATGAAGCTCCGTTGCAGATTGCTGCATTTACAGTCGAAGCATAAACAGGATTCAAAGTCAGATTGGTTGTGATCACTGAATCACATCCGCTGATACTTGTTAAAGTTGAAGTATAGGTTCCCGCTGCTGATACACTTGTTCCGTTCGGTAAAGTGTAAGAAGCACCGTTGCAGATTGCTGCATTCACAGTCGAAGCAACTGGTGAACTTGAATTTACAATGTTCACAGATACTGTGGCTATACAAGAATTTGCATCCTGAATAGTTACTGTATAATTCGAAGGAGCAAGGTTCATAATGCTACTTGAAGTTGCTGAATTACTCCAGATAAAATTATACGGAGTTGTACCTCCAATTGTAATTAATGAAATATTTCCATTCGATAAGCTACAAGTTGCATCATTATGATTTTCAGATACTGATAATGTTGTTGGTTGTGAAACGGTTGATGATGATGTTGCTGTACATCCATTCGCGTCAGTCACTACAACTAAGTAAGTGTTTGCAGTCAGTGAACTGATGTTCTCAGTAGTTGCGCCATTGCTCCATGCATAAGTGAATGGCGATGTTCCACCTGTTACAGTTGAACTTGCGGTTCCGTTTGTTCCTCCAAAACATGAAACATTGGTTGATGAAGCTGAAGCAGAAACAGAAGTTGCATTTGTAATTGTATTAGTTGCAGTTTTCGTACATCCATTTGCATCAGTAACTGTCAGAATATAAGTTCCGGCGACAAGTGATGAGAGATTAGCTATTGCTGCACCATTATTCCATAAATAACTATATGGTGTGGCTCCACCTGTTACACTTGAATTTACACTTCCATTTGCTACACCATTACAAGATGGATTCACTGAAGACAAATTTAGTTCAAGCGTATTTGGCTGAGTGATTGTAAAAGCTGAAGTGGTTGAACAAACACCCGCGCTAACTGTAACAGTATAAAGCCCGGGTGAGAGCGATGAAATACTTTGAGTAGTGCTACCATTACTCCATAAGAAAGAATAAGGTGTTTGACCGCCTGTAACTGTTAAAAAGATAGAACCATTATTATTTCCATTGCAATTAATATTCGTGATGTTTCCAGATAAATTTAAGGAAGGAATGACCGTAATTAAAGTGGATGCTGTATCGGTTGCGTTATCACATGGGTTAGTTACTGTTACTCGATAGGAAGTGGTGTTCAAAGGCGACACAGAAATAGAACTAGTCGTTGCTCCGGTACTCCATAAATATTGATAAGGTAAATTCTGATTTCCGCTTGCGCTTATGGTGAGTGAAGCATTACTTCCTTGGCAAATAGTTTGTGGTGGAGAAATTACTGCATTAAATGCTGAGTTATCATAAATAATTAATGTTGCCTGAGGAATGTTATTGCAATTGCAGTAAGATAAAAGTTTCACTTTAACCCATTCACTTGCTTCAATATTTGCATCAAGATTTGTAATAATTGGTAGCGTTACTGAGGTTTGACCAGCCGGAATTGTAACATAATTGGTAATTGTCTGGTAATCATTTCCATTATTGGCAGTTCCTGATATTGAATAAGAAACTGTTAACGGAATAGAATCAATTCCATCGAGATTGGTGAAAGTGAAATACCCATCACATCCTTCATAAATTCCATTTGATCCGTTGTTACCAGTGGCACTTACAACAATATTATGCCCAGCTGTAAAGCTTTGCGCTTTTAAAAACACGCCTGAATCGTACAATCCATCTCCAACATCTGCAACTACAATTTTAATATGATAAGTTGAACATGGTGTACAATGAATTACAGCTTGCATTGGAACTGTATATGCATCATACTGGCAAGATGTTCCACTGGTATTATCTACATAATACTGAGGGTAAATGGTTGCACAACTACCTGAATTATTAATATTGTCAATTGCAATTGGCGTCGTTGTTCCTGGAATCAAGGCAACATTCGAATTAGCAGCATATCCAGGGCCAGTTACAAAAAAACCAAATGCGTCATTATATCCCTGACAAATCCATTCAGGATATTCTTCAGAACCAAAAACAAATTCAAAGGTTACAGAATCATTCTTTGGAACAAAATCAAATTCAATAGACGAAGCATCTTGAGTTACAGCACCAACTGATGCTGTTAATTCTGCATCACCAGGTTGTGCATTATCAATAGTTGCATTTGCCTGATTATTTGGTCCTGAAACATTAAAAATACTTCCTGATGTTAAAACAACCCCTGTATTAATACCAATTGATCCACCGTTTGAAAAATATCCCATCATATCATTCATTCCATGAAATTGAATATTGGAAGCTGTTAAACAATCTCCCATGAAAACACTACTTATTAATTGAGTCTGCGTAAAGGTTGTATTGTCAACATGAATTGGGGATGGAACACATGAAACAACTGCACTAAACCCATTACTGTTTGTACTTGCGTTAGAGATAAACTTGAAGGTTAAACATCCATTATTTGAAGTTAAACTAGGCGGATAAGTTAGTGAGCCTGAATATGTTCCCATAATTGGGGAGGAAGTGCTGTTTCCATCATAGACATATAAAAAATCATTATTCGATTGCGTTTTAAACATGGTGAATTTTACATTCACCTGAGTACCATTACTCGAACAAATGGTATATGTATAGTTTGAATTATTGGGATAATTGGAATTACCTCCCGGATCTAAAAAAGTGCCCGAACAAGTCGAAACCGACCCATTGGTCATTGTGTAAGTCTGCGCTTTAATGGTATTAACATTTGTTAACACAATTAATATGATTACTGAGCGCAAAACGACTTTGCAGAGGAAAGTCTTAAGCATTGTGGTGTTTTTAGGTTGACAAAAGGCTTTTTTCTGTGGTTTTAGCCTTTAAATCGCACACCATTACTTAATCAATTTTAAATAGTTTCATAAAAAAATTAGAGGAATAATTGACCCAAGAACAGAAAACCTTTATAACAACGCCATTTTTCAATCTTAAACCAGCCAACAATAGCTTACTTTCGCCAAAAATTAAGTAATGTCATCGTTTAAAGATTTAGGATTAAATGCGCAACTTCTTCAAGCTATTGAGGCGCTAGGATTTACAGAACCCACTCCAATTCAGGAAAAAGCAATACCGGTATTAGTTGCTGGTACAAAAGATTTTTTAGGATTAGCACAAACCGGCACAGGTAAAACAGCAGCATTTGGCTTCCCTCTTTTACAGTTAATTGATCATGATAAAAAATCACCACAAGCTCTGGTTGTTTGTCCAACCAGGGAACTTTGTATGCAAATTGTAAAAGACATTCAGAGTTATAAAAAATTCAGTGCGCAAGTATTTGTTCAGGCTGTTTATGGTGGCGCAAGTATTGTTGATCAGATAAAAAGCATTAAGAAAGGTGTACAGATTGTTGTTGCAACACCGGGACGACTGATTGATTTGATTGAACGAAAAGCAATCAACCTTCAACAGATAAAATATGTAGTGCTGGATGAAGCAGATGAAATGCTGAACATGGGTTTCGAGGAAGATATTGAATTTGTATGTAAGCAAACCATCAATCGCGATAGCATGTGGATGTTCAGTGCCACAATGCCCCCCGAAATCCGGAAGGTTAGCAATAAATACATGAAAAACCCTGTTGAAATTTCGGTTGGAAAGGTAAATAGCGGAAATAAAAATATTGATCACCAGTATTATTTAACTGCAAACCAAAACCGATACGAAACTTTAAAACGAATCATAGATTTTCATCCCGGCATTTATGGCTTGATTTTCACTAGGACAAAAATTGATGCTCAGAATATTTCAGAAAAGCTAACGCGTGAAGGATACAATATTGATGCTTTGCATGGCGACTTATCACAGGGGCAACGCGACAAAGTAATGGGGGCTTTTCGCAGCAAATCTTTGCAATTGCTTATTGCAACTGATGTAGCAGCCCGAGGAATTGATGTGAAAGACATAACACATGTCATCAACTTTGAGTTGCCAGATGAATCAGAAGTATATACTCACCGAAGCGGCCGTACAGGTCGAGCTGGCAAAACCGGAATTTGTTTAAGCATTATAACAAAGCGAGATTTATACAAACTGAAGACCATTGAAAAATTAGCCCAATCTCCTTTTCACAAATTGGAAATACCATCTGGTAAAGATGTTTGTCGCAAACAATTTTTCTATGGAATGGAAAAATTACTGAACACCGACATCTCTCATGGTGATTATGAAAATTACCTTCCAATGCTGCAGGAAAAATTTGCTGATATGAGCAAGGAGGAAGTACTTACTCGTGTAGCTGCATTGGAGTTTGACCGATTCCTGAAATATTATGAGCATGCCGAAGATTTAAACCTTCGTGAAATGGAAAGAAGCAGTACAAGAGAAAGATTCACAACTCGCGATGGCGAAAGAGGAAGAGATACAGGAAGATCAAGAGACCGTGGCGAACGAACTGAAAAAGATAGCCGTGAAGGAAGCAGAAGAAAAGAATACAATCCTGATGGTGATTATGCAAAGCTCTTTGTAAATATCGGAACCAAGGATGGGTTTTACAAGGCCAGTTTCCTGCAATTTATTTTAGATATGAGTGATTTGAAAAAAGAAGTGCTTGGAAAAATTGATTTGAAAGATGCTAATTCGTTTGTTGAAATAGATAAATCATCAGTAAACAAAATGATAAAAGCAATTGATGGCAAAAGTTTTAAAGGAAGAAAAATTCGCATGAACGAAATGAAATAGATTCATTGCATATTTCAGAATAGTTAATTAAAAGCCCTTTTAGTTTACCAAAACGCAATTAAATCGTGAAGTTAAGTATTGTAATACCTGCTTACAATGAAGAAGGAAGTATTACTGAAACCTTATTAAAACTTTATGAAACTTTATTAAAATATAAAGTTGACCATGAAATTGTAGTTGTGAACGATAATTCCAAAGACAATACGGAAAAAATTTTATCAGAATTAAAAGCCCAAATTCCTTCTCTCAATTATTTTACAAATGAAGGTCCTAACGGATTTGGTTATGCCGTAAGATATGGACTAGATAGATTTACAGGTGATTGTGTTGCTGTTATGATGGCAGATTTGTCTGATGATCCTGAAGATTTAATTCGCTATTATAACAAAATGCAGGAAGGCTTTGATTGCGTATTTGGTAGCAGATGGATCAAAGGAGGCAAAGTGATTGATTATCCATGGTTAAAAAAAATCATCAATCGGGTTGCAAATACTATTGTCAGGATTTTTATAGGAATAAGATATAATGACACAACAAATGCATTTAAACTTTATAGAAAAGAAGTAATTACAGGTTTAAAACCATTTTTATCACCACACTTTAATTTAACACTTGAATTACCCTTAAAAGCAATTATCAGGGGTTATTCTTATTCTATAATACCTAATAGTTGGACGAACAGAAAATATGGTGAATCAAAATTAAAAATTAAGGAAATGGGCAGTCGATATTTTTTTATTTTAATGTATTGTTGGATTGAAAAACAATTTTCACGAGGAGATTATAAAAAATATAATCATTCAAAGTAATTATTTGAGCAATGTTACATCGCCCTTTTTCCAAATTAAAGTTCCGTCATACCTTGTAACTGAAACTTCATATACATAAACACCAACATTCAGCGTGATATCATGGTACAATCCCTTCCACTCAGGTGAAAACGAATAATCGTCATATAACAATTCACCCCATCTGTCATAAATCCACATGTGTACGGAATTAATGCCTGTTCCGTAAACTTTAAACACATCATTAACATTATCATTATTTGGAGTAAAAGAATTTGGAATAAAAATATCGCCATCAGCTAAAAGTACATATGGCCCATAAGTAACTGTATCAGCACAACCATTATCGTTAAAAGCAAAGAGTGTAACATAGAAATCACCTTCTGTGGTATAAATATAAAAGGGATCTTGCTCAGTAGAATTATTACCATCGCCAAAATTCCATAGATAAGTTGATGCAAATACAGATTGGTTTGTAAATTGGAAATTTGCTAACGAAAGCAAGGTTGATTCATTTATCCATGGCACACTTGTAAAATCTGCGATTGGTGTTTCATAAATCGTAACTGTATCAATCAACATCGTATCAGTACAACCAGTAACACTGGTTTCAATTAAAGTGACCGGAAAGCTTCCGATTTGATTATATTGGTGCAAAGGGGAATATGATGTTGATGTCGCTCCATCACCAAAAATCCAATAATATGTGGTCGAATTAATACTGTTATTTGTAAATTGCACATTCAAAGGAATACAACCATTATTACCTGATATTACAGCGTCAATACTCGGATAAGTTGATGCAATAACAGCAGTACTTGCATAAGCTTCACAACCATTTGCATCGATTACAGTAACAGAATAGTTTCCACCAGAAAGGCCGGCAACATCCTCAGTTGTGTCTCCATTGTTCCATACATAATTAAAATTTGAGGTTCCACCGTTAATTGAAAGGTTAATACTTCCATCAGTACTTCCACAAGTAGTAGCTGAAGGAACAAGTAATATTTGAGGACCTGAAATATCACTAACACTTATACTTAAATATGAAGTACACCCCAAATTATCAGAAACTGTAACAGTGTAATTTCCTGATAAAACATTAGTTAAGTCCTCTGAAAAAGAATTATTGCTCCATATAAAATTATAAGGAGTCACCCCGTTCGAAACTGCAATATCAATACCAGCATTTGGATTTCCACAAGTCGATGCTGTATGTGTTTCGCTTAATTGAGGCGAAGTACTTCCACTAATAGCAATTCCTGAAAGCAATGAGACACACCCTCCCGCATCAATTACCGTTATATCATAAATTGATGGGACTATATTTTGTAAATCCTGAGTAACAGAATTATTGCTCCATGTATAAATAAATGGTTGTGCTCCCCCATTAACCGTTAAATCAATACTTCCGTTACTGAATCCACAAGTGGTTCCCAAATGTGTTTCACTTAACTGAGCAGGAGGAATATTATTTATTAAAACAGTTTGTGAAGAAGAACATCCGTTAGAGTCAGTTATTGTAACAGAATAATTTCCAGCTGAAAGATTTACCAAATCTTGAGTTGTTAATGAATTATTCCAAATATAATTATAAGGTTGTAAGCCATTATTAATTGTTAAATCAATACTTCCATTAATTTGATTACAATTTTCATCAATATGAATTTCAGTAATCAAAGGACTGGCATTGTTTAATATTTGAATAGAAAAATTGCTTGTGCAATTATTAGAATCTGAAACAGTTACTGAATAATTTCCTGCATTTAACCCTAAAAGGTCTTCTGTAACCGCATTATTGCTCCATAAAAATGTCAAAGGAAGGGTACCACCAACTGATGACAAATCAATTGAACCATTTGCGTTTCCACAGGTCTCATTAACATGAGTTTCAGATAATTGAGCCGACGGGTGATTATTAATCTGTGTCGAAATCAAGCCTGTACATCCTCCGGCATCAGTAACAGTAACATTATAAACGCCAGCAATAATTGATGAAATATCCTCTGTTATTGCTCCATTGCTCCAGCTAAAACTATATGGTATTACTCCAGAGGTAACAGTCAAATCAATACTCCCATTTGAATTTGAACATATTTCATCAGTAGAATTGAAACTTAACGGAAGAGTTCCTCCTCCGTTAATAATATTAACAGAAGTTGTTACTGTACAATTGTTCAAATCTGAAACAGAAACATCGTATTGACCAATTCCAACTGAATTTAAATCTTGAGTGACTGACAAATTGCTCCAGCTATAATTGTAAGGTGATACTCCTCCGTTTACTGTTAAATCTATGGCCCCATTTATGTTTCCGCAAGTTACATCAACATGTGTTTCACTAAGCAGGATGAACGCTGGCTCAGAAATAATAACGCTCGTATCTGTAGTACAATTATTTGCGTCAGTTACAGTCACATTATAGGTGCCTGCAGACAAAGAGTTTAAATCCTGACTTACTGAGTTTGTATTCCACAAGTAACTATACGGCATTGTACCACCAACTACGATTAAATCAATAGCGCCATTTGTATATCCAAAACATGAATTATTGGTTGTAATTAATTGAAGCGATGGACCTGAAGTTCCAGTAACCACAATATTTAAATCCGAAGTACAACCATTAATATCTGATACTGTTACAGAATAGTTACCTGCAGGAATACCCGTTAAATTCTGAGCAATTGAACTTGTATTCCACAAATAAGAATAAGGTTGATATCCTCCAATTACGGTTAAACTTATGCTACCATTTACTTGTCCACAGGTTTCATTATTATGAGTTTGACTAGAAATTAAAGGAGCATGTTCAACAACATTAACAGTCAATCCACTTGTACAGCCATTTATATCAGTTACGGTAACATCATAATTATTACCATTTAATCCGGATAAATCTTCAGTAGTAGAGTTATTACTCCAATGGAAGGAAAATGGTGATGCTCCACTATTCACAGATAAATTAACAGCTCCGTCATTAAATCCAAAACAAGAAACATCAGTTATAGTAGATTGTAATGAAATTGCATTTCCACTTTGAATACTAATTGAAATTGATGAACTGCATCCATTATTATCTGTAGTAGTAACGATGTAAATACCTCCATTCAAATTTGAAATATCCTGGGTAATTGAATTATTACTCCACAGATATATATATGGCGCTGCTCCACCTGAAACTGTTAAATTGACTGAACCATTTGAATTTCCACAACTCGCGTTAATATGTGTTTCAGTAAGATTGGGGCCATTTCCATTTAGAATAGTGATTGAATTGGCTAAAGAACAATTATTTGCATCAAACACAGTAACAGTATACAATCCAGCCGCAATATTTATTAAGTCCTGTGAAATTGCGGCATTATTCCAAATATAAGAATAGCCGGAAACACCCCCTGAAACAGTTAAGTCAATGCTTCCATTAGTTGCTCCGCACGAAGCATCAACATGAGTTTCACTCAATACAATGGAAGTTGGCTCAAGAATATTAATTGATAATGTGCTTTGACAATTGTTTAAATCCGAAACCGTAACTATATAATTCCCAACAAATAAATTAAGCAAGTCATCATTTATCGATCCGTTATTCCAGATATATGTATATGGTTGCACGCCACTTGAAACTGTAATATCAATAGCACCTGAATTATTACCATTGCACAACACATCTATATGAGATTCAGATAAAGTTGGGCTAGAAATATTTGCAATTATTGCATTTAATGAACTAGTACATCCACTAACATCATTTACGGTTACTGTATAAACTCCAGCATTTAAACCTGAAATATCTTCTGCTGTTCCATTATTACTCCACAAATATTGATAAGGAGAAACTCCACCAAAAATTAATAAATTAATACTTCCATTTGAATTACTACAACTTTCATCAATATGAGTTTCGTTTAATATTAATATTCCAGGCTCTGAAATACTCACTACTAAAGAAGCAATACAGTTATTTAAGTCAGAAACAGTAACAGAATAATTTCCAGAAGTCAACAAGTTAATATCCTGGCTCAACTGTGCATTGCTCCAAACATAGCTAAATGGTGATGCTCCTCCTGATACGGATAAGTCTATAGAACCATTATTACCTCCATTACATAATACATTATTATGTGTTTCGGACAAAACCGGACCACTTAAATTAATAATATTTACTAAAATAGCATTAGTACAGTTATTTGCATCAGTTACTGTAATAAAATAAATTCCTGCAGCAATGTTCATCAAATCCTCAGTGGTCATTGAATTATTCCACAAATAAGAATAAGGCATTGTTCCTCCACTAATTGACAAATCAATATTTCCATTAGAAATTCCACAATTTGCATCTGAATGGTTTTCTGATATTGAAATAGCAAGTTGCTCTAAAATAGCAACACTTAAAATAACTTGACAATTATTTAAATCATTGGCAGTTACAGTATAAGTTCCAGAAACTAGATTTGAGATATCCTCTGTAGTTGCCCCATTACTCCACAAATAATTGTATGGGGATGAACCTGCAGAAATTGACAAATCAATTGATCCTGAATTATTTCCAAAACACAAAACATCACTATGAGTTTCTGTTAAGGTAGGTCCGCTGATATTTAGCAAATTAATTATAGAATCAATAGTACAGTTATTAGCATCAGTAACTGTTACGGAATAATTTCCTGGATTAATTAAACTTAAATCTTCGGTGGTTGCTGAATTGTTCCATAAAAACAAATAAGGTGAAATACCTCCGCCAACAGTTAAATCAATGCTTCCATTTAAATTCCCGCAATTTGAATTAACATGGGATTCAGCTACTGTTAACAATGAAGGTTCTGAAATATTTACTACTAAAGACGCAGAACAACTATTAATATCATTTACTGTTACTGAGTAATTCCCTGTTGTTAAAGAACTTAAGTCCTGAGTTGTGAAACTATTGCTCCATAAATAAAAATACGGAGATGTTCCTCCAGAAACACTAACATCAATAGCTCCCGAATTACTTCCATTACACAAAACATCAGAATTTGATTCACTCAGATTAAGAACAGCTGGTTCAGAAATAATAATAGACAGAGTTGACTCGCAATTATTTAAATCACTAACAGTAACTGTATAAACACCTGCAGCTAACAAATTAATATCTTGAGTTGTTGCTGCATTGTTCCAATTGTAAGCAAAAGGCGGTGATGCACCTGATACAGATAAATCTATTGACCCGGAACTTGAACCATTACATAACGCATTAAAATGAGTTTCTGATAAAGAAACCCCTGCTGAATTCCCGATATTTATTGAAAGTGAACCAGTGCAGATATTTGCATCAGAAACTGTAATTGTATATAAACCTGAAAAGAGACTTGTTAAATCTTCTAAAGTTGTTCCATTATTCCATAAATATGAATAGCCACCTGTTCCACCTGAGACTGACAAATCAATACTTCCATTACCAACTGAACAGCTTGCATCAACATGTAACTCATTAATCAACAATGTACCGGGCTCTGAAATAGTTACTGAAATATTTGATTGGCAATTATTATTATCCGTGACTGTTACCGAATAATTTCCAGCAATCAAATTAGTTTGGTCCTGAGTGGTTGAAGAATTATTCCAGAAATATAAATAAGGAGATACTCCTCCGGTAACAGTTAAATTAATACTTCCATTACCTGCCCCAAAACACGATACATTTATATGCGTTTCACTTAATATTGGTCCGCTCGAATTACTGATATTCACTGAATAAGTATTCGTACAACCCTGAAAATCTGAAACCGTCACAGTATATAATCCCACCCCTATTCCACTAATATCTTGAGTTACTGCAGAGTTGCTCCACATATAGGCATAAGGAGAAAATCCTCCTGAAACAGTTAAATCAATGGCGGCATTTAGTAGTCCGCATGTTTCATTAATATTCGTTGAGGAAATAATAATTGGAGCTGGCTCATTAATAATTATTCCACCTGTTGCATGACAATTATTTGCGTCAGTTACATCAACAATATAAATTCCTGCTGGAATATTATTCAGATTCTGAGTAGTAGATCCATTGTCCCAATTATAACTAAAAGGCCCCACTCCCCCATTTACAACAAGTGTTATGCTACCTGTTGAAGACCCGTTGCATGAAGCATCAATAGGTATAAATACTAATGTTGGGCCAGCTGTATTATTCAATACAAGTGATAATGAACTTGTGCAACTATTTACATCAGTTACTGTAACTGAATAAGAACCGGCTCCAACAAAAGGTAAATCCTGATTAGTTGAAGCATTATTCCATAAATAAGTAAACGGTCCGTTTCCAATTACCGTAAGATCTACATTACCATTCGCCAGCCCGCAAGTGGAGTTATTGTTGGTCTGGCTAATTACCATTCCTGCATTCTGACTAATAACTACACTGCCAATTGCTTGACAATTATTAACATCAGTTACCGTTATATTATAAGTGCCTGCAGACAAAGAACTAATGTCTTCAGTTGTAGATCCATTGCTCCACAAATAAGTAAAAGGTGCGGTCCCTCCAATTACAGTCATATTAATGCTTCCGTTCGATAAACTGCTACAAGCAACATCGGTATGAGTAAATGAAAGTGTAGGTCCGTTTGGACTTATTAAAATTATTGACGCGGATGATGTACATCCAAAAGAATTAGTTACAGTAATTGAGTAAGTCCCTGCAATTAAAAAGTCGATCTCATTATCTGTTCCACCTGTATTCCATAAATAAGCAAATGGACCTCCACCTCCGGTTAACTGGTCAATTTCTGCAATTCCATTATTAATTCCACAAGAAGGATTAGTTGATTCAAGTGTCACAACATTAACAGGTGGTTGAGTTATAACCACAGATAATGTTTGTGTGCAATTATTAGCATCAGAAACTGTAACTGAAAATGTTCCAGCTGATAATCCATTCAAGTCCTGATTTGTTACTGAATTATTCCAATTGTATATATAAGATGATGTGCCCCCTATTACAGATAAGTTTATTGTGCCAAAATTATTGTTACATCCTGAATTTGTATGTGTTTCGCTTAATTGAATAACTGATGGAGAATTAACAACATAATTACCTGTTACTGAGCAACCATTCACATCGGTAACTGTAACTATATAACTATTTGCAGAAATATTTACTAAATCCTGAGTGGTTGATCCATTTGACCAATTATATAAAAAGGGAGCTGTCCCATTTGAAACACTTATGTTAACACCTCCGTTTGACAAGCCAAAACACGAAGCATTAGTGACAATAGAACTTAAGGTTGGGCTATTACCGGCTGTAATAACCGTGTTCCAGGCATATGGGCATCCATTAGCATCAAAAATATTTATCGAAATTGCTCCAGCTGATAATCCTGAAACATCTTCAGTAGTCGCACCATTTGACCAGAAAAAGGAATATGGAGAATTGCCACCTGAAATAGTTATGTCGACGGCACCATTATTCAAGCCTCCACAGCTCGCATTTGTTACTGTTGAAGCAAAATTTATTGGTACAGGTTGACTAATATTATTTGCGATACTCGTTGCACTACATCCATTAATATCATGAACTGTAACACTATAATTTCCTGCCAATAAATTTGAAATATCCTGAGTTGTTGCTCCATTACTCCATAAATAAGTATATCCGGGAGTTCCACCGGAAACAGTTAAATCAAATGAACCAGTTGCACCTCCAAAACAAAACACATTTGTAGTTGATAAGGCCAGAACCAATTGTGGAGGCGAGGTAATTAAGGCAGTTAAAATATTGGTACAAGCAACAGAATTAGATATTGTAATTGTATAGGTTCCTGTAGTCAAATTATTTAAATCCTGGGTAGTTGCACCTGTACTCCATATATACGAATATGGACCATTAACGGCAGGCAGCTGTGGAGTAACATTTATACTCCCGTTTGCACCATTGAAACAATTATTATTTATCTGAACAAATGACGCAGTAAAAATACCAGCACTGTTAACTGTTGCTGAAGCTGTAGAAGTACAACCAAAAGAATTAGTTGCAGTTACAGTATATGTTCCGGCAAGTAGTCCTGATAAATCTTCAATGGACTGCCCGTTACTCCATACAAATGTATAAGGGGAACCTCCACCATTAGTCGTGTTTAAAACAAATCCATTAGGATTTCCACAACTTGCATTAGAAGCCGTTAAATTAATATTGGGAACAGGTCTTACAATTACAGTAACAGTTGTTGATTGAGAACAACCACCAGCATCAAATCCTGTAACAGTATAAGTTGTTGTCGATGTTGGGCTGGCAGTAACTACAGATCCTGTTGTGTTATTTAAACCAGTTGAAGGCGCCCATTGGTAGTTGGTATAGCCAGTTGCATTAGCAGTAAGAATTGTGGAAGAACCATTACAAATAACCAAGGAACTTCCTGATGCAGCAGTAGCTGATAAAACCGGGGGGACCGCACTTATGTAAGGAATGATACTCGTATAATTACATCCACTTGGAATTTCAAATGAAATACATAATTCATAATTGCTTCCGCATATCAGCCCATTTGAACTCATATCAGGAAATGATCCGCAATCAAAGGAGTTACACGAACTGTTAAATATTTCCCAATTTAACCAATTGAATGTATTACAAGTAGAAGTATTAGCTATTTGAAAATCAATATTTGTACTGTTCTGTGCTGTAAAACTGAAACATGCCTGATAAACTTCATTTGCATTATTAGCCGAAACAGGATTGTTGTATAAAGTACAATTCGAAGCAATCTGAGCATAAGTTGACGGTGAAAAGTTCAAAACACAAATGGGTCCACTTGGATTTGTGCAAGTTGATATTGGGTTAGGATTTGAAGGGCTTGCTGGAATTGTAGTTGATGCAACAATATCAAAACCTGCTGAATTTCCACATCCACCACCAGGTGCATATAAAATTTGAATATAGTAGTTATTACCTACAATTAAATTGGTTAAACTATGCTCGGTTATATTTGGACCTCCGGCCGCTGATTGACAAGATATTGAATTGCAACCTGCTGAGGCAGGGCATCCACTGCTTGCGGGCCAAATTGCAGAACTAAAATAACATGCTCCAGATGTTGAAGTTAATGAAATCGAAATATTGTTGGCTGAAGCAGTAAAATAATACCATACACTTTGTGTACTTCCGGCAGGTGCGCAATCATTAAGTTCTCCTGCTTCCAAAGTTGCCCCTTGAGTTATTCCACTCGCCGTTGGGCCATTTACAACAACATTTATTGCATTTGCACAATTATCATTAGATGGAGGTGGTGGTGGAGAAAAATTACTTCTTCCATACAAAACATCAGTAGACAAATTAAATATTAATAAAACCGTTAAGAACTTAATGCAAAACAAAGCCTTATTTGAATTAATCTTCCTCTTGAAAAAGAATATAAATTCTCCTTTCAAAAACAAAAAACCACAATACCAATTTAATCCTTTAAAAACCAAGGCGAAAAAAATTTCAAATTCAGCCTGCAAGTTAAGCCTTATCAATTCATTGACAAAGAAAAGCTCTCAAACTGTAAACACTTAAACATGAATTGTCTTACTATTTCAACTGATATAAAAGAGAGAAATTTCCAGTAATCCAAGAATAAATCCTAATGCTGCTATGAAAAACTTAAACCTATTAATTCTATTTGCAGCAATCTTAAAAATCTGATTTTCTATATGTTGTAATGGAAAATTCATTATTCTAATCTGAACCTCTTCCTTGATATTTATTTTAGCAGAAATTTTTGGAGCAAATCCTTTAATAATTTCAGGGATCATTTTATCTAATTGTTCAACCAAAACATCTTTTGCCTGAACAATTATTCCTTCAGTAATAAACATCTTTAATAACGAAATTCTTTCAGTTAGTTTATTCCGAATAAAATCATCTGCCTTTTCGTCAAGGTAAATGTGTAATTCAGTTTTGTTTTCTTCTGACAGAAGAAACCTTTCTATCTTTTCACTTGATAACATTTGTTCAGCCCACTCACCTACCTTTAATGATATTTCTTCTTGCATTGAAGGCAAAAGCCCATGAACTGTTCTTCCAAAAAATTTTACTGGATCATATGGACGAAAAATAAAAAGAAACAAACTGTCTAAAATCCACCATCCGAATAAAGCATTCAAAAAAGGTATTAATAAAATAAGGTAGGTCATCACAAATAATTAAAGCCCTTTACTCCATTCATCAGGCTTCATTCTCCAGGCTGAAAGAGATTCAATATCAGATTTTTCTGCGAATCCATGATCAACAGCTTTTCGAATTAAAACATCGTAATCAGTTAAAGTATAAAATGGGCATTCTGCATTTAAAAAATTATTTTCAGCGACATCAAATCCATAGGTAAAAAGTGCCAGTAAACCAAGAACCTCGCAATCAACTGCTCTAAGAGCATTAACAACATTTAAACTACTTCCGCCAGTTGATATTAAATCCTCTACAACAATTATCTTTTGACCAGAAATAACTTTACCTTCAATCATATTTGTTAGTCCATGCGACTTGGGCGCCGATCTAACATAAATGAATGGTAAGTCCAATGCATCAGCCAGCAACGCTCCATGCGCAATACCCGCAGTTGCAACACCAGCAATGCAATCACACTCGGGAAACTTTCTTTTTACAATTTCAGCCAGTTGTTCCTTAATGTA
Organism: Chitinophagaceae bacterium; assembly: GCA_947469485.1. Taxonomy (GTDB): domain Bacteria; phylum Bacteroidota; class Bacteroidia; order Chitinophagales; family UBA10324; genus UBA10324. The sequence goes on along the minus strand of CANIPU010000027.1, from coordinate 14,151 downwards.
AGTTCTTATTTCAGGATAAGAAAGCGTTAGTCGATTATCACAATATATTGGCGAATTCCAACCACTTGCCCAAGTAAACGGTGTTTGAAGGTTTAATTTAATTGCTTTTATTTGTAATAACAACGATGCTGTTTTGTTAGCAACCGATTTTGATAAAATCATGGAATCAAACCTAAGTATTTTCAGTTAAACAATTTATAAATTTTAAGAAAATATAACGCTGGTGCCTTTAAAAATTTTCATTGGAAACAATCCTCTTTTTTTATGTTCGACAGGATTTGTATTGCCTTCCAATGAAGCTTTTGATCTCTCAGGCAAGAACTTAATACAGGAAGATTTCATAAGTTCTAAAAAACTATTAGAATTAATTGAAAAACTTGAAAACAAAAAGCAGTCAATAGCTTGCATGTTATATCATAAAAATGAAGAGGAATTAATTAAGGAATTCTTTTCAATTTTTAATTCAATAAATGCTGCCGGTGGTTTGGTTGAAAACATTAATTCTGAAATATTAATGATTTACAGAAAAGGAAAATGGGATTTACCAAAAGGAAAGGTTGAACACAAGGAAAAGCTAATAGCAGCAGCTGAAAGAGAGGTAATTGAAGAAACAGGAATTAAAAACCTTTCTGTTTTAAATCAAATATTATTTTATCCGTGGAGGCAAAATGCGACAATACATACCTATTGGGAAAACAATAAAAGAATTGTAAAAAACACCTATTGGTACAAAATGAAAAGCACAATTGGTTCTGATTTCATTCCACAGCTGGAAGAAGGAATTACAGAAGTTAAATGGGTTAATAAAAGCTCTGTTTCAGATTTATTAAAAAATTCTTATGCATCTATTACAGATGTATTACGGTACAGTAAATTTTGAATTATTAATATTAAAAATCAACGCTTAAATTTCCAATATATTAAATTCCAGAATGATAAATTTTTCAGAAGCAGAGCATTTTATTATTGAAAAATTAAAACATGGTCTAAGCAAGGAATTAACTTATCACTCCTTCAATCATACTATGGATGTTTTGAACTCTGCACTAATTATTGCTCAGGCGGAAAATATTTCAACTGATGAAGTAAAATTTTTACGGATTGGAGTTTTGCTGCATGATTCAGGTTTTTTATTCACTTACAAAAACCATGAAGAAAAGTCGTGCGCATGGGCTAAGGAAATTCTACCTCCGTTTGGCTTTGATGAAACTTCAATTGAAAAAATTTGTGCGTTGATTATGGCAACTAAAATTCCACAGAGGCCAAATTCAATTCTTGAAAAAATAATTGGTGACGCAGATTTAGACTATTTAGGACGAGAAGATTATTATACAATTGCAAATAACCTGTTTAAAGAATTAAATTCTTTAGGTCTTATTAATATAAACGAATGGAATAAAATTCAGTATACATTTTTAATTGATCATACATATCATACAACCTATAGTTCCAATAACAGAGAGAAAATTAAGCAAAAAAGAATTACAGAACTTGCTAAACTGATTTGAGTTAGGTTATCATTAAATTAATTTATATGCTATAAAAATAAAAAGAGGTCAAATGCATAATGCAAATGACCTCTTCAAAGAAATTATTCTTAAACTAGCTAAGATGTTTGTTAACCAATTTAGCCATGTCAAACATGCTAACTTGTGCTTTGCCACCGAAAATAGTTTTAAGATTCGCATCAGCATTAATCATGCGGCGATTCTTTTTGTCTTGTAAATTATTCTTCTTAATGTACTCCCAAAGTTTTTTAACAACTTGAGTACGAGGATGTGGTCCTTTACCAACCACTGGTTGTAAAGCAGCGCTAATTGCTAATGGACGCATAAATGCTGCATTAGGTGTACGCTTTACTTTAGGCTTAGCAGCTGCTTTCTTTTTTGGAGCTGCTTTCTTTTTTGCTGCAGCTTTTTTAGGTGCAGCTTTTTTTGCTTTTGTTGCCATGATTAAATGGGTTTTTTATTTGATGCATCTAAATAAGATACACTCTTCCTTATGGAGTAACTATAGATTAAAAAGTTTTCCCCAATGAAAAGTGCGCAACTCCATTGGGGAAAACTATATTGTTAATAGGTTGATAAGCTAAAATTCAAATTTCCCCAATGAAATAAAACAGATAGAGCTTGATTTGAATTTATTTTTATTCAAATAAATATTTTATACCAATGATATTTTAACTTTTAAAAAGCCTCCCGTCAACCATTGTAACTTCACGATCAGCCAATTTTGCTAATTCTTCATTGTGAGTTACAATAACAAAAGTTTGATAAAACTCTTTTCTTAATCGAAAGAATAATTCATGTAATTCTCTTGCAGTATCAGAATCGAGATTTCCTGATGGTTCATCTGCTAATACAACTTTAGGGTGATTTATGAGTGCCCGGGCAACAGCAACTCTCTGCTGTTCTCCTCCGGAAAGTTGTGAAGGCTTATGATCAAACCGATCCTTCAATCCCAAATAGTCAAGTAATTCCTTTGCCTGCTCCTTCACTTCATTGTCATTTCTTTTCCCGATCCAGCCAGGAATGCAAACATTTTCCATAGCTGTAAACTCAGGTAATAAATGATGAAACTGAAAAACAAAACCGATGTGTTTATTTCTAAAAGAAGAAAGTTCTTTATCAGTTAAGTTAGCAAGATTATTATCATCAATTATAACTTCTCCTCCGTCCGGTCTATCAAGCAATCCAATGATATGAAGCAATGTGCTTTTTCCGGCTCCCGATGCGCCAACGATTGAAACAACTTCTCCTTTATCAATCTTCAATGATAATCCTTTTAACACCTGGATATCACCGTAAGCCTTTGAAACATTTACAACTTGTATCATTCTTTTAATTCAGAGCAGTTTAATTTTTACAAATGTAATTGTTGAAAGTAAACAGGGGCAAGTTTCATTCTGCTACCGTACCAACTAAACATTTCCCCATCAACAAGAGTAATTTTCACACCCGGAAAATCTTTTGTTAGTTCAGTAATATGCTTTTCTTTAAAAGGAAAAGGTTCTGATGAAAGAAAAAACTCCCTTGAGTTTAGTTCATTTAGTTGTTCCTTAGTTTGTTGAGGATAGCGACTTAAATGTTTTGCTGCATTATCAAATCCTGCTTGCAGCATCATATCAGAAATAAAAGTATCTCCACCTGCAACCATGTATGGTTCGCGCCAGATGAAGTAGAGTGCCTTTTTAGTTAATAGTTGTTGGTTATTAGTTGTTAGGTTTTGAAATTGAGTTTTTATTTCTTCTGATAATTTTTCTGCTTCAGAATTTTTTCCAACTAATTCACCTACATCAGCTATCATTTTATAAGCATCGTTAATGGTTTTTATATCGCTGATATAAACCGTAGTGAATTCACTGAGTGCATTTATATCGTTTTGTGTGTTCTCTTCTTTGTTGGCAATTATTAGATCGGGATGCAATGATTTTATTAAATCAATTTTCAATTGCTTGGTCCCTCCTACTCTTTGTTTGCTTTTGAACCATTCGTCAGGATGAATACAAAACTTTGTGACGCCAATAACTTCTTCTTTTAATCCTAAATCAAATAATAATTCAGTGATGGATGGAACGACTGAAATAATTCTTGATGGAATTTTTTCTAAATGTATTTCTCTTCCTAACTGGTCATGTAAAATCATTAATCAAAAACTACATCGCCGAAATAATATCGTACTTAGTAATGATATGCAGATTACCGGTTGCATCGCGTGTGAGTACAGCAGGGTTTTCTTTGGTAATGTACTTCGAAAGTTTTTCAACTGCTACTTCAATACTCACTTCGGGGAATGGTTTTTCCATTACATCACCTACTAATTTTTTCCGAACTTCATGATCTTCCAGCAACAGATTAAATATTTTACTTTCAGTAATAGAGCCAACTACTTTTTCGCTTTCTATAACTGGCAACTGATCAATTTCATTCTTCTTCATTTCAAGAATTGCATCGCCAACAGTTTGAGCCGGAGCAATAGAAATAACTTTTCCACTTCTGCCCTTTACCAAATCATTTATTGTTTTTACCTCTAAGAAACCTCGTTCGCGCATCCAATCATCGTTGTATAATTTCCCAACATAGCGGCTTCCATGATCGTGAAAAATCACAACTACCAAATCATCCTTCTTCAGTTTGTCTTTCATCTGCATCAAACCCTGAATGGCAGAACCTGCTGAGTAACCAACAAAAATTCCTTCTTCTTTTGTTATCCGACGCGCCATTATAGCTCCATCTTTATCTGTTACCTTTTCGAAATGATCAATGAGTTTGAAGTTGACATTAGCAGGTAAAATATCTTCGCCTATTCCTTCTGTGATGTAGGGATAAATTTCTTTCTCATCAAGAATTCCGGTTTCATGATATTTTTTTAACACTGAACCATAAGTATCAATAGCCCATGCCTGAATTTTCGGGTTCTGTTCTTTCAGGTATTTCGCAGTGCCACTAATTGTGCCCCCTGTTCCAGTTCCTACAACCAGGTGCGTGATTTTTCCTTCTGTCTGCTTCCATATTTCAGGACCAGTGCCTTCGTAATGCGCGAGCGAATTACTGAGGTTATTGTATTGATCAGGTTTCCATGAGTTAGGAGTTTCTTCACTCAATCTTTTCGAAACAGAATAATAACTGCGTGGATCATCGGCTTCAACATTTGTAGGGCACACAATTACTTCTGCTCCTACAGCGCGAAGAATATCTGCTTTCTCCTTGCTCTGTTTATCAGTAGTTGTGAAAATGCATTTGTATCCTTTGGCTATTGCATAGAGTGCGAGTCCCATTCCGGTGTTGCCGCTTGTTCCCTCTATGATTGTGCTTCCGGGTTTTATCAGTCCTGCTTTCTCGGCATCCTGCAACATCTTCACTCCTATTCTGTCCTTGATTGAATTTCCGGGATTGAATGATTCTACTTTCGCTAGCACAGTACAAGGAAGTCCTTTGATAACACTGTTTAACTTTACCAGTGGTGTATTTCCGATTGTTTCTAAAATGTTATTGTAATACATGCGGCGAAAATAGTGAATTGAAAATGCGAGAATTAAAAAAAAGAATTTGTTTTTTATCCGAAAAATCGGGATTCAGATAAAGCCTCTGCATTTTTTTGCTCCACATCTGCAGGGCAAAGTACCATGATGATGAGTTTCGCCATAGTCGGCACTGAGTTCTTCACCAACTTTAATTTTTCTGAGAGAATAAAATTCAACTCTGTTTTTTGTAACTCTTATATAACTATTTGGTTCGCAGCAATGATTAATGTATCGTAATTCATTGGGATTAACTGAAGCATCTAACACGAGATTATCTTCCAGATCAACCATAGCAATCTGCTTTACATTCCTTCGTCGTTTAATTGCTTCGCGCTCAGATATGATTACTCCCCCAAGATCACCAATTTTTTTTCTGGCAGGAATTTCTTTTAATGCATAAGCACCTGTTCCCTCAATTTTACTTTTCTTATTTTTAAGCGGGTAGTAAACTTTATATTCAGGTGTTTGAATTTGTTTTTTCATTCACACAATGGTAATAATGAATTTGAAAAAAATAATCAAAAGTTATTCAATCAAATTTTAAAGAATTACAATAAAATTCGAATGATTATTTCATTATTTAATTTACCAATTACTGCTTCTTGCAACTGCAAAAGGTATTGTTACTTTTGATTCCCTTAAAAATACCACATGATTAAATTATTTTTTAAAACCCTCTCTCTCCTTTTTCTTCCATTTTTAATTCAGGCTCAAACTCCTGACTTAAACAGTTCGGTACCTATTGATCCAACTATTAAAATTGGAAAACTGCCTAACGGGCTGACTTATTATATTAAAAAAAATGCAAAACCTGAGCATCGATGCGAATTGCGTTTGGTTATAAATGCAGGCTCGATGATGGAAACAGACAATCAGCAAGGGCTTGCTCACTTATTAGAACATATGTGTTTCAATGGGACACAAAATTTCAAGAAAAGTGAATTGGTAGATTATTTAGAATCAATTGGAACCAGGTTCGGTGCAGATTTGAATGCTTATACCAGTTTTGATGAAACTGTATATATGCTTCAATTACCAACCGATACTGAAAAAATATTTCTTAAAGGTTTTCAGGTTTTAAGTGATTGGGCTCATTTAGTTTTATTGGAATCCAGTGAAATTGATAAGGAGCGCGGAGTGGTTGTTGAAGAATGGAGATTAGGTCAAGGTGCTGATGAAAGAATGAGGAGAAAATATTTTCCCGTAATGTTTAATGGCTCACGATATGCTGACAGACTTCCAATTGGTACGAAAGAAATAATTGAAGGGGCTCCTTATGATACTATTAGAAGTTTCTATAAATCATGGTACAGACCAGATTTGATGGCAGTTGTGGTTGTTGGCGATATTGATGTAAATAAAATTGAGAGTCTGGTAAAAAGCTACTTTGCTGAAATTAAGAATCCATCTGTTGAGAAGCAGCGTATTATTTCAACTGTACCAGATCACAATGATTTAAAGGTATCAGTTTGTACAGATAAGGAAGCTTCCTATAGCTTTATTCAGGTTTATTACAAACAACCAGTTCCTGATTCAAAAACTATAAATGATTACAGAAACAGTATGATTTCCAATTTAGCAACAAGTATGCTGAATGATCGTTATAACGAATTATTACAACAAAACACCCCTCCATTCACATTTGCAGGATCAGATTTTTCCAGTTTAGTAAGAGCCAAAAATGCCTTTGCTGGCTACTGCGTTGTTCCTGACGGAGGAATAGAGAAAGGGCTTTCAACTTTATTAACAGAAATTAAAAGAGTGAAAGACTTTGGTTATACTTCAACAGAATTAGATCGGGCAAAGCAATCAGTAATCAGAAGTTATGAAACAATGTTCAATGAAAAAGACAAGACTGAATCAAAATCTTTAGTAAGGGAATATGTAAGTAATTTTTTAGAACAGGAACCTATTCCAGGCATTGAATGGGAATTCAATATTGCAAAAGAGCTTATGCCTGGCATAACCTTAGACGAAGTAAATAAGCTAATTTCTTCCTGGATTACTGATGGAAAAAACTGTGTGATTGTTGTTACAGCTCCTGAAAAAGAAGGAATATCTGTACCAACTGATGATGCAATTAAAAGTATTTTTAAAACTGTAAATGGAACCACATTAACTAAATACACAGATAAGGTTTCTGATAAGCCATTAACAAATACTGCTCTGGTTCCCGGAAAAGTAACCAAGGAAACAACAGATGCAGAAAATGGCATTACTTCCTGGACATTAAGTAACGGGGCAAAGGTTGTTTTTAAACAAACTGATTTTAAAAACGACCAGATTCTTTTTAATGCTTACAGTTGGGGAGGAACCTCTCTTTATTCTGATGCTGATTTTATTTCAGCCAATAATGCCGATGGGATTATTGATAATTCGGGCTTAGGAAACTACGACAATGTAGAACTCAGTAAGTATGTAAGCAATATGGTTTTGAGCATAAATCCGAATATTGGAGAATTGACTGAAGGATTAGATGGAAGTTGTTCAGTTAAAGATTTAGAAAATTTACTGCAGTTTACTAATTTGTATTTTACAGGTGTTCGAAAAGATTCAACCGCCTTTAATTCAGTTCTTTCTCAAATGAGTACTCAATTGCAGAATAAAAATAATGACCCGGGTGCAGTGTTTTCTGATTCTCTGACTTCAATAATGTATTCATATAACAGTCGTTACATGCCAATGACTGAAAAAATGATGTCGCAAATAAATTTAACTAAAGCTTATAACATTTTCCGTGATCGCTTCAGCGATCCTGCTGATTTCACTTTTGTTTTTGTTGGAAGTATCAATGCAGAAACATTAAAACCATTAGTAGAAAAATACATAGGCGGAATAGCATCTAAAGGAAAAACAGAAACCTTTAAAGACAATAATGTAAAATGGATGTCCGGCAACTTTAATAAAAAAGTTGTAAAAGGCAACGAACCTAAAAGCACCGTTGCTATGCTTTACCTGAGTCCTTTTGAATATACTCGTTATAACAGGAATGAGCTGAATGCTTTCATGAAATTATTAAATATTAAATTGCGTGAATCACTTCGTGAAGACATGAGTGGCGTATATGGCGTTTCAGCTTCACCACAAATGGTTCATTATCCAAAATCGCAATGCAGAATGATTATCTATTTCAGTTGCTCACCTGAAAATGTAGATACATTAATTGGTGCAGCTAAAAAAGTAATAGCTGAAATTATTGCTAATGGTTGCGACGATAAAAATCTGTTGAAAGTAAAAGAGCTGATGTTAAAAGAGCGCGAAGCTGCAATGAAAGAAAATCGTTTCTGGTTAAATCTGATTGTGGCTTCATTAAAAGACAATGAAAAAGTATCAGAAATAAAAAATTACGATACACAAATCAGCGCACTGAAAAGTGATGATTTCAAACGGCTGGCTGCAAAACACTTCGATGATAAAAATTTCGGAAAAGTTGTTTTATATCCTGAAAAATAAATTAATATTTAAAAGTTAAAATTTACAGGCGACACAATAAATGTGTCGCCTGTTTTATTTAATGATGAAAAGATCTCTTCTTCACCATTCCTCCTCTTACTTCATTTACACTTTGAATAACAATAAAAGCATCGGGATCAAGTTTGTGAATGATTGCTTTAAGCTTAGGTATTTCTAATCTCGTTAGAATACAATAAACTATTTTCAAATCGGTACGATGATCGTTGTGCAACCCAAAACCCCGCTCGCCTTTAAGAATCGTAACTCCACGCCCCATCACTTCAATTACTCCTCTTCTTATTTCTTCATTCTTTGGAGAGATAATCATTACGCTGGTATATTCTTCAATTCCCTGAACAATAAAATCAACCGTTTTGCTTGCTGCTAAATAAGTGAGTACTGAATATAAAGCGGCTTCCATACCTAAATAAAATGCAGCAACTGAAAAAATAAAAAGGTTAATAACGAGAATTATATCTCCGATGGAAAAAGAAAATCGCCGTGATAATGCAAGTGCGAGCACTTCAGTTCCATCTAACACTCCACCACCACGAATGGCAAATCCTATTCCTGTTCCAAGAAAAAATCCACCGAATACAGCAATTAATAATTTATCATTTGTAATTACAGGAAGATGAATAAAAATTAATGCTACGGCCAATCCCACAATTCCAATCGCAGATTTCAAAGCAAACGCCCAAGAGATTTGCCGATATCCAAGAATGATAAACGGAATATTGAATACGATAATCCAGATTGAAATTGAAACCGGGCTCGCAAGTGAAGCTAAAATAGAAATCCCTGTAATTCCACCATCTGTGAATTGATTTGGAAGAATAAATCCTTTTAAGCCAACAGACGCGCTCAATATCCCGAAGCCGATTAAAATAAAATCGGAAACAATTTTTCGGTTCGAGGCATAATGATGGTTCTTCATCAGGGTGAAAAGTATTTTCAATTCCACCATGAAATGAAGTTCGTTTTAAACAAACTTATTTATGCGTGTACAATTTTGATTCAAAGGATTTATATAAGTACTGATCGGAATTATTTTCGCACCATGACACCTGAACGGGAAGAAAAATTTAAAAGGGTAATTGCAAAACGGCAAACTGATTTAACTGTAGTGTTTGAAAATGTAAATGACCCACACAACATAAGTGCTGTGTTGCGCACCTGTGATTCGGTTGGTGTTAAAGAAGTATATATTATACAAACAATTGAAAGGCCATATACAAAACTGGGCAAAAAAAGCTCTTCAAGTGCAAGTAAATGGATTGAAATTCATTGGTTCTTTTCAGTAAAAGAATGTATGGCCGAAGTTCAAAAAAAGTATAAGAATATTTTTGGCACTAAACTGACGGAACAATCAAAGAGTTTGTATGAATTGAATTTAAAGGAATCAACAGCTCTTGTGTTTGGTAATGAGCATTCAGGTATTTCAGATGAATTAGCAAATTCCTGTACTGGCAACTTTCTGATTCCACAAGTTGGTATGATTGAAAGCCTGAATATTTCTGTTGCATGCGCAGTAAGTTTATATGAAGCATATCGGCAAAGAAGCATAGCCGGAAAATACAAAACACCTATGCTTACTGAATCAGAATTACAGAAGGAGTTTTTAAAGTTGAGGGAGAAATAGATTTCTTACAAAGAAATATTCTTAAAACCTTCAGCCTGTTGTTTTATTGAGGCAACATCAATAGTCTTCATTTCAGTAATGTGCCCAAGTAATTTCGCTCCGCTGTGCTGAATGATTATTGTTTCTGAATCCTCGTTTATGTCGCCATTAAAAATAATTCCTGCTAAAGGAATGTTTCGATTCTTCAAAGCAATGCATGTAAGCAATGTATGATTGATATTACCCACATAGTTTTTAGAAATAAGAATGACAGGGTAATTCCATTTCACTAATAAATCAATCATCATTAAATCTTTGGTAAGTGGCACCATTATTCCACCTGCTAATTCAACAAACAATGTATTATCAGTTTGTGGCGGAACAATTTTATTTACATCAATTTCAATTCCCTCGCGCTTTGCCGATGCATATGGAGACATGGCAAACTGCATAGGATATGCTTCAGGATGAACTTTTATTTTTCCTTCGGTGAGTTTCAAAATCCTATCGCTGTCTTTATCAAAAAGTTTTCCAGCCTGCACCGGCTTCCAGTAATCCGCTTTCAATGCTTCACATAAAACTGCTGCTGCAATTGTTTTTCCAACATCAGTTCCTATTCCTGCAATAACAAATTTTTTTCCGCTCATTGTAGTTCGGTTTTGTTGTGAGTGAATATAATTGAAAATTATTCATTCAAAAAAAAAGGAGGATCATATTATTAATCCTCCATTTTTTCATAAACAAAAATTTTAAAAACCTATTTAGCAAAATCTGGTTGCTCGGGTAAAGTACAGGATCTTCCGGCATTTATTTTTTTGAGGTAAGCCATTAATGGCGCGAAGTATTCGATCATTGGTTGTGCACTCATATCTGCTCCCACACAATTTTTCATATGCTCTTTCCAATCGACACTGGCACCGGGTTTCATTAACTTCTGAATAAACGCACCGACTTCTTTGTTTCCCCAATAGTTGGTTGCATTTGGTTCCTGATGCAAAATATTTTTAGCTATGTAAACATGCCATTGAAACAACAGTACATTACTCATACTGTAATCGTAATACTGCGCAGCATCGTCATTGATGTGTGTCTTGGTAGCAGCATCACAATACTCTTCTCCGCGAGGAGATGGAGGAACAATACCCTGGTAGCGTTTTACCAAATCCCACCACTCGGTATTGAATTGATCTTTCGGTAAATTTTTAGAGTACAAATTGTATTCAAACTCTGTCATTACTCCACTTCCCCAAGGAATATGAACAATATAATCCAATGCTTCTTTTAACATCATCATAGTATCGTTTGTCTTGACATTTGCATCCACCATTCCTAAACCAGCTAAGAAAGGTTTTTGAAACGATGCTAATCCCATCATGGAACCCATAGCCTCGTGATAGGCACGATTTGCTCCGGTGCGCAATATCATTGGCACTTCTGGAGTGCTATATGTCTGGTAATAATATATATGTCCTAACTCGTGCAACACAGTTCCCCACCACTCTGAATTTGGTTCAATGCTCATAAGCGAGCGAACATCTTTGTCATTATCAATGTGCCAGGCAGATGCATGAGTGTTCTTTTTGTAATCTGCATCTGGGGCAACCGGATATAATGATGATTTATCGTAAAAAGTTTGTGGCAAGGCACCGAAGCCCAAACTCATATAGTACTCCTCTCCTTTTTTTACAATCCACTCTGCTCCTTTTTCTTTTAAGTATGGATCAATATCCAAACCTTCAACATTTACCAATGAAGTCCAGTCTTGCCCCCAGCGATTTGGTAACCAATCAGCAGGTATATAATCGGGTACAGGTTGTTTGTATTTTTTTGCAAGTTCGTAACGAGCCCATGTATGAAGCTCGCGATAAAGCGGCCATACCTCTTTCATCATCCCTCTTGTCACTCCAATCAAATCATCAGTGCTGTAACCATACTCACTTGCCTGGTACTGAAAGAAATCCTGGTAGTCAAGAGCCTGAACACTTTTATTTCGTAAATCGCGAAGGTTGGTTAAACCGTCTTTTAAAACTTTACCCACTTCTTTTGAAGCGGTCCAGGCATCATTGCGCTCCTTCATGTTTGTGGAGTTAGAAAGAACATCCTGAATGTTATTTGGAGTTACCTCTTTACCATTCATCATAAACTTAAAACCATACATCATTTCGGTTTGATGATTCTGCGCTGCAATCCGTTGTTTCACCACATCGCCTGCGGTTTCAGGTGTGTTGCCTGCTGTAAATAAAATTGAATTCAGCTGACGAATCTGTATGTCAGATAACTGGTCTTTACTTTCCAGAAATTTTTTCACTTTTTCAATTACCTCTTTGCTGCCAGTATATTTTGCAAATGCTTCATCGGCTTCTGCAGCCATTTTTGAAGTGATTGTATCACCTTCAACAATATGTGTGTTCAACAACCATTGTCCTTCATTAGCAGCAATCAGCAACTTTTGAAATTCGGTATTATAAGCAACAAGAAATGTATCGACCTGCTTCGTAACATCATCTTGTGTAGCTGATGAATTACAAGAAGCAAGTACTACGAAAGAGAGGGAGAGAATGACCAGGATGTTTTTAATCATGTTTTAATTTTAAAGTTTGTGAGGGTGAAAATAAAAAAAGTCAGACATGAAGTCTGACTTTTTTATTTAATTCAATTAAACTGAAGAATGCTATTTCTCCTTCTTCATCAATGCAATTTTTAACACCTCTTCCATTGTATTAACGAAATGAAATTTCAAGCCCTTGATGTATTCGGGATTAATTTCTTTAATGTCTTTTTCATTCATTTTACAAAGTAATACTTCTTTCATCCCGGCTCGTTTTGCAGCCAGAATTTTTTCTTTGATTCCACCAACAGGCAATACTTTGCCACGCAAAGTAATTTCACCGGTCATTGCGAGAAATGGTTTCACGCTTCGTTTTGTAAATGATGAAGCCAATGCTGTGAGCATGGTTACTCCTGCTGAAGGACCATCTTTGGGAATAGCGCCTTCAGGAACATGAACATGTATATCCGTTTTATCGAAATCGGCTTCGTCGATTTTCCAATTTTTTGAATGCGATTTTAAATAGCTTAAAGCAGTGGAAACTGATTCTTTCATTACTTCACCCAAGCTTCCTGTGAGCTTTAAATTTCCTTTTCCATTGCTTAACGAGGTTTCAATGTAAAGAATTTCGCCGCCCACACTTGTCCATGCGAGACCAACCGCTACTCCTGCGGGAACTTCTTCTTTATACATTTCATTGTCGAAACGAGGAGCGCCTAAAATTTTTTCAATTTCTTTGGTGGTGAGAGTTCCCAACTTCTTTTTACCCATTGCAATCTCTTTTGCAGACCATCGCATAGCTGATGCAATTTTCCGATCGAGGTCTCGCACACCCGATTCGCGGGTATAATCCTGAACCATTTTACGCAGCATGTCTTTATTCAATTTCACCTGGTCAGGTTTTACACCATGCGCTTCGTACTGTTTCGGCAACAGGTGACGAACAGCTATCTCTACTTTCTCCTCCATTGAATAGCCACTCATTTCGATGATCTCCATACGATCGCGTAGAGCGGGCTGAATGGTTGCAAGAGAATTTGCAGTCGCTATAAATAAGACCTTGCTTAAATCGTGTTCGAGTTCAGTGTACTGATCGTAGAATGTTGTATTCTGTTCTGGGTCTAAAACTTCCAACAGTGCTGATGACGGGTCTCCACGGAAATCGCTTCCGACTTTATCAATTTCATCGAGGACAATAACCGGATTGCTTGACCCTGATTTTTTCAGCATTTGCACTACTCTGCCGGGCATTGCTCCAACATAAGTTTTCCGGTGACCACGAATCTCGGCTTCGTCGCGAAGGCCGCCGAGTGACATGCGTATATATTTGCGACCAAGCGCCTTTGCAATTGATTTACCTAATGAAGTTTTACCAACTCCCGGAGGACCTGCAAAACATAAAATCGGTGATTTCATGTCGCCTTTTAATTTCAGGACTGCGAGGTATTCGAGAATGCGGTCTTTTATTTTTTCCAAGCCATAGTGGTCGGAGTCGAGAATTTTATC
>CANIPU010000026.1 GCA_947469485.1 Chitinophagaceae bacterium | reverse complement strand
CGGTCATATATTTCCATGTGATAGGATTTGACTGATGTGCCGTAGATGCCGAAGAAGTCATTGATTCCATCACCATTGGGTGTGAATGCATTCGGTATCCATAAACTCGGCTCGTCAATAATAATAACCGGTGTTTGCATGATCGTATCCGCACATCCGAATATCGTTGTCGCTATCAGCGTCACATCATAGGTTCCTGCTGCTGTATAGGTATGGGTCGCATCGGTTGTCGTATCGCCCGTTCCGTCACCGAACATCCATTGATAGAAGTCGGCTCCTGTCGACTGATTGGTAAATTCATAGTTGGCCTGCTCCAGTATCGTGGTCACCCCAAAGTACGGATCCGATGTGAAGTCGGCCACACATTAAGAATAACATTTTTAATAAAAATGTTATTCTTTTTCACCACAGGTAATTTATTGCCTTAAACCATCAAATTTTGCTTTAAATATTATTAGCTAATAAAATCAAAAACAGCCTTTGCTGCTTTACAAGATGCTCCTTCTCCTCCTAATAAAAAGCGAAGTTCAGAATAATCTTTTTCAATATTTGCCCGATATTCTACATTGAGTAATAGCTTATCAAGCTCAATTTCTAATGCACTGTTTATACAATCATCCTGAATATACTCCTTAATTGCGCTTTTGTTTAAAACGATATTCACCGGGGAAATCCACTTCACTTTTACTAATCGTTTTGCTATGAAATAAGTTAGCTTGCTCGTTTTATAACATACCATTTGAGGCACATTAAATAGTGCCGCCTCTAATGTTGCGGTTCCCGAATTTACTACAGCCGCTTTAGCTTGTTGCAGAACAGCATGAGTATCGTCCCAGATGATTTCAATATCAGAAGAATTAAAATTTGAATACAATTCTTTCCCAACTGAAGATATTCCTGCAACAATAAATTTTTCAGACGAATACTTTTTAGCCAAATGAGTGAATAAAGGAATCATTGACTCTACTTCCTGTTTTCTGCTTCCGGGAAGTAAGGCAATTTTATTCCTTGGAATGATCAATGAATTTGCGTCACAAATTGCATCAATAAGGGGGTGGCCAACAAAATTTACTTTGTAATCGTACTTTTTATAAAAGTCAACCTCAAATGGAAAAATGCATAACATTAAATCAACACATTTTTTTATTTGAAAAACCCGTTTTTCATTCCAGGCCCAAAGTTTAGGTGATATATAATAACAAGTTTTTATATTATTTTTTTTTGCCCATTGTGCAATTCTTAAATTAAACCCAGGATAATCAACCAAAACAATTGCATCGGGCTTAAATTTTAAAATATCCTTTTTACACTCCGAAAGCAAGGAAGAAATTCGTCGAATATTTTTTAAAACCTCCCACAGTCCCATAAAAGCTGTTTCTCGATAATGATGCACTAATTCAACCCCAGCATCCTTCATGCGCTCTCCACCCCAACCTCTAATTACTGCATTCTTATCAAACTTAACCAGCTCTTTAACAAAATTTGAAGCATGTAAATCTCCTGAGGCTTCGCCAGCAATTATATAATAACGCATATAAATTAATTAGCTACCAATCCTTTATAGAAATAAATAATAATCCCGGCAACTAACAACAAAGTAATACCCGCTATCCCCTTCAGAGCCTGGTCTTTTTTTGCTTTACTGTATGAGCCAGCGGGTATGACATTAGTAACAACACTTATAATACATAAGAACTGCAATTTAAATGCACCATCAGGAATCATGTTTTTTTCAAGCAGTAGAGATTTTATTTCATAAAATATTATAAAACTAATTACCGGATATAGTAATCCAGTTAATACTCCTACAAAAACTTTATCTTGACGAAACATATTATTTCCAGAATGAATTAATGCGTGAAATCGCATGATGAGCAGTCAAATCAAATTGGACAGGCACTACAGATACATAACCATTCTTTAATGCCCATTCATCAGTATCATTCCCAGGATCTCCATTCACAAATTTTCCGGTTAACCAATAATATTTTCTACCACGAGGATCAAGTCTTTCATTGTAATCCTCTTCATACTTTGCAATTGCCTGACGGCAAACGCGAATTCCTTTAATTTGCTTGTAATGCATATCAGGGATATTTACATTCAATAATGTATTGGTTGGAAGACCATGTTCTAAAACACTTTTTGCAATTTGTTTTGCAAATTTTTTGGGAGCAGTAAAATCGGCATCAAAAGAGTAATTCAAATAAGAAAAACCAATCGCTTTAATACCTTCAATTGATGCCTCCATGGCTGCAGACATAGTTCCGCTATATAGGATATTGATAGAGGAATTGCTTCCGTGATTAATGCCGCTTACACATAGGTCAGGTTTTCTTTTCAGAATTTTATTAACTGCCAGTTTCACACAATCAACCGGTGTTCCACTGCATTGATAACTATCAACATCTTCAAAAATATGCAATGGTTCAATTCTTAAGGGGTCATCAAGCGTAATTGCATGCCCCATTCCAGATTGAGGCGAATCTGGTGCAACAACAACTACTTTCCCTAACTCCCTCATTGATTCAACTAAAGCACGGATACCAGTGGAAGTTATACCATCATCGTTGGTAATAAGTATTAATGGTTTGCCTGAAAAAGATTTCTTACCAATTTTTGTTGCCATAAATATTATTTGGCAAATCTAAAATTTTATTTACCTGGCAGTTAAAAAATTATTTGAGTGATTTTATTCATTAAAAATATATAAATAAAAATAATCCTAAGTACATTATTGGTATTGATTATCTCAATAATGTAACATTCCCTTTAAAATTATATCCGGTTCCGGTTACTGCTGCATTGCAATTAAAGACAAAAACATACACCCCGATTTCCTGAGGTTCATCTTTGTACTTTCCATTCCAACCTTCAGAATAAGCATCCTTGCTTTGATAAATTAATTCACCCCATCTGTTATAAATTCTAAAATCAGCATTTTCAACTATCCCTATAATAAGAGGATGAAAAAAGTCATTTACACCATCATTATTCGGTGAAAAAGCAGTAGGTATTTGTACTATTGGAACAAAAACAATTCTGACAATTGAGGAGTCAATTGATGTACAACCATCAAGAGATGTAATTGTTAAATAGTAAGTTGTTGTGGTTGTTGGAGAAGCAATCGGATTTAAAATATTAGGGTCGCTTAATCCTTCAGTTGGAGTCCAGGAAAAAGTTCCGTTAATAACATCAGTAGAGGCATTTAAAGGAGTTGACAAACCATAAATTATGCTTGTATCAGAAGGTGAAATATTAAGTTGCGGATCAGCAAAAACAGTTATTGATTGTGTAATTGTATCAGCGCAACCATTAGCTGTATGAACAATTAACTTAACTGTATAAATTCCAGAATTAGAGTAGGTATGTGTCGGGTTTTGTTGAAATGAACTATTTCCATCACCGAAAGTCCAAAGCCATTCATTGATATCCCCATAGGTTGAAATTGATGCATCCTGAAAATTAATTGGTGTATTAACACATCCATTAGGCGCGACTATTCCACCCGTTAAACTTGGGTATACATAAACAATTGCAGTTCCTGTATCGTTGCATAATGGTATAGCTGAATAAACAATAAGAGTTAAAGTATAAACTCCTGTATCTGTATAAGTATAACTTGGAAACTGAGAATTGGAAGTATCATTATTTATTACCGGCACACCAAAATCCCAATGGTAACCGGTAATTTGGCCAGAACTATTATTTTGAAAGTTAAAACTGAATCCAGTGCAGTTATTTAATAATGATGGTACTGAAGCCAAAACATTTGGTTGACAATCCACCACATTAAATTGAAAATCCCTAAGGTGTCTTCCTAAAAAAACTCCGTTTCGAAATTCATTAACACATATTCCGACAACAAACTGTCCCAATACAGTAGGTGTAATCGTTAATAATCCGGTTGCTGGATCAATTGCTAAGGGAGGCAATCCATCCATTGGGTTAGAATAAGTATATGGAGATGCATAAGGAACACCTTGATATGGTGGCTGGCTTGTAGTAACAGGTTGATTATCGACTTCAGCTCCTTTATAAGGCTGACATAATTCATATACCAATTCATCACCATCAGGATCAATTGCAGAATGATCAAAAACCAGTGGTTGGTTTGCACAAATTACGATTGGTGGGTAATTTTTGAAATAGGCACTGTTATTACTTAATGCAAGACAATCATCATTTATTTCGCAAGTATATGTGGCGCCAATGGAACCAGGCTGATCAATATTTAAAATTGTTCCGTTTCTGCAACACCTTTGGTAGGTAAGAACATAGCCTCCTGGCGAAGGAAGTAATGTTCTGTAAAAAACATAAGTTCCTTCTTCCACACAAATATCAGGTGGAATAGTTAAGCAAGGACTTGGAGAAACAGGAGGAATAATTGAATCAGTTGTCATGAAGACATCAAAATTTTCATATGTAAGATCAGAAATCCTATAAATTGTGAAGTGTGCAGGGCTATCAAGAGGTGGTACTCCATTGTAACAATCACGATAGATTTTTACGGTAAATTCATATTGATTAACGCCGACATTTTTATAAGAAATATCCCCTCCTATTATGTGAGTTGCATAGGATGAAATACTTGTCAGCAGAATAATTGATATTATAAAAATTTTTTTCATTAAAATTAAATTTTAAGAGAACGAAAGGTAAGAATGAATGTGATGCAACAATACAGTTCCTTTAAATTATTTATCCTTGTATTACTTATTCAAAAAAAATACTGTTATGATTCATTCAAAAACGGATAACGATAATCAATAGGAGTTACAAATGTTTCTTTAATACTTCTTGGAGAAACCCATCTCAATAAATTAATTGCACTTCCTGCTTTATCATTTGTGCCAGAAGCTCTTGCTCCTCCAAATGGTTGCTGCCCTACAACAGCGCCAGTAGGTTTATCGTTAATATAAAAATTACCAGCAGCATGACTTAAACTTTTTGTTGCAACATCAATGGCGCTTCTGTCTCTGGAAATAATGCTTCCGGTCAATGCGTAAGCTGAAGTGCTATCGACAATCTTTAAGGTTTCTTCGAATTTAGTTTCGTCATATACATAAATTGATAGTACAGGACCAAATAACTCGTCGCACATAGTTACATAATTCGGATTCTCGGATTGTATAACTGTTGGTTGAATAAAATAACCTTCTGTTTTATTGTAATTACCACCAGCTATAATTCTTGCTTCGTTAGATGATTTTGCATTATCAATATATCCAGAAAGTTTATCGAATGACTTTTCATCAATAACCGCATTTATATAATTGGTAAAATCTTCAGTACTTCCCATTTTCATGCTTCGGATATCAGCAACTAATCTTTCAGAAACATCTTTCCATAAGTTAGACGGAATATAAGCCCGGGAAGCAGCAGAGCATTTTTGCCCCTGGTATTCAAATGCACCACGACTAAGAGCAGTAGCAACACCAACCGCATCAGCACTTGGATGTGCCATTACAAAATCCTTTCCACCAGTCTCCCCTACAATTCTTGGATAAGTTTTATAGCGGGAAATATTTGTTCCTATAGTTTTCCAAAATCCCTGAAAAACTTCAGTTGATCCGGTGAAGTGAATACCGGCAAAATCCTTATGTCCGAATATAATATCTCCAGTAACAGGTCCTGGAGTATAAACTAAATTAATAACACCATCAGGTAATCCAGCTTCGCTCAACACCTCCATAATTACATAAGCCGAATAAATTTGTGCATTAGCACATTTCCATACAACTGTATTGCCCATCATAGCCATACAAGTTGGAAGATTTCCAGCAATTGCAGTAAAATTGAATGGGGTAATAGCAAAAGTGAATCCTTCAAGCGGGCGATGCTCAGTTCTATTCCATATTCCTTTTGATGATTGAGGTTGTTGCGAATAAATTTCAGTCATGAACTGCACATTGAACCGAAGAAAATCTATCAACTCGCAAGCCGCATCTATCTCGGCCTGAAAGGCATTTTTTGATTGACACAACATGGTTGCTGCGTTAATCTTTGCACGATATGGACCTGCTAATAAATCTGCCGCTTTCAAAAATATTGCAGCACGACTTTCCCAAGGCATATGCTCCCAGTTGTTTTTTGCTTTTAGAGCGGCATCAATCGCGTTGTTTACATGCACTGCTTCTCCTTTATGGAAGGTGCCAAGTAAATGTTTGATTTCATGCGGTGGTCGCATTTCTCCGGTTTTACTGGTACGAGTTTCTTTTCCACCTATAATCATTGGAAGGTCAGCTGTTTCAGATTTGTATTTTTTCAGGGCTGCTTTTAAAGCCAGTTTTTCTGCCGATCCAGCAGCATAGTTCAGCACAGGTTCGTTAACTGCAACTGGTACTTTATAAAATCCATTGCTCATTTGCTCAGATAATTTTGAGCGACAAATGTAATAGTTAGTTTTTTGCTGTAATGAATTAGAAAGTTAAATAATTAATCCTTTTTTCAATTATGTGTTTATTATTTTTCACATTTAAACTCAAAATAAAATACAAATGCCCTCATTTGATGTTGTAAGCAAATCTGATGCTCAATTGCTCGACAATGCAATTAACACAGCGAGAAAAGAAATTGTAAACCGTTATGATTTTCATGGTTCAAAAACTGAAATTGAATTTGACAAAAAGGAAATGAAAATCACAATCACCACCGAAAATGATATGCGTGTTAAAGCAATTGGTGATATTTTAATTGCCCGTTCTATGAAACAGCATATTGATCCAAAATGTTTTGATTTTGGTAAAGACCAATATGCCTCAGGCAATATGCTGCGCAAGGAAATAAAAATCAAACAAGGAATTGATCGCGATAATGCAAAAAAAATGGTGAAGGATATTAAAGAAAGCGGGTTAAAGGTTCAAGTCAGCATTATGGATGATCAATTACGAGTTACCGGTAAAAAAATTGATGACCTTCAATCTGTGATTTCTTTTTTAAAATTAAAAGATTACTCCGTTCCTCTTGATTTTGTGAATATGAAGAGCTGAGTTTGAATTAAATTGAGCAGAAATTTTTAACTAATTAATTTTAAACATTACTAATTATTCAGCCCCCTTTTGGTTTTAACCATGAAATATAAAATACTCACCGCTCTGCTTTTCATTTATCTATTCAATCTAAATTCTTTTTCTCAATGTCCCGGTTCATTGACATATGATTGGAATTTACCAATGACTTTTCCAAATCAAACATTAACTTGTTTGCACGATTTGAATAAAAACTATTTATATGTTGCGGGTAAAGATCAAGGACTTTTAATTTATGATTTAACAAATGTTAACTCCCCTGTTCTTATACATACTATACCTGATGATTCTTTATTGAATTTAGATGTAAATAATCTTTTCCAGGAGGGTAATTATTTATACCTGGCCTTAGGAAATATTTTTGATAACAGTGAACATTCAGGCATGGCTATAGTTGATATTACAGCTCCTTCTTCATCATTTGTAACTGATACCTGGCAATTTACTGATTTCAGCGGGGCAGGAATTGTTAAAGTTCAAGGCGATTATGCATTTTTAGGAGCAATGCAAAACGGATTAATTATTCTAAATACAGCCAATAAAAACAATATTCAATTTGTTTCTCAGTTTATACCTGATTTATCTTTTCCAACTGCAAATCCTGATACAGCTAAATACAATGCTCGAGGAATGGAAATTGTGAATGATATATTGTATTTAAGTTTTGATGCAGGCGGCCTTAGAATAATAAATGTTCATGATAAACAAACACCCATTGAAACCGGAAGGTATTCACTTCCATTTTTAAATACTCATCCACGCGCTTACAATAACATTGTTGTTGATGATTCACTTGCTTATATAACAATTGATTATTGCGGGTTAGAAATATTAAATGTAAGTGATACATCAAACATTAATCAAGTTGGCTGGTGGAATCCATGGGATTGCGGAACATCAACAAATAATTGGTTCAATTCCAGAGGACACTCTAATGAATTGAAGCTTATAAAAGATTGCAATTTGGTATTTATGTCAACCGGAAAAAGTCAGATTAATGTGTTAGATATTTCAAATCCGTCATTACCTGATAGCTGCACAATGTATGGATCCATTTCTGACCAAACTGGAACCTGGGGATTAGATGTTTATCATGACAAAATCTTTGCATGCTACATTTTTGTCCCTCTTGGAATTCCATTTTATAGTAATTGGGCAGGTATAAAAATGATCTCGTGGGATAACACTTGTGAAAATTATGTTCATGAACCTGATCAGAAAAATCCAATAAATATTTATCCAATTCCTTCCAATGAATTATTGAATATTGAATTCACAAAATTATCATCAGGCAAAATTTCCATATCAAATACTCTTGGTGAAATCATTTTACAATCAAGTTATCATGATAATACTGTTCAGATTAATATTGATGAATTACCAACCGGAATATACTATACGAATTTAACAGATGAACAGGGTAGCCAATCATTTACTAAAGTATTAAAACAATAAAAACAAGATGATATATTCCTGTTTTAATTTTCTCACAAATTGAAATCATAAACAATAATGAAATCACTTTTCGTTCTCTCAATAATCTTGCTTCCGTTAATTAATGAAGCTCAAACTCTATCAGAAAACAATTATCGGATTTATTCGGTAAAACTTCAGAAAGAAGTTCCTCTTAAGGATATTATAGAAACAATGGAACAATATGATGTTCTTTTTTATGGAGAACAACACAATGACAGTGTAACACACTACTTAGAGAAAACAATTTTTGAAATGATGTTTTCAAAATTTAATTCTAATCTGACTCTGTCAATGGAAATGTTTGATCGTGATGTTCAGCCTGTTATGAACGAATACCTGAATGGTTTTATCCGTGAAAAGAACTTTAAAAAAGATGCTCGTGTGTGGAGTAACTACAACGACTATCGTCCAATGGTAGAATTTGCAAAGGAAAATCACTTACATATAATTTGTGCAAATGCTGCAAGTCGTTATACGAATTTAGCTGGCAGAAAAGGAGAATCGGAATTGTTGAAACTACCAAAAGACTCAAAACTGAATTTTGCACCACTACCCTATGATACTGCAACTGGTGCTTATCACGAAAAACTTTGGGAAATGTCCGGGCATTCAATGAACCCAACTACTCCAATCTCTGACACCGCTAAAGTTCAAGCGGCACCTTCAATGATGGGGAATTTTAACTTGGTTGTTGCTCAGTCACTTTGGGATGCAACCATGGCTTATTCAATTGCAGAATACTGGAAGAAAAATCCAACAAAAAAAATAATGCAAGTGAATGGTCGTTTTCATAGCGATGAAGGCTTTGCAATTGTTACTCAGTTAAAAAAATATAGTCCTAAATGTAAATCTTTGATAATTTCTGCCGGAAGTGATGATTCCTTTCCTGCTATTGATTGGACTCAGTATAAAAACTTAGGTGACTTTATAATCATTACCGATCCTAAGGTTCCGGTTACATATGAAGATTAATTCTTCATCAGTGTATTTTCAGTAAGAAAATTTGAAGTTTTTTAAAATAATGTTTGATCAAAATATAGTTGACCTTTGTTCGTCAGACGAAAAAATTCTGTTAATTATCTTATGAAAAATTCATCAAATTCCTCGTTCGCTTTAATTACTGGAGCTTCAAGTGGAATAGGTTTAGAGCTGGCAAAAGAATTTGCATCTCATAATATTAATCTGATTATAACCGCCCGAAGCACAGAAAAGCTAAATCAACTTGCATCCGATCTAATAAAGAATTATCAAATACAAGTTATTTGTTTTACCGCAGATTTATCAAATTCTAATGAGGTAAGAGCGTTATATGACTTCACGAAAGAAAAAAAACTACCCATTGATTACTTAGTGAATAATGCAGGCTTTGGTTCAATGGGAAATTTTTATGAAGGTGAATGGAGCAATGAACTTGAAATGATCAATTTAAATATCAATGCGCTTACCCATCTCACTAAATTATTTTTAAAGGATATGGTACAAGCTGGTGAAGGGAAAATTTTAAATGTGGCATCAACAGCTGCTTTTCAACCAGGTCCGCTTATGTCGGTTTATTATGCATCTAAAGCATATGTTTTATCATTCACTGAAGGAGTATCCGAAGAATTAAAAGGGACAGGTGTAACTATAACTGCTTTATGTCCTGGGCCAACAAAATCTGGTTTTCAGGCAAAAGCAGATATTGAAAACTCAAGAATATTAAAATCGTTGCCAATTGCAACAAGTGAATCAGTGGCTAAATACGGTTTCAAAGCAATGATGAATGGAACTGTGGTTGCCATTCCGGGATTAATGAATAAAATCGGAGCATTCTCACCTCGATTTACCCCAAGAAGTTGGGCAAGAAAAATCACAAAATCTTTGCATCTTTCGGTCAACAAATAACCACATGCGCTTTCTGATAAAAATATTAGTTACCGGATTGGCAGTATTAGTCTCATCTTTCTTGCTTCCTGGTGTTAAAGTAGAAAACATGGTAACCGCTATTGGGGTGGCAGCTGTTCTCGCTGTACTCAATTCATTTGTCAAACCTGTTTTAATCATACTCACTTTGCCAATTACAATATTTTCTTTAGGATTATTTCTGTTGGTAATAAATGCATTCATGATAATGCTTGCAGGAAAATTTGTTCCCGGTTTTACTGTTGATGGGTTTTGGTATGCGCTCTTGTTCAGTATAGTTCTTTCGATTGTAAATTCTTTGTTCGAAGCAAGCAATCCTGACAATAAAAAATACAATTAACTCTACTTTTTTGAGTTAAAATAATTTTACAAAACCCTTAATTATAACTTATCAGTAATTATTATTTAGCGCATAGAAATAAACAATACTTTCTTCACTTAACAAGTTTGGATTTTAAAAATCAACAGGATAAATTTTTCAAGCAATTAGCTCAATACTTTTATTCCATAATTTATCAGCTATAATGGTGTCCAGCTTAATGTGAATTTTATTTTGCGGTTTACCAGGTTTATTTAGGCAGTATCCACTGAAATTTGACTCTTCATTATCAGCCAGATAAATTACATTCTTAGCTGAAACCATTGGATTTTTTCCACCAATCTTTAACAGTAACCGAATCAGAAAATTATGTGCTCGTGCTGCTTCAGTCTTTGAAATACCAACATGCATCATATTCATCACTATTTTTTCTTTAGCATTTCGTTTCGTAAATTCCTGAACGAATAAATAATTGGCTAACATGCTCTGTCCCATTGCCCGAAACATTCCGTAATTATTCTTTAGTGACAGGTCATCAAAATAAATTTTAGCACTTACCGAAACAGGTGCGCCAACATGAACTATTCTGGCAAACTCCGATTTTTTTAATAAAGGCATTAGCCCCTGAACAATCGCAAATCGACATAAATATTGGACTGCAAAATGCATTTCCATTCCGTCTTCAGTTACAACTCTATTCGGCAAAATAACCCCTGTCGAAAGCACAAGTACATCAACAACTTCAGTTTTGTATTTAATTGCAGAAATAACTTTTTTCATTCCTGCCACCGATGATATATCACCATGTACCGCTTCAATGCTTTGGTTTCCGGAGAATGATTTTATTTCATTTAAAGCATTGTTGGTTTTATTCTCATCCCTCCCTTGAATGATAACATTATAACCTTTTTGCGCCAGCAGCTTGGCTGTTGCTTTCCCCATTCCGCTGTTCCCACCTGTTATAACTGCTGTTTTCATTTATTCCATTTCTTCCTGCTAAATTAACAATGAAAACTACCCAATGTTCAGAATAATTCCTGAAATGTTAAACGGGAAATCTCTATTGAATAATTTTAATGAATAGCATTCGTGCGTATTTTTTGATTTATTTTGAGGATATAAAAATGTATCTGTCACTTAAATGAATGTTAAGAATATTTTAGTCTTAGTTTTCCTGTTATTCCGGTTTGCATGTTATGGACTGCAATCAGAATATAAAGTTATTGCTTACTATACCGGAAATGGTGAATCAATTAAGCAATTTCCGATTCAAAAACTAACTCACATTATCTATAGCTTTTTAAAAATCCAAAACGACACTCTGACTTTTCACAGCAAGCAACAAGAGCAAACTCTTCAACAAATTGTTGCGCTGAAAAATGATTATCCTAACTTAAAAATAATGGTTAGTGTGGGTGGATGGGGAGGATGTGCTATGTGTTCCGAATTATTTTCTTCCAAAGAACACCGTATAAATTTTGCCAAATCTGTGGTTTCACTTTTTAAAAAATATAATATTGATGGTCTTGATCTTGACTGGGAATATCCATCCATTGAAGGTTATCCGGGGCATATTTTTCAAACAATTGATAAAGATAATTTCACAGAATTGGTAAAAGCACTTCGCAATGAAATGGGAAATAAATACCTATTAAGTTTTGCAGCCGGAGGGTTTATTAAATACCTGAAACAATCTGTTGACTGGAATGCTGTGTTGCCTGAAGTAGATTTTGTAAACCTAATGACATATGATTTAGTTGGGGGGTATAGTACAGTAACAGGCCATCACACTCCGCTAAATGATTACATGCCTGATCAGGAATCAACTAAAAAATGTGTGAATTGGTTGTTGAATAATAATGCACCTTCATCTAAGCTTATTATAGGTGCAGCCTTTTATGCGAGAGTTTGGGAAAAAGTTGAGCCGACCAATAACGGTTTATATCAGAATGGTATTTTTAAACAAGGAGTTGCCTACAAAGATTTTGAAACTTACTTCAACGATACCTCAGGCTACAAATACTATTGGGACGAAAAAGCTAATGCACCTTTTGAATATAATGATTCAAAAAAAATGTTTGCCACATTTGATAATCAGCATTCAATTGAAGAAAAAACTAAATTCATTCGTGCTTTTAAACTCGGAGGAATTATGTTCTGGGAATTGATTCATGATAAACCTACTAATGGGCTTTTAGATGAAATTGCAAAAGGACTTAATTAGCTTTAATCCGATTCATTCAGAAACATCAATAAAATCTACCTCAATTCAATACTTTCTAAAATCATAAGTGGATGAGTAAATAAATCTGCTGTGTAACCGCACCGCGAAGAATCTGTTGAAGTAAAAGTTACCCGAACCGGCAAACTATCAATTGCATACGATGAATCTAAAACATAAGGAATATAATCGATACCATTTGCAATAATGTGCCAGCCGCATCCATCAGCAATAGCTACTCCTTCATCTATTACCATTGCATCAGCAGTTATCAGAACAGGTCCTGGATCTACTGTCTCTCTTTTACAAGATATTACAACTAGAATTGAGGTCAATAAAAAGATATATTTCATAAAATAAATTCCGTTTTTCTTAATAAGACTATTTGATTATGAAAAGTGCTGCATTAATAATCGGAAGTCGTGAGTTATTTTCAAATTTAAATTTCTGCTTCGGAATTAATTGAGAGCCAATTCTGCTTCCTTAATGTCATTAATGTACTTTAAAAAACCATCGTCATAAGTTACATAGAGTTCCTTACTGATAAAATTGAGTTTTATTTCGTCGCTGACATCATGCACTTGTAAGTATAGCGGCACATTGCCTTTATAATTGTTTTGTATGACTACAATTTTTTTTATGAACTCATCATTAATGCTTTCGAGTTCAACTTTCATTACTAATTTTTTAACTTGCTTGGTACGCACATCGCTGAGCAATTCTATACTGTTTACATAAAACTCGTACTGATCCTGCATTCCGCGCCTCTCCGAATATTTGCCTCGAACGAGAACCATCATTCCTGCCTGCTGAAAATACTTATTGGTTTCAAGGTAGGCTTTGCCAAATACAGTAACCGTCATTTCACTTTCAAAATCTTCAAGTTTAAACGAACCAAATGGATTTCCATTTTGCGCAGTCCGATGACTAACTTCAGTAATTAAACCAACTAACACAACATCCTGATTTCGAAAATTATCAATCTGATTTATTGGGCAAGTGCGGAAGGCATCAATTTCGCGACGATAATCATCTAATGGGTGGCCACTTAGAAAAATGCCTGTCACTTCTTTTTCTTTGTGTAGTTTTTCAAATTGATTTAATGGATCAACTTCAGGGAACACTGGCTCTTTTGGAGCATCATGCACCGTATCACCAAAAAGTGAAGATCCGACTGCCTTTTTTCCATTAACATTTCCAGTGGCAAATCGAAATGCTTTTTCAATCATGTTGATTTTTTCACCCGGAGGAGTTGCGAAATACTGAGCACGATGAACATCAGCAAAACAATCGAAAGCACCCGCATATATGAGAGCTTCCAGCAATTTTTTATTAACTCCCTTACCTCCTATCCTTTTCGCTAAATCAAAAATTCCTTTGAATGGTCCATTGAGTTTCCGCTCTTCCATTAATGAATTAACTGCAGATTCACCCACGCCCTTGACAGCTGTAAGGGCAAAACGAATCGCTCCATTTTTTACAGAAAAAACTTCTTCGCTTTCGTTGATATCAGGGCCGAGTGTTTTAATGCCCAGGCGCTTGCAGTCACTTAAAAATTTCTGCATTTCCTCAACACTTGTCATGTTATGGGTAAGTGCACTTGCCATAAACTCAGCAGGATAATGTGCCTTAAGGTATGAAGTTTGAAAAGCAATAACTGCGTACGCCACCGAGTGAGATCGGTTGAAACCATACTCAGCAAACTTTTCCATTGTATCGTAAATATCACTCGCCTCCTGTTCTGTAGTTCCGTTCTTCAAAGCACCTTCCCTGAAAATTGCACGATGCTTTTGCATTTCTGCGGCATTCTTTTTACCCATTGCTTTGCGCAACAAATCGGCAGAACCAAGAGTGTAGTTGGCCATCTTCTGTGCAACCTGCATAATTTGTTCCTGATATACCATGATACCAAATGTTGGTTCAAGAATATCTTTAATCATACCATGAGGATAGGCAATTGGACTGCGACCATGCTTGCGTGCAATGTATTCAGGTATATTCCCCATTGGTCCAGGACGATACAAGGCATTCATCGCTATCAGGTCTTCAATATTCGTTGGTTTGAGCAGTTTTAAATATTCGCGCATTCCCTTGCTCTCAAACTGGAATACTCCGGTCATTTCACCACGCTGAAATAGTTCCAATGTTTTAGAATCGTCCAACGGGATTTTATCTAAATCAATTTCAACACCATGGTTTTGTTTAATAAATCGAATAGCATCTTTAAGTATGGAAAGTGTTTTTAATCCGAGGAAATCCATCTTCAGCATTCCTGCACTTTCAATGTATTTTCCTGAATATTGAGTGACAAACAAATCAGAATCTTTATTCTTAGAAACCGGTATGTACTCGCGTATATCACTCGGGGCTATGATGATGCCTGCTGCATGTACACCTGTATGACGCGAACATCCTTCAAGCGTTTCTGCCACTCGCAATGTTTTAGCAATCAGTGGTGATGCCTTTTCCTTCATCAGAACAAGATCCTTATTCATTTCATAAGCTCTTGAGAAAGTCATTCCGGGATTTTCAGGAATTAGTTTGGCAATAGCGTTTGCTTCCGCTAATGGTACACCCAATGCACGAGCAACATCTTTCACCGCCATCTTAGGCGCCATAGTGCCAAAGGTGATAATTTGAGCTACCTGATTTCGACCGTATTTCTCAACCACATAGTCAATGACTTTCTGTCGACCATTGTCGTCGAAGTCAATATCCATATCCGGCATACTTACACGCTCAGGGTTAAGGAATCTTTCGAACAACAAGCGATATTTTATAGGGTCGATATTTGTAATTCCAATACAATACGCAACAGCTGAACCTGCAGCAGAACCACGACCGGGACCAACAGCAACACCTATTTCCTTTGCAGCGCAAATGAAATCCTGCACGATTAAAAAGTAACCTGCAAACTTCATATCCCTGATTACTTTCAATTCATATTCCAAGCGAATACGAACTTCTTCATTAATTATTCCATAGCGTTTTTTCGCTCCTTCATAAGTAAGATGTTCGAGGTATGATTGCTGGTCAGGAAATTTATCAGGAACAGTGTAAGCGGGCAATAATATATCTCGTTCTAATTTTAAGTTAGTTATTTTAGAAACGACTTCAATTGTATTATCGAGTGCTTGTGGTAAATCGGAAAAGATCTTACCCATCTCTTCCTGTGTTTTAAAATAAAACTGGTTACCCTGAAAGCGCATACGATTCGGATCATTAAAATCTTTGCCTGTCTGGATGCACAATAAAATATCCTGAGCTTCGGAATCACTCTCATTTACATAATGAGAATCATTGGTGGCAATCATTTTTACATTATACTTTTTAGACCATCCAACCAATATTTCATTAACCTGATCTTGCTCAGGAATACCGTGTCGTTGTAATTCAATGTAATAATCATCCCCGAAATTATCAACCCACCATCTGAATTCCATTTCGGCTTCTGCCTCCCCTTTTCGAAGAATAGTGCGTGGAACAATTCCTGCCAAACAACAAGTACTGGCTATTAATCCATCCTTGTGTTGTAACAGGGCAGCTTTATCAATTCGTGGTTTGAAATAAAATCCTTCCATGAAACCAAGCGAACTAAGCTTCATTAAATTTTTATACCCCACTTCATCCTTCGCAAGTAATAACTGATGGTACCTTTTGTTATCGGTTTTGTCGAAATGATTATCACATAAATAAAATTCACATCCAACAATTGGTGTGATTCCTTTTTTGTGTGCGGTACTTACAAATTGAAAAACACCAAACATGTTTCCATGGTCTGTTATAGCAACGGCCTTTTGTTTGTCTTCAATAGCCTTTGTCATCAATTTTTCGATGTTGGAGGCACCATCGAGTAACGAAAACTGTGTATGATTATGTAAGTGGGAAAATTCGGGCATTAGCTACTTGACTGTTTGGCAATAATAAAGTTAGTGGTTGATTAACTCAATATTATGTTAGTTATAAAGTCGAATTGTGGAGAAGTTTTACTCGAAATTTAATCTATTAGCCTGGTTCAATCAATATTGAATTTTATTAACTACTAATTTCAACACGAAGTAATCGTAAGGATATTTTTTTCTGTCCACTAACAATCCCATCCACAATATTTTTTGTAATTGCTTTGATATGAAATTTGAGCATGGGATAATTCCTTTCAGTGTTTCAATCATTGTGACCTTTCCTATTGAATCAACATGAATTTTATAGTAAAAACTCCCGTCAATTTCTTCTTCTTTACAAAACTCAGGATAGGTAAAATGTGTATTAAAATGTTTCACCAAGTTCACCGTGTCGTAATTACTGTTATACCACATAAAGTTAAGTTCTGAGCCAACAGAATCACCACTTATGAAAATATACACAACTGAATATTGGTATATTTTATTGCTCCGATTTTCCTGAGCTGATGCATCAGTTGCAAAAAGTAAGAATAAAATGATTCCAAAATATTTTTTCATCTCACATTGTATCCTTCTGCTTTCAATATAATCATCACTCTGTCCTTTTGATTTCCCTGAATAATGATTTGTCCTTCTTTGGCTGAACCACCGGTTCCTACTTTTGTTTTCAGCAGTTTACACAATGCTTCAAGTGCATCCTCGCTTCCGATAAAGCCATCAATAAGTGTAACAGTTTTTCCGGCGCGCATTTTTGAATCGAGTTTCACAAACAGTTTCTGCATTTTCGGTGGAAAGGCTTGCTGCGCGGGTCTGCTATTTTCCTGATAATTGAAGTTTGAATCAGTTGAGTAAACAACTCCTGTGCGGTTTTTATTTTTTGACATATTCCATTAATTAAAAATGAAAAAGTAAAAATGAAATTTTTTTGAAACTATAACTTATTATTTAGGCACAACAACATTCAAATATCCCGAAAGAATTTTGAAGTGAGCTCTGCTTTCTATGATTATCGGGTCGCCATCAATGTGCGCTAACAATTTCCCATTAAAGCAAACTATTGTTTCTGCTGCTTTTATGTTCTGGAAAAATCTTCGGCTCATTCTTCCTCCTGAAAGTGCAGTTAACGACAATGCAGTTCCAAACTGAATTCTGTTTTTATAAGGAAGACAAAGAGCTTCCAACAACCCATCCTGCACACTGGCTTCCGGTGTAAGAGTTACATTATAACCAAACTGAGATGCATTAAAAACATTGACGAACGCAAATTGTCCATTCAGCATGTTTCCTTCAGATTCTATTTGCATAAGCCCAGGTTTGTGTCTGAGAAAATCACGAAACACATACCAGGCATAAGCATAAAACCCACGCATCTTGTTTCCGTGAAAAGAATGAATCACTTCGCCGGTGAAACCAACTCCTGCGTTGCTGAGAAATAAATGTTCGTTCAGCAAACCAGCATCCATACTGATTGTTTTTCCATTGAGCAATTGTTGTAAGGCTTCGGTTGGTTTCAATGAAATTTTCAGGTGACGCGCCAAACCATTTCCGGAACCGAGCGGAATAATTCCCAATGCAGTTTTTGTTCCTCCTAAACCTTGAGCAATTTCGTTTAGTGTTCCGTCGCCACCGACAGCAACAACTATATCAGTATTTTTTTCTGCTTCGCTCCTGGCCAACTCAATTGCATGACCGGCTCTTTCTGTCAACAGAATTTTATATTCAACACCGGCATTTTTAAACAACGATTCAATCAATGCAGGAATATTTTTATTGCGACTAACTCCCGAAATTGGATTGATGATGAATGAATATTTTTTCATCGCTGCGATAAAGTGTTGTGAATAATACTGGAATTGAAAACCTGAATGTATGCTTCAATTTGAGTGGTCAATTTTTCTGCAATCTGCTTTTGTTCGTTCACTAAATTATTTTTCAGCAGTGGGTCACGAATATAATCGTAGAGTTCAACCGGTTTTTCTCCATCGTAAAGCAAGCTGTATCTGTCGCTCATTATCTGAAAAATATTTCCAAGCGAATTAACAGTTACTCTTTCCTTTTCACTTGAAAACATGTCGTGTCCGAAAGAAATAAATGATTTATCGTACCCGACATAATTCAAAACTGTTGGCAGAATATCAGTTTGCTGAACCACTTCATCATTTCTTCCTTTCAATAAATTATTTCCGGGCTGAAATAATACAATTGGAATGCGATACATCCCAACACGAGTTTTATAAAACTCATCTGAAGTCGGACCGGTGTGGTCAGCTGTAATTACAAAGAGTGTGTTGCTGTACCATAATTGTTGTGAAGCAGATTTAAAAAATTGACGCAACGATAAATCGGTATATTGAATCACCTCTACAATGGGTTCTTTGCCTTGCTTGAATTTTCCATTGTACTTCGATGGAATTGTGAATGGATGATGCGAAGTCAAAGAGAAAATTGCTCCTAGAAAAGGTTGCTGCATTTCATTCAATTTACCATTGAAGTATTGAAAAAAGGGCTCATCAAAAATTCCCCACACTTTATCATCATCGTTTTGATTCGGATATTCATTCTTTCCTAAATATTTATCAAAGCCGGAATTCAAAATATATTTATCAAAATTCATTGTGCCGTTTGAACCTCCATGAAAAAATGCGGTGCTATAGTTCATCTCTTTCAGATAAGTTGCAATCGTGTTCATCTTTAATTCAGGATAACTACCATAATTTAAAAGCGGCTCATTAACCAAACCGGGGACAGAAGAAAGCACTGCCGGAATTCCTTCAATGGATTTTTTTCCATTCGCCCATCCATTTGTAAATACCATTCCCTGCTGCATCAACGAATCGAGAAACGGCATGTACCCTTCATTTCCATTTAAGAAGCCACTGTATTCTCTTGAAAAACTTTCGAGAATGATTACAACTACATTCAGTTTTTTCTTTTCCGGATTATAAATACTCGCCGGTTTTCCATTGAACGATTGAATTATATTACAGTACTGATTTGCTTTTTCGTCTGTCAGATATTTTTTTTCTTCTAATTTTTTATGTTTCAAAGAATACAACAAAGTGAAAGAAGTATTCTGCGCCAACGCATTCAACGAAACCGAAAAATGTGAATTACCACTGTTTGGAGTCAATGATTGTTTTGAGATATTTCCTCTCGCTGCAATAAATAAAAATGAAACAACCAATAAAGTTGAAATCAACTTTACCCTACTGAATTTTCTGAAATTGAAGTTCCAATCAAGCCTATTAAAAGTTTTTCGGTAAAGAAATTCAGCAAACAAAAACATTGAAACAACCATTAACAACAAGTACCAGAAATCTCGGATGAAAGCGGGCATTAAGGTTGGCGCATCGTGTTCCATGAATACAATGTCGCTCGTGATTCGTTTGAATGAATACTTGAAGTAAGCAAAATCAGATGCTTCAAAAATCAGCGCGACAATGTTTACCAAATAGAAAAATATCTTTAAAATGGTTTGGTAAAATTTTGTTTCCCAATATTTATTCGGCAACAGGTGTAACACAATGAACAAACTGTTCAACACTATAATCGCTGAAACATCGTAGCGGATTCCGTAAATAAAAATCCAGCACCCTTCCGAAAATAAAATCGGTGGAAACAAATCAGCATTAAAAAAATAAAACAGCGCTCTGCATAGTGAATACAGCAACAACAAAATAGCGAGTCGCTTCAGCAGAATAATAATATGTTGAACTTCTTTTAGCACAATCGATGAATAGCAAGGGGTGAATTTACTTCACCGCTTTCAAACTCAAATCCAAACTGGTGGAACTGTGCGTAAGTGCACCTACAGAAATAAAATCAGCTCCGGTTTCGGCATAAGCGCGAATGGTTTCTAAAGTAATTCCACCTGAAACTTCTGTTTCAAATTTTTTGTCAATCAGTTTCAATGCTTCACGAATTATTTCAGGAGTGAAATTATCGAGCATAATGCGATTGACATTTCCAATTGCTAAAACCTGTTGCACTTCTTCTAGATTTCTTGTTTCAATTTCAATCGGAATCTGTAAATTATTTTCTTTCAGATATTGGTTTGCTTTTTCAATTGCCGGTTTTATTCCTCCGGCATAATCAACATGATTGTCTTTTATCAGAATCATATCATACAAACCAAACCGATGATTTTCGCCGCCGCTGATTTTTACCGCCCACTTTTCTGCTGCTCGAAAAAGCGGAGTTGTTTTCCGAGTATCTAAAATTTTTGCGTTGGTTCCTGCAACCGCATCCACATATTTTTTGGTGAGTGTGGCAATTCCACTCATCCGTTGCATGCAATTCAACACCAACCGCTCGCACGAAAGAATATTTCTTTCTTCGCCATGCACTTCTAAAATTTTATCTCCTGATTTTATTTCAGCTCCATCATTAATAAAAACTGTTACATCCAATGTTGCATCGAAGTACCAGAAAATCATTTGTGCTAATTCAACACCTGCAACAATGCCATCAGCTTTCGCCCAAAGAATTGCCTTTCCATTTTGTCCTTCAGGAATTGTTGAAAGAGAAGTGTGGTCGCCTTCGCGAATATCTTCTTCAAAAGCGGCGGAGATAAATTCCTTCCAGTCCACTTATTGTTTTTCGAAACGGAGTTCTTTAATCAGACTTACTCCGGTTTTATTACGAACTAAAAAATAAACACGAAACGAACCTCCCGTGCTGGTCATTGTACCGATTCCATATTGCGAACCTTCAGGAGAAGTTCCTCTATGTATTAAAGTGAAAGAAGAAACCGGATATTTCATTAAAAAATCACGAACTACCATTTGAGCTTGTGCTTTGCTGTAAACAGCTTCTTTATCAAGAATTGTAACATCAACACTGGCATCAAAATACTGTGACAGTGCGGTTGAATTTCCACCTCTGATAGTTGAAGCAATTGTATCTAATACATCTGCAGAACTAACCAACTTTGATGATGAGACCAAAATTGTAAGTGTAAATGCAATTGAGATTATTTTTTTCATTTCTTTTGAGAGGGCGTTTTGATTTTCCGGAATCCTTAAAGCCAAATTCTTTGCCAACAATTCAATTCTTCAAAAATATGTTGCAAAAAATTAATTCACGGCACTGTTTTCAACCTTCTTTCCAACATCTTATTCAGGTTTGAAAATTCATCATAGTTTTGCAACCATAATGAAAAAAGTAATTTTAATTATAATGGATGGTTGGGGAATTGGGCAAGTTCCGGAGGCTGATGCTATTCTCAATTCAAATGCCACCTATGTAAAAGGTTTATCTTCCAGATTTTCCAATACTCAATTAACTACTCATGGTGAAGCCGTTGGACTACCTGAGGGACAAATGGGGAATTCTGAAGTTGGGCATTTAAATATTGGAGCAGGAAGGGTAGTTTACCAGGAACTGGTAAGAATAAATAAATCTGTACGGGAAAAAACTTTAAATACAAACCAATCATTATTGAATACTCTCAATTATGTAAATCAAAATGGTTGTAATCTTCATCTAATTGGCTTGGTTTCAGATGGTGGGGTTCATTCTTCAATCGAACATTTAAAAGCTTTATTAGATATTGCAAAGGAAAATAATGTAAAGAATGTTTTTGTTCATGTTTTTACAGATGGAAGAGATACGGATCCAAAAAGCGGATATCGTTTTGTCGAAGAACTACAAGAACATTTAACAAAATCTTCAGGGAAAATTGCATCCCTTGTTGGAAGATATTATGCCATGGACAGAGACAACAGATGGGAAAGAGTAAAATATGCCTATGATTTATTAGTAAATTCAGTAGGGGAACCTAGTTCTGATGTACTGCAATCCATAAAAAATTCATATAATAATGGTGTTACCGATGAATTTATTAAACCATTAGTATGTGTTGATGAAAACCAAAAACCTCTAACTTCAATTAAAGAAAATGATGCAGTTATATGTTTTAATTTCAGAACCGACCGGTGCAGAGAAATAACTAAGGCACTTACACAAATTGAAATTCCGGAGCAGAAAATGAAACCTCTGAAACTTCATTATACGACAATGACTATATATGATCATACTTATAAAAATGTATTCAACATTTTTAATAAAGAAGATATGAGCATGACTTTGGGAGAGGTGATTTCATTAAACGGCCTGAATCAAATTAGAATTGCTGAAACTGAAAAATATCCCCATGTTACTTTTTTCTTTTCAGGTGGAAGAGAAAATCCTTTTGCCGGTGAAAAAAGAATTATGATTCCTTCGGCAAAAGTGGCAACTTATGATATGCAACCTGAAATGAGTGCGTTTGAAGTAAAGGATTCAATTATTAAAGAGCTGAAAACTAAAAGCGCCGATTTTATTTGTTTGAATTTTGCAAACTCTGATATGGTTGGTCATACAGGCGTGTTTTCTGCTGTAATGAAGGCAGTTGAAACTGTTGACAAATGTGTTAGTGAAGTTGTTGAAACTGCTTTGGACAATGATTACTCGGTTTTTTTAACTGCTGATCATGGCAACGCAGACTATATGATAAATGAAGATGGTACACCAAATACTGCTCATACAAAAAACCCTGTTCCCCTTTTTTTTATTGACCGGAATTTAAAGCCTGAGCTAAAGCCTGGAAAACTTGCCGACCTTGCTCCAACAATTTTAAAAATAATGGGTATAGAACAACCGAAAGAAATGACAGGTGAAATATTAATCTCCAAATGAAAAAACTATTGATTGCAATATTGGCGACAGTGCTATTTAATTCTTGTACTGAAAAAAATGTATCTGTATCAAACAATTATTTTGATCTGAGTAAATATATGAACAGTGAAATCAGAAGACTTTCAGACAGTCATGTTTCTGTTTTAAAAGTTGCTAGAATAAATGGTGAAAAAGAAGAGAACAGATTTATCAATATTGATTGGAAAAGAGAATTCGATAGTTTTTTTTCTGCAGATATACATGGAAATTCTTTTACTGATAAATACATTATTGATACAATAAAAAATTTAAGTGATAGTCTTAGCACAATTATTATCAGATACATTGCAAAAGACGAAGAATTAAAAACCAGAGTTCTGGAAATTCATTTTAACTCTAAAAATGAAGTCGAACAAATAAAGGCAGAATTGTATTCAAAAAATTTTATTGCCAACCTGAGTGAAAGTTTAATTTATCAATCCGGCAAATATTACAGTATCTCAAACAACGAAGACTCAAGATGGTTTGGAAGTGATGAGTTTATTATTGAAGGGAAAATTTCGAAAAGTCCAGATATAAACAAGAAATAATATCGGTTAATTATTTTAACGATATCACTTTGTAATATTCAATTTCAAAAAATTTCAACTCACTGATTTTCCCATTCAATTTATTATTTGAATCGCTCAGCAACAAATTTGAAATTGTTTCGTAACACTCCGCCACTAAATAACATAGCGCATGAGGAAAGTAATACAATTACCCCTTGTTCTGCTATTTCTTATCACTCTCAAAAACACCAGTGCTGAGGGATCATATGAACTTCTAAAGGCATCTTGCTCAAATTATGGTTACCTTCAAATATGGGATAATGCAGACCCCCAAAGGAATTTTGCAACTTATGATTGTCCATCAACCAGTCGATTAAATATAAGATTAAATGCTGGTGACAGAATATACTATGGATATGCTACCGATGTAGAAGATGTTTATTATAGAATAAAAAACCCAAATGGAACTGTTGTAAAAGGCCCTGCACTTATTACAAGTGCCAGTCCAAAGGGATGGATTACCAATTGTACAAAAGCCATAACCGGACCTGATTCATTGTATGCCGGAGGCTACAAGTGTTTAAGTATGCAGGCAGGAATGACAGGTGATTACTCAATTGAATTTGCGGTAAACAATAATGCTACAAGCTATTTAAAGCGGATATTTTTAAGATTTGATATAACTGTAAAATCAGGAGGTGTTGTAAAAAAAGGAAGAGTCTGGAGTAAAAATTGGGATATAACAACTAATGGATCAAACAATGCGTTTGTTGCAAATCTTTATGTTTACACATTAGATTCAGTTGTTACAAAAATCGATTTTAATGGCATAAAACCATATGGCTTTACAGTTGCATGCAACTCTTATGGATCTACAGATGTTGGTTCATTAAAAGAAGAAAGGAAATCAAATTATCGGCAAACTATTATTACCGGAAGCGGACTTCCGGGAGCACCGGAATATAAAATTTTTCTTAACGACCCTGATTCCAATCAATTTCCAACAGGTTCAGTAGGTCATGTCACAAGTTTAATTCTTCAAACATGCGGTCAGGATACAAATTGTATAGAAATAACTGTTACCAAATCTGGTCAGGTTGAAATTGTTTTAGTTTTTCCAACAGGACCTAACATAACAATAGTTCAGGATGTTAATGCCGGAACAAATTGCATTGCTTGGAATGGCCTGGACGGCAACGGCCTACTGGTACCAACAGGTACAATGATTCAACTTCAGTCAAATTATTTAAGAGGAATAACTCACTTACCTATGACTGATGTAGAAAACCATTCAAATGGTTTTATTGTTTCGTTGTTACGACCGTCAAAAGATTGGAATGGTCAACCTTTTGGGAGCCCTAAAATTTTTTGGGACGATTCACTATTAATTGACCCTGCAAATTCTATTGATGGAGTTTCAAATATGAATGGGTGCACAGGTGGCTGTCATAAATGGACCAGTCGTGGAACCAACAATGCCGATCCTGAGGTAATAAATACCTGGTGGTACATAAGCCAGCAAAAAGACACAATTGTTCAGTATTGTACTGCTATTCTAGCTCTTGAATTAACGGAGTTCTCAGCAGAAAATCACGAAAATCAAAATGATTTATATTGGAAAACTTCATCAGAACATAACCTGGATCACTTTGAAATTGAAAGAAGTTTTGATAACATTCATTTTGTCAATATTGGAAAAGTGATGGCAAAAAGCACTGCAACAAATTATTACTTTCAGGACAATGATTTGTTATTAGGCAATTTTCATTTTTATTATCGTTTAAAAATCGTGGGTGAATCCGGCAATTATAAATATTCCTCTATAGTAATTGCTGAAAGAGAAATTCCTGTATCACACGAGATTACTACCTATCCAAATCCATGCGATGGCAGAACAATAAACTTTTTATTAACAGGAATTGATGATCCGGATATTGAAATCAAAATAATAACCCTTCAAGGAAGGGTTGTATACAAGACAACATTGCAAAAAAACGAAGAAGGAAATTTCACAGCTGTTTTAAAACCACAAAATCAATTGCAAAATGGCTTGTATATGTTAAACTGTATTACTGAAAAAGAATTTATCAGCAAAGGAATTATTGTTAAATAATTTTTTGACAATTTATTTACTCATCTCAGCGTAATATTTATAGAAGTAGGGAATTGTTTCAATTCCTTTATAAAAATTAAATAATCCATAATTTTCATTGGGAGAATGCAGAGCATCGGTATCCAATCCAAACCCGAATAAAATTGTTTTCAATCCAAGAATTGATTCAAAGGAAGCTACGATTGGAATACTGCCACCTTCATATCCTGGTAAAGGAACTATTCCAAAAGTTTTTTCCATTGCTTTAGATGCTGCACGATAGGCTATAGTATCAGTTGGTGTAATAACAGGTTCGCCGCCATGATGTGCAGTTACTTTAACTGTAACTGATTTCGGTGCTATCTTTTTAAAATGATCAGCAAACAAATTTGAAATTTCAACTGAGTTCTGATTAGGAACTAAGCGCATTGAAATTTTTGCATTTGCTTTTGCCGGTAATACTGTTTTCGCTCC
Organism: Chitinophagaceae bacterium; assembly: GCA_947469485.1. Lineage (GTDB taxonomy): Bacteria > Bacteroidota > Bacteroidia > Chitinophagales > UBA10324 > UBA10324. Next base: position 4,225 of record CANIPU010000026.1, on the reverse strand, counting down.
TTCTCCAATGTAACCGCCCCAAATTCCATTTACATCTACTGTTGGTCTGATAGATGTTCTTTCTAAAGTGGTGTAACCCTTCTCTCCTTCTACTTCGGCAAGGTTCAATTCCTTTTTATATTCATCTAAGTTAAACGGACTGGAGTTCAACGCTATTCTTTCGTCAGCTGAAAGTTCACGAACATCATTATAAAAACTGGGAATGGTAATTTGTTTGTTTTCATCTTTCAGCGAAGCAATCATTTCACACAAAACATTAATGGGATTAGCAACTGCGCCACCATAAACTCCACTATGCAAATCTCGATTGGAACTTGTTACTTCCACTTCCATGTAACTCAATCCACGCAAACCAACCGTGATACTTGGACAATCATTCGCTATCATTGATGTGTCGCTGATTAAAACAACATCAGCTTTCAATTTCTCTTTATATTTTTTCAAGAAAGGACTCAGGTTACTGCTACCAACTTCTTCTTCCCCTTCAATAATCACTTTTACATTGCAAGGCAATTCATTGTTTGCAATCATTGCTTCAATTGATATCACATGCATGTAAGTCTGCCCCTTGTCGTCACATGCCCCACGGGCAAATATTTTTTTGTCGCGAATAACGGGTTCAAACGGAGGTGAAGTCCATAGTTCATAAGGGTCAGCGGGTTGTACATCGTAATGACCATACACCAACACAGTTGGTTTTGATGCATCAATAATTTTTTCTCCATAAACAATCGGATTGCCATCAGTTGCCATCAACTCCACATTATTCATTCCTGCAACTTTTAATTTATCAGCAAGAAACTCAGCGGCTTTTAATACATCACCTTTAAATTTCGGGTCAGCACTCACCGATGGTATTCGAAGCAGATCAAAAAGCTCGTCTAAGAACCGTTGTTTATTGGTATTGATAAAAGATTGTGTTTTTTCCATTCCTTAATTTTTTAGTGCGGCAAAATAAAAGAAAGAGTTATGAATAAGAATGAGAGAAAATTTAATTGGCTGAATATATTTGCGCGCCTTCTGAAATTTCATATGGGGAATTAGCTCAGCTGGCTAGAGCGCTTGCATGGCATGCAAGAGGTCACCGGTTCGACTCCGGTATTCTCCACCTGACCGGATAAGACGAGTTTTTGAGAAATTATTTTAAATTTATTTCTTCTGAAACCCTTGTCAGTCAATAGTCCCAGACGAACGACTTCATTGATTCGAGTGGTTCGACATTTTTTTTTGGCAAAAAACAGCTTTTCTGGGAAAATCGAACCAATAATTTTCTGTTTATTGACTAAACTCGCATCTCTGTACAGAATATCTAACCTGGATAATGCTTTCAAACCTTTCAATAGCTTTTGATTGGTATCAATATCAATTCCATCATCGGTCTTAATAGTTTCTTCAATTTTATTTTTCTCATCAGCATATCTTTTTTTCATTTCACGAAATTCATCTGATGTAATATTTCCATCAGCAAGCATGTCTTGCAGTTTTATAATCCTGTTATTTAATTCTGATAATCGTTTTAAAGAATTTTGTTTTGAAGATTGAACTACTATTTTTTTATCCTTAAATCTTTCTTTAAGTATTGATTCAAATAAATTATTAATACTGTTCTTAAATTTTAATGATTTTAAAATTTCAATCACAGATTCATTTATTGTTTCAGCTTTAATTCTATCTCCGCCACAAGCATTACAGTGATAATAAAAATGCAATTTTCCATTTTGACTTCTCGATGCACTACCGGTTAAGTGATTTCTGCATTTCGAACAGATTAAATTTCCTCGAAGTGGAAGTTCTAATCTTTTGCTACTGAAATTAGGTTTATTCTTTTTCAAAAGATTATCACCCAATAATTTCTGTACCTTGTTAAAAAGTGCCTCTGTAATTATTGGTTCATGGAGTCCTTTGATTGTATCAGCCTGCTCATCATCCAATTCAGGAATAGCAATAAATCCTGCATAAACTTTATTTCGCAAGAGTGATGATAAGTTAGATCGTGAAATTCGAATTCCTTTTTTCTTGAGAAACGAAAGAAGTTCAACTTGAGTTGTACCGGTGCTACATTTTTCAAAAGCAATTTTTATATGAGGTGCATCTTTTGTATGGACAATATTTGTTTTATTTTTTTCATCTTTTACATTGCGATAACCAAGGGGTGCATTGAACGGCCATCTTCCTGCTTTTAATGCGGCTCTAAGCCCACCTCTTATTTTTATTGATCTTCTGCTATTATCAATTTCAGGCATAGCAAGATACATAGCAAGCATTAATAAATTTTCAGGAACACTCAAATCAATAGGTTGTTCGATTGCACAAACTGTTACACCTAATTTCTTTAGTTTATCAAGCATATTAAAGGCATCCATCAGATTTCTGGAAAACCTGTCCCATGAAGTAAAAAGAAGCACATCTATTTTCCCTTTGTTCTTTGTGAGGTAATTCAGAAACTCATTAAAGGCAGGGCGATTAAAATTTTTAGCAGAATGATCTTCTCTGAATTCATAAACAACTTCCAGATCATTTCTTTTACAATGGCTTAACAGGTTTTCCTTCTGAACTCCAAGCGAATAACCAAGCGCCTGTTCATCGCTACTTACGCGACTCATTAGAGCCGCTCTCTTTATTTGTTTCATCATTGTTAAAGTAGGTTTCTATTGTGATGTCTGCTATCTGTATTAAAAATGTTCTGAGAGAATTTAGTTGCTCTTCCGTTAATCCATCTAATTCACTTTGGAAATTTGTGTTTGATTTTTGTTTTTTAGTTTTTAATTCATCCGAGTTTTTTTTTGACATTGTAGATCACGACTAAGCCCTCTCTCGGAATGTGCGATGAAAGTGCATTGTGTGTGAGTTGGTCTGTGTTGTGCAGTACCATTATTAAAGTTTCTTTGTCTTTTCAGTATTGATAATTAAATCTCCATTTCGTGTTGCCTTAATTGTTGTAGTGCGATGCTGATCAAGTAAAACATTTTTTAAAAAATCGCTAATGTTTTCCTTTGATACCTTTTTTTCTTTCTCGGTTTTTATCACTTTAGTTTCAGTTCCTTTATCATAGTTGATAGTAATATTTTTATACTCCTTACTTCTGACTTTATTCAGCAAGTCAAATTCATCATTACTTAATAATGAAAATTTAAGGAGGTACTCATGCCTTTCTTCATCTGCAATAAAATCAAGAATGTAATTTGTTAAAGAAATATAGAGATGAGGGATTCGGATAACAGCATTAAATATTTCGACATTACTGATCCCCCACCCCTCAAAATTTAAAAGCATATTCCACATTAAAGGTATTGCAGTGCCATCTTCAAGAAATACAATTCCCATTTCAGTGCCCTTGCTTTCCTTAGCATTAAAAATCAGTAAATCCCAAAGGTTGTTTGACTTTGCAAAAAGTTTCTTTAGCAGCTTAATATTTTCACGACTCTTAAAAAGTTCTGTCAGTTCTTCTTTTATTTCCTTAGAGTGATTGTCTTTCACAAAGAATTCAACCATGCTTTTTGAAAATTCCGGATTATTTTGCTGAATGCTACCAGCCATATCAAAAACATTTCCTTTAAAGAGATCCTCTTTTGCTTTTTTAATAGATTCAAATGGGTAGCCGAAATTCCGAAGTGTATCCACGGTTTTAATCCAGAGATATTCTGAAAATCTTAATCTTACCCACTCTCGTTTCTTATCACTCTCTTCCGGATTTACATCAGTAAATGGAATGAGACCCCGATTTTTCCAATGTTGGAAAACCCGAGTTGATACATTGGTTTCTTTTAAAGTAAAATCCTTTTCAGAAATGGAGGAAAAGAATTTCATTAATTCAGCCGAATCAGCTTCAGTCATTCCATTAATTGCTTGTTGCATTTTAGTTCCGGACATAAATTTCTTATTGATGGCTCAAATGTATTTAAATCTTTTGTGTTCCATATTTATTTTATAACTTATATTTGTACTTAAATAATTAGATATGCCACAATTTAGTCGAGATGCATTTCATCCTGATGCTAAAGTTTCAAAATACAATTGTGGATTTTGCGGTAAATTATTCTATACAAAAAAAGCAGGATCAGAATATTGCTCAGATAAGTGGAGATTCCGCGCAAAGTGTACCACTTTTTCCGCGCTAATGTAAACCACTAATTCCGCAGCAAAGTGTACCCCCCTTTCCGCGGCAAACTGTACCCCCTGATTTAAGTAATTGCTCTGCTGTTTGCAGACTATAATTTCATTTTGT
>CANIPU010000025.1 GCA_947469485.1 Chitinophagaceae bacterium | reverse complement strand
GTTGGAACCAAGTGGGAATATCCGGATCGTGTAAATTATTTCAGCTCCAGAATTGCCTACTATCACCAATTGGTTATTGGAAGAAAGTTCAGTGATAAATTTACTTTACAAGGTGGTCCGATTCTGATTCACCGAAATCTCGTTGACAGCACACATGATAAAAACGATTTGTTCGCCGCGGAAATCGGCGGTCGGATAAAACTAACCAAGCGACTCGCATTGAATGTTGATTACTATTATTTTATGGATGGCGATTTACCAGTTACTGCAACCAGACCCTTGTCAATTGGATTTGATATTGAAACCGGAGGGCATGTATTTCAATTACATTTTACAAATACAAATGGAATGACTGAGCGCTCCTTTGTAACTGAAACAACCGGTGAATGGTTGAAAGGAAATATTGAATTCGGATTTAATCTTTCAAGAGTTTTTACTCTTGATTCAAACATGAAAAAAGTCAAGCCCTGAATTTTTAATCAGGCTTTTTCAGATTTTAGAAGTAACTGAATTTCTCAATCCTGAATAACTAATCAGTTCACACATTATTTCTCCAATCAGTATCGGAGAAGAAATACGAACCGGAATTTTATTTGCGTCATCAGTTACATATACTTTCATTTCTTCACCACCTTTAAAAATTGTTCCTGAAATCAACAAGGGCTTTATAACAATACACTTGAATTTGCCCGCCTTTGTATTCAGCTCCTCCTTTCCCATGTATCGAACATATAAAGGATAGTTTTTGTCATCCAGAAAAACTTTAATCGGAATAGTATCATTCACTTTATACTTGTTAATGTCAATACATCTCATGTAATAAACAGCTGATAAAACATCCTGACTGCATTCCGGTATATCAAAGGTGCCGTTGGTTGAAGTTGCTTTACCGGCCGTATGGTTGAAGGTTACATTGTTATAAAAATTATAACCTCCCTCACTTACATCGCGAACAAATTTGTAAGGCAACATTGATTCAGAATCAAAGTAAGTTTCATACTTATCGCGCACTTTAAAAAACCAATCGTAAGAACGGTAAGTTGAACCATAACCTATTGCATGAAGACAAGGTTTATTATTATAAGTAGAATTCTCGAGCGAAAAAGTGGCTTCACCTGCACTCAACCAAATGGCTCCCCACTTGAAGGCAATTTTATAGGTGAGTTTTTCACCTGGCTGAAATGAAGTATTGGTTACATGACAATCTCCCGGCACGCTTTCATTCTGAATGAAAGAACTGAGCATAAAAACCGCAATGCTTAAAAAAATTACCCTTTTCATTTTCGTTTTATTCTTCTGTTAATTAAAATTAAAATCATTCCAATTACTGCAGGTATCACCAGATTAATTAACCACAAACCCCATGCTGCACTTACTATCCCTAACTGGTTGCTACTATAAGGAGTTAGAAAAAACAATGCCACATTTCCTCTGATACCTGCTTCTGCAATGGCTATAGATGGAATTATGGTTTGCACCAGAAAAATTGTGGCAATTAACGCACTTCCTTCAACTAACGGAATTTGAATGTTAAATATTTTAAGCAACAACAAGTATTGAATGGTAAAAACAACATATCGTAACATTGAAAGCGACAGCACATTGAGTAGTTCTTTTGAAGAATAATGCAGCAACACTTTCAGGTAAACTTTCACCTTGCTAAGAACCGAAAACCGCTCTAATAAATTTTCAATCAGGCTGATATTGAAGTAAAGAACAAATAAAAGAATTGCTGATATGATTAACAGAATGATTACCGTCCACTCAATGTAAAATGTGGAATGCAGCACTCCGCTCACAAGCATTACATAAGCCAGACCAAGGGTGCCGAATAAAATGGTACTTAACAGTTGAGCATAAATGCCTATGGTGGTTACAATTAACACCCTCCATCTGGAAACTGTATTGATGAATAATACTCTGCCTGCATATTCTCCTATTCTGTTCGGGGTGAATAATGCGAAGGTTATACCGCTAAAGGTTGCCTTCAATGCCTCCGGGAACGATACATACTCCACTTTGCGTAACAACGAGTTCCACCTGACTGCTTCCACACTCCAGTTGATAAACATCAGTATAAAAACAACAATAGTCAGCAAGGTTGCATCGGATGATACATTGCTTTTGTATTCGCTCCATGCGCTCCACAGATTTTCGTTTTGAAACAACTGATAGTAAAGACCGAATGCTGCCAATGCAAATACCAGCCACTTCCACCAATAAAATGAATACAGTTTTTCAGCAGGTATGTCAGTATTATTTTTCATTACAGCGAAGGCAAAAATATACATTTAGCCACGCTCAATTCATGTTGAAGAAAATAGTTTCGTCCTTACCTCATACGCTTATACTCGGAGTTGACCCCGGCACCAATATTCTGGGGTTCAGTTTGCTGGATGTGCAGGGCGATAATTACAAACTGGTGGTGATGGATGTAATGAACCTAACAAAAATTGCCGACCCGTATCGTAAACTGCAAACCATTTACCAGCGACTGCAGCAAACCATTCGTGAGTACCAGCCCGACGAACTTGCCATTGAGGCTCCCTTCTTCGGGAAGAATGTACAGAGTATGCTTAAACTGGGCAGGGCGCAGGGAGTAGCAATTACAGTTGCGCTGATGAATGAAATACCTGTGTTCGAATATTCACCCAAGAAAATAAAACAAAGCATTACCGGAAATGGTAACGCAAGCAAGGAACAGGTGGCCGCTATGATTGGCCGCATACTCGCCATAAAAGAACAGCATGAGTTTTTTGATGCTACTGATGCAATGGCTGTGGCGCTGTGTCATCATTTTCAGAAAGGAAAACCAGTGAGCAAGGGAAAGAGTTATACCGGCTGGAAAGATTTTATTACTGAAAATCCGGGAAGGGTTAAAAAGTAGTGCAAAGCCTTTATGGAATTTCTGTTCTTTCAATATCTTACTTTCGACTGAACAAAATAAACAGTTGCATAAAGCCACTAAATGAAAACAACTACTGCCTTCCTTCTATATCTACTGTTGGTTATTGATTCCATTACCATCTGTGCACAAAAGCATAACAATTTAAACCCTCCTGTTCAAGCCGATACAATAATTATGCAGGAGTGCGACTATTATGAATATGCTCCGGTTACCGGCAAAGATTTTCGTTGCTACCTGAACAGTTGCTGGGCACAAAAAAACAAAGTGACTGTTATTTATTCGGGCTATAACAAAAAGAACTACCGCGCCAAGGATGTTTACACCTGGCCAATTGAGCATGTGTGCATTCCTATGGCCGCGCCTGATGATCCGGTGATTGTTCGCTCGTTAGACGATGGCACTGTGCTTTATAAAACAACAGACAAAGAACAATTCAGAGGCACGCCCAATTCATGCAGGTGCCTGCCGTCTTCCACTTTTATTTCAACACCAAAAGGCCAGGTGCTGGTTTCGTTATTGGTGAAGGGCGATTCGGTTTACTCGGTGAACACTCGAGGCGAAAAAATAATTGTACCGCTTATTGCGGTTAATAAAACTGCTGTTGAACCCAATCACCGTATGCTGAACATTGAACTTGCAGATGGTCGCAAACTGCAGGTTACTCCCGACCATCCTGCAGCTGCCGATTACTTTTCGCTTACGCAGTACGAAACAGGAACTGTTCTTGACAAGAGCACAGTAACTCAAAAATATTTTACTGAACTGAACAATGCTTTCACTTATGATATTTTACCCGGGGGCGATACCGGCTATTACTGGGCTAATGATATTTTAATTGGCAGCACACTGTTCAACAGTTACAGTACTTATAAATTATTGCAAATGGGTTGGTGACACACGCTATTCCAACTCCGAAAAAAACTCTTGGTAGCTTATGCCAAGCGCCGTATATATTTTTTCAAGTGTATCAATACACAAATTTTTATTGCCGTGTTCTATTCTTGACAAATCACTGTTGTCAACTCCGCTCTCAGTACTGAGTCGAATCTGACTCCATCCTTTTTTTTCCCGAAGCAATACAATCTTTTTTCCAATTGACTTTTTTGCACCAAGCATAAACAAGATGTTTTTCAGGTCACTAATATTTTTCTTTTTATAAAACCAAAGTTTGGGTTTTAAACCAAACTTTCAAACTATACGACCCTCTAATTTTCGGTTCACAATCATCAATCACAAAAAACTAAAACCCAACCCAAAATCATGGACGACAACAAACGAGCTTATGTAAGCATGTGCGAAAAAACCGATGCTTTCATTTTGCTAAAAGCCACCGACATAGCCGCCACTCCTGCTGTGGCCGCTAATGCATTGCGTACAACACTGCGCACCAAGATTGACGAAATACTTGCTAACGACACCACCGCCAACCTTGATAACACGGGGCAAACCATTGCCAAAAACGACGAGCGCACCGAACTGAACGAAAGCACCCGCCGTGTGATACCCTACTTAGTGAAATATTTTTTAGCCCTGCCCGATAAGCGCAGGGCGCAGCGCATAAACTTTAACAAGAGCGCGCTCGATAAAATGGACGACAATTTTTTTTACGAAAACTCAAAACTGGTGTACGATACCGCTAACGATGCCACTGTAAAGGCGGCCATTATTGTGCTCGGTTACACCAACACGCTGCATACAGCGCACAACACCAACCTTGGCGAGTTTCGAAACCTGGTGGGCACGCCCCGCATGCTTACCGGCGATGCCAGCTCGTATAACCGCGCCGTGGAGCGCAACATAACCGAGCTGCACGATATTATTGATTTAATTGATATTGAAATGAACCTGCTCGAGTTCGATTTTACCATTCTGTATGATGGCTACTATGCCTGCCGCAAAATTGACGATGCTGGCAGCAGCGGCGGCAGCGTGAGCAGCGGCACAGTAAACTCCGGCGAAAGCAAACTGGTGCGCTCCATTGTGTACGATGCAGCCATTAACCTGAAGCTCGAAAACACCGGCGCCGTTGACCTCCTGTTCTTGCTCATGGAAAGCGGCGCGCAGGTTGGCACTGCGCTTTCCGTGGCGGCGGGCGACACGCAAAACCACCCCATTACCGACCTGCACACCAGCGGCGATTCACTCATGGTGCGCAATTCGAGCCTGAGTACCGGGGCTTACAAAGTCACCTTCAGTTAATTGAATTTTAACCACACAAACCCCGTAACATTTTGTTTCGGGGTTTTATTTTTTTTTACATTGAAACATAAATGGCAATGGTGCATGCATTATTGGAAAAAAGAGATTCATAATTTGAATTACGCAATGCAGTTTCAGCAAGTGGTTGTGCATTTCGGGCAATACGGCTTTCCATTTCAGCATCACTACCAACCAAATAAGCACACCTGCTTGCCAAATAGGCAAGGCAAGAGGCAATTAAAATTTGAAAATAAATTTCAACCAAAAGAAAAAACAAATGAAGGGCGCACTAACTAAAAAACACATAGCCGAACAGGCGCGGCGCATTAATTTACCATTGGTAGTAAAAATGCTTGCGCAGCGCAATGAAACCACAGTACATCACCTGTCGCAAATAATGGGAAACGATGGAAGTTTTTTGAGTCGGGCACTCAGGCGCAAAGACCACCACATCAGTTTGCTCATAGCCCTTAGCATACACCTGCAAACCAACCTGCTCGAAAATTATTTTCAGTTGCTGCCCGAAAACATTCGCACCACCAAAGCCGAGAAACAGTTACTGCAACAGATAGATGAAATGGAAAAACAATTAATTGATGTGATAAAGGAAAGAGACTGGCTGAAGGAAGTGGTGGCGGGGAAGTAGAAACTGAATACAGTTTAGTGAAAAGTGAATAGTTAAGAGTGAGTAGTTAAGAGTGAGTAGTTAAGAGTGAGTAGTTAAGAGTGAATACAGTTTAATGAAAAGTGAATAGTTAAAAGTGAACAGTTAAGAGTGAAGTAATAAAATAAGTTAACTTTAAACTCCGAATTCAAATGGTGGTTATATGACTGACTCGCTGAAGAAAAAAATTGCAGGATATACAGCCCTCGCAGGTTCGGTCTTAGCTCATCCAAATATTGCAAGTGCGCAGATTATTTATACGGATGTAAATCCTGACTCTCAATTAATGAATTGGGGAGATTCAAATCATTATATAGATTTAAATAATGATGGGATTGATGACTTTAATTTTCATCAGGTAAATCATCATGAACATACTACAAGCGGAGCTTATGGGGATTGGTTCGATTATAAATTAAACCTTAATGAAGTGGTTCCAGTTGGTGTAAATAAAATATTATGCCCTGTTAATAATGATACTTTACCTGTTCCACTTTCCTATGGTGAGCTAATTAATAATTCAGGTAACTTTCAAATTTCTGGAGTGCTTTCATACAGTCATTTTCTTCATAATTGGGGACTTCCTAATATTTACGGGGCAAGTGGTTTATGGTTGGATAGCCAAGATTCTTATTTGGGAGTTCAATTAGATGTTTCGGGAAATAAATACTATGGCTGGATAAGACTTGAAATTGGAAGACAGGGAAACAGGTCTTTTTTAAAATTTAAAGAATACGCTTACCATTCACAACCCAATAGTCCAATTCCTGCTGGGGTAACACAATTTTTAAATACAACTGATATTAGTAGTGAAAAAATTGCTCTTATTAATTTCACAACCGATTTCATAACCATCCAATTCAATACTCCGGTAAGCAAGGGCACCATCACACTCACCAATACTCTTGCCGAGGTTGTTTATACTGCTGCCATATATCAGCAATCTCAAATCATCAATATGAAATCATTTGCTACCGGTATCTACTTCGTGGAGGTAGTAACCGATAAAGGCAGCATGGTGAAGAAAGTGGTGAAAGAGTGAGTGAATAGTTAATAGTTAATAGTGAAAAGTGAATACAGTTATAGCTAAATAAATTGTTCACTATTCACTATTAGTTTTTCACTAATGTGTAGGTTTGTTAGAGTTGAAAAAATGAAGTCACTCGGTTTCCTAATCGCTCTCTTGATATTAAGCTCTCACTGTTTTGCTCAGGAAGGCGAAAACCCATTGCCTTGCAACATGCGTGAACCGGCATATGATACAGCGCCGCAGTATCCCGGCGGCCCCACTGCCATGCTTCAGTTCTTTGCCGATAGTGTTCGGTATCCCGAGCCCGAAAAATCGAAGGGATTGCAAGGCGGTGTTTACCTGAAATTTATTGTTGACACCAGTGGAGCAGTTACCAATGTGCAACTGCTTAACGGAGTACCATATGCACCCAACCTGGCCAAGGAAGCGGTACGGTTAATGTACACTATGCCTCACTGGATTCCGGCAACAAAAAACGGCAAGCCAGTTGAAGCCGAATATTTTTTAGGTGTACCGTTCAAGATAAAACCACAATGAAAAAAACTCATCAATTAACAAACAAGACAAGAGGTATGCTCTCCTGCTTTGTGGTGCTCTGCGCACTGCTTCTTACTGCTGATTGCAAAGCTCAATCAACAGAAACCAGGCAACAGGTCATTCCAAAAAAAACCAACCTTCGGGTTAAAGAAAATAAAATACCCTGCACCGGTTACGAGGGTCAAACCGATTGCTTTCAAATACAGGAAGGCGATTTAATAGGTACTGATAAATGGAAAATGACCTATGAATACATTTCAGGTTTTAATTACGAGCCGGGTTATATCTATAACCTTCGGGTGCAGAAGAAGAAAGTTAAAAATCCACCAATGGATGCTCCCGATATTAATATTACAGTAATTGAAATACTCTCAAAAGAAAAAGCTGACCCGAAGGGAGATTAAAAAGAAAATTATAAATATTCAACTTCTATTTTTCAGAATTATATAAAATAAAAAGGGCGATGAAATTTCATCGCCCTTTGTCGGGGTACCTGGACTCGAACCAGGGACCCCCTGCTCCCAAAGCAGGTACGCTAGCCAACTGCGCTACACCCCGAACTTATTTCCATTTAAAGAACTTAATCTATTTAAAGAACTAACTGGTGCGGAGAGGGAGGGATTCGAACCCTCGATACAAGTTTAAGCTCGTATAACGGTTTAGCAAACCGGCCCTTTCGGCCACTCAGGCACCTCTCCTATTATGCGGGCAAATGTATAAAATACTTTTTACCCTCAAAGAGAAGTTGAAAATAATCAGGTAATACTTAGCTGAATTTTCTTTTCAATCTCCTGAACTGACTCTTTAAACTCCTTATCAGTATCCATCATGTCTTTTACTGCCTGACAACTGTGGATGACAGTGCTATGGTCACGGCCTCCAAAATGACGACCAATAACCTTTAAGGAATTTTTAGTATAACTCTTTGCAAGATACATACTCAACTGACGCGCCTGAACGATACCACGCTTGCGGGTTTTCTCTTTTAACTTTTCAGGTTGAACACTAAAGAATTCACAAACTGCTTTTTGAATAAATTCAATTGAAACTTCTCTCGAAATTGTTTTAACAAAATTCTTAATTATTTTCTTAGCTAAATCCAAATCAATTTCTTTTCTGTTAAGTGATGACTGAGCTAACAAAGAAACCAAAGCTCCTTCCAGATCACGAACACTTGTGCTTATATTATAGGCAACAAACTCAATTACATCACGAGGCAATTCAATTCCATCAGCGTACATTTTCTTTTCAAGAATAGCAATTCGTGTTTCAAAATCAGGAACCTGAATATCGGCGCTCAATCCCCAACGGAATCTGCTTAACAGTCTTTCTTCCATTCCTTCTAAATCACGAGGCGCACGATCAGATGTAAGAATTAATTGTTTACAGCTTTGGTGCAGGTGGTTAAAAATGTGAAAGAAAATATCTTGAGTTCTGTCCTTGTTTGCGAAAAACTGAATGTCATCGGCAATCAACACATCTACTAATTGATAGAAGTGAATGAAATCGTTAACGCTATTATTTTTCAACGCATCAATAAACTGATTGGTAAATTTTTCAGCAGGAACAAACAATACAGTTTTATTCGGATACAAAGTTTTTATCTGATTTCCAATTGCCTGAGCCAAGTGAGTTTTTCCTAAACCTACGCCACCATAAATAACTAATGGATTGAATGAAGTTGCTCCCGGCTTTTGAGCTACTGCATATCCTGCACTGCGTGCAAGTCGATTGCTATCACCTTCAACATATGTATCAAATGTATAAGCAGCATTTAATTGCGGATCAATATTTACTTTACGCAAGCCCGGAATAATAAAAGGATTTTTTATCTGATGTCCCATCACCATAGATGCCGGCATCTCTTGTGATTTAACAGCATTTGTTGTTGCTGTCGGAATGTTAACAGTAAATGGTCCGCTCTTTTGAGAAGAATTATCTACAACAACCTGATATTCTAAACGGGCTTCGTTAGAAAGTTCACGCTTCAATGCTTTTCTTAAAATACTTACATAATGTTCTTCAAGCCACTCATAAAAAAACTGACTAGGAACTTGTATTGTTAAAACATCGCCCTGAAGTTTAACTGCTTTTATTGGTTCAAACCAGGTTTTAAAACTTTGTGGATTTACATTGTCTTGTATGATTTTCAAGCACTCATTCCAAACGGATTCTGCTGATTTCGACATAATGACTATAGATTGTTTTTAACTTTTTTAAATTAATTCGAAGATGAATGTATGTACTTGCGCACAAAACTGCAAGAAAATATTTTTAAAAAAAAATTTTTTCAGCTTGCAGAATTGGAAATTATTACTTGTGTTGAAATTGCTTGTTTATCAATGCTATTTTTTTTAAAATAGAAATCTATTTTTCCTAAAACCAATCCTGCCCAACCAACTTGGTTCACGAGTACTTGTTTGTTATCAATGTTCTTATAACTTATGGGCGCATCAAAAAAAGTATGAGTGTGTCCTCCAATTATTAAATCAATATTGCGGGTACTCATTGCTAAAATCTCATCGCTTATTTTTTTATCGTCGTATTTCGCTCCTAAATGCGATAAACAAATTATCATGTTGCAATGGTAGTCATTCTTCAACTGTGCAGCAATATTATTTGCAATGGAAACAGGCTCAAGATATTTTGTTTCACCAAATAATTTATCGGGCACCAATCCCTTCAACTCAATTCCGATTCCGAACACACCGATTTTCAATTTTCCTTTTTTAAAAATTTTGAAGGGAATAGTTTTCCCCTGCATCGCAGTATTGGTGAAATCATAATTCGAATTTATCAATGGAAAAGTTGCATTAGGTAACTGACTGGCGAGTCCTTCCAAACCATTATCAAAATCGTGATTACCTATTGCACTTGCATCATATTGCATCTGACTCATCAGTTTCATTTCGAGTTCTCCCTGAAAATAATTGAAGTAAGGTGTGCCCTGAAAAATATCTCCGGCATCTAACAATAAAACATGGTCAGCTGAATCTCGCAATTTTTTTATCAGCGATGCTCTTGCAGCTGCACCACCGAGTCCCTGAAATTTTCCGCCATCCATCGGAAACGGGTCAATGCGTGAATGCCAATCGTTGGTATGAAGAATAGTGAGCTTTTGTATATCATCATACGCAAATGCTTCGAGAGGAAAAGAATTAGCACCGAGTAATAATGCTCCTGCACTTAATTGTTTTAAAAATTTTCTGCGCTCATTCATTGACAACTCTTTGTTCCAATTTTTCAGAAATTGATTTTCCTTCTGCTGTTAACGATAAAATGTAATTGATTAAAAGATTCCGAAACAAAATCGGGCTCATTATTTTTTTTTCAGAAATAAGAAATGTGCAATCATCTCCTCCATTCGCTATGTAATCGCTGCATACAAAATGATAATTAGCTAGCGTATCTAATTTTTTTCCATTGATGTAAATCTGTTCGGCAGTTCCTTTATATATCATGTACTGCATTCCGGCAACCGGCCATCCTCCTTTTGCCGCTGCTTTATTAATTAACTGATGAACAATTTTTCCATTGGCTTCTATTAATGCGATTGAATTATCGAAAGGCATGAGTTCAAATATTTTCCCCATTGTGATTTCTCCTGCGGGTAATGAAGGAATCCGTATTCCTCCATTGTTGACAATACTGAAATCAATTTCTGAATTCAGTTCTTTTCGTGACTGTATCAATAATGCATCAGCAACAAAATTTCCGAGTGTGCCTTCGGGTTGTTGTTTGGTTAATACGGAATCTGATTTACCAATTACAACCTGCATTGTTTTATTCAAGCTGTCGCGAAAGGGAATCAGAAATTTCCACATTGCAGAATCGACCGGATAATCTGCTTTCATACTGAACTTATTTGCAGAATAATCTGAAACATGATAGGTTCTACAAGAGGAAATTATAAGTGATAAACAAAAAAGTATAAATCCGGAGAAAAGAAATTTCATTTAGCTATCCTTTGTACTCTCCAAAAACATTCCTCAGTGAATCAGCAATCTCGCCGAGTGTTGCATAATTTTCTACAGCTTCAATAACTATCGGCATTAAATTCTCCTCTCCTTTTGCTTTTGTTTCGAGTGCTGCCAGAATAGAATTCACTTTTGTACTGTCTCTTCGCGCACGCAACGATTTCAATTTTTCAGATTGATGCGTGCGAATTGATTCGTCAACACGAAAAACATTTTCAGGTGGTTTTTCATCTGCTAAAAATTTATTCAAGCCAACAATAATTTTTTCGCCGCTTTCAATTTTGCGTTGGTACTTATAGGATGAGCGCGCAATTTCTTCCTGCATATAACCCTGTTCAATTGCAGCAACCGAACCACCCATTGCATCAATGCGATGAATATATTCCCATGCTTTTTTTTCTACTTCATCAGTCAATGCTTCAATAAAATATGAACCACCAAGCGGGTCAACAGTTTCACTCACTCCGCTTTCGTGTGCAATAATTTGTTGTGTTTTCAATGCAATGCCTGCAGCTTGTTCGGTTGGTAATGAAAGCGCTTCATCAAAACCATTGGTGTGCAATGATTGTGTTCCTCCGAGAACAGCAGCGAGTGCCTGCAGTGTTACACGAGTGATATTATTCATTGGTTGTTGCGCGGTCAATGTGCTTCCACCTGTTTGTGTGTGAAAGCGACACATCATGGCACGCTCATCTGTTGCGCCCATCTCCTTTGTAATCTGCGCCCACATTTTTCTCGCCGCACGAAACTTCGCTACTTCTTCAAATAAATTATTATGTGCGTTGAAGAAAAAAGAAATCCGTTTTGCAAAAACATTTATATCAAGTCCTTTGTCAATCGCTGCTTTTAAATACGCTTTACCATTCGCCAATGTGAATGCTAATTCCTGAACAGCATCACTGCCCGCTTCGCGAATGTGATAACCACTAACTGAAATGGTATTCCAAGCCGGAACTTCATGACTGCAATAATCAAAAATATCAGTGATCAATCGCATTGATGGTTTTGGCGGATAGATGTAGGTGCCACGCGCTGCATACTCTTTCAGAATATCATTTTGAATAGTGCCTGATAATTTTTTTACATCTGCTCCCTGCTTTTTTGCCAATGCTATATATAATGCCAGCAGAATAAAAGCGGTGGCATTTATAGTCATTGATGTAGAAATTTTATCGAGCGGAATTCCTTTGAAAAGAATTTCCATGTCTTCAAGCGAATCAATTGCAACTCCGACTTTCCCAACTTCACCTTCCGACATTGCGTGGTCACTGTCGTAGCCAATCTGTGTAGGCAAATCAAATGCAACAGATAATCCGCTTGTGCCCTGGCTTAATAAATAATGGTATCGTTTGTTCGATTCTTCGGCTGTAGAAAATCCTGCATACTGCCGCATGGTCCACAATTTATCACGATACATGGAAGGATGAACTCCGCGTGTGAATGGAAATTCTCCCGGCAATTCTTCATTATGTTTTGAAGAATTTTTATACAGCGAATTTATTTCAATTCCACTACCAGTTTCAAATTTTTTATCACGAGATTTTTCTTTCGACATTTTTCTAAAATAAATTTTCTAGCAGAATCACTGATTACAAAGAGTTATTTCATCACCAAATTATCAAATCAGTATATCTTCTTCACTTCATTTTTCAATGTATCCAAAGCCTTCTGAGTTGGCATTGACTGTTCGTTATTAATAAAATATTCGAATATGCGACGACTTAAATCCTTTGCAGATGCTGTTTCAGGCATATCGACAGCAACGCGATTTATTATACTAACTATTTCTTCCTTAACTTGAATTATTTGCATCCAGGTTGGTCCGCTAACATAAATTTGTTGTGCCAGATTATGTTCAAATTCCAACCTGATATTACTTATTAATGCCAGCTGCATATCACGAGCATTCATTCCCGGTTTATTTACACGATGTATTAAGCTGTTAGGAGAAATTCTTTCAAGAAATAAAGCCAATCTTTCATAGGCCTGCAATCGAATAGGTAATGCAGTTTTGAAATTTTCAATTCGGACTTCAAGTTGTTTTTTTTCGTGTTCAGCTTCTAAAAAAACTTTCAGAATAAAATATGCAGTTAAAAAAGTTACAACTGAAGGCAAAGTATATTTTAAAATTTCAAGAATGTAGGTCAAGACCATGATTGATGTTTTATTTTTTTTTGACGAAGGTAGATGAAAGTGAAATAAAAAGTGAAGAACTTAATTCGAAAAAAAATATTGTACAGAAATTATTGATGTTCTCATTTTTTTAATTTATAAAATACCAATGTTTGATTTTACATATTATTATCAAAACAAATTCAAAGTGTTTTGATTATCGTTCGAAACTTATTTGAATTGACAATGTAATAGGACTCAAAATTCCCAAAAACTACCAAAAACAGGGAAAAATGAGAACCCTCTACACAATTGTTGCACTTATTTTCATTTTAAATACATTTTCAAGTGCCCAAAGTATTTCACCTCAGGTAATAGGAGTTGCTGGTAATTATTATTCAGTTTCAGGCTCATCATTATCATTTACAATTGGTGAATCAGCTACAACTACTATCAGTGGTTCAAACAACAAAATCACGCAGGGATTTCAGCAGCCTTCATATACTGCAACCGGTATAACAGAAGTTGAGAGTCCGATTTATGAAATAAATATTTATCCAAATCCTGCAAGCAATTCAATTACAATTCAAAATGAAGGTTCAGTGTTTTCAAATAATACGCAGGTATTTCTAATTGATGTCTTAGGAAGAAAATTAATTGAAGAGGAATTTAACAATCAACAAACCAGCATTGACCTACAACAACTTTCATCAGGTACATATTTTATTGTAATTGAAGAAAACGGTCGTGAATCGTACACACACAAAATCACAAAAATTCAATAATTAAATAAATAAAACATGAAAACGCTAATTGCTAATATGGAAACCTTTCTTCTAAAGAAGATTGGATTATTCGCAATAACTCTTTTAATGAGTTTGCAATTTGCCAATGCACAAGTACCACAGCGATTCAACTATCAGGGAGTTGCCAGAGATGCATCAGGAAATGTAATGTCATCACATATGATTTCATTGCGGATTTCGGTATTAAACGGTGGCGCAACAGGCACTTCCGTTTATCAGGAAACTCATAATGTTGTTACCAATCAATTCGGATTGTTCACTCTGCAGATTGGAGGCGGAACAATTCTATCAGGAACTTTTGCATCGGTTCCATGGACTTCAGGAAATCAGTGGTTGAAAATTGAAATGGATGCTAATGGCGGTAGTAATTACCTGGATATGGGAACTACACAGTTATTAAGTGTTCCTTTTGCAATGGTTGCAGGAAAAATAGGTGGCAATATGAATTTGGATGATTTGGGTGATGTTGATGTTACAACAGCTGCTTCAGGCCAGGTTTTAAAATTTAACGGTACATCATGGATTCCAGGAAATGATAATGGTGGTACCGGCGGGGCATCATATTATCAGGGAACCGGAATTTCTATAACAGGTTCAAATGTCATTAATAATACAGGAGATGTAAATGCATCAGATGACATAACTATTACTACAACTGCGAATGGTGATTTATCTGGAATTTATCCTAATCCTCTCGTAGATGGAATTCAGGGAAAACCAATTTCTTCAACCGCACCTTCAACAGGTCAGGTTTTGAAATTTGATGGAACGCAATGGAAACCAGATGTAGATAATAGCGGATCAGGTGGAACTTCTTACACCGCAGGAACAGGTATTAGTATAGTAGGAACTGTAATCAGCACATCAGCAATGACAGGAGATGTTACAGGTAGTATAACGGCAAACACTTTATCAAAAATTCAAGGTAAACCTGTTTCAGCTTTAACACCAACTGTAGGTCAGGTATTAAAATATGATGGAACACAATGGACACCAGGAACTGATATTCAAGCGGCGGGTGGTGCAACTTATTCTGCAGGAACAGGAATCACAATTAATGGTTCAAATGTTATTAGTGCATCTAACTTAGGGGGCGATGTTACAGGAACATCAACTTCAAATTCAATCAGTAATTTACAAGGAAAGCCGGTTGTTGCAGGTTCACCTTCTTCAGGTCAGGTTTTAAAATATAATGGAACTCAATGGGTACCATCAACAGATATTGTTGGCGGTGGTGCAACTTATACTGCCGGAACCGGAATTACAATCAATGGTTCAAATGCAATTTCTGTTAATGCACTTTCAGGTGATGTAACCGGAAACCCGAATGCAACTGTGGTTGGTAAATTACAAACCGTTAGCGTTTCAGGAACACTTCCAACAACAGGACAAGTTTTAAAATACAATGGAACATCATGGGCTCCAGGAACTGATAATAGCGGTGGTGCAGGAACATATACTGCCGGAACCGGAATTGATATTACAGGAACTGTTGTAAGCGTTCAACCAATGGGAGGAGATGTTACAGGAACATTAATTGCAAATACCGTTTCTAAAATTCAGAACTATTCTGTTTCAAATCTGGCTCCTACCAATGGCTATGTTTTAAAATGGAATGGAACTTCCTGGACTCCAGCACCGGATGCTACTACGGGTGGAAGCACCAATCTTTGGATTCAAAGCGGAAGCAATATTTATAATTTCAATGGCGGAAATGTTGGAATCGGAACAACAACACCAACATCATTATTTGATGTTGAAAGTTCAACAGCAACCAATGTGATTGCACAATTTCAAAACAGTAACGCTGCCAATACAAACAATACAGTTAATGTGTTAAACAGTGGAAACGGATATAATCTATATATAAATAAAACAGGTCAGGGAGAAGCGGTTTAT
Source organism: Chitinophagaceae bacterium (assembly GCA_947469485.1). Lineage (GTDB taxonomy): Bacteria > Bacteroidota > Bacteroidia > Chitinophagales > UBA10324 > UBA10324. The sequence continues at coordinate 19,294 of CANIPU010000025.1, read as the reverse complement.
ATAGATAAAAATAATTTAGGTTCGGGAACTTCAGCTATGGTAGTAACAAATAATGGTATTGGAAATTCATTTGAATCTTTCGCTACCGGAACCGGATATGCAGGAGAATTTAATGGAGGAACAAGTTCCTCTGGTGGATTACATTCAAAAACAACCGGTGTTCAATATGCTGGATTGTTTGACGGAGGTGCTGTTGGAAATGGTGTGAAAGGTTTAGTTACAGGATCAGGTTTTGCCGGATACTTCAGTGGCAAAACAAAAATTGATTACAATTCAACATCATCAAGTAATCCGCACTTAGCAATTTACGAACAAACTGTTGGCGATTGGGCACGAATTAATTATTACAGCGGTGGAAGCAGCTATTTCAGTACTGCAGGCTTGGTTGGTGCAACACCTGCAACATCAAAATTTTCTTTAAGCCATAGTTCAACTCCTGATATCATTACAGCAACAGGCGATGGAAATGTTGGTATCGGAACAGGAACACCTACTTACAGATTGCATGTTTATGGTGATGCTGCTTATGCAGGTAGTATGGGCCGAATGGAAAACAACAATTCTACCAATAACAATACAATGCTTGATATCTGGACTCTTTCAAGTTCTGTATTAATAAATGGAGCCAAATCCGGAATTGGTTATGGTGTAAATATTCAAAAAACAGGTACCCTTTCGAGTTCAGCTGCAATTTTTGGTGGCAATGCTGGTACGAATGGCGAAGGTCTTCGTGGTAGTGCTTTTGGAAACGGAGGTTATGGAGTATATGGTAATGCTGCCGGAAGTGGTGCAAATTCTTACTACGGTGTTTATGGTTATGGTTCAGGTAGTGCAGGTGCAGATTACGGAATTTACGGAGTGCAGGGCGCAGGTGGAAACGACTGGGCTGGTTACTTCAGTGGTAATGTTGGTTACACCGGAATGCTATTAAGTACATCAGATAACAAGTTGAAACAAAATGTACAAAATTTCAACGGGGCATTGCAACAGGTTATGCAGATGCAACCAAAAACTTATGAATACAAACACGAAGGTGATTACGCTCACATGAATTTGCCACAAGGCGAACAAGTGGGATTAATTGCTCAGGATTTAGAAAAAATTATTCCATCACTCGTACAGCCTGCTACTTTCTCTTATGTTGTAAAAGACGATACAAGGGATGGCGAAGAAGGAGCTGTAATTACTTCACAAATAGATTACAAGGGTGTTAACTACATTGGTTTAATACCGGTGTTAATTGGTGCAATACAAGACCAGCAAAAAGAAATTGACGAATTAAAATCACAGATATCCCAATTGAGTAAATAGACTTTTAGACATTGTTTTAGTTTTTGGTTTGGGGGAAAACCACTGCAATTTTATTGCGGTGGTTTTCTTTTTGTGGAAGGTGATGATAAATTTTAACTACTAATTGAAACAGAATTCACCATACTCATTATATCATCCACATACATCCGGTCATTACTCAATCGCGGAACTTTGTGTTGTCCGCCGAGTTTTCCTTTTTTCTTCAACCAGTTATAAAAAGAATTTTTTGGTAAACTGTGAACTGTTGGTTCTTTTAATGCAATGTCTTTATATCGCTTAGCATCGTAATCAGAATTCAGTGAGCGAAGGTTATTGTCTAAGTGCTCGGTAAATATTTTTAAATCACTTGGTTCTTTTTCAAATTCAATCAGCCATTCGTGACAACCACGATTATCGTATGTAAGGTAAACCGGAGCAACTGTATAATCACGCACCACTGCACCTGTGATGGCACATGCCTGCGCTATCGCATTGTCTGTATTTTCAGCAATCACTTCTTCACCAAATGCATTGATGAATTGTTTAACTCTGCCGGTAACTTTTATTTTAAATGGTTTTACAGAAGTAAATTTTATAGTGTCCCCTACCATGTATCGCCACAAACCTGAATTGGTTGAAATAACCAATGCATAATTTTCATCGGGCTTCACTTCATCAATCAATATTGTTTTCGGAAATTCTTTACCCAATTCACTCATTGGAATAAACTCATAAAATATTCCGTTGTTCAGATGCAAAACCAAATCTTCATCGCGCTTCCCAAATTGAAAAGCAAAAAAACCTTCAGATGCGTTGTATGATTCGTAAAAATTCATTCCATCGCCTTTTATAAGCGATTTAAATTGTTCGCGGTATGGAGTAAAACTTACACCCCCATGAATATATAATTCAAGGTTTGGCCAAATATCCCGCAGGTTATTTTTTCCGGTTAACTCAAACAACCGCTTTATTAAAATCATTGTCCAGGTTGGTACCCCGGCAATATTTGTAACATCTGCTTTTAAAGTTGATTGCGCCAAGGCTTCAATCTTATTTTCCCACTCATCCATCAATGCAATTGATAATTGAGGAGTTCGATATAGCTGACCAATAAATGACATATTCTGCAACAGTACCGCACTTAAATCACCATAACTTGAAAGTGAATTTAAACTATTAATCTGGTGGCTGCCACCTATTATTAAACCTTTACCATTAAAAATTTTTGTGTCTTCATTTAATATGCAATAGGCACTTAACAAGTCAAGACCTCCTTTATAATGGCACTCCTCCATTGCCTCCTGACTTACCGGAATAAATTTACTTTTATCAGAAGTGGTGCCTGATGATTTTGCAAACCAACGAATTTCAGATGGCCACAAAATATTTTGTTCACCCTTCATCATTCTGTTAATCCAGGGTTTTATTGAATCATAATCCTGAACAGGAACTCTGTTTCTGAAATCTTCAAAAGTTTTGATGCTTTCGTATTTATAATTTTTACCCCACTCGGTAATTGAACCTAACTGAATAAGATTTTTAAAAACCAACTCCTGTGATTCAAATGGATGTTCCATAAAATAATGAACATTATCGAATCGTTGTCGAATAAACCAAGTGACTATGGGACTGAGGTAGTACAATCAGGTTTTGTTTGGATTGCCAAAATAGAAATTCAACCCGATATATTGTCTGTCTTTAAAAAAATATTTTCAGAGCTCTATTACTTTTCTCTTCAATTCAAAATTTTGTCCGAGATAAACACGGCGCACTTGTTCATTAGCAGCTAATTCTTCTGCAGTTCCACTCATTAATATTTTTCCTTCGAATAATAAATAAGCACGATCGGTAATGCTCAAAGTTTCCTGCACATTATGGTCGGTAATAAGTATACCGATATTCTTAAATTTTAGTCGGGCAACAATTCGTTGAATATCTTCAACTGCAATTGGATCTATTCCGGCGAATGGTTCATCCAACAAAATAAATTTCGGATCGGTTGCAAGCGCCCGGGCAATTTCAGTTCTTCTTCTTTCGCCACCGCTTAATAAATCGCCACGGCTTTTGCGTATATGATTTAATCCAAACTCTGATAACAAACTGTTGAGTTTGTTTTCGCGCTCATCATTTTTCAAATTCAAAATTTCAAGCACTGCCATAATATTATCCTCAACACTAAGTTTTCGGAATATACTTGCCTCTTGTGGCAGGTACCCAATTCCAAGTTGAGCTCTCCTGTACATTGGTTCTTTTGTAATATCTATGTCATCCAAAAATATATGTCCTTGATCAGCCTTTATCAATCCGACTGTCATATAAAAGGAAGTAGTTTTCCCTGCGCCGTTAGGTCCTAATAATCCAACTATTTCGCCCTGTTCAACATGAACAGAAACTTTATCAACTACTTTTCGGCGGCGATATGCTTTTTCTAAATTTTCGGTACGGAGTAATGACATAAATTAATTTCCATTAAGTTTTATATCTCTCACATTTATCTCCAACGATTTGTTATTGTTCCATTCATTCTCTTCTAATGAATAGCATAAATCAATTGGTTGCTTGCTTTTTACAAGATTTAAATATTCTTCGCCATTAAAAACAATTCCTTTCAGTTGAAAGGGGGTTCCTTCCTGCATTAAAGAGATTTTCAAATGACCATTTCCCACAATACGACTCTGCCCTGTATCAATCATTCCCCTTGAAACGAAAATTGGTTTCATATTATGTGGACCAAAAGGTGAAAACTGCTTCAGTATTTCATAAAACTTATTATTAATATCTTTTGGTGAAAGTTCAGCGTCAATATTTATTTGCGGAATCAGCATTTGATCTTCAATTGTACTTGAAACCACTTCTTCAAACCGCGCAATAAATTCAGGAACATTTTCAATTTTCAAAGTTAATCCTGCAGCAAACATGTGCCCACCGAATTGTTCAAGTAAATCGCTGCAACTTTTTATTGCTTCATGAATATCAAATCCGGCTACAGAACGAGCCGACCCTGAAGCAAGACCATTGCTTTCAGTTAAAATAATAGTTGGTCGGTAATAATGATCTAACATTCGCGAAGCTACAATTCCTACAACCCCTTTATGCCAATGTGATTGAAACAACACAGTTGATTTTTTATTTTGTTGGTCGGCATCATTAACCAACATACTTAGTGCTTCTGCCGTAATATTTACATCAACTTCTTTTCTTTCCTTGTTTTTAACATTTAATGTATCGGCATTATTATCTGCTTGTTCAGAATGTTCTGATATCAATAATTTAACTGCATGTCGCGCATCATCCATTCTTCCAGCAGCATTAATTCGTGGACCCAGGGAGAATACAATATCAGAAATACTTAATTCCCTTTTCATACCTGCAGCTTTAATTAATGCTTTCACACCTTCACTCGGATGATGATTTAATTTATTGAGCCCTAAATAAGCGAGTATTCGATTTTCACCTATTACCGGAACTATATCAGCGGCAATACTGATAACCACTAAATCCAAAAAATTTGTTAATTCACTTTCATTAATTTCATGCTTAAGAATATAGGCATGCATTAGCTTAAATCCGATTCCGCAACCGCTCAATTCTTTAAACGGATAATTACAATCAACTCTTTTAGGATCAAGAACAGCTATAGCTTTTGGAATTTCATCTCCCGGTAAATGGTGATCGCATATTATAAAATCAATTCCTTTTTCATTTGCATACTCTATTTTATCAATAGCCTTAATACCACAGTCTAATGCAATTATTAATGTGAATCCGTTTTCTTTTGCCCAATCAATTCCCTGTGTGGAAATACCATACCCCTCTTTATATCTATCAGGCAAATAATAATCCATTTCTAAATAATAGCGACGAAGAAATGAGTAAACCAAAGCAACTGAAGTTGTACCATCAACATCGTAATCGCCATAAATCAGAATTTTTTCTTTTCGTTGCATTGCCTCCTGAATTCGGTCGATTGCCTTGTCCATATCTTTCATCAAAAACGGATCATGCAGATGTTCCCATTTAGGCCGGAAAAAATCTTTTGCTTCGTCAAAGGATGTTATGGTTCGTTGTGAAAGCAACTGACAAAGTATAGGATGCACTTTTAAAACATCCTGAAGATGGTCAGCAATTCCCTGGTCAAAATCTTTAAGTACCCATCGCTTTTTCATACTTCAGATTATGATATTTTTTTTGTCCAGCGCCATGCACTGAGTAGCATTTCATCCAAATCTCTAAGGTTTTTCCAACCTAATTTTTCAATAGCTTTTTTATTATCAGAATAAATTGCAGCAACATCGCCACTTCTTCTATCTCCAAGTTTGTAATTCAACTTTTCACCTGACAATCTTTCGAATGCATTTATCACTTCCAATACTGTATATCCTTTACCTGTGCCTAAATTTAAGATCTCAACATTCCAATTGTTCTTCGCAGCATCCTTTTCAGAAGTTTTATTATTCATCAGATAAAGCAATGATAAAGAATGTGCTTCGGCTATATCCATTACATGTATGTAATCACGAATGCATGAACCATCTTTCGTTTCATAATCGCTTCCATGAACAACCAATTCATTAATCTTTCCCAAAGCGTTGTAAAAAACTGAAGGAAATAAATTGGAGGGTTTTCCAATTGGTAATTCACCGATTTCTACAGATGGATGCGCTCCTACAGGATTAAAATACCTTAATAATATGAATTGGGTATTACAAGCTCTAGCTGTATCAAAAATTATTTGTTCACCTATTTGTTTTGTCCTTCCATACGGAGATGCTGCTTCCGGCAAAGGAGTTTCTTCATTCACAGGTAATGTTTTTACATCACCATATACTGAACAGGAAGATGAAAAAATAAAATTTGGAACTTTGAATTCATTGGCACATTCCAGAATATTAATTAAAGAAATTAAATTGTTTCTGAAATATAAAAGTGGTTGTTCAACAGATTCGCCAACTGCCTTGTATGCTGCAAAATGAATGATGCCTGATATGTTTAAATTTTCTTCGAAAACTTTTTTAGTTGCTGCAAAATCACATAAGTCAATTTCGTAATTTACAATTTCTTTCCCTGTGATTTTACGAACTCCATCCAACATTTTTTTATTGGAACGGGAAAAATTATCGATTGAAATTACATCAAAACCTTTTTGAATGAGATCAACAATTGTATGACTTCCTATGTACCCGCAACCACCGGTGACTATAATTTTTTTCATTCTTAATTTGTTTTAAGAATCAGAAATTACCCGAATCAATCACCTTTTTTATACCCGCTTCAATAGGAAGCAAAGGCCTTCCAAGCAGTTCTTTCATTTTAGCAATATCAGGCTTTCTTCTTGTCATATCGCCTTCTTTTAAGGGAGGCAGATGAACAATTTTCGATTTAGACTTGGTGAGCTTTATAATCATTTTTGCTAAATCAATAATAGAGGTCTCTTTATCGTTACCCACATTGACCACATCATTCAGAAACATGTTCTTTGTCAGAGCATTATAAGTAGTTTCAATATTATCATCGATGTAACAAAAAGTACGGGTTTGTTTTCCATCGCCATATGCAGTGATTTCTTTGTTCTTTAAAGCTGCACGAATAAATTTCGACATTACAAAATCAGTGCTTTGTTTAGGACCATAAGTATTGAAGAAACGAAAGATGGTGTAATCCAATCCAAACTCTTTTTTATATGACTTTAAAAAAGCTTCGCCCACATTTTTCACAATTGCATATGGCAATTTTGAATTGAGAGGAGTGGTGTCTTCATTCTGCGGAAACTCAACCGGCTCACCATAAACTTCAGAAGATGATGAAAAGAAAACTCGTTTTACACCTGTGTTTTTACACAAGTCTAAAACATTTTTTATTCCCTGAATATCATCGAGCACCATTACCGGATGAGTTAATGTCCGCTGAACACCAACCAATGCAGCATAATGAAATACATAATCAAAGGAATGTGACAGCATTACCGATGAAATATCATTGTAATTATTTACATCTCCCTTTATGAATCGCCAGTTTTTAAATTGGTTTGAAGGAAGTTTTTCTTTTGAGCCGGTAATGAGATTATCAAATATCACAACATAATTATTCGGATCTATTACTAGCCGCTCAGCCAAACAACTCGGAATAAATCCCGCGCCGCCGGTAATTAATATTTTATTCATCAGTTAAATTTTTTACTCCAGAATATCCATGAGATATTTTCCGTACCCGCTTTTCAATAATGGTTCAGCCAATTTTCTCAGCTGATCATCATTAATGAATTTTTTTCTCCAAGCTATCTCCTCAATGCATCCAACTTTTAATCCTTGCCTGTTCTCTATTACCTGTACAAATTGCGATGCTTGCATCAATGAATCAAATGTACCAGTATCTAACCAGGCTGTTCCGCGATCCAGAACTGCAACTTGCAATTTCCCGCGCTTCAGGTATTCTTTATTTACATCGGTTATTTCATATTCGCCCCGAACACCCGGTTTAATATTTTTTGCAATATCTACAACTGAATTATCGTAAAAATAAAGACCTGGTACAGCGAAGTTTGATTTTGGTTCTTTTGGCTTTTCTTCAATTGAAAGCACACGCATATCTTTATCAAATTCCACAACTCCATATCGTTCAGGGTCTGAAACATGATAGGCGAAAATTACTCCTCCGTTTATCTGAGTATGATCTTGTAACAAGGAACCAAGTGCCGAACCATAAAAAATATTGTCGCCAAGAACTAAAGCAACACTATCGGTTCCAATAAAATTTTCACCGATTACAAACGCTTGAGCTAATCCGTTTGGTTTTTCTTGTACAGCATATGAGAATTTGCAACCAAATTGACTGCCATCACCAAACAAATGTTCGAAGCCAGGTAAATCATGTGGTGTAGATATTATTAATACCTCATTTATACCGGCAAGCATTAATACTGACAAAGGATAATAAATCATTGGTTTATCATAAATCGGCATTATTTGCTTACTAATAGCATAAGTGATAGGGTAAAGTCTGGTGCCGCTTCCGCCGGCAAGAATGATTCCTTTCATGAATTAAACAGTGGTAAATAAAAAAATCGAAATGTTCTGAGAGAGCGAAAATAGAAAGTTTGATTTGTTATGGAAATAATATTCAATACAAATAAAATCTTCCAGAACTAATAGCTTCCCCACCCCGGACTGCGCTTCACCAGTTTTAAATCCTGTAATACTGATGATTTAACATTCAGGTTTAAAAAATATCCTTGTCGTGTACCAAACGGAACCCATCGGATACTCATTTGCCAGCAATGCAGGTCGCGGTATATTTCAAGGGTTGTATATGAAAAATCTTTTTGTTTAAAATCATAGCCTGAGGTTCCTGTTATCTTCCATTTTTCGGTCAGGTTAAAATCAAAATTCACATTTAGAGTCTGAGTATATGTTGTTGTATCCTGCTCTTTTAATATTTGCTTGCTGGCTCTGAGAATATAATTAACAGAAAAATTCCAAGGCATATTAAAATCTTCATAAGCAACAGGGTTATTATTTATCATAAAGTATTCATCGGCATTTTTGTTATTCTGTTCGAAATTATTAAGGTTCTTTTTGGTTTTACTATGAAAAGATGCTCCAGCACTAACTGCTGAAGATATATTTCGGGCAAGTTTATTATCAGTATGCAGCAGAAAAGAATTTATTCGCCGCCCATTTTCATTTACTGCATAAGGGTCAAAAACTGCATTGTATTGCAAATTTATTTTGTCGAACAAGGTTGTTCTTGCATTCAAGTTAAAATTTGCAAGTTGAAAAGTATCAACCGCCAGATTGTAGCTACTGCCGATTGATAAGTTATCAAGTAGTTTTATCTTTTTTACATTATTGATGGTATCCTTTTCTGAAAAAACTTTTAATTCCAATTGATTACTTAAACCAAAATTTATTCCGCCGAATTTTCCGTTAGAAGTTCCCCCATAAGGGCTTCTTTCAAAAATGCTATATCGCTGCGAATTGCCTAATGAATCTTTTTGCACCTCTTTATATGTTCCATACTTATTATCACCGAAATCAGGATGGAAACTATAACCAATTGAAGGATTCATTACATGACGAATTGCTTTTAGTTTTCCATGTTTGAAATTTTTTATTCCATAAATATGTGTGCTCATGCTTATAGCGGTGTTATACTCATAGCCCGTTGCAAATCCTTTAACAGTATCGGTTACAATTTCATTACTGTCAGTATCCCACGATTTACGAATACTTTGCAGGTACATGACTTGATTAAAAGTTACTGAAGGAGAAACATTAATAAACTTGAATAAATTGAATGAGGTTGAAACCGGAATGCTATGCTTAAGTCCATTTGTGAATTTTTCAATTGTTGCCGGCTGAAACAATAATGAATCGTATTGCTTCACTTCATTCTTTGCATTCATGTTGTAAGAAAATCCGATTTTCTCATACCATTTTGGCAAACCAGAACTTATTTTTCTTTTAAATGGTGTAATTCTCTGAACATTAAATGTAAAAGTTGGTAATGCAAGAGAAACCAGATGTGTTTGTGTATTCTGGTCGTGAGATAGGTTTACCGAATAATTCATTTTATTATTAATAGTCCGGTAATACGAAATTGAAGATTTAAATGTGTTGCTTAAATAATCATTTGCGTTATACGAATAATTTTTGTTGTATCCGCTGCTCCCTGCATTCACTGTTGCATTAAATCTTCGCTTCGGATTTGCTTTCGAATCCTGATTATAAGTCCAGTTAATTTTAAAATCATTCAGTTTACTTACGCTGTTATACTCAAGATTATACTTTCTTGTTCTGCTATAACTAAGGCCGAAATTTCCATTGTATTTATATCGTTTACTATAATTTGTTAGCGCGGTTAATTTCCAGCTTCCACGAGAATAAATATCTCCTCTCAATTGCAAATCAAAATAATCGCCTAATGCAAAGTAGTAGCCACCGTTAATCAATCCAAAACCTAAATCCTGTCTTTGACCAAACTCCGGCAATAAAATTCCAGAAGCTTTTGTTTTGTGTAAAGGAAAAATTGCAAATGGAACAAATAGTGGGGTTGGCACATCTTCAATAACTAAATGCGCCGGACCTGACACAATTACTTTATCGGGAACAACTTTCATTTTTGAAGAACTGATATAAAAATCAGGATGATCTTTATAGTTGCATGTAGTGTATTTATTATCCTTTGCGTAATAGCTATTGTCAGGGTTTCGTTTTACAACTTCACTATGAATGAATCCTTCATCTTCCTCGGTAAAAACATTCAAAACTTTTCCTCGCTTTGTTTTAAAATTGAATGTGATTTTATCAGCTTCATATTGTTTATCACTTTCAGTAAACAATGGAAGGCCAGTCGTTTTTTGTGTTACACTATCAAATAATCCCCAGGCACTAACAGTATTTTCTTTCCAATCCAATACAATGAAATATGCTTTCATGGTTATTTCGTTGTACTTAACAACAGAATTATTATAAAGATAAATTTTCCGCTTTATGACATCAGTAATTATACTATCATCTGCATAATAACTAACCGGCGCATCTAAAGAATCTTTTGAAAGTTTTATTTCATAAGGCAATGAATCAATTTTAACAATCGGAGAATCAGATTCAATTAATCTAAATTCTGCACCATTAGATTCATGAAATCCAATGAATATCAACAACACAACTAGGAAAACTGTATGTAATTTTCGAATACTCAAGAGACTATTCCCGATACTTTTGCGTTCATTAGAAAAATTTATCACTGTTTAACGGCAACAAAAATAGATAATTGTGAAAAGGTTAAGTTTAATAGTAGTATTCATTTTTACACTTCTCTTTGATGCGCCTACTGCTCAATTAGTTGCATTCAATAGTAAGAGTCCTTTTTCTTTAAAAACTATTGTAATTGATGCCGGCCATGGTGGTCATGATACTGGTTGTCTTGGAGCAACAGATCGTGAAAAAAATATAACATTAGACATTGCGCTGAAACTCGGCAACTTAATTGAAAAGAATATGCCTGATGTTAAAGTGATTTACACCCGTAAAACAGATGTGTTTATTGAATTATTTGAGCGGGCAAATATTGCCAACCGTAATAATGCCGACCTTTTTATTTCCATTCATTGTAATGCTAACAAAAACACAAGTGCTTACGGAACAGAAAGCTGGGTTATGGGATTGCATAAATCAGATGCTAATCTTGAAGTTGCTAAAAGAGAAAACTCGTCAATACTTTTAGAAGATAATTACTCCAGTAATTATGATGGTTTCGATCCAAACTCACCGGAATCATATATTATTTTTTCTCTTAACCAAAGTGCTTATATAGATCAAAGCATTGCTCTGGCTTCAAAAGTAGAGGACGAATTCAATAAAGACGGAAGAACCAGCCGTGGGGTAAAACAAGCAGGCTATCTTGTTTTATGGCGAACTACCATGCCTGCTATTTTGATTGAAACCGGATTTCTTACAAACAGAACTGAAGAAAAAGTATTGGCTTCTGAAGAAGGACAAAATGAAATTGTCCATTCAATTTTTGATGCATTAAAAGATTATAAATCATCCATCGAAGGGAATAATTCAGGTAATAATGTTGATGGGAATATGGACGGTGTACCTGATTCACCAATTGTAGAAATTAAGGACGAAGTTTTTCCGGTATATCCTGAAAACAAAATTGATACAGTCACTATTAATAAAACTGTACCAACACCTGTTAAACCTGTTACCACAAACTCAATTGTTTTCAAAGTTCAGATAGCTGCATCAGATAAGCCAATCAATAAAACTGATCCTAAGTTTTCCGCATTAAAAGATATGGTAAATGATAAAAGTGATAAAGGGTTAAACCGTTATGTGGTTGGCAATTACTCTAAACGATCTGATGCAGAAGTACGAATGAAAACAATGAAGTCAAAAGGATTTAAGGATGCATTCCTTGTGGCCTATAAAAACGGGAAAAGGGTTCCTTTAGAAAGTGTGAAATAACTTTTGCTGTGTTGGCCGAACAGAAAGTTTATTTTTGACAAAACAAATACACAACGGGATTGAAAATTTCTAACGAATTAAAAATTGGGGTTCTGGCAACCGTTGCCATCGTTTTATTTATTATTGGCTATAATTTTTTAAAAGGCACAGATGTTTTTAGCAGCACTGATACTTTTTATGCCCGGTATAAAGAAGTAGATGGATTAGGTTTATCCAATTTCGTAAAAATAAAAGGATTAAATGTTGGCAGGGTTACAGACCTTGTACTGGAAGAAGGAAATCAGGGAGAAATAATAGTTGAATTTACTGTTGATGAAAATTTTAAACTTCCAAAAGGAACCGTTGCCCGAATCATCTCTTCAGACCTTTTAGGAACAAAAGCTATTAATTTAGAATTGTCTGATACAACAATATATTATCAGAATGGCGACACCTTGGTTTCTGCATTACAGGAAAGTTTATCAAAAAGTGTACAGGCCGAATTGCTTCCTGTAAAACAAAAGGCCGAAAATCTGCTCTCTTCTATTGATTCGGTTCTTACAATAATCAGAAGCATATTTAATGAGCAAACAACCAAAGACATTAAACAAAGTGTTAGCAGCATTACTTCAACTTTGAATCATATTAATAAATCAGCTGAGAATGTTGAAGGTTTATTAGTGCAAAACACAACCCGCATTGATCGGATTTTTTCAAACATTGAGAGTATTACTTTAATGCTTAAGAACAATGAAGAAAACATTTCTGCCGTTCTTTCAAATCTTAATAATATCAGTGATACTTTAGCTAAATCTAATTTGAAACAAACTATTGCAAGCGCTCAAGATGCGTTGGAAACAACTGCTGAAATTCTTGATAAAATAAAAAAAGGAGAAGGAACAATTGGCATGCTTGTTAACGATGAAAAGTTATACAATAATCTTGAACAAACTTCTTTAGATCTTGACTTATTATTGAAAGATTTAAAGTCGCACCCTGATTCCTATGTTCATTTTTCAATATTTGGCAATCGCAATAAAAACAGAGATACGGATTCAATAGCGACACAGAAATAAGTGCATCTACTTTGTATAAGCTCCTGAAATATTTTGGTGTTTTAATTTTTCTTTCTGCATTACCTGTTATTTCATTTTCTCAAGGCACTCAAATAAAAATTCTTGGTGCTGATGAATTTGAATTTAATGATTTAGGTGATATAAAAGTGAAGACCCTTACCGGAAATGTAAAGTTGCAGCAAGATGAAGTTTTTCTTTTTTGTGATAAAGCAATTTTGAATGAAGATATTAATAGTCTTGAGGCTATTGGAAATGTCGTAATCAAACAAGATACAGTTGAAATTCATTCTGATCATTTGTTTTATGATGGTAAAAACAAAAAAGCTGTTTTAACGGGTAATGTTAAAATGACGGATTCAAAAATGGTATTGAATACTTCGGCTCTTGATTACGATTTAAACACAAAGGTTGCCAGTTATAAAACCGGAGGTATTCTCACCAGTGATACAACCACACTTACCAGCAAAATCGGATATTATTATGCTACTTCAAATGATGTTTATTTTAAGAAAGATGTTAAAGTTGTTTCATCCCAATATAATCTGACGGCAGACACATTACGGTTCAACACTGACAGCCGGACTGCATTTTTTCTCGGTCCAACTAATATTAATACTGATAGTTCTGATATTTTTTGTGAGGGTGGTTTCTACAATACATCGGAAGATATAGCACAATTTAATACCAAAGCAATTCTCATTAATCTTCCGCAAATATTAATGGCTGATTCCATTTGGTTTGATAACAACTCCGGAAAGGGAATTACAAAAGGAAATGTAAATTGGAAAGACACTTCACAACACCTGAACATTCTTGCCGATCGTGCCTGGTTTGATAATTCTGCTAATGATATTCTTGCTGTTGGTCATACACTTTTTATTTCAGAAGTCGGCAACGATACTTTATTTATGACCGCCGATACACTTCATTCAACAAAAGATTCTGTAACCGACAAAAGAAATTTTTCAGCTTTTCATAAAGTAAAAATTTTTAAAAGTGATATGCAGGCACTTTGTGATTCACTTTATTATTCCGATGCCGATTCCATGTTCCGCTTATATCAAAATCCTGTTTTATGGATGGAAGGCAATCAAATGAAGGCAGATACTATGCGTATTCATTTGAGCAATCGTGAAGTCAGCAAATTTGAATTAATAAAATCATCGTTCATGGTTAGTCAAGTCGATACCGGATTATTTAATCAGGTAAAGGGGAAAAATATGACAGGGTTTTTTGAAGATGGAAAATTGCATCACTTATTGATAGAAGGCAATGGCGAAAGTATTTATTACGCGCAGGACGATAGTTCAGCGTTCATTGGTGTAAACAAAATCATTTGCAGCAGTATGATTATATATACTGATTCTTCTAAAGTAAACCGGATTAAATTTTTATCTAAACCAGATGGAACAATGTATCCCATCAATCAGGCACCACAGGATGAACTAAAACTGAAAGATTTTATCTGGATGGATAATGTGCGACCGAAGAGCAAATGGGCTCTATTCGAAGATTAATAACAGCATCTTTAATAATATTTTATTCCTCAGCAACATTTCTATTTTTAACCACTATTAATGCGCGAAACTTCATTCATCGAACAGAACAAAAAAAAGTGGGATGAGTTTGAGACCATTCTCAAGCAAGAGCGCCGAGACCCAGATAAACTCAGCGAGCTGTTTATTCAGGTTACTGACGATTTATCATATGCAAGAACCTTTTATCCAAATCGTTCAGTAAAAGTTTACCTTAATAATCTGGCTCAAAAAATATTCAGGAATATTTATCGCAATCGTTTTTCGGGATGGAAGGCTTTTTTCAATTTCTGGCTTGAAGAATTACCGTTGGTTATTTACGAAGCCCGAAAAGAATTTTTAGTAGCTTTAATTGTATTTTTTCTTGCAATGGGAATTGGCGTATTGAGCTCTGCAAATGATTCAGAGTTTCCTAAATTCATTTTAGGTGATAGTTATGTTTCAATGACAAAAACCAATATTGAAAACGGAGACCCAATGGCTGTTTACAAATCAAGCCAGCAGTTGGATATGTTTCTTGGAATCACATTAAACAATCTTCGGGTTGCATTTTTTACATTTCTATTGGGCTTATTTGCCTCAATTGGCACAATCGGATTTCTTTTATACAACGGAATTATGGTTGGCACTTTTCAGTATTTCTTTTTAGATATGAATGCCGATCACCCGGGTGTGCTTCGTGAATCACTATTGACAATCTGGATGCATGGATCATTAGAAATCCCTTCAATAATTATCGCAGGAGCAGCAGGTGTGGCTCTTGGCAAAGGGTTGCTGTTTCCAGGTACTTATACCCGTTTTCAGGCCTTTCAACTTTCAGCTCGAAGAGGATTGAATATAATGTTAGGTATAACTCCTGTGATCATTCTAGCAGCTTTTATCGAAAGTTTTTTAACCCGATATACTGATTTACCTGATTTGGTTCGAATATTTTTTATTCTGTTTTGCTTTGCTTTCATCATTGGGTATTTTATTGTAATTCCATTTTTAAAAGGCCGAAGCGGGAGAAATGCTAAGCTGATAGAATTTCGTTTACCGGCTAACGAAAAGAGGGTTGTTAATTTCCGACTAATAAAAAAATCAAGTGAAGTATTTGCCGAGTCTTTTACTCTTTATTCATCCTTCCTGCGCAAACATTTAAAATTAGGGTTATTGTTTGCCTTGGTCTCAACAGTTATTATTTATGTTTTTGATAAAACCTATTATGCAAAAGGGTTTTATGATTCATACCTTGTCTATCGAAATGTTTTTGCGCTTTTTAGCTTAAGTAATGGATATTATTCAATTCTTTGTACAACAGTAATTTCAGCATTTTCAGTTTTTAATGCTCAGTCATTTTTAATTCGGATTTATTATAAAAGTGAAAACAAAAAATCCTTTAACTTTTTCAGTTTAAAAAGTTTAAAAAGTTCAGTCCTTATTTTCTTGCTGTTCTCACTTTTTTTTATGATGCAATCTTCTGGTGCTCCTCTTTCATACCTGGCAATTTTCCTTCTGCCTTTTGCTTTAAATTTTATGTTTATTGCAAATGCCAATTATTCTAATTGGATAGACTCTTTAATTCTGTCAATTCAATATATGCGAAATGGAAGTTGGGTAAGGATGATTGAAACTTTTTTAATGAGTTCATTAATCACCCTGCTCTTTTTTTTAATTACAGGTTCCCCACTTCTGTGGTTGTATTTTGAAGTAATGAGCTGGAATTTACCATTTGATCCTGAAACTGTTTCTGTAATTCTTACTTTATCAATGGTGTTTCTAATTTACCTTGGATTGTATTTATTGCTTCCCTTATTGGTACTTGGTGCGGGGTTGCAATACTTTTCTTTGAAAGAAGTAAACGAAGGCAATCAGCTTTTAACGCAAATCAAACAATTTGAAGAAGGAAAGTATGCGCGATAAGTTTAAATTTTATTGCTATTCAGTATTCATTGTATGTAACTTCATTTTTATTTTTTGTAAATCATCATCAGGAAATAATTCTGAACAGGTTAAATATGATTCTTCCGTTATAAAATCTTCAGATCTAAAAAAATCTGAATGGGAAAAACAAAAAGACAATTATCAATATGTAAAAGAAGGCGAGAAAATAAAAAAAGCTGAAAAAGAAGATTCGCTCACTGAGAAAAAAGATGATTCACTAAACTGGGGATTCGATATTGACACCAGCGTAGCACGCAATGTTCTGATTTCATTGGTAATTGGGGTTTTAATTTTGATAATTGTTTGGTTGCTCCGGAAATCAAGCTGGGTATTCGATAAAAAAGTTAATGATAAAAATTTACTCATTGCCCGGCTGGAAGAAAATTTACCAGAGAGTGATATTCACCCGCATCTTTCAAAAGCTATAAATGAAAAAGATTTCAGATTGGCTTTTCGACTATATTATTTGTTGTTGATACAACAACTCTCTTTACAAAAACAAGTTGTATGGCGAAAGGAAAAAACCAATGGGGAATACTTAGTTGAATGCAGTTCCAAAAATTATTTCGAATCGTTTAACAAACTCACACTTGCTTTTGATCAGGTTTGGTATGGCGAATATGAATTGACAAAAAGCTCATTCGAAGAATATCAGAATGATTTTAAATCAACTCTCAATCAAATCAAACAACCATAATGAAAAAATCCGGATGGTTATTGTTTGCTGGAATTGCCCTCTTAATTGCTCTGGTCATTTATTTAATTACACCTGAAAAAGAAAGGTATGATTGGACATTGTCGTACGACAGAACAAGCAACCAACCTTATGGCTTGCAATTGCTTTACAATTTATTAAAAAAAGAATATCCTGGATCTCGTTTTATTGAGAGTAATAAACCGCTTCGCGAAAACTTAGATGCACTTAAAGACAAGCACGATGCATTATATTTTATAGCAGGTGGCTGGTTATATCTTGATAGTTCTGCACAAAAGGCAGTCATGGATTTTGTTCATGAGGGCAACAATGCATTCATTGCCGCTGCATATATTCCGTACAACATATATTATGATTTGCTAAATGGAAAAATTTCTGATTCAACAAAAGAAGAATATTCAAACTATTATCAACCTTATCAGTTCAACGATTCCATTGTTTCCTTTTCATTGCTTCATCCAACTTTTAAAAATGACACCAGTTTTAAAATCAATTATCTTTTTAAGTGGAAGTATGTTTACGGAGAATGGAATTATTTTTTTGAAAAAGGTCGTGAACAATCACTTGATTCAATTGCCGCACTTGGAACCATCAATGCAGAATATGTAAATTTCATTCGTGTTAAATACGGCAATGGATATTTTTATATGCATAGTAATCCTATTGCATTCACTAATTTCAATATTAATAATCAGGAAGGATTTCAATACCTGCAAAAAATTTTTTCAAATTTTCAACCCACAACTATCATCTGGGACGAAGCCAGCAAGCTTCCCTATCAGGATGAACGCTCAAAACCATATACAGGAGAAAGTCCTTTGAAATTTATTCTAGGCAATCGTTCGCTTCGTTGGGCCTGGTATATCCTACTGATTACCGTTTTTTTTTTCATTTTATTCAGAGCCAAACGCTCACAGAAACCAATTGCTGTTATTGAACCAAACTTAAATACTTCATTGGAGTTTGTTCAAACTGTAAGCAGATTATACTACCTTCAAAATGATCATCTTGCACTGGCAAAACAAAAAATGAAATTGTTTTTGTTATTTGTTCGCAACAAGTATAAACTCACTTTAAAAAATCACTCAGATGAAGAAATATGCCGACTAGCAATAAAATCTGAATTAAATTTCAAGGATGTGAAACATATTTTTACTTCTTACAAACTAATTTCATTTCGTACACAAATCAGTTCCGATGAACTGATTGAATTTCACAAAAGCATTGACCTCTTTTACCAAACCTGTAAATAAATAATATGGAAGAAAATTCTTTAGATAACAAAAATGAGAGTGCTGGTAATGAAAGCACCCCAACGAACACAATGCTGCAAACTGAACTGCAACACCTTAGCAGCGAAGTGTTAAATATCCGTCGTGAAATAGGTAAAATAATTGTTGGACAGGACAACCTCGTCACACTTTTACTAAACGGATTGCTCTCTGGAGGCCATGTACTTATTGAAGGAGTTCCAGGGATTGCAAAAACTCTCACAGCAAAACTTCTTGCAAAAACTTTGAGTGTAAATTTTTCGCGTATTCAGTTTACCCCCGATCTAATGCCATCTGATGTAACCGGAACAACTGTGTTCAATGCAAAGACGGCGGAGTTTGGTTTTCATCGCGGTCCAGTGTTCAGCAATGTTGTTTTGATTGATGAAATAAATCGGGCGCCGGCTAAAACACAATCTGCTTTGTTTGAAGTAATGGAAGAATTACAAATTACGGTGGATGGAAAAACTTATCCGATGGAAGCCCCATTCATGGTTCTCGCTACACAAAATCCAATTGAACAGGAAGGTAC
>CANIPU010000024.1 GCA_947469485.1 Chitinophagaceae bacterium | reverse complement strand
TTTTCATTTTGAATTCTCTTTTTCCGTCAGCTAAAGCTGACGGCAATAGATGAGCTGCACTTGTCTTTCAAAAAAATTCTAATGAAAATGTATTTGTTGTTCATCAATTGCCGTTCGCTTTAGCGAACGGATAACAGGCAATGAAGAAGCTGGCTTTAGCCACATGTAATCTGTTCGGGATTTAGTGTCTTTTTGGAAGGAAGACAGGTCTTTTGAGAAAAAAGAGATGTAAACGGAAGGCGGCTAAAGCCATTTTCATTTTGAATTCTCTTTTTCCGTCAGCTAAAGCAGACGGCAATAGATGAGTTGCACTTGTCTTTCAAAAAAATTCAAATGAAAATGTATTTGTTGTTCATCAATTGCCGTTCGCTTTAGCGAACGGATAACAGGCAATGAAGGTGTGGCTTTAGCCACATGTAATCTGTTCGGGATTTAGTGTCTTTTTATAAGGAAGACAGGTCTTTTGAGAAAAAAGGCATGAAGCCGGAAAAAGATTGAATAAACTATTTAACCAATACTATTTTTTGAGAAACAAGAATCTTGTTTCCCGAAACTAATGAATACATATATGTTCCGGAAGGAAAATCTCTTTGAGAGATTTGAAGGTCGGAAAAAGTTCTGTCAACATGATATCGCCGAAGTTCTTTACCACTTAAATCAAAGAGAATAATATCTGCTTCATTAATACCATCGGGCAAAGAATACTGAACAGTATTTTGATAGTAGGATGGATTTGGGAAAACAGATAAAAAAGGATCTGATGGTTGACGCATTGATTTATCAATCCCCGACGATAATTCACATGGAACACCATACACTCTTGCGCTTCCATCTAAATGAGACAAGATGAGTTTGGTTCCATCAGGGGTATTATAGATAGGTCTCCATTGTTGTGGAATCGCAACCTGAACCAATGGAGCTGAACTATCTGCAACAAGAAGGGCTGTTCCATCCTCTTTAAATATTCCCGTAAACCAATCATTGCCACCATTAGAGAAGTATAAGAATTCAACCGCACTATCACAATCAAAAAGAGTTTCTGAAATGTAAATAGCAGCGAAATTATATTGAGTTCCACTGCCAGCTGGCAATTGAGTTGTTGGAAATGGATTGCAATCAATAGACTTCCAGAACGAATGATCAAGGTTATAGAATTTCAGAAATCTATTTCCCGAAACCTCGCTCTTTAAAACATACTTCATTCCCGACAACTCAAAATCCACCATAAAAAAATTCTTGGATCCTCCTGTATAAGTATGTTCAAGAGTAATTTGACCCAAGGCATGCTTTGAGCTAACAATTAATAAAGCAAGAAAGCAAAACAGAATTATTTTTTTCATTTTGGTTTTTTAAGAAGTCCTTATAAAAATAGTAGACTGAAAAGATAATACAAAAGTCAGGATTACACCCCCACCTTCTCTTTAATCACTCCCAACTCTTTTCCAATCTTTGTAAAAGCAGCAATGGCTTTATCGAGGTGGTGCTGCTCGTGCGCGGCGCTTATCTGCACACGAATGCGCGCATTGCCCTTCGCCACCACCGGAAAGAAAAACCCGATGGCATAAATGCCTTCGGGCAGCAGTCGTTCAGAAAACTTTTGCGCCAGCACGGCATCGTACAGCATGATGGGCACAATGGGATGTTCGCCGGGCTTAATATCAAAACCCGCTTCCGTAATTTTTGTGCGGAAATATTTTGTGTTCGCTTCTAATTTATCGCGCAGCGCCGTGGTTTGGCTCAGCATATCGAGCACGGCAATGGAAGCTCCTGTGATAGATGGCGCAAGCGCATTCGAAAACAAGTATGGCCGCGACCGCTGACGAAGCAATTCAATAATTTCCTTTTTACCTGAAGTGAAACCGCCCGATGCGCCGCCAAGCGCCTTGCCATAAGTGCCGGTAATAATATCAATGCGCCCCATAACACCACGGTGCTCATGCGTGCCGCGCCCGGTTTTTCCCATAAAGCCGCTCGCGTGGCATTCATCAATCATAACCATGGCATTGTACTTATCGGCGAGGTCGCATATTTTATCTAACTGCGCAATGGTGCCATCCATACTGAACACACCATCGGTAATAATTATTCTGCTTCGTGCGCCGGATGATTCTTTCAGTTTCTCTTCCAGGTCATTCATATCATTATGCTTGTAGCGAAGCCGCTGCGATTTAGTGAGTCGTACACCATCAATAATACTTGCGTGATTCAGCTCATCGCTTATGAGCGCATCTTCTTCGTTGAACAAAGGTTCGAACACACCGCCATTGGCATCGAATGCGGCGGCATATAAAATGGTGTCTTCGGTACCCAAAAACTCCGAAGTTTTTTGCTCCAGTGTTTTATGCAGATCCTGCGTGCCGCAAATGAACCGCACACTGCTCATGCCGTATCCATGTGTATCAATCGCCTGCTTCGCCGCCGTAATAACTTTGGGATGCGATGACAGACCGAGGTAATTGTTCGCACAGAAATTCAGCACTGTTACACCATTCACTTTTATTTCAGCGCCCTGTGGCGAAGTGATGATGCGCTCGTTCTTAAACAAGCCGTTGGCTTTTATTTCATCCAGTTCTTTTTGCAGGCGCGATTGTATGCTATACATGTTTTATAAAAAAATGGGTGGTAAAACTAATTACGAATTGAAAAGCTTAGTGAAGTTTAACTTATTTCAATTAAAAAATTCAGGAGTAAAAAATCAGTCAATTACAAAACGAATAACAGCCACATCAGTGTCACTTATTATTTTACAGAAATAAATTCCGGCAATTGCATTGGTTAACTCCAGTGAATTCATTGCGCTGTTAAAATCTGTTTTTTGAATTTGACCTGAAGCATTCATCACCTGAACTTCACGAATAATTTTATTATGAGTCGCCTTCAGCGAAATAAGTTGATTGCCTCCTGCCGGGTTTGGAAACAGTTGATAGTTGAAATCCGCAGTTGCAGGAGATTCAATTCCTTCGGGGTCAAAACTGTTATTGTATCGCGAAACAGCAAGATACAACGGACCACATGTTCCATTGGCGCAGGTGCGGGTGTAACCAGCCAGCACAATTTTTCCGTTTGCATCCATACCCATTCCGCTGCTGCTGCTGTTGTTGTTCTGATTAAAAATATTTAAGAACACGCCATCGGGAGCAAATGAATTATCGCGGTCGCCATTACCCTTAATCATTAACAAACAAAAATGAACCGTGTCGCCCGAACCCTGATTTCCGGTTATTAAAATTCTTCCGTCGGGTAAAACAGTGCTGTTTAAACTGTATTCGTCTTCGTTGTTAAAAGTTAAATCATAAAGCGCCCATCCATTGGTGCCGAAAGCATTATCGGGGGTACCGTTGTTGTTTAGTTTCAAGGCAGTATAATCATAATCGTTATTGTCGTAAACACTTCCAGTAACCATGTATTTATTATCATTCATAACATGAATGTTCATGCCCTCATCATAATTTCCGGTGGCACTGTTGTACAAACCAATTCCGCCCGTTGCAAAAGAATTATCAAGTGAACCATTAGCATTGAACCGAACAACCAGTGTGTTGCGGAAAGCGGTAATGGTGCTTCCGTTGTTTGCTTTTTCTTTCCGGCCTGATACCAGCACTTTATTATTTCCATCTACTGTAATATCCATGGTTTCAAACCAGTGATCATTATTTCCTGTTGGAACAGATACCATTCCGTCTGAATCAAAAGTGTTATCAAAAGCACCATCACTTTTCAGTTTCATAACATAAAAATCAGTGAAGAAACTGGAGCCGGTCATGTAAATGGCGCCTGCATTATCGGTGGTAAGTGCATTAGAAGTATACAGAGAAGGAAATTCTTTTATTCCGTTTACCCCGAAGGTGGTGAGAAATGCACCGTTGGCTGTAATGGCGGCAACATACGGATAGGTATTTGTGCCACCGATGTTGGTAGAAGTAGTTCCGCAGATATAAATGATGTTGTTATGCATCACCATTCCGTTTATTCGTGTTGCCACTTCCATGATTGAAACAGTAATGGAGCCGCCGCTGCCATAAGTTGCATCAACACTTCCGTCAACATTAAACCGCTTTATATATACATCGCCGTTTCCAAACGGATTGCAGGCAACCAGAATTTTGCCATCGCTCTGCACAATTACATGTTCGCCCAATCTGCTGCCATCGCTTACCAGTTTTCCATCGCTGTCAAAAGTGTTATCTAAACTGCATGGTATCTGAGCCGAAGCAACAGATGTAAATAACAGCATCAGTAAAAGTGTAATAGAATTTTTCATAGAAGCATTGTAGTTTTTTTATAACAGAGTAAATATAAACCTTACACTAATTTATTTGCAGGAAGAGTAAAAAACGATTTACATTTCTTGCAAAATATTTTTGGGTTAATGAGTAAGAAACCGGAAAAAGGACAGAAGAAAAAACCTCAGCAGCAGCAACAACCATCGTTTCAGAAATGGATTTGGCTTGGTGTGATTCTGATTCTCACTTACATTTCTTTTGCCCCGTCAATGGATAATGAGTGGACAAACTGGGACGATCCGGTTTATGTTTTAGAAAATCCTTTGATTACCAATCCGAATACTCCAACGAAAGACCTGCTTACAAAACCTGTTTCACTCAACTATCATCCGCTCACTATGCTGAGCTTGAAATGGAATTACGAGAGCGTGAAAACAGAACCACATGCTTATCACTTAACCAATGTGCTGTTACACCTCATTAACACCGCGTTGGTTTTCTTTTTTATTCTGATGCTTAGTGAAAGTTTAGTGATGGCGGTTTTTGTTTCGGCAGTGTTTGGTGTTCATCCCATGCATGTGGAAAGTGTGAGTTGGATTTCGGAGCGGAAAGATGTGCTGTATGTTTTGTTCTTCGTGCTCGGAATGATTTGTTATCTGAAATATCTCGACACAAAAAAAGTATTGTGGATGATTATAACGGGTGTGGTTTTTATTCTTTCGTGTTTATCAAAAGCAATGGCGGTTGTGTTTCCTGTTGTGTTGTTGCTGATTGATTATTTAAAAAACAGAGAATTGAATTTTAAAATAGTTCTTGAAAAAATTCCGCTCTTTATTATTTCGCTGATTGTCGGTATCGCCGCATTTACCATTCAGGCAACTGATGCCATTGCGAAACCTGAAACCTTCACCATCCTGCAACGAATCATGTTTGCATCCTATGGCGCGTGGTTGTATGTGGTGAAATTTTTTGTTCCCGTTGGTCTTTCTGCTTTCTATCCATATCCGTTATCAGATAACGGAGTTTCTGTTTCCATTGAATATTATCTCGCGCCGGTTGCGTGGCTTGCTGTTGCGGCAATTGTGTTTTTCTTTTTCAGAAAACATAAACCTATTGTATTTGGTTTGCTTTTCTACTTCGCAAGTGTGGTGTTGGTGCTTCAGTTTATTTCTGTTGGTAGTGCCATTGCTGCTGATCGTTACAGTTATCTTTCATACATCGGACTTTCATTCATTCTTGGTTGGTTATTAAATCAGTTTTTTGTGAAGGGAAATAAATTATACAACATGCGGATGGTTGCGACTTCTATTGCTGCTGTTTGCATTCTTGTTTTTGCGTATCAGACAAATGCAAGAACCAAAGTGTGGAAGAATACCGAAACACTCTGGACCGATGTTATCAATCAATATCCCAACCGGATTGAAGTGGCTTATAAGAACCGTGGAAATTATTATGGAAAAGAAAAAGGAATGCTGAAGGAAGCAATGGCTGACTATAAAGTTTTGCTTTCTATGAAAACCAAGGACAGCAAAATTTACAGCAACCTTGGAAATATTTATGGGCTGATGAAGAAAGGCGACAGCGCTATATGGGCTTACAACACAGCGCTTCAGATGGATGATAAAAATACCGATGCTTATGTGAACCGCGCAATCACCTACAGCATGGCTGCTAAGTATGAAATGGCTTTCCCTGATTACACAAAAGCATTACAGATTGATCCGACAATGTTTTCAGTATACATGAATCGTGGTTATGCATATCTCGCTTCGGGCAAACTGAATGAAGCGCTTGCCGATTTCAATTACTATTTAAATTACGATTCGAACAATGCTGCCTGCTATTATTATCGCGGCCTCACTTACACTTCAATGGGAAATACATCGAATGCAAAAAATGATTTCCTCAGAGCTCAATCGCTTGGGTATAAAGTGGAACAGAAATATTTGCAGTAGAAATTTAATTAATGAAGCAGGAATTTATTCTTTCACCAATTTAATATTCACTTGACCATTGCCAGAAATAATTCTTAGGAGATAAGTTCCGGCAGCCATTTTCTCATTGAAGTTGATATTTAAATCATGCTTTCCGGCAGTTTGATTTTCTGAATCAAAAATCTGTGCGACCAATTTACCCTGAACATCCAATAACTGGGCTGATACGGTTGCAGCATTCATCAATTCATATTCAAGATGAGCTAGGTTGCTTACAGGATTCGGATAAATTAAATAAGAGTTTAGAGGTGAATTAAAATCAAGTATACCAACATTATCATCAGTAAGATATCGGGCAATTGCAAAATCATAATTACCATTATCTGTTGCACCTGCTACCACAATCTTTCCATCGGTTTGAATTTCTGATGCATAAATTTCATCATCGCTTCCATTGATATCAGTTGTAACCAATCCATCACCACTAAAATCAGTATCTAAACTTCCATCTGTATTATACCTTGCCAATGCAAAGTAGTACTGAGTGTTATCGTATGCTGTGCCTGATGCAATAATTTTTCCATCCTGCTGAAGCTTGACTGAAAAAACATCTTCATCACTTGAGAAAAACAAATCTGTTGTTTGAATTCCATCTCCATCAAATGTGTCGTCAAGAGTTCCATCAGTATTATACCGAACCAAAGCAAAATCATCATCTGAATCATTATTGGCAAAACCACCTGTTACTATTTTTCCATCTGTTTGTAAAACCAAAGCATTCAGGCATTCATTGTAACCATCAATATCAGTTACAACTTCCCCTGTTGAGTTAAAAGTATTGTCCATAGTTCCATCGTTATTCAAACGAATTAATCCGAAATCAGAATCAATACCGTTTTCACAATAACCACCTGCATAAATTTTTCCACCGGGTTCAACCGCTAAACCAAAAACTTCTGAATTACCGGAACCAACAATTTCCATTAACCATCCATCAGCACTGAAACTGCTGTCCAATGAGCCGTCAGCATTGTAGCGAGCAATTGCAAATTCATCATAATCACCATCGTACGACGAACCACTCACCAATATTTTTCCGTTTGACTGAATTGCTATTTCGTAACCATAATCATTATATCCATCAAAATCTGTAATGGTAATTCCGTTGGTTCCAAATGTGCTGTCAAGTGAGCCATCACTTTTTAATCTGATTACTAAAAAATCAACATCCAATGATGAATTAAGTGCATGTCCGGCGGCTACTATTTTCCCATCTGATTGAATAGCCACAGCATCAGTTTCACTGTTATCATCCAGAAATAAATTAAAATATCCGGTTGTGTTAAAGCTGTTATCTAAAGTTCCGTTTTGTAAATAGCGGGCAATGGCGGCATTATAAAATCCGTCGCTGTCATATACATAACCTGCAATTACAATTCTTCCGTTTGATTGAATGGCAATACCGTATGCTTCATTGTCTTCTCCGCTTTGCATATCAAGGGTATTAAATCCAACAGAATTAAAAGTGCTGTCCAGATCACCTGGTTGTTGTGCTGAAATTTTTTGAGTGAAAAGAGTTGCACTGATTAAGAAGAAGATGTAAATATTTTTCATGGCTTGTGTTTTAACTGATTTGAAAATCAAAAATTAAGAGAACTGCTTCTGAATGTAAATTAAGGAATAAAAATATTTATCGGTTGATGAGTTAAATCATGTTGATTTAATTGTACTGATTTATTTTTGCCCTATGTCCTGCTTACATCAGGAACACCAATATGAAACCATTTCAGACCTTACTTTTCTACAAGTATGCGCGCATTGATAATGCCGAAGCATACAAAGACCAACACCTTGCATTTTGTAAATCACTGAACCTGATGGGGCGTGTGCTCATTGGCGACGAAGGCATTAACGGAACCGTGAGCGGAACCGTTGATAGTTGCAAACAGTACATGGAGTACCTGAGCAACGATGCGCGCTTCGCCGGAATTGAATTCAAGATTGATGAAGAAGATGCGCCGTCGTTTTCTAAAATGCATGTGCGTTACAAAAAAGAAATCGTGCACTTCGGTCAGCCCGATGTGAATGTGTGGGAAATGACCGGCAGGTATTTAGAACCGGACGAATGGCAAAAGCAAATGCACGACCCCGATGCGGTGGTGATTGACATGCGCAACAAAGTAGAATGGGAAGCAGGCAAATTTAAAAACGCTGTTACACTTGATGTGGACACCTTCCGCGATATTCCGAATCACTTAGATGAACTGGAACAATACAAGGACAAAAAAATTCTTGCTTACTGCACCGGTGGTATCCGCTGCGAAAAAGCAACCGCTTTTTTAATTCAACGCGGATTTAAAAATGTTTTTCACCTGCATGGCGGTATCATTCGTTACGGAAAAGAAGCAGGCGGAAAAGATTTCGATGGTAAGTGTTATGTGTTCGATAACCGTTTAACAGTTGATGTGAACACCGTTAACCCTGAAATTATTTCTCACTGCCGCAGGTGTAACGGTCCTTCGGTTCATTTTATTAATTGCGCAAACCCTGAATGCAACGAGCATTTTATTTTGTGTGAAACCTGCGCCACCGAAATGGAAGGAAGTTGCAGCGAAGAATGTAAAGCACATCCGCGCCGCCGCATTTATGATGGCACCGGCTACTACCAGAAACACAATCAGGAATATCAAACCGAGAAGGCGAGGAAGAAGTGGATGATGGAAAAAGTTAATAGCAGGTTTGAAGAATAATTAGTAGAATAAAGTTGCTTCTGTAAAATTTTCCCCTACTTCTTTTTCCAAATCGAATAAATCAGTTCATCGCAAAACTCACCGTTTTTAAAAATAGTGTTATGCAGTTTTGCTTCGAAGGTGAAACCTGTTTTCTCTATCACTTTCTTTGAAGCATCGTTGTAGTTGAAAACCGCCGCATAAATTCTTTCTATCTCAAAAGCTTTAAACCCATAATTAATCATTGCTTTTACAGCTTCGGTAGCCAGTCCTTTATTCCAGAAAGGTTCACCAATCCAGTATCCAAGTTCAGCATTTTTTATATACACATCCTCCTGCTGAAAAATTCCTATTGCTCCAATAGCCCCCCCCTGATATTCAATTGCAAAAACTTTCTGCGGATCCTCCTTTTCAAATAACTTTATGAAAACGGTTCCTGCTTCAATGGTATAAGGATGCGGAAAGCGATTTCTCATGTTCTTTGCAATGTTAAAATTATTGCCATATTTCAATAGCGAATCCAAATCATCCATCTGCCAGTTGCGAAGAATTAATCGTTCAGTTTTTATCATATATTTTTTAGCAATTATATAAGTTGAACAATTTTAATGGAATCATTTTTCTTTATCATTGTTCAGGTTGAAATATAATTAACACCATGAAAACAATTTTACATAAAGCAGATTCTCGAGGAAAGGCAGATCACGGGTGGCTGAAAACAAATCTCACTTTCAGTTTTGCCGATTATTATGACCCAACCCGAATGCACTTTGGAGTGTTGCGGGTTTTAAATGATGATATTATTGCAGGTGGTACAGGATTCGGAATGCACCCGCACGACAATATGGAAATCATCACTATTATGCTTGAAGGTGCACTTGAACATAAGGACAGCATGGGAAATATCGGTGTCATAAAACCCGGCGAAATTCAAGTGATGAGTGCGGGCACCGGAATTTATCATAGCGAATACAACCATAGTAAGGATGCTCCGGCAAAACTGTTACAGATCTGGGTGTTCCCTAATGAACGAAATATTAAACCTCGCTATGATCAAATGACCCTTGAGTTAAGTGAACGAAAAAACCGGTGGCAGAAAATAGTAGAACCGGGTCCTATTGAAAAAGGGTTGTGGATTAAACAAGAGGCATGGTTCCATATCGGGCAATTTGATGCTGGTCAGGAAACCCATTACAAATTTCGTCGGCCGGAAAATGGAGCCTATATTTTTGTAATTGAAGGAAGCGTAACCGTTGATGGAAACCAACTTAATCGTCGTGATGGTTTAGGAATCTCAGAATCAGAAAGTGTGCTTAGTTTAAATGCTACTGCCAATTCAGAAATTTTAATAATGGAATTACCAATGGTTTAGTAAAAATTGTTTAAAATTTTATTTACTAAATCAAAAAACTCAGGGTTAGTAATTTCATTAAATTTTTAGAACCGAACTCCTATTGTAAATCCTGCTCTTAAACTTGAAGAGTTCATAACTGAAAAAACATCAGAGGCAGAACCCAATGAATAGTTTTGCTTGAAACCCGATAGGCTGGCATCCTTATCATAAAAATCCCAGCTTCCGATACTGCTTTGTAATTGTGTTCCAAAGTATAAATCAAAAACAAAATGAGAAGTATTTGCAGTTTGTACCCCTAACAATAAACCTGCCCCATTGGTAGTTTCTGTATAGGTATTACTATAATCAATATAATTAGGATTGTTATATGAATCGTAATCTGATGAATGATCATTTTTAGATTGAAAACTTCTGTACTTATAAAACAGACTGAAATAATTCTCAAGTTTCATTTTTTTACTTTCATAGAAATAATATCTCATTGAAGGATATATAACATAAGATGAAACTGATTTTGAATCGTTTGATATACTGGTTGAGGCAGTATTGGCTTTACTTCCCATTCTAAACGCACCTTCCAATTGAAACGCAACATGTTCGTTCAATCTTCTTTCATATGCAAATGATGGATATGAAAATGCAGCATTCATTAAATTCATTTTTACCGAATTTTTTAATGGGCCATCTTCATCTTTCGTATTCATGAATTTGGGAGAGTTTTGTGCAGAAAGATTTTGCTGTAAAGCAACTACTAAAAGAAGAGTAGATAAAAAGGAAAAAATGTTTTTCATGTGAATTGTTTTTTTGATAGAGCAAAGAAAACCAAAAATGGATGCAAGTGTCTTGATTTAAATCAATTAATATTTGGTTGCATCTGAGTAAATCCAATCACTATTTTATCTTTCGCCAAAATACCTATTACTTATGAAGAAATACTTCCTTCATCTTTCAGCTGTTTGTAGCATAAATATTTTCAGCTTTCAACTTTCATTTTCACAAACAATTCTACCGACCCTTTGTACTGACCGGATTTCCGGAATAGAAAAAAGAAAATCACTGGAAGAAAATTCATTGGTGAAGAACATTTCGTTCACCAACATTGGGCCAAGCATCATGAGCGGACGATGCATTGACCTTGATGTGAATCCCAATGACCCTACTGAGTTTTATGTGGCTTATGCAAGTGGCGGATTGTGGCACACAACAAATAATGGTCAGTCATTCACTCCGATTTTTGATAACGAGAATGTTTTATCAATAGGTGATTTCGCAGTAGACTGGAATCACAACAAACAAATATGGGTGGGAACCGGTGAAGCAAACAGCAGTCGCTCATCGTATTCCGGAATCGGAATTTATAAAAGCAGTGATGGCGGCAAAAACTGGCAATGGAAAGGTTTGCCTGAATCGCACCACATCGGAAAAATTTTATTGAGCGTAGCAGATACCAATACAATACTTGTTGCTGCAATGGGTCACTTGTATTCTTCGAATAAGGAAAGAGGAATTTATAAAACTACCGATGGAGGAAATACTTGGAAGCAGGTTTTGTTCGTAAACGATTTAGCGGGCTGTGCTGATTTGATTGCTGACCCTCCAAATGCACAAATCGTTTATGCGTGTATGTGGCAGCGCGACCGTCGCGCATGGAATTTTTCGGAAAGCGGAGAAGGCAGTGGATTATATAAATCTGTTGATGGTGGAGATACTTGGAAACTGATTACAACTTCATCAAATGGTTTTCCGCACAATGCAGGAGTCGGAAGAATTGGTGTGGCTGTTTCATTTCAGAACTCAAATGTGCTTTATGCGATTCTTGATAATCAGAATCACCGCGCAAAAGAAAAGAATAAAGACACCACCACTTATACTGTTGATGATTTGAAAGACATTACGAAAGAAAATTTTCTTTCGCTCAATAACGAAAAGCTGCAAAGTTTTTTAGATGAGAATGGTTTCCCCGAAAAATATTCGGCGGAGAAAGTGAAAGACATGGTGAAGAAGGAAAAAATAAAACCATCAGCGCTCATTGATTATCTCAACGATGCAAACAACTCGCTCTTCAATACACCCATCATTGGTGCTGAATTATATCGCAGTGATGATGCAGGTGCAACATGGAAAAAAATTGACACCGCAAAACTCAACGGACTTGTTTACACTTATGGTTATTATTTCGGAAAAATATTTCTCTCACCATTTGATGATAAAAAAATTGTGTTGTGCGGAGTACCAATGATCATGTCGAAAGATGGCGGCATTACTTTCAAAACCATAGATGGCGACAACACTCACGGCGACCATCATGCAGTCTGGTTCGATGCGAAGAAAGACGGACACATGATAATTGGTAATGATGGCGGAGTGAACATTTCTTATGATTTCGGGGAGAACTGGTTCAAGTGCAACACTCCTGCTGTCGGGCAGTTTTATAGTATAACAGTTGACAACGATAAACCATACAATGTATATGGCGGCTTGCAGGATAATGGTGTGTGGACGGGTTCTTCCGATTACACTCCGTCTACCAACTGGATGCAGGAAGGACAATATCCTTACAAATTTATTTATGGTGGAGATGGGATGCAGGTGCAGGTGGATACACGCGACAACAACACCGTGTATGCGGGCTCGCAGTTCGGTTATTACGGAAAAATAAATAAGACTACAACTGAATCTGAAGATGTGCGACCCACAATTGATTTGGGTGAAAGTCCGTTGCGCTACAACTGGCAAACTCCGATTCTCCTCTCGAAATTCAATCAGGATATTCTCTACTTCGGCACTAACAAATTGTATCGCAGCATGAATCAGGGGAAATCTTTCGAACCAATTTCAGCTGACTTAACCAACCAGGACAAAACCGGCGATGTGCCATACAACACAATCACTACAATTTCTGAATCGCCGTTTCGCTTCGGAGAAATTTATATCGGCACTGATGATGGAAATGTTCAACTCACAAAAGATGGTGGCAATACCTGGACAAAAATTTCTTCTTCGCTTCCACAAAATCTGTATGTGAGTCGTGTGACTGCATCTGCCTTTTCTGAAAGCAGAATTTATGTTTCGATGAATGGTTATCGCTTCGATAATTTTTCTCCGTACTTGTATATGAGTGATGATTTCGGAAAAACATGGAAACAAATCGGAACTGATTTACCGTTTGAACCTATCAATGTGGTGAAGGAAGACCCGAAGAATGAAAACATTATTTATGTCGGAACAGATAATGGATTGTATGTATCACTTAACCGCGGAAAAAACTTTATGGCAATGAACGGTGCACTACCGAGAGTGGCGATTCATGACATTGCGATTCAAACTACAGCAAATGAAATTGTGCTTGGCACTCATGGTCGCTCGCTTTATAAAGCAAAACTCAATTTAGTTCAGCAACTCACCGACAGTGTGGTGAGCGAATACATTCATCCGTTCACGGTCAATGATTTTAACTACAATAAAAATCTCGGGAAGAAATTTTCTTCGTTCTACGAACCAATGCAAATGAAAATTTCAATTCCGTTTTATGTAAAGCAAAAAGGAATCACCACTCTTCAGATAAAA
Source organism: Chitinophagaceae bacterium (assembly GCA_947469485.1). Taxonomy (GTDB): domain Bacteria; phylum Bacteroidota; class Bacteroidia; order Chitinophagales; family UBA10324; genus UBA10324. The sequence goes on along the minus strand of CANIPU010000024.1, from coordinate 21,905 downwards.
TCTGACAGCGGTATTGTGGTTGCAACTTTTAAGGACACCAGCGAAGCCGGAATCAATTTCGCAAAATACAATTTAGCAGTTGATGCAAATGCAGTTGATGCATTTAAAAATTCACTGAACACAAAAGACAAAAACAATTATCTGAAAGCCGAAGATGGAAATTATTATCTCTCTCCCGGGAAATATTCTGTAGAATTCAAAACTGCTGATGGCGCAAATGCAAAAACTTCTTTCACCATTAAGAAGAAGGAGAATAAACCGAAAACAGAAGAGCGAGAAGAGGTGGAAGGGATTTAAAAATCATTTCTATCTTGCTTAAGCAATTTTTTGTTTATGAAATCTTATCCTGAAAATTTTACGGTGAAGCATTGGGCGGAAGAAGATCAACCCCGTGAAAAATTATTGCTGAAAGGGAAACAGGCATTGACCGATGCTGAATTGATTGCCATTCTGCTTCGCACTGGAGTAAAAAATGAACCTGTAACAGAAGTTTCGAAAAAAATATTGAATGCTTTTGCAAATGATTTGAATAAACTCGGCAAACTTTCGGTACAGGAACTGTTAGAAAAAAATATTAAAGGAATTGGCGAAACAAAAGCAATCACATTGGTTGCTGCATTGGAGCTCGGTAGAAGAAGACAAAAATCAGAAGCGCTTGAATTAAATAAAGTAACTGGAAGTCGAGATGTATTCAATTTCATGCAGCCTACGATCGGTGAGCTGGCGCACGAAGAATTTCATGTGTTGTTTATGAATCGTGCGAATAAAATTATTCAGAGCGAACGGATAAGTGCCGGTGGCATTACCGGAACTGTTGCCGATGCGCGTATTATTTTCAATTATGCCATTCGCTATAATGCTGTGTCAATTATTCTGTGTCACAATCATCCGTCAGGGAATTTAAATCCAAGCGATCAGGATATTGACATGACGAAGAAAACAGTGGAAGCCGGAAAAATGCTTGATATAAAAGTGCTCGACCACATTATCGTTGCCGAAAAAGGGTATTACAGTTTTGCCGATGAAGGCTTAATTAACTTCTGATTTCAGTTTATATTGATATAAAAAAACAAAACCCCGATTCATTCGAATCGGGGTTTTGGAAAATGTAATTTTAAAAAATTTTATTTAGGAGTTGTTCCTGTATTTTGTTTGATTGAAGCGTCTTTTTCAACTTCAAGTTTCTTCTTGTCATTTTTTACAGAAGTGGTTTTACCAGTACTGCTAACTCCTGAACAACAAGATGAAGTTGTTTTTTTCTGGCAACATGTAGGGTTCTCTTTTGAAGAAGTGCATGATGTTGAAGTTGTAACAGGTTTTTTTGAATCACATGATCCAGAAACATGTTTTGTATCATTCGTAGTTTGAGTTGATACAGTTTCTTGTTTTTGTTTATCAGTACTTACTGAAGTTTGTGCCTTTGAAATTCCAACCTGGATAAAGCAAAGCATTACTGCGAGATAAAAAAGTTTTTTCATGATTTTATTGATTTTGTTTATTTCAAATCAAATGTAAAGCAATTTGGTTCAATTTACCCAATATTATTTTTTAATCTGAGCAATAATACTTTCACCACCTCTAACCAAATCCTGAAGTTTTACTTCCACTTTTGAACCAATTGGCAAGAACAAATCCACCCGCGATCCGAATTTAATAAAACCCATTTCGGAACCCTGTGAAACAGTTTCACCTCCTTTTAAATAACAAACAATTTTTCGGGCCACTTTCCCGGCAATCTGCCTGAATAATATTGATGCAGTTCCATTGTTAATTACAACCGTATTTCTTTCATTTTCAGTTGATGATTTCGGGTGCCATGCAACCAGATATTTACCTGGATGATATTTTACATATTCGACCTTGCCTTTAACCGGATTCCTGTTGATGTGAACATTTGCAGGCGACATAAATATTGAAATCTGAATCCGGCGATCATTAAAATATTCATTTTCGTCTGTTTCTTCAATAACTACCACTTTGCCATCGCATGGAGAAATTACCAGATCATCGTTTTGAGTCAAATTTCTTTTCGGGTTTCGAAAGAATGATGCAACCATTAAAAAGAAAATGACCGAGGCTGCAGCCAGAACAATTTGAATCAAATCTTCAGCAGATAGTGCACAATAAGCACCAAAATTTATTGCAATAAGTGCAACAACAAGAATTAATAGGGTAGCAAAACCTTCCTTATGAATGTACATCAGCAGAAATTTCTAGTACAAAGTTAAAATAAGATTATGGGGATAAAAGGAATGATTTTTTAAAAGAAATCCGTTCTCATTTCATTTTAAAAACAAGTAGGCAAAAACAAAGGGAATGCAAAAAATAAAGGCATCGAATCGATCAAGAAATCCTCCATGCCCTGGCATTATAGTTCCCGAATCTTTAATTCCAAGATTTCTTTTAATCATGCTTTCAAACAAATCTCCAATTGTTCCGATTATTGAAGCGATTAGCGAGATAACTATCCAATCCTGCAATTTCAATGTGTCGAGCCAAAGAGAAATCAGCACAGCCACAACCAACGCCATAACCATTCCACCAAAAAATCCTTCCCAGCTTTTTTTGGGTGAAATAGCAGGAAATAGCTTGTGCTTTCCAATCAAGGACCCTGTGATATATGCAAAAGTGTCGTTGGTCCAAATCAAAAGTAACAAGCCTAAAACGGCATTTATGTTTCCAGGAAACCAATTCCAGTGAATATTTGATTGAAAAAAAACGAGTAAATGAAGTAGCCCCAGCGGAATAGATATATAAAAAACACCCATTAAGTTCAGAGCAGTATTTTGAAAACTTCTTTTTTCGCCTGAAAAAAATTCGGCACTGAACAATAAAAATAAAAGCGGAATGGCCAGCACAACAAAACCCGATAAAAAAATATTAAATAAAGGAATTATGAAAAAAGAAAATACCACCAGACCAAAACCAGTTGATAGAATCCGAAATTTTTTTTTCTTTTCATCGGAATAGGTTTGAACACTGCCTACTATACCAAAATATTCCCATAGGCTTCCGGCACATATTACTGTTGTTAAAACAATAAAACTGTATTTATTCCAAGTTAACCCGCTAAGCATTATCACTCCAAAAACAATTGCAGAGAGTGTACGGGTTGCAAAAACTTTTTTATCCATAATTATTATCAGGAAAAATTGAGTCAGGAATTATTTCTGGTTCAGGTTCTTTCTCAATCACCCGTTTCTTATATATAAATATAATCAAGCCCACCATGACTAATGAAAACAGCAGTGTGATATACCATGGCATGCTTTCATCACTTTGAGCATCAAAAGAAATAACTCCGCTTTGAAAAAAATAAACCATAACTATCTGCGATGCATTATTAATAAAATGCGCACCAATATTTACAACCATACTGTTGCTCCACACAAATAAATATCCTAACAGGGCGCCAAGTAAAACACGGGGAATAAATCCATAAAAATCAAGATGTATGAAGCTGAATAACATAGCTGTTATCCAAACCGAAAGATGAACACTTTTAAAACTCTCTTTAAACAATTGCTGAAGCACTCCTCTGAAAAACAACTCTTCGGCAATAGCAGGAATAAGGGCTACAACAAAAATATTTATAAATAAATCCTGTGTGTTCGGCATGAATAAAAACAAATCAGTAAGCAACTTATTTTTCTTGTCCGATTCTAAAAGCTCATTTCCAAAATTTCCGAGCCACTTCGCGTCAATCAGTTTATTCAGGTTATAAATTTCATTTACCAACGGTGCAGATAAATAAATGAGAGCCATACCAGCCACCAGCATAAGTACTGAGATTTTTGATCTCAACTTTAAAAAATCAGTACCCATTCCTTTTGTAAAGCCGAATAGTAATGCCGGAATCAAAAATGTACCAAGCGATGAAAAGAACTGAATGAGTTTTATTGCATTCAGTTCGTTCATGTTTTCTTTTATTCCCTGCGGATTTTCTACTGCTTTTAATATCAAAGTATCGGCTCCGTCAATTCCATATAACGGACCAACAATTACCATTGCCGCAATGGTGAAAATATAGGTGCAGGCAAAAACCAGAAAAATCAACAACATCATTTGAAAAAAAACAGGTTGCCGATTTAAAAATCCTTTTTGTTCGATCATAAAAATAGAATGGGGTAAATTTACACGCACAATTCAAATGGTACGGATAGATAAAATAGAATTAGGGGAATTTCCATTGCTGCTCGCTCCAATGGAGGATGTGAGTGATCCGCCTTTCAGAATGGTGTGTAAGCAAAATGGCGCTGACCTGATGTACACTGAATTTATTTCATCAGAAGGCTTAATCCGTCATGCTCAAAAGAGTGTGATGAAGCTCGATATTTATGATGAAGAGCGCCCCATTGGCATTCAGTTTTTCGGAGGAGAAGTTGATACTATGGTTAATTGTGTGGAAATTATTGAGGCTGCCAAACCTGATTTGATAGATATTAATTATGGATGCCCGGTTAAGAAAGTTGCGTGTAGGGGCGCGGGTGCTGCCATATTGCAGGATGTGCCCAAAATGGTGCGAATGACTTCTGAAATTATTAAGCGCGCTACTTTACCTGTAACTGTAAAAACGCGATTGGGCTGGGACGAAAACACAAAGAATGTGGTAGAAGTGGCTGAACGGTTGCAGGATATTGGAATTGCAGCTATAAGTATTCACGGCCGCACTCGCGCACAGTTGTATAAAGGAAATGCAGACTGGACCCTGATTGAAAAGGTAAAGAACAATCAGCGCATGAAAATTCCTGTTTTCTGCAATGGTGATATTGATACAGTGGAGAAAGTACGCTTTGTAAAAAATTCGTTGGGATTGGATGGAGCAATGATTGGTCGCGCAGCTATTGGGTATCCGTGGTTTTTCAGAGAAGCAAAACATTTTCTGGCAACAGGCGAAACACTTGCACCTCCTACGGTAAATGAAAGAGCGGAGGTTTGCCGAACTCACTTATTACACAGCATGAAATGGAAGGGAGATATGCTTGGCATTTTAGAAATGCGCCGGCACTACACTAATTATTTCAAAGGTTTTCCATACATCAAACATTTCCGCGACCGCTTGGTGGTGCTCACTACTTATGAAGAAATAAATAAAGTGCTCGAAGAAATTATTGTGAAGTACGAAGGCACACAGCCTGAAAGGGTTTTAGCAGCAGCATATTCTACTGAATAAAAAATAAAAAAAAGGGGGAGCAATTTTCATTGCTCCCCCTTTGGTGTTTTAAGAAAATATTTTATTGCTTAACTACTTTAACTGTATTCACAGCATCGCCACTGTAAACATTTACCAGGTAAGTTCCTGATGCTAATTCGTTAAACTGATTATCAGTTCCGGCCCAAACAAACTGGTGTGCACCTGCTGTTATTGTTTCGTTGCAAATAACATTTACCTCTCTTCCTAAAATATCTGTTACCACAATTTTAACAGGAGCAGTTTGTGCTACTGAAACATTAATGAAAGAAAATTCGCTGAATGGATTTGGCTGTGTTGAAACGGTAGTTGCAGAAATTTCACTTACATTTTCAACTGCAACTGAAGTTCCTAATTCGGTTTCAGCACCATTGATAATTGGTATTTTTGTAAGGTCAATGGTTCCACCTGTTTCACCATATTTATTTACGAAAGCAGCAATTTTAACATTCGATGCATTCCAGGTTGAAGGAATGGTGAACGAATATGATTTGCTGTATGAATGACCAGCGGTAACTGAAGCCGGAATAATTCCTGCGTCGCCAAAGTTGTCGGCTGACAGGCAAGCACGAACAACATTCTTTTGCATGTAATTCGGAATCGGATCTCCCATGTTATACCAAGGTGATGATTGGTCAGCATTCATGTAATTGGTCTGGCTTGATGAAATATTGTTTTCGGTTAACAAACAGGTTATGCGCAAATCGCCGGTTTCAGCACCAACAAAATTTGCATTTACAGTAATGTTTGCAACACGGGTAGTTGAATTATAACTTGAAATAATTCCAACATTGCAAGATGCAGTTTGATTAATGCGGGCTGCAACAGCTCCGGCCCAGTAACCACGACTCATTACAAATGCATTGCCACCTGAGTAATTTACACGATCAACTCCTGCACGGGGATACCCCAAAACATCCAATGCACCATCCATAAATGTGGTGTAAGCAAAATCCCACTGGTCGCCGCTATGCATTCCAAGAGCAACAATGCGACCCGGATTTGCAGTTTCAATTCCTTCAAGAATAGTTAATCCATCAGGGCAGTAACCGCACCAGTCACCTGTAAATTCTTCAATCACAATATTGCGCTGTGCCTGACCGAACGAGAAAGTAACGGTTAATAAAAAGAGAAGAGTAAGTTGAATTCTTTTCATAGAAATTTAATTTTTTGTATGGTGCAATGTAGTTGAATTATCTGAACTGAAAAAACACGATACTGAAAACAATATATGGTTGTATTACTCCTTCACAAACCGCCGAACCTCCATACTTCCATCAGCAAAATAAACCTTGATGAAATAAATACCGGAAGGCAGCGAATGAATATCAATTTTGGTAACAGGTCTTTGAACTTTAAACTCACAACTTTGAACTCTCCCTAAAGCATCACTGATTTCAATTTCCTTAATTATCAATTGTCCATTATCAAACGGCAGTTCACGAACACCATTAAAAAAAGAAGATGAGTGAGTAATTATCAATTGCTCCGTGGCGGGGTTAGGATAGAGGTTGATGTTTGATTTTGTTTCTTTCAAATTATAAATCCCTTCAGGATTCAAATCACATGCAAGTGAATCAGGAGAAACGCAGACATCGTCAATGTAGTAATAGGAAAACCTGTTATTAATGTTATTTGAATCAAGGCAGCCAAAATCAGTATGAGCAAAATCAAAAAAATGCCCAACCATAAAATAATTATAAGCTGAATCTGCTATATATTGTCCTTGAACTATAACCCAATTAATTGTATCAGTGATAATACTTGATGAATAAATATGTGCATAGTTATTAAGGAAAGAATTAGGAAGAAGAACTGTATCCCCTAAATTAATATTTGTAAATAACATCCCAATCTTATCTACACCGCACATTAAATTGGGAGTTGCATCTGCAAGGGAAATTTTAAATGTGATATAATACTTGGTGCCCGGAATTAATGGTGAAATGAGCTGCCCTCCAGCAAATTCATTTGCTTCCGGATTAGTATGAGCGTAAGCAACAAATCCCGCATAAGCATTTCCTGTCGCCGCTTCTTGAAATCCAAGAATATTGCTTGGCACTGAATAATCTAATGGAATACTGTCGCAAGAATTATAATAGTCAACAGTATTAATATTAATAGTCCAATTTGTTGCTAAGTACAATTGACTATCAAAACTTGGACAGCTATCAAATATTTCAAAGCTCGGATTCGAAACAAGATTCTGCGCCTCACAATTCTTTCCCACAAAAAAAGAAACAACAAGAAGCAGTAAAATCTTTTGCATGGTTTTTTATTTCACCATCACCTGTACTTTCTCCTTCACCATTTCCCGCACTGCATCGGCAATGTTGGTGGCGCTGAAGCCGCAGTATTCATATTGCTGCGCAGGCGAGCCGTGCTCAATAAATTTATCGGGAATGCCGAGGCGGCGCACATCAGCATGGTAGTGGTGGTCGCTCATAAACTCTAGCACCGCGCTGCCGAAGCCGCCCATTTTCACACCATCTTCCACGGTAATTATTTTTTTGAAGCGCGCAAACACGCTGTGTAAAAGTTCAGCATCGAGCGGTTTCACAAAACGCATGTCGTAATGCGCCGGCTGTATTCCGTCGGTCATTAATTCGCGGCAGGTATTCACCGCAAAATTTCCCGGGTGTCCGATAGAGAGAATGCAAACTTCTTCGCCATCGCAAATCATTCTGCCCTTGCCAATCTCTAATTCGGTAAACGGTTTGCGCCAGTCAGGCATCACCCCTTCGCCGCGCGGGTAGCGAATGCTGAATGGAAAATTATTTTTCGCGAGCTGTGCGGTGTACATCAGGTTACGCAACTCTTCTTCGTTCATAGGTGCACTCACCACAATGTTTGGCAGGCAGCGCAGAAAAGCAATATCAAATTCACCTTGATGAGTAGCGCCATCTTCTCCAACTAAACCGCCACGGTCGAGGCAAAAAACAACATGGAGTTTCTGTAATACAACATCATGTATCAGTTGGTCGTAACCACGCTGCATGAATGACGAATAAATATTGCAGAACGGAATGAGTCCTTGCGTAGCCAGTCCGGCACTGAATGTTACAGCGTGTTGCTCCGCAATGCCCACATCAAATGCGCGGTGCGGCATCGCCTTCATCATAATATTTAATGATGAACCCGAAGGCATGGCTGGAGTAATGCCGACAATCTTTTCATTTTTTTCTGCAAGCTCCACAATCGTGTTTCCAAAAACATCCTGATACTTGGGCGGAGTGAGTTCAACAGAAATTTTCTTTTTTATTTCTCCGGTTGCGGCATCAAATAAACCCGGCGCGTGCCACTTGGTTTGGTCTTGTTCGGCGAGTTCATATCCTTTTCCTTTCACCGTCACGATGTGTAACAGTTTAGGTCCGGGAATTTTTTTCAGGTCAGAAAATATTTCCACTAAGTGATTTACATCGTGCCCATCCACAGGACCGAAGTAGCGGAGATTCAGCGCTTCGAAAATGTTAGAACTTTTAGAAAGAATTCCTTTCAGTGATGCTTCCACTTTACTCAATCTTGATTGTCCCGCCTTGCCCGAAATTTTCCCGATGATGTTCCACAGTTCATTGCGCGTGCGGTTATATGTTTTTGAAGTGGTGATGTCGGTGAGGTATTCTTTAAGCGCTCCCACATTCGGGTCAATGCTCATGCAATTATCATTGAGCACAATCAGCAGATTGCTATTCAAAACACCTGCCTGATTCATTCCTTCAAATGCTAATCCTGCAGTCATTGAACCATCACCAATTACTGCAATGTGTTGCTTATCATTTATGTTTTGAAGTTGTGAGGCAACCGCCATACCCAGCGCTGCAGATATTGAAGTGGATGAGTGACCCACACCAAAAGTATCGTACTCACTTTCACTGCGAGTTGGAAAACCGGCAAGCCCTTTCCATTTTCTGTTTGTTTGAAAATTTTTACGGCGCCCGGTTAAAATCTTGTGACCATATGCCTGGTGACCAACATCCCAAACAAGTTGATCGTATGGAGTATTAAAAGCATAATGCAAGGCGACCGTTAATTCTACCACACCCAAACTTGCCCCGAAGTGCCCGCCATAAACTGAAACCGAATCAATAATAAATTGACGAAGCTCCTTAGTTACTTCCACTAATTTATCTTTCGGAAGTTTGCGAAGGTCTTCGGGCAGAATAATTTTTTCAAGAAGAGGTCCGGCCTGTATTTCCATTTATTAACTTATAGTGCTTGTGCTTAAACAAATGTAAATGAATAATTGTTTTTAGAAAACCAAAAGAACTTACGATTTAAATTCGGGGGCAGTTTTCAAAACAATTAAATGACCAGATTAAATATTTATTGTATCGAAAAAAAAGATGTTTCTGAATAAGTAATCTTATCTTGCATTCAATAGTCAATTATGACAATTATGTAACACAAATAGTTTTGCTTTGAACATTGAAATAATTAATTTTCCATTATAAATTTCTGGATGAAATTGAGGTATATTTTATTATTTATTATTCTTCTTTTATCAGTTAATGTTTTTGCCACACATATTATTGGCGGCGAAATCACTTATAAATACCTGGGAAACAATAGTTATAAAATTACCCTGAAGGTTTATCGCGACTGTAACACCGGTCAGGCACCGTTTGACGACCCGGCAGTGCTTGGAGTGTTTAATGGCCAGGGAGCATTGATTTCAACAATTAATATGGGAAATCCGGCTGTTACCAATATTCCTCCGAACCTTAACAATCCCTGTATTACCATTCCACCCGATGTTTGTGTTGAACAGGCAATATATACTTCAACACAAAATTTTCCACCATTAGCTGGCGGTTATCAGATTGTATATCAAAGGTGTTGCAGAAACGGAACCATTGTAAATATTAATGACCCGGGAAATGTCGGATCAACTTATATCGCAAAAATTCCGGATGTAAGTGTTTATGGATATAACAGCAGTCCGATTTTTACAAATTATCCTCCGATAGCAGTTTGTGAGGGAATGGAATTGTTGTTCGATCATTCTGCAACCGATCCGGATGGAGATGTACTTGTTTATTCTTTTTGTACTCCATATGAAGGAGCCACTGCCGGAAATCCAATGCCCCAACCACCAAACGGACCGCCTTTCGGAACTGTTATTTGGGTACCGCCTTTCAGCATGACCAATCAAATAAGCAGCACTCCTCAAATGTCAATTAATGCCAATACAGGTTTGCTTACTGCAAATCCCGATGCTGTTGGTCAGTATGTAGTGGGTGTATGTGTTAAAGAATACCGCAATGGAGTTTTTTTAGGCGAAGACAGAAGAGATTTTCAATTTAATGTAACTCAATGTAATCCGGTGGTGCTTGCGAAATTCAATACTACAATTGGAAATTTGGATACTGTTCTTGCATGCGGTGAGTTTACAATAAAGTTTAATGATGCTTCTATCGGCGATCAAAATCTTGTATGGGATTTTGGTGATCCATCAACCAATCTTGATGTTTCAACTTCGCAACATCCACTTTATACTTATCCCGGAGCTGGAAATTATACTGTCACCTTAATTGTAAACCCGGGACTTCCTTGTAGTGATACCGCCGTAAAAGTTATCAGCATTCATAATCCTATTCAAACAGATTTTTCATTCGATACAGTTTGCGCTTTTTCTCCAACAAGTTTCTTTGATGAATCTGTTACTCTCGAAGGATTCATGAACTCGTGGAACTGGAGTTTTGATGATGGTACAAGTTCTATTGTACAAAATCCTGCAAATATTTATCAGCAAGGCGGAACATATAATGTGACTTTAATTTCTGCAAATAATTTTGGATGCAAAGACACCGTAACTAAACAAGTTCTCGTTTATTCGTTGCCTGTTCCAAACGCCGGGCCCGACACCATGATTTGCGATATTGATAGTGTTGCGTTACATGCTGAAAATGGAATTAATTATTCATGGAGTCCGAATTACAATTTAAGTAATGCTGTTATTTCTGACCCAATAGTTCAGCCTGATGTAAATACAACCTATTTTGTAACAGTAACCGATTTACATAATTGTGTAAATATTGATTCTGCGGTTATTCTGGTTGTTGATACTGTTATATCAGTAGCAGGAACTGATACAACTATCTGCCTGAATCAACCAATTCAATTATTTTCGAGCAATGCGGTTTATTATCAATGGGAGCCAGCATCACTTACATCTAATCCCGGTGTTATTGCACCATATGTATATCCGGTAGTGAATACCACATTTACTGTTACTTCATTCATTGGTTCTTGTTTCGATGTTGATTCAGTAAGTGTGATTGTAAACCCAATTCCAATTGCTAACGCAGGACCGGGAGGAACGATAAATCAGGGTGAAAATTTTCAGTTGAATGGTTCAGGGGGCGGAAATTATTTATGGCAACCATCAGAAGATCTTAATGATCCAACCTTAGATTGGCCTATAGCTTTCCCATTAAATACCACCACTTATACTTTGATTGTTACAAATGAATTCGGATGCAGCACTCAGGATACAGCTGTTTTGATTGTAACACATATTCATGAATTGTATGTTCCAAATGTGTTTACCCCAAATGGCGATGGCTTCAATGATTTCTTTGTTTATTTTACAAAAGGTATCAGAAAAATAAATGAATTGAAAGTTTACAATCGATGGGGACAAATTGTTTATTCAACCAATGGATATGATGAAACACCATGGGAAGGAACATCTCCCAAGGGGCTTGAGTCGCCAATGGGCGTTTATGTTTATTATATAGTAGCAGAAACTTATGATGGTGATTTAATTTCTAAAAAAGGGAATCTTACTTTGTTGAGGTAATTATTTTAAATTTTTAGGATTAATATCATGAAAATAATATTGCATGAATTCAACTTACACTTAGATTTGCAATCACTTAAAATTCCAATATTCATATTGGCATACAGGCAAACTGAATTTTAAACTTTAATTATAATTATGAAACAGTATCGAGTGGTCAGCATGATGACCGGAACATCCATGGATGGAGTGGATTTAGCTTATTGCATTATTGAAGAAAACGATGGCAAGTTCACTTACAAGATTGAAGTGGCCGATTGTATTCCGTTTCCTCAAAAATGGAAATTGCGTTTGCAAAGTTTAGTACTGCAAAATGCAGTTACTTACTTAAAAACAGATGCGTTTTTCGGTCATTATTTGGGAGAAGTAGCAAAGGCTTTCATTGAAGAAAAACAATTGGGCGGCAAGGTTGATTTCATTACCTCACATGGCCAGACTGTTTTCCATCAACCGGAAAATCAAATGACAAGTCAAATTGGAGATGGAGCTGCTATTGCCGCTGAAACCGGTTTGCCTGTGGTTTGTAATTTCCGAACTACTGATGTTGCGTTGAATGGTCAGGGAACACCAATTGCTCCTATTGGCGATAAATTATTTTATGGCAATTTCAGATTCTGCTTGAATTTAGGTGGAATTTCAAACCTTTCAGCAAAGTTAGATGATGGAAGAATGTTGGGCTGGGATGTTTCAGGTTGCAATATGGTTCTTAACCATTTGGCCGGAGAAATGGACCTTGAAGTCGATAAAGATGGTTTAATAGCACGCGAAGGAAAAATACATGAAGAGTTATTAAACGATTTAAATGCTCAGTGGTATTATGAAAAATCTTATCCGAAATCATTAGGCGGAGGATGGGTGACAAAAGTATTTATGCCAATGTTTCGTAAATACCGCATAAGCAATGAAGATAAATTGGCTACAGCTGTTGAACACATTGCTATGCAAATCGGCAAAGACCTTAACACGGTAATGACCAACGAAAATATTTCAAAAGATGCAGGACATCAGATGTTGGTTACTGGTGGTGGCGCTTTTAATAAATTTTTAATTGAAAGAATTAAAACTCATGCACCTGTACAATTAGCTGTGCCTGATGCCGCTACTATTAAATTTAAAGAAGCTTTAATTATTGCATTGATGGGCGTGCTTCGTTTGCGTGGTGAAATGAATGTGCTCGCTTCAGCTACTGGTGCAACAAGCGATAGTTGCGGTGGGGAAGTTTATCAGGGAACCAAACAAATGATTTCGGTATAATATTTTTTCAGTTGATTGAAAGATCAACTTTCGAGAAAACAAAAAGACCACTCAATTTTGAGTGGTCTTTTTTTGTGTTTGAAGTTGAATTATAAATTAACCTAAAGTAATTTCTTAATTATGTCATCAGTTTCTATTCCTTCAGCTTCTGCTTTATAATTTCGAACTATACGGTGACGAAGTACCGGTGCTGCAATCGCTTTCACATCTTCGATATCAGGAGAATATTTATTGTTTATGGCTGCGTGGCACTTTGCTCCCAAAACTAAAAACTGTGAAGCGCGCGGACCTGCTCCCCATTGTAAATATTGATTTGCATCGGCTGTTCCGGATGGAGTATTAGGTCTGGTTTTGTGAACCAGATTTACAGCATACTGTAATACATTATCGGCTACAGGAATTTTACGAATAAGTTGCTGATAGAAAAGTATTTCGTGTGCCGATAATATTTTTTTCATATCAGGTTTCACATTTGTTGTGGTGCTCTTTACCATTTGAACTTCATCTGCAAAATTGAGATAAGTGAGAATGATATTGAACATGAAGCGATCGAGTTGCGCTTCGGGTAAAGGATATGTTCCTTCCTGCTCAATTGGATTTTGTGTAGCCAGAACAAAGAAGGGTTTGTCTAATGCATGTGTATTGCTTCCGTAAGTTACAGAGCGTTCCTGCATTGCCTCTAACAAAGCAGCTTGTGTTTTCGGGGGGGTACGGTTTATTTCATCTGCGAGAATGATGTGAGAAAATATTGGCCCCCTGTTAAAATGAAACTGTCTGTTCTCATTTAAAACTTCTGAACCTGTAATATCACTAGGCATTAAATCCGGTGTAAACTGAATTCGTTTGAATGACAAATCAAGTACATCGGCAATAGTTTTTACCAAAAGAGTTTTTGCCAAACCAGGAACTCCAACTAATAAACTATGTCCGTCGCACAAAATTGAGGTAAGAACTAAATCCACTACTTCATCCTGTCCGACAATTACTTTACTAATTTCTGTTTTAAGTTGTTTGACATGTGCAGCAAGTCCGTCTATAGCTTCTGCATCTGATTTATATTGCATCATGGTTTTTGTGCTGTTTGTTTCCACTTGGTCATAGTATCACAATCAATAAATTGCGAATCAATGAAGGTATAACTTCTTGCAATTTTTTCTTTTACCCAATCATTAAAAATATCAGATTGTTTTTGCGATAAAGCAGCAGATTGAAATTTATCATAGTCATCCTTCATATTTCCTTTATGAGCAACTGATTCTGATTTCAGAAAAACAATCCGGTACATCATTTTGCCATCTTTGTCTCTGAATATTTCAGGCTTTGAATATTCACCAGCCTTTAAACTGTCAATTGTAAAAACAAGGCTTTTGTCATAGTCGCCTAAATCCGGTATAGTAAAAAAAGTATTGCCACTGTTGCTGTTAACCAACATTCCACCATTGTTTTTGCTTTCCTCATCTTCTGAAAATTTATTTACTGCATCTGTAAATGAAATTTTACCTGATTCCAATTTCTGATAAACAGTATCACCGCGCATTTGCGCTTTTGTTAAATCAAAAGTGGTGGTTTTGGGTGTGATGAGTATATGCCGAACATTAATCCGTTCGCCTCTACGCTCAATCAATTGTATAATGTGATATCCAAAACTTGATTCCACAACCTGGGATATATCTCCTGGAATTTTTAGTGAAAATGCTGCTCCTTCAAAATTAGGGTCAAGATCTCCCCGGTTCACAAAACCTAATTCACCGCCTTTATCCTGAGATCCGGGATCTTCAGAATACAGACTTGCGAGTGTAGCAAAATCTTCTCCTTTTAATGCACGATTACGCAACTCATTAATTTTATCAATTGCAAATTGTTTCATTTCAGGAATAACCTGTGGTTTAAAAACTATTTGACCAACCTGAACTTCAGCATCGTAAAATGGAAGACTATCAGAAGGAATTTTATTAAAGAATGCTTTAACATCAGAAGGATTAATTTTTGCATCAGCAATTATGCTTTGCTGTTCTTTCTGAGATAACATCTGATCTTTAATCTCAGTTCTGAATTCATCTTTTATTTCAACTATTGATTTACCATAATATTCTTCCAGCTTTTCAATTCCACCGGTCATATTGCTGAAATAACGAATCCTTTTATCCAGTTCATTATCCACTTCCTCGTCAGCTACTTCAACACTATCTAATATTGACTGGGCCAACATTAATTTTTGGGTCATTAGCTGATCAAGCAATTCGCATTTTAAATTGGCCGGAGCATTTGCTCCATATTCCTGTAAGTATTGCTGGTATTGAGATTCAATATCTGAAAGCAAAATAATTTTGTCGTTTACAACACCTACAATTTTATCAACCACTTTTTGAGCAGATGCAGATAGAACAATAAGGCAGAAAAGAATAGTTGTGAATAATCGCATGTCAGTAGGTTTCGAATTTTTTATTTTGCATAGCATCCTCATAAATGCTGTTGTGAACATTACTCAGATATGCAAGTTTCCTTTTATTCAAAATGATATTAATGATATCGTTTCGAACATATTGAATTGGAGCTGCATTGCCTTTTAATTTAAAATCGTCGAAACTCACAAGGTATTGATAAGTTGAATCGCTCATTGACTGAAATGATTTATTGTATGGAGCATTATCAAGGTTGTTTTCACTTATTGGCAATATTGAATACAATTCATCAATTGAAAACCATGTACTGTCGGAGATTTGATATTTAACTGCATTATCGATACAAAAATTCTGAAGTTTTGATTGATTAACTTCATTCCTTTTTTTAAGCCAAACAATTGCTGAATCAGTTTTTGATTTAATTGATTTCTGAATCATCACATAACGCATTTTAGAAACTGCTGTTTTCAATTCAAAATTATCGATGTACTTATTATAGTAATCATTAATTTCCTGCTCGCTGACAACGGTATCTAATTTTTGCTTAATTAATTCTTTTTCATAAAAAAAGATTGTTAAAGATTCACGATAATCAGTTAACTGCTTTTCCAGATCAATGTTGTTTTCAGATAGGTTGTCTTCAGCATAATGAAGAATGAGATTATGTCTCACCCACGAATCAATGTAATTTTTAACAGCCAGAATACTGTCTTCCGGTTTTGCAGCACCTTTACCAACTCCTTCTATATCACTTTCAAACAATTGCTTTTCATAAACACGGGCAATCGGGTTTCCCTTTTCAGCATTTTTATTTGAAATGGTTGAACACGATTGAAGTGTTATTGTCATGCATATAATGAAGCGAACAACGGTATTCAAAAGTTACTTTTTGATTATGCTGCTCAGAACATCTTCGTTTATATATACCGGATATTTTTCACGAAGTGATTGAATCCAGTCTTTTTCTAATTTTTCCTGAAAATCTGCAACAACATAGCCTCGTGCTTCCTCTAAAGGTTTTGGCATAACCGGAATTAGATTAATAACCTTTAAAATTTCAACAGCTCCGTTATCACCATTATTGGTTTTTGATGAACCAATTTTCCATTCCAAGCCTGAATTTTCATTTTCAAACTGAGATCGTTTGTAGGTGTTAGTTTCAAAGCTGAATGCAGTGCTGTCTTTTTTATTTAGTTTTAATTTAATCGCATTGTCATCCATTCCCTTCGCCAATAATTTGTTGAATGCTGCAGAAGAAGCTCCATCTTTCAAATTGTAAGTTTTGATTGAAATTTTCTCCTCGTCAGGATATTTTTCTTTCGTTGCAGCGTAGAATGAACGCAACCCTGTTGTATCTTTTACAGCTTTTGACCAGACTTTTTGATCAGTTAATTCAAACAATAAAATACCATCCATATATTCTTTCATAAGATCAGCAAAAGCAGGATATTCTCTATCAAGTCTTTGCTCCTGAAAACTGATTAAACTGTTTTCAACAAATGAATTATACATTTTCCCAAACATTATAGCTCTGTCGTTTGGCATCATGTTCTTTCGCTGATTTTTTTCAATAAAATCAGCCAAATCAGCTTGTGTGTAATTTTTTACTTCTGGTTTTAAATTATTGTCAGTTAGTGAGAAAAGAACTTTATTTAAACCTGAAGCCTGATCAGCTTTCCACAATCCTTTCATTAAGCTTGAATCCATTTTTGAAAACAATTCTGTTTTAGAAGCATTATTCTCACTGAAATTGAACTTGATTTTTGCCTTGTTAATGTAAGAAGTTTTTGCAACCTCTGAACGGGAATCTTTCTCTACTTGTTTACGCAATGTTTCTCTGTATGCATCTAATGATGGGGTTTGAACTTTATCAATGAGCTTTATTATATGCCAGCCATACTTGCTTAAAATTGGTTTCGAATAATCGCCAACATTTTTTAAAGCAAATGCAGCATTTTCAAAATCAGGCACCATTTTGCCTGTTCCGAATGCAGGTAATTTTCCACCTTCTCCTGAAGAAGTTTTATCTTCTGATTCTGCCTTAGCAATATCTTCAAAACTTTCTCCTTCAGTTAATCGCTGATAAATCTGATCAATTTTTGATTTTGCTTTTAGCGAATCATCGTGTGTAGCGCTTTTTGTTAATTTAACAAAAATGTGTTCAACCTGAATTGTACCGCGTGATGTACGAACATCCAAAACTTTTACAATATGATAGCCAAACCGGGTACGGATTGGTTTACTCATTTTGCCAACAGGAGTATTGTACGCAGCATTTTCAAAAGGATAAACAACCTGCAAAGCGGTGATATAACCAAGGTCGCCGCCATTGTCTTTGGCACTTGGGTCTCCGGAAGAGTCTTTTGCCATTTTATTAAAGTCTTTTCCTTTAACGAGCAAATTGTAAATGGTCATGGCCTTTAAGTAGGCTTTCAAGGTATCAGCAGGAGCAGCATTTTGATCGCACTTTACAAGAATGTGCTCAACATGAACTTCTTTTCCTAAGCGGTTATAAGCTTCATTCACCAAAAGGTCTGTTACTTCTTTATCAATTAAGTAGCTTTTAGCAAGAGTGCTTCGGTAGGTAGAAAGTTCATTATTTACCGAAGTAGAAGTATCCATTTTCATATCACGGGCTTCTTTCACTTTCTCACGAAAGTTGATATAAAGATTCAGGTAATCTCTTACCGCGTTTTCGCTGTAGTCGATCTCCTTTCCCATGTTGTTTTTTTTGTAAACATTCAGAAACTCATCAACACCAATGTTTTCATTTCCAACAGTGAAAAGCGGTTTAGTTGTTTGGGCACCAGCCTGCATGTAAAAAGCAAGCAAAAGAATAATTGAGGACAATTTCATTAACTTCATAAACGAATGGTTTTAATCAGAGGGTTTTTTAAGGGTGGCAAATCTATACAATTTTGATTGACAGCGTCCGTGGCCATAAAACTTAAGTCATTGATAATAAAACAGAACATTACGGATTCAGTACGCTTAATTTGTCGACCGCAAATATCAACAATTAAGCCGAAGCATTAGAAATTGCAATAAACCCAAAAGAAATTTTTATAACCCTGATATGAAGCAAAAAAGAGGAAGCATTTTAGAAAATATTGAAATAACTGCTTATGCAAATGAGGGAAGAAGTCTTGCCCGAATTAACAATAAAGTATTGTTTGTTGACGGGGCTGTTCCCGGTGATGTAGTGAATATCAAACTGCAAAAATCGAAAAAGGATTGGATGGAAGGTCGAATTGATAAACTAATATCACCTTCACCGGAGCGGATTGATTCGTTTTGCAAACATTTTGGAACCTGTGGTGGTTGTAAATGGCAGTTTCTCGATTATACATCGCAATTAAAATACAAACAACAATCGGTTTTAGATTCATTGCAGCGAATCGGAAAGGTGGAGGCGAAGGAAGTATTACCAATCATTGGTTCTGCCAATCAAAAATATTATCGCAACAAATTGGATTATTCAGCCGGTGACCGCGCCTGGGTTACTAAGGAAGAATTGGAAACAGAAGACAGAGTTTATAAGCCTGCACTCGGATTTCATGTGGCAGGAAACTTTACAACAGTTTTGGATCTGGATGAGTGTTTTCTTCAACCTGAGCCATCTAACAAAATAAGATTAACTGTTAAAGCATTTGCTCTGAAACATGAAATGAGCTTTTACGATAACTGGAATAAGCATGGGTTTTTGCGAACAATGATTGTGCGCAATAATCTGAAAGGTGAATTTATGGTGATTGTTGTTGTTGGTGAAATGAGAGAAGATTGGTTGTATCCATTATTGGATGAAATCAAAAATAATTTTCCGGAAGTGGTTTCACTGCATTACATCGTTAACACAAAAGTGAATGATACCATTTATGATCAGGAAGTGATTACCTATTTCGGCGATGCATTTATTATTGAAACGATGGAGAACCTGAAATTTCAAATCAGTCCGAAATCATTTTTTCAAACCAACCCGACTCAGGCGTTGGAGTTATATAAAGTAGTTCTATCTTTTGCAGGATTAACCGGAAATGAATTGGTGTATGATTTATATACCGGAACCGGAAGCATTGCTTTGTTCATTGCAGCTCAGGCAAAGCAGGTTGTTGGAATTGAACAAGTGGAAGACTCCATACGCGATGCACGATTAAATGCTCAATTGAATGGAATATCGAATGTGAAATTTTATACTTCGGATTTGCGAGATGCACTTACTACAAAGTTTGTTGCCGAACACGGTAAGCCCGATGTAATAATCACCGACCCACCACGAGCAGGTATGCATCCTGATGTGGTTCGTGAATTATTAAACACCGAAGCGAAACTGATTGTGTATGTAAGCTGCAACCCTGCATCGCAGGCACGCGACCTGCAAATGCTTGCGCAGAAATATGATTTAATAAAAGTGCAACCTGTTGATATGTTTCCGCATACACATCACATTGAAAATGTGGCGTTGCTTGAGTTAAGAAACTAATCATTACTCAGGCAATTTACCGCACATCTCTTCCGGCTTCACCCACTCATCAAATTGCTCTGCTGTTAAGTAGCCAAGTTTGATTGCTGTTTCTTTCAGTGTGCTTCCGTTTTTGTGTGCAGTCTGCGCAATCTCTGCAGCTTTGTAATAACCGATTTTTGTATTGAGAGCAGTCACGAGCATGAGTGAATTATTTACATGCGCCCGAATATTTTCTTCAATGGGTTTTAATCCAACGGCGCATTTATCATTGAATGAAACACACACATCGCCAATCAATCGTGCTGAGTGAAGAAAATTATAAATCATAACCGGCTTAAAAACATTCAATTCAAAATGACCATTACTGCCGCCAATGTTTATTGCAACATCATTTCCCATTACTTGGGCTGCCACCATTGTCATGGCTTCGCACTGCGTCGGATTTACTTTACCAGGCATAATGGATGACCCTGGTTCATTATCCGGAATAAATAATTCGCCGATTCCACTGCGAGGCCCTGATGCAAGCAAGCGAATGTCATTTGCAATTTTCATCATACTAACTGCAACAGTTTTCAGTGCGCCGTGTGCTTCCACTATACCATCGTGCGATGCGAGTGATTCAAATTTATTTTCTGCAGTGATGAACGGAAGTCCGGTGAGTGTTGCAATGTGTTTCGCCACTTTCACATCATAACCATCAGGTGTGTTAATGCCTGTGCCAACAGCAGTTCCGCCGAGGGCGAGTTCAGAAAGATGTGCAAGCGTGTTTTTTATGGCTCGCATTCCATGGTCGAGTTGCGAAACATATCCGCTTATTTCCTGACCGAGTGTGAGTGGTGTTGCATCCATCAAGTGAGTACGACCAATTTTCACCACTTTCATAAACTCTTTTGATTTTGCATGAAGTGTGTCGCGCAGTTTCTGAATTCCGGGAAGTGTTACTTCCAACAAAATTTTATATGCAGCAATGTGCATTGCAGTAGGGAAAGTATCGTTGCTCGATTGCGATTTATTTACATCATCATTCGGATGAAGGAATTTTTTTTCGTCCATCAAACTGCCGCCCTGCAAAACATGCCCGCGATAAGCAATTACTTCATTCACATTCATGTTGCTTTGTGTTCCGCTTCCGGTTTGCCAAACAACTAATGGAAATTCATCATCTAATTTTCCTTCCAATATTTCTTCACAAACTTTTCCAATGAGCTCTGCTTTGTCTTTTGCTAATACTCCGCAATCAAGATTGGTAAGCGCTGCAGCTTTTTTCAGGTAAGCAAATGCGCGGATAATTTCTTTCGGCATGCGGTTTATGTCCTGCGCGATTTTAAAATTCTCAATAGAGCGTTGTGTTTGGGCGCCGTAATATTTATCAGCCGGAACCGGAACAGTTCCCATGGTATCTTTTTCAGTTCTGAATTGCATGTTGTGAAAATGTGTGTGCGAAAGTAATAAGTCGAACTTTAGATTTTTTATGACAACTATTTTTGGAAATAATAAAGGGCAATCATTGCTGATTGCCTTTCTGAGATTTGACAATTTTAAAAAAGTTTTCAAATCATTCGATAATGTTTAATACTATTTACCTGTAAAATTTGCTTTCCTTTTTTCCAGAAAAGCATTGGTGCCTTCTTTAAAATCATCGGTATCAAAACAATTTCCGAATTCATCAATCTCCAATTCAAAACCATCTTCGTTTTTATTATAATACGAATTGGCACAAGCAATTATCTGGTCAACCACCAATGGAGATTTGCTCATGATCTTTTGCAAAATCTGCTTGCATTTCGGAAT
>CANIPU010000023.1 GCA_947469485.1 Chitinophagaceae bacterium | reverse complement strand
CAAAAATTTGCGGTTGGAAATAACTTTTACGACTCCAGCAAAAAAGCTTTTTTAAACACTAAAAATTAATTCTTAACTTCGATTCAACAACAAAAATGTGTCTCTTATTTTTTTACCTCTTTAGTTCACTTTGCTTTGAAGACGTACAGGTTTTGAAAAGAAATATTTCCGCAGAAATTAATTACTGATTTTTTAAATACCCCGTCACCATTTGGCGGTTTACAGTTTTATTTTTGTTAGAAATTAGATTTACAAGTTGACCTCAGTTATATTGAGTCTTTCCAACATAAAATAAATATTCAAAATCCAAATCATGAAAACAGAATATCAATTATCGACTCAAGAAAGTGAACAAATCAAAAAGCTTTTAAGTATTTTTTACCAAGCAGGTTTTAAAGAACAAAAATTACCAGAAATATATTGGTCTGATGAAATACCACCTCAGATCCAACAAAAATATCCAAATAAGGAAATTACTGATTTAGGATTATATGGAATTTTAGATGAAATGATTGAGGAAAAGAAAAATCAGGAAAAGAAACTTGCAACTGAAGTTTTAGGCATCTATGATTATAAGCCCGGAGAAAATAAAGAAGGGATTATAATCTTATACAAGAAAACAATTGAATATTGCGGAAAATATCTTGGCAAAAAGTGGTTGACTCACCTTCCTGATGATGCTCATATAATCAATGATAATTATGCTATAACTCAGCTTCGATTAATTGTGCTCCTTCATGAAATTGGACATTGGATTGCTCATTGGCTCCCGGATAAAAACAACACCAGATGGTTAAACATGAAAGACTGCACGGATTTTCATGAGGCTTGGGCTCAGCTTATGGTTGTTTGGGCACTCCATGGTAATCCATCTGCTCTTGAAGATTTCGAAAAATTTTCTGAAGTTCAACCTGATATATATCAAGGTTATAAAAAACTCAAAGACATCTCCAACAGAGATAAGATTATTGATCTATTTATAGAATGTCGAAATGAAAAAAATCCAATTGACTTAGCAAGTTTTATTTTATCGGTATATACAGGTGAACCAATAAAAGATATACTCCATAAAAAAAGAGGTTCAAATTTAGCAGGCACAATTGGTATATAAATTTCTCTCTAAATAAATTTTTAGAAAATCAAAATTCTAAAATGATTTTTGCATTAATATTTAATTGTAATCCTCACTCTATTTTCTTAACTCGTATGTTGCATTGCAATCTCAAGTTTTAAAATAATAAACAACAACTTCCTAAATGACAAAAACCACAAAAATCACTTGTCCTAAATGCGGACACGAATTCAATATTGAAGATGTTTTATCTCAGCAATTGGAAGAAAAATATCGGGTAGAGTTAAATGCTAAGATTTCAGAAATTGAAACTGAATTTCATTCGAAGGAAAGTTCATTGGTTAAAAAAGAAATGGAACTAAAACAGAAAACAATTGAGATGGACCTACTGGTTGAAGAAAAAGCAAAAGTTGAATCAGCCAAAAAAGAAAAGGAAATAAAAAAATTAGTTCAGCAGGATTATGAAATGCAGATGAAAGCGCTTTCTGATGAATCCATTGAAGCAAAAAAGCA
Source organism: Chitinophagaceae bacterium (assembly GCA_947469485.1). Taxonomy (GTDB): domain Bacteria; phylum Bacteroidota; class Bacteroidia; order Chitinophagales; family UBA10324; genus UBA10324. The sequence continues at coordinate 35,600 of CANIPU010000023.1, read as the reverse complement.
GGTTCATGAATTGAAGAAAACTAAAATAGAAAACGAACAACTTAAAAGACAAGTTGATGAACAACGGCAGAATATTGAATTAGAGTTTGAACAAAAAATGACTGACCGACTCAAAGAAGAAACCGGTTCAATCCGTAAAAGGGAAAGTGAACGGGTTGAATTAAAAGTAAAAGAGCTCGAGAAAAAATTAGATGATCAAACAAAACTGGCAGAAGAGATGAAGCGGAAATCTGAACAAGGTTCCATGCAATTGCAGGGCGAAATTCAGGAGTTAGCTTTAGAAGAAATATTAAAATCAATTTTTCCATTTGACCTAATAGGTGAAGTTTCTAAAGGTGTGAAAGGTGCGGATATCATTCATACTGTTAGAAATAAATTTGGTGCCGACAATGGAATTATTCTTTATGAAAGCAAACGAACAAAATCATTCAGCAACGATTGGGTGACTAAATTAAAATCAGATTCACTTTTAGTTAAAGCTGATATTTGTGTAATAGTAACTGAAGCTATGCCGGAAGATATTGATAGAATCGGGCAGATAGATGGTGTTTGGATATGCAGCTACAACGATTTCAGAGGATTGATACTTGTATTGCGTGAAAGTTTGATAAAAATTAATGAAGCCTATTCTTCACAAACTAACAAGGGAGAAAAAATGCAAATGCTTTATGATTACCTGACCAGTAATGAATTCCGTTTGCAGGTAGGTTCAATCATAGAGGGATTTACAGACTTACACGATAATTATATTCAGGAGAAAAGAGCGATGGAAAGAATCTGGAAACAACGGGAAAAACAACTTGAAAAAGTTTTGCTTAACACCAATCATTTCATTGGTTCCATAAAAGGTATAGCCGGAAGTTCAATTCCAGATTTGAAACAAATTGGTGCATCGGATAATCTGCTTGAATTAGAATAGCTCAATTGAAGAATTAATTTTTCTCCGACATGCTCTGGCAGTTCACTAACATATATTTGATAAAAAGAAATATTTAACGATTAACATGATTAAATTTACACAAATACATACTTTAAATTATTTATTATCCAATTAAACCTAAATCAAATGAATGTCAATCAGGAATGTTTCAGAACTATTAAAGACTTTAATAATAACTCATTATTCAGGAAGGGAAATGGTAAAAGTGGAGTTTACATATGGGGATTTTCACTAGAAGAAACAGATTTCACAATACCTACAAATTCCAAAATGTTTTTCCCATATTATGTTGGAAAAGCGCATGATATGTATAGTAGAACGCATGAGCACATTGCATTTTTATCAGGCGGTAATTTTTCAATATTTGATATAAAAGAATGCGTTCAAAAAAATACATTAGTCGGGCAAATTCAAAAAAAATATCAAAAAACCTCCAGCAATGCGAAACCAAATTCTGGAATAAGTTTGCCAAATGATTCATATCCTAACTTGTTACATTTTCCAGAAGGAATCCATACTCTACAAAAGTTTTTTACATCACAGAAAATAAAAAATGAGATTGATTGGATGCTAAAACATTTTTGCATTACATATTTAATTCCGGAAATCCCCCAAAAAACTCATAATATCGATTTAGAAAAAATAGTTGGAAATATAATTGGCTATGATAAGTTAATTACAGAGCGTTATAAATTCCCCCAAGGTCATAAAATTGAAATTATCAATAGCCCTCAAAATATTTCATTAAATACCTATGAGGACCTATTTATTCATTGCAGAGGAAAAATGTTGAGTGTTCAACTTGGAATTTAGAAACATTCTTGTTTAAATTCTTTGAAATAGTTTTTACTATATCATCTATTAATATTAAATAACGAGGGTAATTAAATTTAGACTGCGATTGCTTGATAGGTTTTCTTTGGATAAATGAATATTTCTTCAGAAGAATTTATATTTCTCCGACACGCTCTGACGGTTCACAATAGTATTTTTGTTTAAAAACAAATCTACCATGACAAGCAACCAAGTAAAGCAAGCTCCACAGAGCCCAGAAGAGCAAGAATACTGGGCGAAACACCTACTCTTCTGCACTTTCTACTGCCAATTAAAAAAAGCCAGTCTTCAAGAATTCAAAGACATATGTACCGAAAATAATTACGACGGCGAATTAATTTTAGAATCTATGATTGACCATTTTGAATCAATAGAAATGTATCGCTATTGTGCCTTCCTTAAAAATTTTCTTGATGAACTACAAGGACAAAACTCTCAATAAAATAATAGCATATACACTTTCTACATTCATCTTTCTAATTTATTAATTTACTTTTAAATTCTTTTATTTTTTCTTTGGATTTTTTGCTTTTATGTTTTTTCTTATAGGAGTCCAACTCATCGTGGTGCTCTTTACAAAGAAATCTAACACAACCCTTTTTTTTATGGTCATTAAGAAAAACTTCCAATATTTTGAAGATATTATATCTGCCTTCATTTTTTCCAATTTTTCGAATTGCATCTTTCAAAAATTTTGGTCTATCAATATCGATATGAGCAGTTTGAAGTTTGACTTCAGGGCAAACATCAAATTCACATTTGCCGATTTCAATCTTTGTTTTTCTAAATAATGTTTGAATCAAATTCCTAGCAATTGGCCCTAAAATATCTTTAGCTTGTTCTACATCTCGCGCAATTAGATAACTATTTTTATAATTTTCAATTATTGATTTAGCTTTAATCATTTCAATTATATCAACTAAGGGTATTTCTCTTTCGCTCAAATATTTTTTTATTATTATTTTTACTTGTTGCTCAGAATAAATAAATAATTTTCCCTTGTCTTTACTTGACAATCCATAATCCCTAATTTTTTTTTGTGAATAAATTCCCCCATATGATTTATAAATGTCCTTTCCGAATATTTTCTGATCTAAGTATCTAAAGGGTTTGTTAAATTTTAAGAAATATAGTAAGGATTCTAATTCCTGTTGATTAATCTTAATAGTTTTTATTTCTCCTTTTTTTTTCATTATCAAATTCGTTAATTTTTTATTGTACTTTTTTTGAATCATACCTCTTAATTATCGCCTTACACCTCTCCATCACTTCATCAGCTACCGACTTTGGTGAAATTACTTTTATAAATTCCACATGACTTAGTATTTTTTGTATCAATTCAAAGTTTGGAATCACATGAATGCTGATAACTAATTCTTTTTTATCATCGCTGATAATAGTTTGTGAGTCATGCAGTGGTAATGTTTTCAAATAATTTGCCTGCGGATATTGAATGGAGAGAATTATAGTTTCTCTTTTCCCACCGGAGAAATCAATTCCGACAACTGCATTAAAACTTTCATTTGGATCAAAATTCCGGGGAATAGTAAACTTATCTGATAGCAATTTCGGTTCTTCAATTCTATCAATTCCGAAAGTGAGATAATACTTTCTGTTTTTTTCTTTTCCATATACATACCACCGGCTCTGGTATTGTTTTAACAAGTAGGGTTCAAGAATGAATTCTTTCTTCTGCTTGGTATGCCAGTTAAAATGTTTGAAAGAAACTACCTGCTTCGTTCGTATTGCTTCGAGAAAAAGTTTTAAATATTCAACCCCTTTAAAACTTCCAACCGATTCAAATGAAATATAATTAAGTGCTTCCTTACCTTCCTGAATTGTTTGAATCAACAACTCCGCCGTTGCCACAATTTCAAGAAATCGCATGAACGATTCAAAGTTGATTGTATTCTCCTTATCAATAAAATAGCCGTTCCGGTTTTTATCATACTTAATCACAACTCCAAATTCATTTCGAATCTGCTCTATATCTCTTTCCAATGTTCGCGATGAAATTGAAAACCCTTCCTCTTCCATCATTGATTTCAAATCATAGAAAGTCGGAAAATGTTTCCGCTCTAATTTTTCAATGATGAGTGTGTATCGTTTAATGGTTCCTTGTCGTGACATGGCTGGAGAAATTTGTGATGAATAAAAAATGTGGGCTGTAGAAATTAATTTTTAGCGCTATTAATTTCATGATTCCAATACTCCCAAATCATAACCATTGCCAGAGTATCAAGTTCACAATATTTATACAACGCAGCCCCCAATGCATCGGTCACTGTTAGAAAACCTTTAGTCATTTGTAACATATTGTAAGCCATCATAGCAGCCCCACCATCTGAAAGTTCATCCATATCATTTTGCGCAATAAAATTATTTACCTCATCACTTAACTCTGTTGAGGAGAAAATAGAAGGAAGAAGCTTGTATGGATCCTTAACAGTTTTCTTATCTGAATCAAATTCTATCCATACTTTGTTTTTGAAATTCAAACTTTTAATCCCTCCAACAGCACCATAAACCGGCTTTGAATACTTCGCTTGCAAATATTTAGATTCATTTAATACAGCAGGTAAAACTTTCTTAATGGAGTTTGAACCTTTAGTGAGTGGATGATAAAAATATTTCTTCACCATCTTGCAGAGGTCAATCATATTTCTCTCTCCCTTCCATTTTATTGCACTTTTGTCTGGTGATTGAGTTATAGTTTTTATCCATTCCATTAATACATCCTTATCCTTTTCTTTTGATAATTTCAATTGCGAACCAATCATATTCAGATAAGTATTTTCATGAGGCGCATAGCGAAAGATGGAACCGTTATCTTTATCCAATTCGCTTTTCAAATTTCTGATAAAAGCAAAATTCGGGAATTCACCAATAGCGGCATTCAGGTACTGGCCTGCATGTTCTATATTTCCATTGGCAGAAACCGTATGATGAGAAAATTGAAATGACACCCCCTCATAAGGTCTCATCCCCTTAAAGAACGGAACTGCTACCGCCGCAGTTTCGAAATCAATAAAGTGAAGAGGGAATTTCCATTTTTTCATTTCAATTTTCAAACCATCAATATCTAAGTATGGTGTGGTATCATTATTATTTGACTTTTCAACCTGCATCCATTGACGCTCTCCATGCGACAATCCTTCTTCAGTTGACTTTATTGTAAAATCATCTTCGGTCAGTTCCTTCATAAAATATCGTCCTTCTGCTATTCTTTTTTTTGCTGATTTATAATCCCAGATTTGAAATACCTGAGGCTCATCAAATTTTTTATCACTCCACTTCAATTGACTCTTCCAACATTCTTTGTAGCCGCTTTTCGCTTCTACAGATTCTTTGTTCACTTGAAACTCACATCCTTTGCATTGGATGCCAACAGGGGTAATTATTTTTTTATCCGCTTCATAATTATCAGCGAAATATTTTATCTGTTCAAAAAAGTCTCTGCCGGAATCATCTTTCTCCTTGTACAACATATCTATAACTTCATCTGCGCATTTATTCACAAGAATTTTTTTTCCTAATCCGATACTTTTTAATCTCACAGTATCAACCTCAACTTTATTTCTTCCGGCTTCTTTTTTTATTTTGAAAACCTGATTCAATCCATCAACACTCACAGTTGAACTTTTATCGGCGAGCATTAAGAAGGCTGATACTTTTAACTCAGGATGCGACTGAGAAAGTACATATTTTTGAAAAGCAACATCTTCAAGATAAGGACGCAAGTCAGAATTAACCTTGTCGCCTTTAGCATTCAGAAATTCTGCTTCATCATCTCCCTTTGCTGATTTTGCTTTCACTTCAATCAGTTCAACTTTATTTCCTTTCTTCACAAGCACATCTACCCGGATAAATAAATTCTGAAACCGGACGGCTGCTTCAAAAATTGTTACATCCTTCTTCTTCATTAATTCTTCTGTTTGCTCAACAGATTTATTATGACTTGTCTCAGCACTTAAATCATAATATTCTCCATTCTGAAAATAAAATTTAGCCAGAGCGCCAACCTGAAAACCACCCTTCGCCAATGATTCCAGAAAACTATCTCCGGCATTTTCATCCGGATATAAATCTTTACCTGTATAAAATAATTTAGTCGGACATTCCTTTGCTAACTTAAATCGTGATTTAGTCAGATACCTTTTCTTGTTCATAGCATATTGTTTTGTCGGATGTGAATTTATTCAAAGCACTCATTAATTATCTACAGTTGTGAATCATTCTGTTTTAATTTATTTAATGAAAAATTCGCTAACTGCAATTCACTCACACTTTTACTACTACTTGCAATTGGTTTTTTCTCAAGTAATTCTTTCAGTTTGTTTCTGTAAAATATTTCTCTGCCATCAGTTATAAAATAATCCTTTGCATTAACAGGATAGGTTGAATACCGGATAATTATTTTTTTTAATTCTTCTTTTTCAATACTTCTGTGATCACTTAAATAATCCGAAATCTTCAACAGCAAAAACTTATTTTCTTCCAATACTTTTTCCGCAAGCACTAATGCATTCTTAATTAATTCTACTCCCTCCTTTTCAATTTCTTCATTTGAATTACAGATGAAATAGTTCGACCTTGAACTTGCCAATGCAAATTTTGCCGGAATCTTTCCCATTCCGCATTCCTTTAATATACCAATGGCGAATTCTGTTGCCCGTTTAATATCGCCTTCTGACCCTAATGTCACATTCTCCTCACCATATACAATTTTTTCTGCTGCATAACCTCCGAGTATTCGCGCCAAGATATTCAGAATATCTTTTTTAGAAGTATATTTTGCTCTCTCATTGAAGAAAACAAATCCCGCTGTTTCTGTATCCACCGTTGAAGAAAAAATTCTTTCAGGAAGAATACGCATTAAAAGTGAAGCAACTATTGCATGGCCACTCTCGTGTACTGCAACTATTGCCTGCATATCATCTTTCTTTTCCTTCCTTAACACTTCAAGATTCAAAATCATTTTTTCTGAAAACTCTTTCAGAAAAGTTTTCTTTTCGAAATACGAAAAATTGATTAACTCGTTGTTATATGAAATTATCACTCTGTCAGCCTCCTGACAATTCAGTTCTCTGAAACAAATTATTTTAGAAAGTTTTGAGCGAACGATTTGGTGAATGGTTGTAAATAACGGTCTGGTCCCCTGTGTTGGGTAAACACCTTCCCGGTAAATAACTTCATTAATTGAATTATCAAATTCAAGATGCAGCTGATGATTTCTTTTGATGGTTTTTGTAATTGAATTCAGTTCGCTTTTAATAATCTTTTGGTATGAATGATTACTAAATGCCGGATATATAACATGAATGTTCCCCAATCGCGCAATTTGTTCGTTGCGAAATCTCCTGCGTAAAACATTTTTAATGTTAGTGATATTTATCTTCAACGACTGCTGGTAAAAATCATCTGCACTCATATCAGGGTTAAAATCGTTGCTCATGCTGTAAGCTTCATCTAAATTACCCATCACAAATACAACTGCCTTTGTGCAATCCAGCAAAACATCAGCATAGCTATCCATATAAATTTTGTTCAGATATTCAATTGTCCTTTGTGCGTTCATGGTATCCAGGTATTTATTAAATACCATTGAATTCTCGAACTTCAATTTCACCCATCTATACATCTGGTCACGAAACGATTCTGATAAAAATGTAAATCTCGATTCATCCTTTTCAGATTCCTTTTGAGTGAATTCAAATTCCTCTTTCAGCTTCATAATTTTAACAAACAAATCACGCTCTGAAATCACGACTCCATTTTTAACTTTCACTCCCATCTTCACACAAAGCAATAGCTGCTTTATCGTTTCGGGTATTTCATTGATCCCTCTTTCATAGTGTACAATAGAAAGCATTCCGCTATCCAACAAATCCCAAACTATTCTTGTTGCAGGGTTATTTACCTCCATCCCATTTTCACTTAATGTTTTTGCATGCTGAAACTCATCGAGCCCTATAACTACCGGAAGGCCATTCAGTCCTTCATAAATTTCTTCCAGTTCACCCTTTATTGCCCACTTATTATCCGAAACTTCCCCCATGTCAAATCGAAAATATTTTTTCTCAAATGATAAAAGTTCCACCAACCTTTTAACCAGAGATGTTTTTCCTACACCGGTTAGTCCCCACAGATTTATAACTACAGGTTTTTCTTGTATCTCCGGAAAAATGAACCATGAGCTAATCGCATCGGTAATTTCATCAATTACTTTGTCAATACCGATAAATTCCCGCTTCAATTGAGCAGTAACTTTATCCAGTTTTTCTTTCTTGCGAATTATTTCGTGTCGGTTCGGAACAGTTTTTATTTTCTTCATAATTGTTTTTGATACAAGAGTACCATACTGAACCGCCAAAGGATGTCGGTACAAAAAAACAACTTCAGTTAAAAGATTTTTTTTCGAATTTTTAAATCTTAAAATGGAATATGCCCCCATAAATTTGATAAAAGAGCAATTGCTATTTATTACAACAAAAATAAAATCGGTTATATACCGAAAGAAAAAAACGAAGTGATTGCCAACCTGATGGATGCTGGAAAAAAATTCTCAGCCAAATTAATTTCCAAGTCATGGGATGGCAACTGGCTGAAAATTGTAGTTGAGATTTATTTGAATGATTGATTTTTTACAAACTCTCCGCAACAATTTCATTGTAAAATATTCCAACTAATACAATTCAGCACGCCTCCTTCATTGGCGATTTCATTGCAATCAATGGATTCTATTCTGCTTCCAGTAAAAAGTTCTTCAATTGTTTTTATTGCTGATTTATCTTCTTTCATTCCATAAACTGGAACAAAAATAATTTCCTTCATGTGCAGGTAATTAATATAAATTCCATTGGCTTGCAAGTCAGATTTATTGTTGAAGGGGTAAAAAGCAAATTCATGAAAATTAAGATTTTCCCTGCGCAGAATTGAACGCAATAATTTCCCAAATTCAATTTCCTGCTTTGAATCTTTATGAGAAGATTTATTTATCAGAACAGTTTGACTATCGATTAAGCGGATGACTCCATCAGCATGACCGAATTCATCTTTTGGGTAAGTCGGTATGAAAATGATTTTATCAACCTCAAATAATAATTCAAGCATCGTAATCAGTTCCTTTCGTTTGTAATGGGGGTTTTCCATAATAACCTTTTCACACATAATCACTTTATCAGAAGTGCGAATAACATTACCGCCATCAACTATTATTTCAGATTTGTTTGGTTTAACATTTATTGATTTACAAATAGCATCTGTATCAGAAATAGTTTTTTGCCATTTCTTGCTCTGCAAATAATCCGGATGATAAATGAACTGAATTAATTTGTCCTTGCAGATTTGAATCGGCATATAATCTACCGCCCATATATCTTTTGTACCCGGCAGCAAATTGAATTCAACTTTATTTTCAATCAATAATTTTTCCAATCGCTTATAAAAATTCGGGGACTTCTTTGGGAGTGAATCTGCCAACCAGAGAAAATTGGTTTCGAAATCAGTAATCATTTGCGAGAATTTAAAAATCTCCATCTCAATATTCACTCCATAATTCCGGTATTCATATTTGTAATATATTTAGGAATAAAATAAAAAATGACCTTAACAGAAACTATAAAATCATTAGAAGATATAAATAATCTTTCGACTGAAAAATTGAAGGAAGTGTATGAGTATTTAATGATGGATGAAAATGACAATTGGTTCGCCATCATGTTTATTACGGAGGAATGTCCGCATTGCAAGGGTGAAGCGCATCAATTTGAAAATTATAAAAAACATTATTTACAAGTACGGTGCTTTAATAAATCCTGCAACTACTATGGAAAGGTTATTGACCAGTTTTTAAAAGGAGATGATTTCTTCCGGTTTCATATATCTTATTCTCTGAAAATCGAAAGCTGAGTCCTCTTGTAAATAATACTGAATTCAAAATATTTTTTGATACTAAATCGATTTTTAATTTTCAGTTGAATTCAAAATAAATAAAATGGAAAATAAATTCACGCCTCAGCTAGATGACCTCGCAGGAATGATTGCATCAAAACTTAAACTTGGCTTTGAAGAGATTATGAATATTGATGAACTGTCTGAATATATAAAACTTGACAGGCAAACCATTTATGCTTTAACATCCAATCGGGAAATCCCGTTTTGCAAACCGACCGGGAAGCTTTTATTTCTGAAATCAGAAATATTGCAATGGCTCAGGGACAGTCGTGTTGACACCATTACAGAAATGGAAATGAAAGCGATGCAAAAATAAAAAGCAGTAGTCGTTTTCATTTTATTTATACCTGTGACTGCCCTGCATGTTAGATATTCTTTAATATCTATAGATATAAATGATAATTAAAAATAAATTATTTACGCTTCCTGATTTTTATAACGCAGAAAAAAATATTTTCAAGTAATTATAAAATAAAATAAACTCATCGAATAAAATACCGCACCCCGCACCGCACCCCAAAAAAAGAAGCCATTGAATAGATTGATTATCAATGGCTTACAAAAATAATAGAGGTCGGAAGCGGATTCGAACCGCTGTAGAAGCTTTTGCAGAGCTTTGCCTAGCCGCTCGGCCATCCGACCTGATGCCGGCAAATGTAAATGATAAACCTGTTTATGCAAATCACTTTACTTCCTGCATTAATTTTTTCACTAATGGCGAAATGAGTATTAAAACCAATCCAGCTATCAAAGCATAGATTGCCAATTGCTTATATCCATCCGTATATGAAATTAATTTTTCAGCAATTGTTGCATTTTCATCAGGACTCGTCATTCCGGCTCCTAATATACCGGCTGCGTACTGCCCATAGGCACTTGCTAAAAACCACATACCCATCATAACCCCCTGAAGAGCCTTAGGTGATAATTTAGTCATTATAGATAACCCAATTGGCGATAAACACAATTCACCAAAAGTGATAATAAAATATGCAAGCGTAAAAACATCGAGCGAGGTAATACCCTCTGTTGATGCAAAAAACCTTGTTGCGTAAAAAACATAAAATGCTAGTGCTAAAAACAAAAATCCCAATCCGAATTTCACAACAGTGTTGGGTTCAATTTTCTTTTTTGCCATCCATATCCATAATATTCCTAATAAAGGAGCAAAAATTATTACAAATAATGAATTAGCAGCATTGTTAACTCCATTTGGATCAAGTGTGATTCCGACTACAGTATTATTTAAATTATTTGCGGCAAAAATGCTCAGAGAACCCCCACTTTGTTCAAAGAAAGCCCAGAACAAAACAGAGAAAATTATAAACACAAGAGCTGCCAATAATTTCCTCTGCTCAGCCCAAGAAAATTTCGTCATCTCATAAAAAATATAAAGTAAGGCAGCCGGACCAACCACATACATAAACCAATCTGTGTATTCGGTTTTGGCAACCATTACCATAATTACAGGAATGATCGCAAGAGAACCTGCATACACTGCATAGTCGTACCACTTTCTGTTTTTTCCATCTTTTGAGTTCGCAAACGGCGACAAACCAATTGGGCCTAAACTGCGTTGTGTAAAAACAAAAGTTAGCAAACTAATTGTCATAACTATAGCTGCAAAACCAAAAGCAAGATTCCACGAATATCCTTTTCCAATAGCAATACACACATAGCCACCTAACAAGGCTCCAACATTTATACCTGAATAGAAAAGCGAAAATCCTGCATCTCTTCTGGCATCATTTGTTTTATAAAGTGAGCCAACCATAGTTGAAATATTCGGTTTAAAAAACCCGGTGCCTATAATGGAGAAACTGATTCCTAAAAAGAAAAAATCATGTGGGTTGATGGCTAGAATGCAACTGCCGGTAATCATCAACAACCCTCCCCAGAAAAGCGATTTACGGAATCCTAAAATTTTATCCGCGAATAATCCGCCGATAAAAGTGAAGGCATAAACAAATGCTTGCGTTGCTCCATACTGCAAATTCGCTTGTCCTTCATCCATCATCAATTGGTTAACCATAAAGAATGTAAGCATACCGCGCATACCATAAAAACAAAAGCGCTCCCACATTTCACTAAAAAACAAATACCACAATTGCTTAGGATACTTACCCGTGAAGTTTTGAATTTCTTCTAATGCTGAATCCATTTCCTGATTCCCTTTATTAATTATTATTTCATCAATTGGTTCTCCCATAATTTATTTATTTAATCGTGAAAAGATAACACGGCATTTTAAATTTCAAAGTTGCATTCTTTCACAATTCATATTGTTATGCTGAGAGGGTCGATGAATAACGCTATCAACTGAAAAATTCTCCCCTGACAAAAATCATTTTTGGAAACAACTTTCATTGTGTCCTTTGAGGAAAATTATTACTCATGCCTGTTTACCAAAGTGCCGGAAAAATCCCATCCAAAAGACACATTGTTTTCAGAAACGAAAACGGAAATCTTTATCATGAAGAATTATTCGGTACCGAAGGTTTCACCGGTCTTTCTTCATTGGTCTATCACTTGCATCCGCCAACAAAAGTTTTATCAATTGGAAAACCGGTTTCAGTAAAACCCGAAATAGCACTTGAAGAAAACATGCATGCCATGAGTTTCCTTTCCTTTAATGTTGAACCTGAAAACGATTTTCTCGATAGCAGAAAAACAATATTTGTAAACAACGATTTAGAATGCGGTGTTGCAGCACCCGGTATTTCAATGCGCGATTACTTTTATAAAAATGCAACAGCAGATGAAATGCTTTTCATTCACAAAGGCTCGGGAACTATGAAAACCATGTTTGGTTCACTCGCTTTCAGCTATGGTGATTACTTAATTATCCCTCGTGGAATTGTTTATCAGATTCATTTTGATACTGAAGACAATCACATTTTATTTTTAGAGTCAAACAGTCCTATTGAAACTCCTGACCGTTACAGAAATAATTATGGTCAGTTTTTAGAAACATCTCCATTCTGTGAAAGAGATTTTCGCGCACCGACTAATCTGGAAACCCATGATGAAACAGGTGAGTTCTTAGTGAAAATAAAAAAGCGTGGAACGATGTGGGATTATTTTTATGAAACCCATCCGTTTGATGTAGTAGGTTGGGATGGCATGAGTTATCCGTATGCATTTTCAATTTTCAATTTCGAGCCAATCACTGGTCGCATTCACATGCCTCCTCCTATTCATCAGACTTTTCAGGGCAAAAATTTCGTTATCTGCTCATTTGTACCACGCATGTATGACTATCATCCTGAAGCAATTCCTGCTCCATATCATCACAGCAACATTGACTCAGATGAAATTTTATATTATGTAGAAGGAGATTTTATGAGTCGGAATAACATTCAGAAAGGACAAATCACTTTACACCCCGGTGGAGTACCTCATGGTCCGCATCCCGGAGCAATTGAAAGAAGCATTGGTAAAAAAGAAACAAAGGAAATGGCTGTAATGATTGACCCATTCAATCCTGTAATGATTACAAAAGATGCAATGAAAATGGAAGTGAAAAATTATTTCCGCTCGTGGATTGAAGAAGAAATTTTAAGCTAAACTGAAATTAATACCATGGAAAACCTAACAACAGTAAAAAATTATAATTACTCCGGCGAAAAGGTTTTTGAAAAAGCAAAAGACTTTTTGCCGATTAACGGAACTGATTATGTTGAACTATATGTGGGCAATGCAAAGCAGGCAGCACATTATTACAAAACTGCCTTCGGGTTTCAATCGCTGGCTTATGCCGGCTTAGAAACTGGAGTTCGCGATCGCACTTCGTATGTATTGAAGCAAGATAAAATCAGATTGATTTTGACTACTCCCTTTGACCCTAAAAGTGAAATTTCTAATCACATTCGCAAACATGGTGATGGAGTAAAAACGATTGCGTTATGGGTAGATGATGCGAAAGATGCTTTCGAACAAACTGTTAAGCGTGGAGCAAAAGTTTACTTTGAACCGTACGAGCAAAAAGATACAAACGGAAGTGTAATACTCGCTGGTATTCATACTTATGGTGATACAGTTCATGTATTTGTTGAGAGAAAAAATTACAATGGAATTTTTCTTCCAGGATTCGTAGAATGGAAATCGGATTACAACCCCACTCAATGCGAATTGAAATATATTGACCACATGGTTGGCAATGTTGAACTCGGACAAATGAATGAGTGGGCGAAATTTTACGAGGAAGTTATGGGCTTCGCGAACCTTGTGACCTTCGATGATAAAGATATTTCTACAGAATATACCGCACTCATGAGCAAGGTGATGACTAACGGAAATGGAAGAATAAAATTTCCAATAAACGAACCGGCTCACGGAAAAAAGAAATCGCAGATTGAAGAGTATATTGAATTTTACAAGGGGGCAGGTTGCCAGCACATTGCAGTTGCAACAGATGACATTGTGTTCACAGTTTCCGAATTTAAAAAACGCGGAGTGGAATTTTTGCATGTGCCCGGCACTTATTATGATACTGTTTCAGACCGGGTTGGAATTATTGAAGAAGATTTATCAGTGCTGAAAAAATATGGAATCATGGTTGACCGAGATGAAGAAGGATACCTTTTACAAATATTTACTAAGCCGGTGGAAGATCGGCCAACATTATTTTTCGAAATCATTCAACGCAAGGGAGCAAAATCATTCGGCAAAGGAAATTTTAAAGCGCTGTTTGAATCCATAGAAGCCGAACAGGAAAGAAGAGGAACATTATAATTCCGCGGAAAGATTCTTTCATAAAATCATGAACGGAAAATTTATCTTCCGCTTCTGAAATTATTTTATGTCAGAAGATTTCATCCGCATTCTCATTTACACACACGCAATATTCGGTGGCATTGCATTGCTCATTGGACTAGTTGCGTTAATAGTTACAAAGGGAAATAATTTGCACCGTACGGCAGGAAAAATATTTTACTACTGCATGCTCACTGGGGCATCGCTTGCAATTATCATTTCTCTTTTACCAAATCACGAAAACGCGTTCCTGTTTTCCATTGGCATTTTCAGTTGCTACATGATTCTGTCAGGGAGAAGAATTCTTCATTTAAAGAAATTATTCAAAGGACAACAACCTGCGATGAAAGAATTTTTTCTTCCAGCATTGATGATAATAACTGGAATAGGAATGCTTGCTTATGGAATTAGCTTGAAGAGTAATGGCGACAACAACGGAATTGTTTTAATTGTGTTTGCGTGCATAGGTGGTTCAATGGCATTGCGTGATATTCAAATGCTCCGCTCAAAACCAACAGATAAAAAATTCTGGCTCTATCAGCATATTTCAAAAATGACCGGTGGATACATTGCTGCGGTGACTGCATTCGTTGTGGTGAATGAGTTTATTCCCGGAATTTATGGCTGGCTTTCACCTTCTGTTATTGGCACCATCTATATAATATATCATCAAATACGATTCAGAAAAAAAGGAGAAAAGATTTTAGCTGAAAGAAATATTGAAAATGGTTGACCAGAAATCATTTTGTGAAATAGCGCTCTCGTTTCCTGAAGTTATTGAAGCACCTCATTTCGGAATTCCATCTTTCCGCGTGAACAAAAAAATATTTACAACGCTGTGGGAGAAAGAAAATAAAGTGATGCTAAAACTTCCGTTGAATGACCAATCTGTTTTCTGTTCATTTGATTCGAAAATTATTTACCCTGTGCCGGGTGGCTGGGGAAAACAAGGCGCCACTTTTTTTGAACTATCAAAAGTGAAAAAATCAATGCTGAAGGATGCATTGACAATTGCTTATTGCAATGTTGCTCCGAAAAGATTGGCTGAGAAATTCAGTAAGTGAATCTTCGTTACTGTTTGCAAAATTTTTCTTATCTACATTTCGGCTTTAATTTTTCCTATTGTCAAAACTTTTCATCGTTCCCACTCCTATCGGCAATCTCGAAGACATTACGCTTCGTGCAATAAAAGTTTTGAAAGAAGCGAATCTGATTTTGTGTGAAGACACACGCACTAGCAATTTTTTATTGAAGCATTTCGAAATCACCACATCCACTTTCGGATTTCATCAGCACAACGAACATACACTCACTCCGCAATTAGTAAAACGAATGAAGATGGGTGAAACGATGGCCCTCATCAGCGATGCGGGCACACCCGGAATTTCAGATGCTGCTTTTTTATTGGTGCGCGAATGTGTTAAAGAAAGTGTAAGAGTTGAATGCTTACCCGGGGCTGTTGCATTTATTCCCGCTTTGGTTGAATCAGGATTTCCGTTGAATCGTTTTTGCTTCGAAGGATTTCTCCCACACAAAAAAGGAAGACAAACAAGATTGAAAGCACTGGCTGAAGAAACACGCACAATAGTGTTTTATGAATCGCCAAACCGATTAGTGAAATTGATGGATGAGTTAAAAGAAATAATGGGAACAGAGCGGCAAGCAAGTGTGTCACGCGAACTCACAAAAGTTTATGCTGAAACTGTGAGAGGAACTTTAGCCGAATTGATTTCGCACTTTACTAAAACTGCGCCACGGGGAGAAATTGTTTTCATTTTAGCTGGGAAGGAAGAATAATTATTCATGCAGCATTTAAAATATTTCACTTACTCATTACTATTCGCAGCACTCATGTGGCTCGGATGGACACCGCGGCCATTCTTCTTCACGCTGCTGATTGCATTTGTTCCTTTATTAATTCTCGAAAATGAGTTGCATAGAAAAAACAAATCGGCCTGGTGGATTTTATTTTACAACTACATCGCATTTCTATTCTGGAATTTATTCTGCACCTGGTGGATTGGTAATACTTATTATGGAACTCAAGAAATATCAAGTGTGACAGCAGGTATAATGGTTTGTGCGGTTAACGCACTTCTTATGTGCCTTCCTGTTTTTCTTTTTCTTCGAACAAAAAGAAAACTTGGATTGAAATCAGGGTTGGTCTCTCTTCCATTATACTGGATTTGTTTTGAGTGGGTGCACCTGAACTGGGACTTAGCATTCCCCTGGCTCAATCTCGGAAATGGTTTAGCGCAATACCCACAATTGATTCAGTGGTATGAGTACACCGGAACATTTGGCGGTTCGCTTTGGATATGGTTGTGTAACATTTCAATTTATGTTTTCTTTTTCAGCGAACATCGTCAACCGAAAAAATTTTCGAAATGGATTTACACTTCAGCATTAATACTTCTTCCATTATTTCTTTCTCAGGTAATTTATTCGTTCAATAATCCTGCATTTACAAAAGCAAGAAAGAAAAATATTGTAGTTGTTCAACCAAACATTGACCCGTACAATACCAAATTCGATTTCAGCACACTCGGCAACCAGCTTGATGAACTATTAAAACTCAGTGCAGAAAAAGCGGATGCGAATACTGATTACATCGTGTGGCCCGAAACTGCTATTCCACAAGGTATCTGGCTGAATGAAATTGACAGCAACAAAACAATTTTAAAAATCAGGAATTTTCTTCGCACCTATCCGAAAGCAAAATTGGTAACAGGAATCTCAGCTTATAAGTATTATGAAACAAAACCGACTGTTACTGCCCGTCGATTCAGTGATGGGTCAGGTTATTACGATTCTTATAATTCTGCCGTTCAATTAGACTCAACAAACAAATACCAACTCTATCATAAATCAAAACTGGTCATTGGTGTTGAGAGTGTTCCGTACCCTGCAATCTTTCACTATATGGAACCATTGTTGGTGAAATTCGGTGGCATTTCTGTTTCGCTCGGCTCACAAAAAAAACGAAATGTCTTTTTTGCTGACGATTCAACCGGTGTTGCTCCTGTAATTTGTTACGAAAGTGTTTTCGGTGAATACTGCAACGAATATGTACACCGGGGAGCAAATTTTATTTTCATTGTCACCAACGATGGCTGGTGGGGAAACAGTGCTGGACACATTCAGCACGAACATTATGCTGTGTTGCGCGCCATTGAAACACGCCGGTGCATTGCGCGTTCTGCAAACACAGGTACAAGTTGCTTCATCAATTCCCGCGGTGATATTTCTGATGAAACAGTATACTGGAAACCTGCGGTGATAAAAGCAACGCTTCCGGTTTTAGGTAAAGAAACTTTTTATGTGAAGCACGGCGATTACATTGCGCACTTTGCTTTGATACTATCTGCGTTGATTTATATCTCTACTTTTTTCTTTAAGAAAAGAAACGATGCAACTGAATAAATTGGCTGACCAAGTTATTGAAGTAGGTAAAACTGCCGGAGCATTTATCCGCGAACAATATTTTTTATTTAATGAAAAAAATGTTGAAGTAAAAAGTTTAAACAATTTGGTTTCATTCGTTGATATCACTGCAGAAAAGATGATTGTGGAAGAATTAAAAACTGTTTTTCCGGAAGCTGCTTTTCTCACTGAGGAAAAAACAATTGAAGAATCAAAATCAGAATGGCTTTGGATTATTGACCCATTGGATGGCACCACCAATTTCATTCATGGTATTCCAACTTTTGCGGTAAGTATTGGTTTGATACACAAAGGGAAAATGAAACTCGGAGTGGTTTATGAAATTATGCGCAATGAATGTTTTTCAGCTTACGAGGGAAATCAATCGCAGTTGAATGGACAACCAATTGGTGTTTCAGAAAGAAAAACATTGGCTGATAGTTTAATTGCAACAGGTTTTCCTTATGAAAAATTTGATTTTATTCCTCAATATTTAAAAACACTTTCGCATCTCATGCAGAATACGCGAGGTATTCGCCGAATTGGTTCCGCGGCTGTTGATCTGTCATACACAGCTTGCGGTCGTTTCGATGGTTTCTTTGAATACAATCTGAACCCGTGGGATGTGGCAGCAGGTGCTTTTATTGTTCAACAGGCAGGCGGACAATTATCATGTTTTTCAGGCAGCGATAATTTTATATTCGGGCGCGAAATACTGGCAGGCAATGGTTTAATCAATCGCGAACTGTTACAGGTGATTCAACAAAACAATTCAACTTCCACCAATGCAATTGGAACAAATTCATGAACAGTTAAAAAACTATCAGCAGAAAAATTTCCGCCTGTTCACTACTTGTTCTTTTCAGTCACACAGCTTGGTACTGTTACACATTATTTCTTCATTCGATAAAAACATTCCGGTTTATTTTATCAATACCGGTTATCATTTTCCGGAAACACTTTCATTCAGAGATTCTGTTTGTGATATGCTTGGAATAAAAGTAATGAATCTTTTTTCTCCTACTCCGAAATCAATGCAGAAAGATGCAGGCGGAAAATTGTTGTTTGCATCTGACCCTGATTATTGTTGCTATTTAAATAAAACTTTGCCGGTAGAACCACTGCTGAAAGAATTTGATGTATGGATTAATGGCGTTCGTGCCGACCAGAGTGCCGCGCGAAAATCAATGCAGGTGGAACAGGCCACGCCATTTCGTGCCATTCGTTATCATCCGATGCTCGACTGGTCACCAAAAATGATTCATGAGTATGCGAAAAAAAATTCATTGCCACATCATCCATTGGAAGAGAAAGGATATTTCAGCATTGGCTGCGAA
Organism: Chitinophagaceae bacterium; assembly: GCA_947469485.1. Lineage (GTDB taxonomy): Bacteria > Bacteroidota > Bacteroidia > Chitinophagales > UBA10324 > UBA10324. The sequence goes on along the minus strand of CANIPU010000023.1, from coordinate 16,355 downwards.
CCGTGCACCACTAAAGTTGATTTGAGTGATGAAGGAAGAACGGGAAGATGGTTCGGATTAAATAAAACTGAATGCGGTTTAAATACTGACCTTGTTAGCAGCAATTGATAATTGTTAAGTGTCAATTGTCAATTTAGAAAAAATATATAAAAGAATTACTATGCATGTTTTAATCACAGGAGGAGCAGGATACATTGGAAGCGAACTGGTAAAGCGATTGGTGAATAATTCATCCATTTTGCGAATTACTATTTACGATAATCTGAGTCGTAGCAACTACAATTTATTTATCGGCGATAAAATTGGCGGAACAAAAATTCAATTCATCAACGGCGATATTCTGGACTCACGAAAACTGCGCAAGCAATTAAAAGGAGTTGATGTGGTGATTCATTTGGCTGCGAAAGTCACTACACCATTTGCAAATATTGATTCTCACATTTTCGAGCAGGTGAATCACTGGGGAACGGCGGAATTGGTTTATGCATTGGAAGAAAATCCGGTTGCGCAATTTATTTTCATGAGCAGTGCCTCTGTTTACGGCAATACAAAAACGGAAGTGACCGAAGATTCCATTCCGACACCAAGTAGTTTTTATGGTGTATCGAAGTGGCGCGCCGAATCGCATGTGATGCGGCTGATGGGAAAGATGAATACGATTATTCTTCGTTGCGGAAATGTGTATGGCTTCAGTCAGAGCATGCGCTTCGATGCGGTAATCAACAAATTTATGTTCGATGCACATTTTCACAATCGCGTTTCCATAGAGGGAAATGGAAAACAACACCGCACTTTCATTCACATTGATAAAGTGACATTCATGTTGGAGCAATTGCTTCAACATAAAATTGAATCAGGAGTTTATAATCTTTCCGATAAAAATCTTTCGGTGTTCGAGTTAATTGAAACCATGCAAACCATGTATTCAGGCTTGGAATTTATGTTCATCAATCAACACTTGAGTATGCAGGAAATGAAAGTGAAACCACAGAGTAAATTGTATTCTTATCTTGCATTGCCACAAAGCGATCTGGCTGATGAACTTCAGCAATTCAAATCGCGGTTTGCTTTTTAGCTATTGCAATTATTCTTTATCAAATTTGCTGCATGCTGATTATAGACACGCACACACATATTTATCTCGAAGATTTCGATCCTGATATTGAAGATGCAATTCAACGAGCTGAAAAAATCGGCGTGAAATATTTTATGCTTCCGAATATTGACAGTACTTCAATTGCTCAGGTAAAAAAACTGCATGCTAAATTTCCAGCATCCTGTTTACCAATAATGGGTTTGCATCCGTGCTCTGTAAAAGAAAATTTTAAGGGTGAATTAAAAATTGCTGAGGAAGAATTGTTTAACAATTCTGAAATAAAATATTACGGAGTTGGTGAATGTGGGTTGGATTATTACTGGGATAAAACTTTTATTCTGCAACAGAAAGAAGCGCTTCACATTCAATCGAAGTGGGCAAAAGATTTGAACTTGCCAATCATCTTGCACACCCGCGATTCAATGGATGATGGAATTGAATTAATCAAGGGAGAACAGAACGGAAAACTGAAAGGAATTTTTCATTGCTTCGGAGGCACGATTGAACAAGCACAACAAATAATTGATTTAGGTTTTCTGATGGGAATTGGTGGAGTGCTCACCTATAAAAAATCAGGATTGGATGAAGTGCTCAAGAATATCGATTTGAAATATTTGGTGCTTGAAACGGATGCGCCCTACCTCACTCCTGTTCCTTTCAGAGGGAAAAGAAATGAACCTGCTTATCTCGAATATATTTTAACCCGATTAGCTGAAGTTAAAAATTGCACGAAAGAAGAAGTAGCAAAAATCACATCTGAAAATGCAATGAACCTTTTCAGAATTGAAAACTAAAAAATATTTCTAATGGAAATTTATTCAAAGCTTAAAGCTTTTTGCAATCCATCACTCAACTTCGGCAATTTTCCACGCTGACTTAAGAAAGAAGTTAAGTCTGCTATCTCCTTGAATACATAATGTGTATCAGCAGCGGCTTTTAAATATTCTGCCCCTGTGCTACCACCGGTTCCGATTCTTCTTCCAATCATCCGTTGTACCATGTTCATGTGACGGTAGCGCCACTGGGCGAGCAATTCATCAATATCAAGCAACGAATTCAATAACTGATAAGGCTGAAGCAGCAAAGGATAATCGCGATACAACATAATGAACAATGCGCTCCGGTTTGCTATTGCACTGAAATTTCTTTCTGCCGGATAAGTTGCATCATTAAAAAAAAGTTTTTCAAAGTTTTCAAGATTTTGCTTTTCACCCGGCTGCAAAGAAGCAGAATATGTTGCATGGTAATTTTTCCAGAATGGATGTTCTGAATTATTACTCAGAGATTTTTCATTCCAGTATTTCTCTCCGTTGAAAAAAGGCATTCGTTCGAGCCAGCGATTAATTAATTCCAGTAATGATTTTTCCTGCTCTGCATCCTTCACTCGTTTTACATCTTCAGGTTTCAACTGACTCACATAATATTCCTGACCGAATCTTTGCTTGAATTTCAAACCAAGTGCAGCTTCCAGAATTTTAAACTGAATACTTTGAAAACCGCTTGCAGGTCTGAGCAAATCGCGGAAGTCGAGAAAGTCAAGCGGAGTCATGGTTTCCAGAATATCGAGTTGATGAATCAGCACTTGCAAAATGGTGCCGACTCTTTTTAGGCGATGCGCTGCCTGATACAAATCGGGGGAGCTGTCCTTTATATCTGACTGATTAAAAATTCCACGCACAAGATTCACCTCAAACAAAATCTGCTTGAACCACAATTCATATGCCTGGTGAATAACTATAAATAGCATTTCGTCATTGGCTGTTACACCTTCTTTATCACTTTCAGGTAATTGTGCATTCAGAATTTTATCCAGCTGCAAGTATTCGCCGTAGTAAACAGGTTTTCTTTCCATAACTTTTTTTTAATGGTGTGAAAGAAAGGAAAATAGAGCGTATAAAAAATGATGAAATATTTCCATTCAATTAATTTAATAAATTGAACTTGTTCAATTAAAATATGCGGAGAGAAAGGGATTCGAACCCTTGATACCCTTTTGAGGTATACACACTTTCCAGGCGTGCTCCTTCGGCCACTCGGACACCTCTCCAGTTTTTTTTAAAGGGTCACAAAAGTCAACAAAAAAAAGTGGCAATCAAACTTCTTAAGAATAAACATGAAGTATATTATTAGTTTGCTGAACATTATATTTTTCCAATGGTGAGGTAGCGTATCCGAACATTGGATTTCCGTCAGTATCATAATGGCTCTGACAACAAGGACAAATAAATTCATTCGTTGTTTGAAATTCAACTAAACAAGCATCATAAGTACAATAAGCTGAAAATGCTATGTAATTATTATTGACATCTTTTGCGACAATTACCGCTGAATTAAATATTCTATAGCCACCTAAAGTGGTCAAATCAAAGTTTTCGGGGTCATTTAGATCGATAGTAAAATCAATTCTTTGTACTTTATCCTTATTACAGGACTCTAATTGTGTTAAGGCTGCAACAGCAGCTAAACTAATTCCAAGAGTTCTAAAAAATTCCTTTCTGTTCATGACAAAAATTTCAGAGGTGAATTTAGAATAAATCAATAAAATATCACTTCAAATCAACTGTTAAGCGTATTCCAAATCATTTCTTTCATCTTATCAATACCTGTTTTTTTGAAAGCAGATATAAATACATGCGTGAGTTTTTTTGGCAATTCCTTTTTAATCAGTTTTAATATTTCTTCATCAGCCAAATCACATTTTGTTATTACCAGCATCCGTTGCTTATGCAATAACTCAGGATTATATAATTCAAGTTCATTTAATAAAATTTCATATTCTGCTTTAATATCATTTGAATCAATGGGTATTACAAAAAGCAACATTGAATTCCTTTCAATGTGCCGAAGGAAACGATGACCTAAGCCTCTGCCCTCGTGTGCCCCTTCAATTATTCCAGGAAGATCTGCCATTACAAATGACTTGTTGTCCTTATATTGAACCATTCCCAAGTTAGGAACCAGGGTAGTAAAAGCATAATTAGCAATCTCTGGTTTCGCAGCACTTACAACTGAAAGCAAAGTTGATTTACCGGCATTCGGAAATCCAACTAACCCAACATCTGCTAATAATTTTAATTCGAGAATTTTCCATCCTTCTTCCAATGGTTCGCCAGGTTGCGCATGCCTTGGAGTTTGTTTAGTAGGTGTTTTGAAATTGTAGTTACCTAATCCTCCTCTTCCACCCTTTACTAAAATCCTTTTCTCTCCTTCCTTTGTTATTTCGAATAATACTTCACCTGTTTCAAAATCTTTGGCAACTGTTCCGAGCGGAACATCCAGAATAATATCCTTTCCTGAAGCTCCGGTACTTAAATTAGAGCTGCCTGGTTCGCCATCTTCAGCGTGAATGTGCTTCCGGTATTTTAGGTGGAGCAAAGTCCACAACTGTTGATTGCCACGAAGTATTATATGAGCACCTCGACCACCATCGCCACCATCGGGGCCACCCATAGCAGTATTCTTGTCTCGGCGCAAATGAGAAGCACCCGGACCTCCTGCTCCGCTCCGACAAAATATTTTTACATAATCAACAAAATTGCTCCCTTCCAAATTTTAATCGAGTTTATTCATCTCGTCGCAAAGGTGCGCGAATATTTCGTCAATAGTGCCAACCCCCCTTATAGAAACAAATTTTTTCTGAGCAAGATAAAAATCAGCTAATGGGGCTGTTTGATTATAATAAACTTTCAGGCGATGACGCACTACTTCATCATTCGAATCATCGCTTCTGCCACTGGTTAATCCCCTGTTAATTAGTCGTTTTACTAATTCTTCATCATTTACCTCCAAAGACAGAACAACATTTATTGCAGAATTTTTTTCTGCAATAAACGCATCCAGTGCCTCAGCTTGCGGAACAGTACGGGGAAATCCGTCGAATATGATTCCTTGAATTTCCGGAGATGAATGTGAATCGGCATAATTCCCTAGAACACGAATAGTTAATTCATCTGGTACAAGTTTGCCGGCATCGAGGTACTGTTTAACTTCTTTTCCAATTGCTGTTTCATTTTTTATTTCATTTCTAAATATATCCCCTGTACTAATATGCAATAGTTTAAAATGCTCTTTGAGCAATAATGCCTGAGTGCCTTTTCCGCTTCCGGGAGGTCCGAATAAAATAATATTAAGCATGAAATTTAGATTAAAGTCCAAAAGTCATCAGACAAAATCAATATTCAAAGGTCAAAAGTCAGAATCGTAATAAATATTTCAAAATTGGTATTATAAAATGTTTCCTATATGATGAATATTGTTTCTGTTAAAGACTATTTTTAGAATTATGACTTTTATCAGATTGTATAATACTATCTTCACCAAGTTGAATATAAGTAGAAATCAGGTCTAATAAAGTTAAAGCCTCAAGTACTATATTCACCAACAGAATTGTTCTTCTTTATTTATTTCAAAATTGATAAAGAAAAACATTGGAAATTAACTTCAAATTTCGTTAATGGAATTCACAGCAGAAAACAAACCAACAACCCCTAATCTTAAATTTGCCCACTCTTCGAATGAATTTTATTCAGAAGTAAAAAATCGGGTTCACCAGTATTTTCAAAAAAACAAGATTTCAACTCATGCCGATTATCGCATGGTTGTTAAATCCATTGTTTTACTTGGGACTTTTATCGGGACCTATCTTTTATTTTTTACCGGGTGGATGAATGGATGGCAAACCATCATTGCATGTTTTGTACTCGGAATAAGTTCAGCGGGAATAGGATTTTCTGTTGCACATGATGCCATACATGGTGCTTATTCTTCAAATTCAAAATTGAATTATGCTTTAGGATTAACAATGAATCTGATTGGAGGGAACAAATATGTCTGGAGCATCACTCACAATATTATTCATCATACCTATACAAATATTCATGGTTATGATGAGGATTTGGAAGTTTTTCCGGCGGCAATCAGAATGTCAACAAATCAGGAACGGAAACCAATACACCGCATACAACACTTTACAGCTTTTATTCTTTATGGATTTGCAGTAATCTTCTGGGTTTTATTTAAAGACTTCAAAAAGATTTCGCAGGAAAGTATTGGCCCCTATAAAATAAAAAAACATCCGCGTACTGAATTATTGGTATTGTTTTTAACCAAAGCAATTTATTATACCTACATTTTTGTTTTGCCGATTATGTTCCTGCCTTTTACATGGTGGCAATTTCTGGTTGGTTATCTCTGCATTTATTTAACTGCGGGAATGATTCTCGGAATTGTTTTCCAAATGGCACATGTGGTTCAGGATTTAGATTTCCCAATGCCAAAAAACAATGGAGTGATTGATAATAACTGGGCGATTCATCAAATGCACACTACTGCAAATTTTGCAATGGATAGTTTTATAGTAAATTGGTTTGTTGGCGGATTGAATTTCCAGGTGGAGCATCACCTGTTTCCGAAGGTCTGCCATGTGCATTATCCTTCTATCAGCAAAATTGTGCAGCAGACTGCGAAAGAATATAATGTCCCTTATCACTACAACCGCACTTTCGCTGATGCCATTCGCTCACATTACAGAATGTTGAAGGAATTGGGAAGACCTGTTCCGAAGACAGTTACAGTTTAAAAATTCACCACTCTTACCACCGGATACCGGTTACAAGCATTCTCAAAATATTGAGAATGCTTGTAAATAAAATCCAATTGCATAGCCGGAGTTTTTATAAAATCAGGATTGTTTTTCTTTTCCTGCTCGAATAAATTTTTTAATTGCGCATCGGACTGCAAAAGTTGAAATGCTTTATCCTCCCACACATAATCGCTGAAGTATTCTTTTTGCGCCAGTACTCCATCGAAATAATTCCAGGCAAAAAATCCATCGCTGCTCTGCGGCTCGAGTGTTTCGACAATGAATTTATTGGCGGGCTGATTCACTTTCACCATTACTTCTCCTGCATACAGACGAATCATTTGCGTGTCTTTCTTCACTGAAACAGAATGATGCATGTAGTGCGATTCGTACGGATGGTCAGTTGATTTGTAATCAGTGATGTAGTAAACCTCCACCTTTATCACTGTGTCTTTTGAAAGTTCTTGCATAAGAACTCCGTTATTTTGAAAAATAGAAATCAGTTTTTTACTGTATTGCGGAATGATGTATGCAATTGGTTTTTGAATTTCCACTGTAGGAATAAACGAATTGAAAAACGGAATTTGTTTAGTGAAAGGTTTATCTCGGTTGTAAAATAATCGTGGCGCACCTGTTACATCGCTTGGCTTGTGTTCGGCTTCGTAACCTTTGAATGGTATGGTAGTGACTGAAGTAAAATCAGGTTTATAATTCATTGAGAACAATTGTTGCTGAGCAACTGAATCATCTGCTTTCACATGCAACTGACGAATGGTTTTGTAATCGTCATTTGCTTTCTGCATCCAACAATTTAGAAAAGCATAAGTTGAATTCACACGCTGAGCAAATGGTTTGAGCATATGTGTTTCAGTCACAAACCCAATACAGTTAAACAATGATGCATATCCGGTAGAAAATTTCGGAGATTCTAAAAACTCCACAATACCAGAGTCGGGGGTTTCATTTATTGTATTTACATATGTAACCATCTCAAAATTCTTTTTAATCATTTCAGCATTCATAAATGGCACCAGTACTTTCTGTTGGTAGTCTGCGAGTGCTGGCTGCAACTTATTGTGTTGCGTTGCGATGTAGGTCATGGTGTATTGATAATCGGCTCCATCGCTTACATGTGTATCTACAAACCAATCGGGTTTCCATTCGGTGAAAATATTTTCGAATGAAAAAGTTTCTGCTGCATCGTTCTTTATGAAATCGCGATTGAGGTCGAGGTTTTGTATGGTGCCTCGGAATCCATATTCCTCCGGGCCATCCTGATTTGCACGCGTACAACAGCTTCTGTTCAAAGCGCCGCTGATATTGTAAACCGGAATAATTAGTAATACCACATGATCGAGAAGCGTTTTCATTTCTTGCTTCGTCACCAAATCTCTTGCAAGCATCATGCATGCATCTACACCATCGGGTTCACCAGGGTGAATTGCATTATTGATGAGTAACACTGCTTTGTTCTCTCGGTTTACTTCCGATGATTTTGAAATTCCTTCCTTGGAAACAACAATGAGGTTGAGTGGCTTGCCAATGCTCGTGGTTCCATACTGTAACACTTTCACTTCACTGGAAAATGAACTGAGTTGTTTATAGTAAGCAATACACTCCTGATATGTTGCAGATTGTTTGCCTCCGCTTTTTTCGAATGGGGTTTTTAATGAGTCAGTTGGCTTTGCGAGAAAGAGCGTAGAAAGGAGTAAAAGAAAATTCATTTCCGAAAAATGGAGAAATAAAAATTAAGAATGAAAAATACTTAATGCATTGACAAAACTCTGAATAAAAAACATTCAAAAATCTATTTCAACTTCTCATTCTGCTGATGACGCTGTGCATCGCGATTATTTTTTTTTTCGAAATTTTTTTTCAAAGCTTCTTCAAGATTCACTCCGGTTTGATTAGCAATACAGATTAAAACGAATAACACATCAGCTAATTCATCACTGAGTTCTTTGTCTTTATCAGATTCTTTGAATGATTGCTCACCATATTTTCTCGCCATAATTCTAGCCACCTCTCCTACTTCTTCGGTGAGCATTGCCATATTAGTGAGTTCATTAAAGTAACGGACTCCGGTGGTTTTAATCCAATCGTCAACGGATTGCTGAGCTTCAGGAATTGTCATGATGAAAATTTTTTGTTGTGAAATTTAAAAATCAAATTCTATTTCAATCTGTATTTTAAACAATATTGCTATTCGTTTTTCACAACTCATACTTATACAATTCGGCAATGGTTAAATAATATTCTTTCTCCGTTTCGAGATAGTTATTGAATGCCTGATTGAAATAATTTATTTCGGTGAAGAATTGTATAGTGGTTATTTCACCCAACGCAAACGCCTTGTTAAGCAGCGAAGTGTTGTTGAAAGTTGTGAAAACAGATTGGTAATCTGCCAAAATTATTTTCAGGTTGGCGTACTTTTCATAAATGTGTTTTATGTGGTAATAATGTTCGTTGATATGTGCCTCCAGCTCAAATCCTGCAAACAAATGCTCGGCACTTTTTTGCCTGACTGTATTTTTATTTTCCCATAGCGGAATAGAAATTCCGGTATGAATTCCCTTGTAAGTTTGTCCCTTGAATCCCTGGTAATGATAGCCGACTTCCAATTTCGGAAGCGAAAGTGATTTTGAAACACTTACTTTTTTCTCCGCAATAATTTTTTCCTGTTCTAAATTTTTTCGCAGCGGATCATTGCTTTCATAATCGCTTTCTAATTTTTCAAATGATGGTATCGCCGGAAGTTCACCATACATTGTATCGTTGAAAGAAATTGTGTTTCCGCCGTTGAGTTCAATCAGTTTTTGATTGAGCTGATTTATTTCTGAAAGATTATTTTGATACGATTTATTTATTTCCAGCAATTGCAGTTTTGCTTTGTTTACATCCAAAATATTTCCATCACCGGTTTCTAACCGCTTATTAAAATCGGCTAATATTTTTTCGGTGTTGAGTTTTTGTTGTGAAAGCTGACCTTTCATTTTATTGTGATACACCAATTGTATACAGGCATTTTTTGCTTCCAGTAAAATATCCTGTCGTGTGGCAGTGAGTTTAAAATCAGCCTGCACGGTTTGCTGATTTGCCAGTTGATTTTTTTTGAAGTAAGCAGTAGGAAAATCAAATTGCTGATTGATGCTGAACTCGGATTGATTACCCGTGATTAAATTATTGCCATACAAATAATCATACTCAACAGTTGGGTTTGAAGGAGTGAGCCCGGTTTTATAATTTAATTTTTCTGCTTCCCAATGCTGTGCGTGGGCTATAATGGTTTTGTTATTTTTTTTTATTTCGGCAAGTACATTTTCCATTTTTGATTGTGCGCTTCCTTTTACTGCAATAACTAACAACAGAAATAAGCAGGATAGATGAATGATGAATTTTATAGCTCTCATTTTAATTGATTTAAAATTTTACAATTACGATTTAGCTTTTCTGTTAACGAGAAAATACACTGCCGGAACAATAAAAATATTAAGCAGTGTACTTGTCAGCAGTCCACCTAAAATAACTTTTGCCATCGGGCTTTGAATTTCATTGCCTGGCAAATCGCCTGCTATTGCAAGTGGAATTAGTGCGAGCCCTGCAGTAAGTGCCGTCATCAGAATGGGACTTAACCGATCTCTGGAACCCTGAATTATGGTGTCGTACAAATTCATTCCTTCTTCTTGTAATGTTTTGTAATGCGACACCAATAAAATTCCGTTTCGTGTAGCCACACCAAATAATGTGATGAACCCGATAATGGATGGAATGCTCATGATTCCGCTTGTGAAATAAATGCTGAACACACCACCAATAAGTGCAAGTGGAAGATTTAATAAAATGATGCCCGCAATTTTTATGTTTTTAAATTCCTGATAGAGCAACAGAAAAATAATGAACAATGAAAGCAGCGATGTAATTAGCAATGTTTTTGATGCATCGGCTTCGGATTGAAACTGCCCTCCGTATTCGATGTGATAACCTTCGGGGAGTTTTATTTTACTGTTAATGGTTTGCTGAATTTCGCTCACCACACTTTTCTGATCGCGACCGGCAACATTGGCTGATACTACTGTTTTGCGCTGAACATTTTCGCGATTGATAGTGCTCGGGCCACTCGTACTTACAATATCTGCAATGTAGTGAAGTGGTATTCGGCGATGATGTGATTGATTGGTTGAAGTTTTTATTTCACTTGTCTCGTCAATCATTACATCATTCTCACTGACACCCACATCAATCAAAGTGTTGCGGATATTTTCAATGGAGCCGCGATTTGCATCGTTGAAGCGAAGTATCAAATCAAAGGTTTTATTGTTTTCATATATCTCCGAAACTTTTTCGCCGGCAAATGCCACATCAATAAATTCGTTGAATTCTCCAATCGTAATTCCATAATGATTGAGCATGTCGCGTTTTGCTTTTATCTGCAACTGCGGAATTTCAATCTGTTGTTCCACGCTTAAATCAACCAGTCCGTTTATGTTTTGAATTTCATTTTTTATTTCGTTCGAAAGTGTAAAGAGTTTATTCAAATCATTACCAAAAATTTTGATGGCAATGTTGGCACGGGTTCCTGATAACATGTGATCAATGCGGTGACCGATGGGTTGCCCGATGGTAATGTTTACTCCCGAAACAGTTGCCAGTTTTTCGCGAACCTCCATCATAAATTCTTCGCGACTTCTTTCATCAAGCGTGAAAGGCGCTTCCACTTCTGATGAGTTTACTCCTTGTGCATGTTCATCCAGTTCAGCGCGACCGGTTCGACGCGTGGTTATTTTTATTTCGGGAATAGTCAGCAATGCAGTTTCCACCTGCGTCCCCAACTTATTACTTTCTTCCAATGAAATTCCGGGCAAACTCACCACACTTATTACTAATGAGCCCTCATTAAACTCAGGTAAAAAACTTCTTCCCAATTGCGACATAATAAAAAGTGCAACTAATAAAAGCATTGCCGAAACTCCGATTACTGTTTTTTTCCATCGCATTACATTTACTAAAAGTGTGGTGTAAGTTTTTTGCAACCGCTCCACCAGCCAGCTCTCCTTGTGCTGTCGCGCTAACATTTTTTCGTCGGTTAATAAATAACTTCCCAATACCGGAGTGAGTGTGATGCTCACTATCAGCGATGCAAAAAGTGAAACGATGAATGCTATGCCAAGAGGCGCCAATAATTTTCCTTCCATGCCTGATAAAAAGAAAAGCGGAATGAATGCAACGATGATGATGAATGTTGCATTGATAATGGATGTTCTGATTTCAACCGATGCATCAAAAATTACTGTGAGTTTATTTTTTCGTTCCGATTCCGGCTTCAGTGCATTTTGTTTCAATCTTTTGAAAACATTTTCAACATCAATAATTGCATCATCCACCAACGCCCCAATGGCAATGGCCATTCCACCCAAACTCATGGTGTTAATGGTGTATCCAAGCCAATGCAATGTGAGTATGGCGGCAATGAGTGAAATGGGAATGGCGAGTAATGAAATAACTGTTGCGCGCCAGTTCATCAAAAACAAGAAGAGTATGATGACTACGAAAATGCTTCCTTCCAATAATGTTTTCTGAATGTTGCTGATGGAGGCATTTATGAAATCGGCTTGCCGGAAAATATGCGTGTTGATCTTTATATCGCGTGGCAAATTGCTTTGCATTTCAGCCACCGCCTCATCAATTTTTTTTGTGAGTTCCAATGTGTTGGTCGCGGGTTGCTTGGCAATGGACAATACAATTGCGGGCTTAGTATTGGACGACGCATCGCCGATTTTTTGAGCGGCACCAATTTTTATTTCAGCCACATCTTCAATCCGAATGACTTTTCCATTGGAAGATTTGACAACTGATTTTCCTAATTCATTTACATCATTGGTTCTGCCGATTCCTTTTACGATGTATTCGTTTCCATATTCATTCATGAACCCACCCGATGAATTTCCGTTTGCCTGCTGTGTGGCTTTCAATAATTCATTCAGCGATACATTGTAGTAATTCATTTTTTGCGGCGATGCCAGAATCTGGTACTGCTTGTATTCGCCACCCATAATTATTACCTGCGCCACACCACCGGTTGCCAGTAATCGCGGGCGAATATTCCAGTCGGCAATGGTTCGCAGATCCATTAATGAAGTGGTGTCGGCAGTAAGTGAAATGAACATGACCTCGCCCATGATGCTCGACTGCGGCGCCATGGTTGGATTGCCAACTCCCTGCGGTAATTTTTCGGCAACGGCAATTACTTTTTCGTTTACAATTTGTCGTGCTTTAAAAATATCGGTGTTCCATTCAAACTCTACCCAAACGATAGAAATTCCGGCTGATGATGAACTTCGAACTCTTCGAACATTTGTTGCTCCGTTCACCGAAGTTTCTATCGGAAATGTTACGAGCTTCTCCACTTCTTCGGGAGCCATGCCATGCGCTTCGGTTAATATCACAACCGTTGGAGCAGTTAGATCAGGAAATACATCCACTTCCATTCGGGTGGCTATGTAACTTCCAAAAATTATCAGCAACACACTTGCTACTATAATGAGCAGGCGATTGTAGAGTGAGAAGTTTATTATTCTGTTGAGCATTTTTTTGTTTTAGTGTTCGTGGCCATGTGTTGGCATAGTTCCACTTGCCTGTGATAATTTAATCTGGTATGCACCTTTTGTAACCACTCTTTCGCCTTCGGCAATTCCGCTTAACAACTGCACATTCATTCCATCAGTTGCGCCAAGTTTTACTTCACGCTTCTGAAAACTTTCGCCTTCAGTTTGCACATACACAAAAAAGTTTCCCTGCTCTTCTATCAATGATGAAACAGGAATAACCAATGCATCGGGTATCGGAAATGATTTCAGATAAACTTCCACCACACTTCCGGGAATTAAATTGGAGGCCTGTCCCAATGAAGCTGGGATATTATCTATCTCAAAAGTTATCGGAATAAACGGAGAACCTGATGAAGCGCTTTTTCCAAAAGAAATTACTTTGCCATTCAACTCTGTGGTAGTGAAAATTTTATCGCTGTCAGTAGTTTTGAAATTAGCTGAAGTGATGGACGACAATTTGTTAAAATATTTTTGCGAAACATTTGCCTGCAGTATCAGTTTTTTATTTTTTGAAATGATGGCGAGCGAGGTACCTGATTCAACAAACTGACCTTCAGTAACCAGAATATTTTTTACATATCCATTGATGGGTGCGCTGACACTTACTCCGTTTGACGAATAGTTTTTTGCAACAGTATTAAAAACGGTTTGCGCACTTTCAAAATCGAGTTTGGTTTGCTGAAAATCTTTTTGCGAAATGATTTTGTCTTTCACCAGTTCGGCGGCACGATTGAAATCGTCCTGTGCTTTTTCAAACGCCGCTTTGGCAGTGCGGTATCTTGCATCAATGTTTCCATCTGATAATTCTCCGCTTGCAATCATAAATAAGTTAGCGCCTGCATTCACTTCGGAACCAATAATGGTTTTGTTCCCGGTGAATAAAATAATACCTGATGCTTTTGCTGTTACTATTAATTCATCGCCGGGAGCTGAAAGTATTTGTCCGTTTGTTTTTATGATGTCGCTGAATATTTGTTTCGTAACCGGTGCATTTGCAAACTCCACTTTCCATGCCTGCTCTTTCAGGTAAGAAATATCGCCGCCAACACTTGCCTCCGGTTGATCAACGAGTGCTGTTTTTTCATCGGCATAAACTTTCACGCTGTCAATTATTATCTGGTCGGTGAAGTTTTTAGTTTTTATATCAAATGTGATTTTCGCAATTCCTTCAGTAGCTGGTGTCAATTGCAATCTGAAAATGCCGGGTACTTGTGGTGCAGTGGCAGTAACCGAAACTTGTTTTCCGTTTACATCAACTGTAAGTGTAATAGTGCCTTCAGTAAATGCTTTAAATGTTTCACCGAGCGCAGTGAAGTGCGCAGCAAATTTATTTTCGACACCAACTATTAATGGTTTGAACTCAACAAATAGTTCGGTTTTATTGGTGTATCGCGTGAACGCCATTGCTTCCAATCCTTGCGCATCCGCTTCGTGTTCGTGCAAGTGTTCGTTCGAACATGAAAACAGAACTGCGATTAGAAACAGAAATGTTAAGTTAAGAAAATTGAATTTTGAATTTGTCATAGGGGATTATTTAATTGGTATTGAATAGAAAGTAACTGGAATTTTTAGTTCAAAAAATTCAGTATGATTAATTATTAAACTGAAAGTGAATGCATGAATTCATTCACTTAAAATTCATAATTTATTAAATCAGGAAATTGGGGGGCCTCTTAATCCGCAAGCAATCGCATGAGGCGATAAGTATTTGACTTGTTCCGCATATGGATTGAATAACAATGGCGGTATATCAAAATCTTTAAACGAAAATTCAGTACTGATAACAGCAACAACTGAAATGAGTTTTATTGAAAAGAGTTTTCCGATTTTATGATTGGAACTTACTGTAAAATCATCATCGGGATGAATGGAGTGGGTGAACAGATGGCCGAGGTTGTTATCATGTTCTTCACCATGGTTCTGATGATCGGATTGATGGTGTCCGGCTAAATCGCGTGAATTGGAATGATGGTGATGAGGAATGATGCTATGGCCGAGCAATAATGCATATGCGATGGTTAGTAATATAAAGGCTGCTTTCTGTTTGAACATCGTAACAAATGTAATAGAAAAATTTGTTGTCGATTTTTATTCTGCTTTATTTATGATTTGATTGCACTACAAAATATTCAGAATTGAATTTAAAATAATTCATAAATAAATTAAAAAAAAAGAGCAACTGAATTTTCATCAGTCGCTCTCGTTTCATTTTACTTTTCAATAACACTTCAACAAATTCAAGACTTTGAGGTCATATATTTTTGATCAATGTACCATTGCTCAGAACTTCATTGATTTACTCAATATCAATAAAACCAGTATTTGCTTTTTTCTCTTTCGGTTCGCCACGCATTCTTGCTTTTATATTTATTCCTATCATGTACATACATGGAACGAGAATCAGTGATATAAAAGTGGCAAAGCTTAATCCGAAAATAATAGTCCATGAAAGCGGGCCCCAGAAAGCAACACTATCGCCACCAAACCAGATGTGCGGATTTAATTCGGTAAACATGGTAACGAAATCGATGTTCATTCCAACCGCCAGTGGAAGCATGCCAAGCATAGTTGCTGTAGCGGTGAGAATTACCGGAGTCATACGGGTGCGACCGGCTTCAATTATAGCTTCGCGTGTTTTCATTCCCTGCGAACGAAGCAAATCGGTGAATTCAATTATCAGAATTCCGTTTCGTACCACGATACCGGCAAGCGCCACAATTCCGACGCCTGTCATAACTACTGAGAATGCCATTCCGGTAATGGAAATACCAAGCAATACTCCAATGATACTGAACAATATTTCGCTGAGAATGATTAGTGTTTTTCCGAAAGAATTAAACTGTATCACCAGAATTAAAACCATCAGTAAAATTGAAAGCAACAATGCAGTTCCGAGAAAAGCTCCGGTTTCTTTTTGTTCTTCAAGTTCACCTGTGAGATTAATGGTTACTTCTTTCGGCAATTTATAATTTGCAGCTGCAGCTGTTACATTTCCTACCACTTCCTGCGCATTGAATCCACTGAGTATGTTTGAATAAACTGTTACCACGCGTTTTTGATTGCGACGGGTTAT
>CANIPU010000022.1 GCA_947469485.1 Chitinophagaceae bacterium | reverse complement strand
ATAAAATAGCCAATTACAAAATAGCAAAACTGAGATTTTCGTTAGAATTAGAACGAGCTGTAACCAAACAAATCGTCTTGCTCACAGGGGGAAACCCCGATAAATTACCAGAGTACTTTAGTGATGTTTAAGGTTTCGAACAGTAGTGGTTAAAAGCCGAGCCGAACGGGTCGTGATAATTAGGTTGCTGCTTCGATGCTAATATAGGTATTAAGTATGATGAGGATGCAGGTTGCAATCCAAATGATTTATTTGAGCTCCGTTGTTAACAGTTCCCAGCAGGTGAGATTAATTTTTAATGATATTTATATAACATTATGTTGGTCGCACAATTTTTCGATCCGAGGGGACACGAACTGAGGCAAAAATGCATCAACGACAAAACATCATCCTTAAAACCTGAAAAAAGAAGACCTCAAAAATTCAGTCAACTTTTGGGGTTCGTTAATTAATTTACACTTACAAAATCAGTAAGCCGCTTTTATGACTTGATATGATTATTTTGCAAGCAGATGAATTATATTTTAATTTAATGAAGAATTTATATTTTCTTATTGCGTCGAATTATTTGTTGCATATTTCTTTTTGTTTTGGTCAAGCAGGAACTATTGACTCGACATTTGGAACTAATGGGGCTACCACAAGTTTTTATCATGCGGAGCATTTAATAGTTCAGCCAAATGATAAAATATTAATTGTAGGAGGTACAGTTAATAATTTTGGATTATGCCGATTTAATTCAGATGGAAAGGTTGACAATTCATTTGGAAAAAATGGAAGGGCAAATGGTGCAACAGACCCTGATGCAGCAGTAGGATGTTCTGGTATAGCATTACAGGACGATGGAAGAATTATAGTTTCATCATCTTCACAAGTTAATTGGGGGCAATTTGTGATTGCGAGATATACTTCTAATGGTGAGCTTGATGAATCTTTTGGAACAAATGGCTTTTCAAAAACTGATTTGTGGGGTGATTACTCTTCTCAACAATTGGTGGTTCAATCTGATGGGAAAATAATTGCCGGAGGAGACCTTAAAATAAATAATATAAAATCTGGATTTGGTCTTGTTCGATATAATCAAAACGGAAATCTTGATAATAGTTTTGGAACAGGTGGAAAAGTTATAACTGGATTTTCTATGATATGGACAGATTTTATGTCGTTAACAATTCAACCTGATGGAAAAATTTTGGCTATAGGAAATTTATTTGATTCAACAAGTTCATACAAAGTTTGTGCTGTTGCGAGATACAATTCAGATGGTTCATTGGACAATTCTTTTGGTTCATTGGGAAAGCTTGAATTGTTTTCTAATGCCGGTTTACACCAAAGTCAAATTACTTCTGTGATTTCTCAATCCGATTATAAAATATTAATAGGTGGGTATTATTGGAGTATACCAGATGCAGATACTCATGCCATGATTATCAGATTAAATCCAGATGGTTCATTAGATAATTCTTTTGGAACCGAAGGGATGGTGCGTGAAGATTTTGACAAAATACATGCATCCGGTAATGAATTTAATGATATTTTTTTACAGTCAGATAATAAAATAGTTGGCGTTGGATATTCTCATTATAATTCAAGTGATCCATATTATTTTACAATGGCACGATTTAATTCAAATGGAACCTTGGATTCTACCTTTGCAAATAATGGTATGTTTTTAGATTCTTTGTTTTCAAATCAAGCAACTGATATTGCTATACAATCAACAAATAAAATTCTTGTTACAAATGAATATGTAGTTTACAGATTCTTATCTGGATTTGATTTAGAAACACTTGATTTATCAAAGGATAGCTATCTGATTTATCCAAACCCTGTTCATTTACAAGCCATTTTAAAATATATACTTGCCCAAGATGAAAAACTTAACATTGAATTATTTGATGTTCAGGGAAAATTAATGCAAATATTTATGACAGATGAAATTCGCCCACAGGGTAATCATACTGAGGTGTTACACTTCGATCAATCTCTTACTTCTGGAACTTATATTTTAAATATTGGAAATGGGAAGAATAAACAAGTAATGAAAATTATTATTGAATAGTTTTCAATTCAGACTTGGTGATCATCAAAGTCCTCCAGTGAAATTTATTTCTCCATCATATCCTTCACATATCCAAAAATCTTATCTCTTTCGGTTTGTGGTTCTTCAGAAAAAACATGTTAACGCAAAAGAGTGGGTATGCCGCAAGAGGGATTGTACTGTAAATCCTTTTTTATGTTTCTTCGATAAACTCAGAATGACATCCCCGTTGCGCTCGATATGCCCGAATGTTCTGCTCGATTTGCAATCGAGCTGTATTGAATGAGTTCCATTTGTAATGGAACATATCCCGCTGCCAGCGGGACATGCGATTTGAGGTTTGCATAATGTGTGCATGCTTTCATTTTATGAACTGAGTCAGAATGATAGTATCTATTTCTATTAATCCTTTCTTGCCCTTATAATCACGAGCACTGCTGTAAAGATAATCTTCGGGTTGCTCAACCAAGCCCGCACGAACAGGATTGTTGTGTATGTAATTTAATTTCTGGTCGAAGAATTTATCGGTGTAAATAATTTCAGGATGATTTCCTTTTTGCCAGAGTTTATTTTTTTCATTATCTGTGTGGGTGTGGCCGGCAAATGCAAACATGTTTAGCAGCCATTCTTTTCTGCTTTCTTTTTCGTTTGCTTCAATTGCTTTTACAATCTCTTTGCTTGTGTGCTTTTTGAAATCACGCACAACACCGTCGAGTTCGAATCCGGGTTTTGCTGAAGCTAACCAATGCATGTGGTTGCTCATGATTACATAAGCATGAACATTCAGATTTTTATTTTTTCTGCAATAATTAAAACTATCAAGAATTATATCGCGGTATTGTTGGCGAGTGAATACATCTACCCAACCTACAATAGTTGAGGTGAGAAAATAAATTCCGTCTTTTTCTCTGATTGCATAGGCGCTCATTGTGTAAAGTTAAAATTGATTTTGTAATCGCTAATTTTTTCATCTGTTAAAAAACGATTACAAATCGTAACACTTAGCTCAGCTCGATTGCAAATCGAGCAGAACATTGCTTTGAACTTTTATGCGAAATATTTGCGGATGCTGTCGGTTACAAACCGACTTACTTTGTACAGCTCGATTGCAAATCGAGCAGAACACTGTCGCAAAAAAATACACATTGAAAAAATATGTAACAGTGAATAGGTGCGTAAGCCGCAAGAGGGATTGTACTGTAAATCCTTTTTATTGTAATCAATAAAAAGATTGAAAGGGAAAGCCCGACCCCTTGCATTGTAATCAATGCTTGGGGACTTGCCCAACTCGTAGACAAGCTCAGAGTGATATTGCTATGAGAGACAAATAGTATTTGAAATAAAAAAGTCCCGCAGGCTTCGCAGCATGTCGGGACTTACCAAACCAAAACCCACTTACTGGGTTATCTTGAGATGAGCATAGCGCTATGCGCCTGCTTAATCTACTTTATCGTGACCATGAAGAAAAGAGTTGTTCTTTTTCAATTCATGTTTTCCATCGGTTCCTTCGCTCAGGTACAATGTGCTGATGTTTGATTCTGAGCTGTGCGGAATATCTTTTAAATTGAGGTTTCTTCGCTTGTAAGCGGGCTCTTTCTCTAATTCGGAAAGTGCTTCGCCTTTATTCATGCTGAGACCGCGCAATTTTTGTATGCGGCGCATTTTTTCGTCGTGTGACAAGCTGCTATCATCGGAAGGAGTGTTTTCGATCTTCGCTTCTTTGGTAATGAGGTGCATTTGTCCATCAAGATTTTCGGCGGATGCCATTGCCGGTTCTACCTGAACATTTACGGTGATATTTGGTGTTAACTCAATTTCGTTCATCTGTTCTTCGGCAGCAGGCTGCATTTGAACAGGGGGGCGGTTTATTTCGCGGATGTTGGTATCAGCTGCTTTAGGAGCGGTTCCTTCTAACGGAAATCTTTCGGGCTGACGGCCAGCTTCTTTTCTGCCAAAGGTTTGGGAGTCGAATCCGGTTGCAATTACAGTTACACTTATTTTGTTGCCTAAAGCGGCATTGTAACAGTTACCCCAAATGATGTTTGAATCGTAGCCGGCTTCGCGCTGAATGTATTCGGTAATGCTGCTGATTTCATCGAGCGTAACTTCTTCGTCGCCGGAAGTAACATTCATGAGAATGTTTTTAGCACCTTTAATCTGGTTGTCGTTTAACAATGGTGAATTTAATGCGGCCTCAATTGCCAACTCAGCGCGGTTTTCGCCTTCGGCACTTGCAGTTCCCATAATGGCAACACCGCTGTCGCGCATTACAGTATTTACATCTTCGAAATCAACATTTACATATCCGGGAATAGTAATGATTTCTGCAATGCTTCGTGCAGCATTGGCAAGTATATTATCAGCATGAGAAAATGCTTCGCCTAATTTTAAATTGCCATATACCTCGCGCAATTTATCGTTGCTGATTACTAAAATGGTATCGACATAATTTTTTAATTCGTTAATGCCTTCAGTTGCCTGATTGAAACGACGGGGACCTTCAGCACCAAAAGGTGTGGTTACCAATCCAACAGTAAGAATTCCTAATTCTCTTGCTGCTTTAGCAATAACGGGAGCGCCACCGGTACCGGTTCCTTTGCCCATTCCGGCAGTGATGAAAACCATTTTTGTATTGTCTTCCAACACTTTCATAACCTCATCAAGCGCTTCAATTGTTGCGCGTTTTCCAACCTCGGGGTTCATACCTGCACCTCTTCCCTGAGAAATATTATTTCCCAATTGAATTTTAAACGGAACAGGGCTCATATCAAGTGCTTGCTGGTCGGTGTTGCACACCACAAAATTTACTCCCACTATTCCCTGGCGGAACATGTGATTTACTGCATTGCCGCCACCGCCTCCAACACCAATTACTTTGATGATAGAAGTTTTTGTAGTTGGTACATCGAATTGTATGCTCATAAAAGCAGTTTGATTTTATTTTTTGATTTGAACTATTAATTAATTTTTTCCTCCGAAATTTTCATCAACCTCTTCGCTAAATTTTTCTTTCAATCCTTTCATTATTCCTTCAAAAAAACTTTTGCGTGGTTTTTTGACTTCCTCTTCTTCCATTTCAAATACAGGTGCTTCAATTTTCTCAGGCTGTGGTAATGGTTGCGAAAGGATTTCTTCTTTTCTTTTTTCTGAAATAACAGATTGCTCTCTTTCTTTTTCCTCGTAATCTTCAATGCCTTTCAAAATCAATCCAACACCGGTTGAGAACATCGGATGCTTTAACTGATCAACCTTTACTGAAGCCAGATGTTCAGTTGGTAAACCAATGCGAGCATCCATTCCGGTTTTAAACTGAACCAATTGCACCAGGTGTTTCATATATGATCCGCCACCTGTTAACACAATACCTGCAATTAATTTATGCTTATAACTTGAAGACATAATTTCAGCATCAATCATTTCAATCATTTCTTCCATGCGAGCCTGAATGATGCGTGAAAGATTGCGAACTGAAATTTCGCGGGGCTCTCTTCCTCTCAAACCCGGAATGCTTACTACCTGATTGTCTTGTGTTTCTTGTTCTAAAGCAGAACCAAAGCGCACTTTCAACAACTCTGCATGTGCGCGCATAACCTGACACCCATCTTTTATATCTTCGGTAATTATGTTTCCGCCAAACGGAATTACACAAGTGTGGCGAATAATTCCATCCTGAAAAATGGCAATGTCAGATGTGCCTCCACCAATGTCAACTAATGCAACACCAGCTTCTTTTTCATCTTCACTTAATACTGCACATGAAGAAGCGTGTGGTTCTAAAAACATTTCAACCAGATTCAATCCTGCTTTCTCAATGCACTTGCGAATATTCTGAATTGCACTTACCTGCCCGGTGATGATGTGAAAGTCTGCTTCAACTTTTGCACCACACATTCCAACAGGATCTTTAATTCCTAATTCGTTATCAACGATAAATTCCTGAGGGAGTGAATCAATAATCCGATCACCTGCAGGAACAGCAAGACGGCGCATATCCTGCACCAGCTTTTTTATTTCGTCAACAGTAATTTCAGTTTCAGCATTGTTGCGCAATAATTGTCCGCGATGTTGCATGCTGCGTATATGCTGACCTGCAATTCCCACATATACATTTTTTATTTCAACACCACTGTTGTCTTCAGCCTCCTTTACTGCCTTTTTAATGGCATCAACAGTTTTATCAATATTTGATACAACACCACGCATAACACCATGTGAATCAGATTTTCCGATTCCAACGATTTCAATTTTTCCGTGTTCGTTTTTTCTGCCGACCAGTACACAGATTTTGGTTGTTCCTATGTCGAGTCCTACAATGAATTCCTGTGAATCAATCATTTTATAGTTTGGTTTAATTCAGTTTGCTGGAATCAGTTACAGCAACCTGCGTAAGTATTTTTGGTTGAGGTGCAGCAACATCTCTGCGCGTTGCATACACCTGGTTTTTAAATTTTAAATTCACAAAACTGTATTGCTGCCATCCCACATGGTTTAACCCGTCGCGATAAAATGAGTGCAGCTTTTCAGTTTTTTCCTGTAAGTCATTTACATCTCCTAATAAAATAATGTGATTGCCAATTTTAGGAACCAGCTCAAATTCATTTTCGTCGGTGATAAATATCTGTTCAGTTAAAGCGTTGAGAAATGAATCCTGATTTATAAAAGATGCCAATTGGTACAATTTTTTTGTTAATGCTGAATCAGAAAAATCTTCATTCATTCCTGAATCAAAAATGTTTCCGGTTGCTACCGGAATACGGGCCGTAAATTTATCAGAGAGTGGAAGCTTCTTCCCTTGCTTATCAATGTAAAAGCCAACACCATTTTTGTTAATAATCCTCAATATCGGAAGACGAGGTTGAACATATACATCAACATCTCCAGTTGGTGATAAAACAATTTCAGATTTTTCGGCAAACGGATTGTTCTCAATAATTTGTTCCAACCGGTTGTAATCAATTTCGCCGCTTGCGGTTCCTTTTCGTGCAGCGTAGTTATTATCCATAATAATCTGGTTCACATCATTCTCATCTAAAAAATAAATTCCGTTTTCGGTATTGATGTGTATTCGATATTCAGAACATGGAACATTTTGCTGATGATTAATTGCAGCAATAGAAATAATCAGAAATGCAACCCCTATGGAACAAAATCCGGCAATACGAAGAGCAGGTTTTAATTTTTGAAATTTCTTTTTCACGCGCACTAAAGTATTTTTACAATACCTCCTATAACGGAATTGTATTGCACATCAATACATCACTTAGTTGATTTTTTTAGGCAGTCTTCGAAAAATGTTTCCGAATTGGTTCTAATAACATATCAATATCGCCGGCACCACAAGTAACCAGTACTTCAGGTTTACTGATATCCAATGCCCGTATTAAATCTTCTTTTTGCACAACGCGTACATTAGAATCTTCCATTCTATTGCAAATCATCTCGGAGTTTACTCCTTCTATAGGTTCTTCTCTTGCAGGATATATCGGTAACAGAAAAATATCATGAGCCAATGAAAGCGATTCTGCAAATTCATCGGCGAAATCTCTTGTGCGTGAATACAGGTGTGGTTGAAACACACAGGTAATTTTTTTATCCGGAAAAATTTCTCGTACAGCAGTCAGAAATGCTTTTAACTCCTGCGGATGATGCGCGTAATCATCGATGAAAACAAAATCATCGCGACGAATTATATATTCAAACCGACGCTTGACACCTTTAAAAGTTTCGAGTGCTTCACGGATTTTCTGCGGAGAAATTTTCAACAACATACCAACAGCTGCAGCCGCTACAGCATTTTCTACATTGTGCATTCCTGCAACACCAAGATGAATTTCGTTTATGGTATTTTCTCCTGCTATTAAATCGAACTGAAAAGTTCCATTGAGTAAAACTTCATTTGTGCAGGTAAAGTCTGCCTCATAATCTGCAGTGGAATAAGAAAATTGTTTTAACTCATGTAATGAATTCCTAAAAGGCAATTCATGCTTAACTATCAAGCTTCCATCATTTTTTAACTGATGAGCAAAATCAATAAATGATTTTACCACCTCCTCTCCTGTTCCGTAAATATCCAGATGGTCAGCATCTGCAGAAGTGATGATGGAAATATCCGGATGCAGTTTTAAAAAGCTGCGGTCGTATTCATCTGCTTCCACAACAATCACATTATTTTTTCCAGAAAGAAAATTGGTATTGTAGTTCACAGTAATTCCCCCAAGAAAAGCTGTACAGTCGTACCCTGATGATTTCAGCAAGTGAGCAATCATACTTGTTGTAGTGGTCTTGCCATGTGTACCTGCCACTGCAATTGTGAATGCATCTTTTGTTACCTGCTCCAGCAAATCGGAGCGCTTAACGACTTCGAAATTATTTTTTCGGAAATAAACTAACTCAGCATGTTCATTAGGAACTGCTGGTGTGTAAACAACCAATTCAACATCTTTTGGAATAAGTGAAACATTTTCTTCGAAATGAATATTGATTCCTTCCGATCGCAATTCATCAGTCAAATTCGAAGGGGTTTTATCGTAACCGGAAATTTTTACTCCGCGATTATTGAAGTACCGTGCCAACGCACTCATACCAATACCACCGATACCGATGAAGTAAATAGATTTTATTTCAGAGAGGGGTTTCATTCGGGTATTTTGCTCCTGCAAATAAAAGTAACAATATCACTTTTATTTCTTGATTAGTTTTAGAATCTCATCACAAATCAATTCATCTGCATTGGGCATTGCGAGTTGCAGGATATTTTTTTTCAAGTCAATCAATTTATTTTCATCATTCAAAACTGCAATTGCGGCTACAACTAATTTTTCTTTAGCTTCTACATCCTTCACCAATACCCCGGCATTTTTATTTACCAAAGCCATTGCATTTTTTGTTTGGTGGTCCTCTGATACATTGGGTGATGGAACCAGCACCGTTGCTTTTCCCAACACACACAGCTCTGAAATACTCAATGCACCTGCACGACTGATTACTACATCAGCTGCACAATACGCCATATCCATGCGATTGATGAAATCAAAAACTTTTACTTCTGCATTTGTAGCTACAACTTCTTTTCCTTTTACGAAATAAGATTTTCCTGTTTGCCAGATGAGTTGAATGTTATTAGAACTGAACGCAGAAATATTTTGTGCGATGGATTCATTAATTGTTCTTGCGCCAAGACTTCCACCAATTACTAAAATTGTTTTTTTGTTTGGCAGCAACTGAAAAAACTTCAGAGCTTCTTCTTTTGTGATGGATTGCTTCGTCACATCTTTTCTGACCGGGTTTCCGGTGAGTACAATTTTTTTCTCATTGAAGAACTGATTCATTCCATCGTAAGCCACACAAATTTTCTTTGCTCTTCTTCCAAGAATTTTATTGGTGATACCTGCAAAAGAATTTTGTTCCTGTATCAAGGTCGGAATTCCTTGTAACGATGCAGCGAACATTACCGGACCACTTGCATAACCGCCAACACCAACCACCACATCCGGTTTGAATGACGAAATAATCCGGCTCGCCTTCCATAAACTTTTCATAATTTTGAACGGAAGAATAAAATTTTTCAAATCCAGCTTGCGTTGCAAACCTGCAATTGGTAAGCCGATAATCTTGTAGCCGGCAGCAGGAACTTTTTCCATTTCCATTCTGCCTTCGGCACCTATAAATAATATTTCTGCTTTCTCGCCAAGGCGATTTTTAATAGCATTGGCAATAGCAACAGCAGGAAAAATATGTCCGCCAGTTCCACCACCGCTGATGATTACTTTCATTATGCTTCTTCAGTTATTTCTCCTTTTTCATTTTGTTCTACAAACCGACTAACACTAAGAATAATTCCAATTGCCAGACTTGTAAACCAAAGAGATGTTCCACCCATACTAACTAACGGAAGAGTAACTCCCGTAACCGGAAGCAAGTTGGTAACAACCGCCATATTTATCATTGCCTGAATTACCAATGCAAAACTTAACCCCACAGCGAGAAATGCACCGAATGCACCAGGGCACTTGACAAATAGTTTTATACATCGGAGTAAAAACAAAATATAAATCAACAGAATGATAAAGCCTCCGAACAATCCATATTCTTCAATGATGATTGAGAAAATGAAATCGGCATAAGGGCTTGGTAAAAAATTACGCTGAGTACTATTGCCAGGGCCTTTTCCAAATAATCCACCCTGGGCAATTGCAATTTTTGCTTGTTGTACCTGATAACTTCCCTTTGGATCCTTAGCAAAGTTTTCAATTCTGCTTTCCCATGTTAGAACCCGAGCTTTGAACGGAGTGTATAATGCAATTAGAATAATAAAAGTGAGTACTAATAATCCGCCTCCGAGGGTTATAAAAATATATTTCATACTCACTCTTCCAATAAACATAAGCAGCAAACAAGTCGCGAATAAAATTGCTGCAGTTGAAAGATTTGATGGAGCAATAAAAGCACAAGTTAAAACAGGTGGAATCATAACCGGAATAAATCCTTTCCAGAAATCTTTAATCTTCTCTTGCCTTCTTGAAAGCACCCGAGCCATGTACATTATGAGTGCAAGCTTTGCTAAATCAGAAGTTTGAAACGACATATTGATTAATGGAATTGTCAACCATCGTCTTGCATCATTTATTTCTACTCCGAAAAAAAGTGTAAAAAGCAAAAGCGGAAGTGTCACAAAAATCAGAAGCAAGGAAACTCTTGAATAATATTTATAATTTACTAAGTGAGCCAGGTACATTAAAAACAATCCAAACGCAAAAATCCCAAAGTGTTTTATCAGATAATATTCAGTATTCCCTTCCTGATATTTAAATGCAAGCGATCCTGTACTGCTATAAACAGCAAGCATGGATATAAGCGTGAGCACAATCACGATTAACCATATATATCGGTCACCTTTTGTTCTATTGAATATTGCCTGCATTTTTTATTTATTTAAAATTTCATGACAAGTTCTAAGCTAAAGTTATTCAGGAAGTGAATTCACAACTTGCTTGAATCGCTGACCTCTCTCTTCATAA
Source organism: Chitinophagaceae bacterium (assembly GCA_947469485.1). Lineage (GTDB taxonomy): Bacteria > Bacteroidota > Bacteroidia > Chitinophagales > UBA10324 > UBA10324. The sequence goes on along the minus strand of CANIPU010000022.1, from coordinate 27,319 downwards.
TTCTCAAACAAATCAAAGCTTGCACATGCCGGTGAAAGCAATACAACATCACCTTCAGTGGCAAAATGTTGTGCAGCTGCAATGGCATCCTCCATGCTTTCAGTATTTACAATGAGGTCAACTGATTTGGAAAATGCCTCGTGAATTTTACGATTGTCCTTTCCAAGACAAACAATTGCTTTTACTTTTTCGCGAACCAGATCAGTAATTTTTGAATAATCATTTCCTTTATCTACTCCACCAGCTATCCATATAACAGGTTGTTCCATACTTTCCAAAGCATACCAAACAGAATTAACATTTGTAGCTTTAGAATCGTTGATGTAAAGAATTCCCTTTTTATGACCTGCTTCTTCCAGGCGGTGTTCCAATGAATGAAAATCACTCATTGATTCTCTAATTACCCCTTCTTTTAATCCAAGAGAAGTAGCGGCCAATCCTGCTGCCATTGAATTGTACACATTGTGTTTGCCTCGAAGGCTAAGTTGATTAAGGTTCATGGTTATGGTGTTTTGATTTTGGTTTATGAAAAGTTTTTCGTTGTTGGCGTAGGCTCCTTCCAGAATTTTCCGTTCAAGACTGAATGGGAGTTTTTTGGCAGAAATATTTTGTTGGGATAACATATAAGTTAGATAGAAGCTATCCGCTCCATAGATAAAGTAGTCATTTGGAGCCAAATTTTGGGCAATTCGGAACTTTGCTTCTGCATACCCTTCCATTTTATAATTATATCGGTCCAAATGATTTTCCGTTACATTAAGAAGCATAGCAATGTGGGGATGGAATTCAAAACAATCTTCCAATTGGAAGCTGCTTATCTCCATAACATAAAATGAAGCATCTCTTTCAGCTACCTGACGGGCAAAACTGTAACCGATATTTCCAACCAAAGCAGCATCTAATCCTGCCTTTGTCAGAATATGATGTGTTAATGTTGTGGTTGTGGATTTACCATTTGTTCCTGTAATAGCTATGATTGGAGACTTGGTATATCGTGCTCCATATTCGATTTCAGAAATTACAGGAATTCCTTTTGATTTGATTTTTTGAATAATCGGAACCTTTGCACTGATACCAGGGCTTTTTATAACTTCACTTGCTTTTAGTATCTTCTCTTCGTTGTGATTATTTTCTTCAAATGGAATATTCTTTTCAATAAGAATCTGCTTGTATTTTTCTTTTATCTCACCTTTTTCTGAAACAAATACATCAGCACCTTGTTTGATAGCTAATAATGCTGCCCCAATTCCGCTTTCTGCCGCTCCTAGTATAACAATGAATGGTTGCATAAATTTATCTTAGCTTGAGGGTTATGATGGTGAGTACTGCGAGCATGATTCCAACAATCCAGAATCGGGTAACAATTTTTGGTTCCGGATAATTTAATTTCTGATAGTGATGATGTAATGGGGACATTTTAAATACTCTTCTTCCCTCACCATATTTCCTTTTTGTGTATTTGAAATAGCCAACCTGAATAATTACTGAAAGGTTTTCTACCAGAAATATTCCGCATAAAATGGGAATCAATAATTCTTTACGAAGTACCAAAGCCAAGGTGCCAATTATTCCTCCTAAAGCAAGTGAACCAGTATCACCCATAAAAACCTGCGCCGGATAAGTATTGTACCAGAGGAAACCAATGCATGCCCCAATTAAAGCAGCCAGAAAAATTACCAGCTCACCTGAGTTTGGAATGTACATTATGTTTAAATAATTAGCAGTGTTGATGTTACCGCTTACATATGCAAAAACACCCAAAGTAGCCCCTATTATAGCAGAAGAGCCAGCAGCAAGTCCATCAATTCCATCAGTAATATTTGCACCATTAGATACCGCAGTGATAATAAAAATTACAACTAAGGTGTAAAGTATCCAGGTATATTTTTCTAAATCAGAACTAAACCAAGTTAGCAATTTTGAATAATTGAATTCATGGTTTTTTACAAATGGAATTGTTGTAATCGGTGAATGAACATCAACGAATTTGGCTGTTACACTTGTATCCTTTTCGGTTGAAGACTGAAACTCACTCATTTCAATTCTTTCCTTTGGATTACTTTTTACAATTTCTCTTCTGACTGTAACTGAATCTGAGAAATTAAGAATAAGTCCTACTACTAAACCCAGAATAACCTGACCAACCACCTTGAATTTTCCTGCAAGTCCACGCTTATCTTTTTTAAAAACTTTTATATAGTCATCCAGAAACCCTATCAATCCAAGCCAGATTGTACATAATAGCATAATGATGATATATACATTCTGCAGCTTTGCGAAAAGTAAAGTCGGAATTAAAATAGCAGCCAGTATAATAAGACCACCCATAGTAGGGGTGCCTTGTTTTTTTAATTGTCCTTCTAAACCAAGGTCACGAACAATTTCTCCGACTTGTTTTTTCTGCAGGTATCGAATTAAACTTTTTCCTATGAGCAGTGAAATTATTAACGAAGCAACAATTGCAAATGCTGCCCTAAACGAAATGTATTGAAACACACCTGCGCCTGGTAAATCGAAATATTGATTTAAATATTGAAACAGATAGTACAGCATTATTTGAATTGAGATTTAAAAGTTTCATCTAATACCTGCTTATCATCAAATGGATGTTTCACCCCCTTTATTTCCTGATATTTTTCGTGACCCTTCCCTGCCAATAGAATAATATCACCACTTTGCGCCAGCGATACTGCTGTTTTAATAGCTTCCTTTCTATCAGAAATTGAAAGCACATTCGGAATCATTGTTAATGGTATTCCGGATTTCATCTGATTTAAAATTTCTGAAGGATCTTCACTCCTCGGATTATCAGAAGTAAGAATTACTTTATCACTTAATTCAGCTGCAACCTTCGCCATCATTGGGCGCTTACCATTATCCCTGTCTCCACCACAACCAACAATTGTCAGAATTCTTTCATTATTGGTTCGGATACTTTTTACAGTTGATAAAACTTTTTCTAAAGCATCAGGTGTATGAGCATAATCCACAATGCCTACAATTTTCATTTTATCAGAAATGATAAAATCGAATCTCCCTTCAGCTGGTTGCAATGCACTTAGGGCTGTAAGAACTTTTAATTTATCTTCTCCTAATAAAACAGCAGCAGAATAAATAGATAATAAGTTATATGCATTGAATTCACCTACAAGATGAGTAGATACATCAACACCATCAATATTCATCAGCAAACCATTAAAGGAATTTTCAAGGATCTTTGCGGTATAATCCGCTGCAGTAGTAAGGCTGTATGAATATTTTTTTGCTTTTGTATTTTGAATTATAACGATTCCCCGCTTATCGTCAATGTTTGTCAGAGCAAATGCATTGGATAAAAGGTTATCGAACAATTTCTTTTTAGCAGCTATATAATTTTCAAAAGTTTTATGGTAATCAAGATGATCGCGTGTAATATTTGTAAAAATTGCTCCTGCAATACTTAGTCCACTCAATCTGTTTTGATCAATGGCATGAGAACTGGCTTCCATAAAACAATAAGTACAACCTGCATACAACATGTCTTTAAGCAAGCGGTTAATCTGAATTGCATCAGGTGTAGTATGTGTTGAAGGGATTACAGAATCATTGATTCGGTTTTCAACTGTTGAAAGCAGACCGCAGGGATAACCTAACGATTGAAACAATCTGTATAATAAAGTTGCAACAGTAGTCTTTCCATTTGTTCCGGTAACACAAACAATTTTAATTCTTGATGAAGGTTGGTCGAAATAATTATCTGCTATAATTCCAAGTGCAATAGAACTATCAGCTACTTTTAAATATGTAATTCCATCTTTTATATCAGCAGGAAATTTATCGCATACAATTGCTACTGCGCCTTTTTGAATTGCAAGTTCAATAAATTTATGCCCATCGGTTGCTACTCCTTTTACTGCAATAAATAACGATCCTTCTTTTACTTCCCTTGAATCAAATGTGATATCAAGAACATGAATTCCTGTATCACCCTTCAATTCCTGAAGGTTCACTTTATATAATATGTCAGAAAGTTTTTTCAAGTGTTTAAAGTGATTGTGATGAGTTGTCCTTTTAAAATTTTTGTTCCTGCCGGAAGTGATTGATTTTTAACCACACCAATTCCATCTACTCTTACCTGAAGTCCGCTGCTTTCCAATAAATAAATTGCATCTCTTAAGCCCATTCCTTTTACATCAGGCACCACTCCTGCAACTACTGATTTATTTGAAGAAATAAGTTCAACTACTTTCTCGCTGGAAACTTGTTGCAGCCATGTACCTTCTTCATTATTAATAAATGGAATTTTCAGATTGTTGAACAGGTATTTTAAATCAGAACTTGAACCGGTTTTAACGATTGGCATTGTTGCTTTATAAGTAACAGTGTCATTCTCAATTGAAGGATGGATATTCAGATTTGTAGAGAAAATATTGTCTGCAATTTCTTTGAAGACTGGTCCGGCTACTGCAGAACCATAATAAACTCCGTTCGAAGGAGCGTTTATAACAACAGCAATTGAATATTGCGGAACATCAGCAGGGAAATATCCATAAAATGAAGATTGATAAATATGTTTAACATAACCTCCTCCGATATTAGTTATTTGTGCCGTTCCGGTTTTACCGGCAACGCTGTAATATGGATTAAATAAATTATGAGCAGTTCCACTTATTACAACTTCATTCAATAATTCTTTTAATGAAATCAGAGTAGCATCAGTGCAGATTTTAGAAATTGATATGACAGGTGCAAATTCCTGCGAAGTTTGACCATACTCTTGAATTGCCTGAACAATATATGGTTTCATCATAACTCCATTATTTGCTACTGCATTATAAAGTGTAAGCAACCGAAGCGGTGTTATATTCAATTCATACCCTACTGACATCCAGGGAAGCGAAACACTTGCACTCCATAATTTGTCACTATCATTTTTAATATACGGTTTTCTTTCACCTGGAATTTCAATTCCAACAGGCTGATCTAATTTCAAATCGCGTAAGTGTTTTAAAAACTTATCAGGATTTTTGTAATAATTCTGATTTACCAACTTGGAAACGCCCACATTAGAACTAATTGCAAAACATTTTTTGATTGTAACCCTTGATTCACCATGATCTTCGGCATCTTTCATATTTTGTTTTCCATAAATTTTATGGCCGTGTTCAGTATCTATTGTATCAGTTAGTTTAATATATCCATCTTCTAAAAGCGATAACATAGAAGCTAACTTGAAAGTTGAACCAGGCTCGTGAGCTTCACCAATAGCATAATTGTATAACTCTTTATAAACAGAATCTTTATCTCGACCAAGATTGGCTATTGCTTTTATTGCTCCTGTTTTTACATCCATAACAATTACACAACCATGATCAGCATTGTTCTTTAATAAAGTTTTTAATAATGCATTTTCGGCTATGTCCTGAATAGAAACATCAATTGTTGTAATTATATCCTTACCATTTTTAGGAGCCAATTCATTATCATCATTCACAGGCATCCATATTCCACCTGAAATTTTTTGCATTAATCTTTTGCCTTGGGTTCCAATCAAATCGTTATTGAATTTCGCTTCAAGTCCAACAGGTTTAGTGCCATTATCTCTCACATATCCAATAGTTCTGTTTGCTAAAACCCTGAAGGGATAAGAACGCTTATTTTTCTGTGTAACTATTAATCCTCCTTTATACTGGCCATCTCTGAAAATCGGAAAATTTTTAATTGCCTGTAACTGGGTATAAGAGATTTCTCTTTTTAATAAATGGTACCGTTCATTGTTTTTTCTTGCATTAGTTAATTCAAACCGATAATCATTTGAACTCTTATCATTAAATAACCATGCAAGTGAATCAGCTAATTTTCCGATTGTTGAATTAAAATATGAATTTTCTAATCCTTCAGCCTTAGCGTCAAAACGGATTTCGAATCTCGGAAGTGATGTGGCGAGTAAACGATTATCACTCGAATAAATATTTCCACGATCAGCATCTATTGCTACATATCTTGTTGTGAGGCTATCAGCCATTGCACGCCAGTAATTCCCTTCTACATTTTGTATTTGAAATATTTTCCAAAGAATTGCAACTGCAAAAACCACCATTGCAATAAATGCAATAGCGATTCTCCAATATATATCACGCTTAATTCCCATTACTTACTTCTACAATTTTTTTGGGTGGAACTCTTAATTCTTGCAGCCCCGTTGTTAAAACCATTTTGCTTACCTCTGACATTTTGCTTGAATATTCCAATTCACTTTTAGTGGTTGTGAATTCCCACTTCAATTCTTTCATTTGTTTTTCAATAGTGTTTGCATCACGAACTGATTTTTCGAAATGGTGTGAATTCCATATGTAAACAATCCCTAACGCAGCCATAAAAAGAACAAAAGGAAGATTTCGGATAACAGTGTCATAACTCACCCATTTACTTACATCAAGCAAATCCATAATGTTTGATTTTTTCTTCCTGTTCTTTTTTTCTTCCTGAACAGGTTCTGTATTTCCAATAAGTTCTTCGTCTTTTTCTCTTTTCAAGTTTTAATTTTTTATAGCTATTCTCAATTTTGCACTTCTTGCTCTTGGGTTTTCTTTTATCTCTTCTTCAGCTGCCGTGATTGGCTTTTTATTTACCAGCGTAAAAATTTTTTCACTGTGTCCGAATAAATCTTTCACTTCTTCGCCGGAAGCATTACCTGCTTTAAAAAAATTCTTTACCATTCTGTCTTCAAGCGAATGGTAAGTAAGCACTGCCATTCTTCCACCCTTTGATAACACTTCGCTGCTTTGCTTCATAAGTTCTTCCAGAGAATTCATTTCCTGATTCACTTCCATTCGCAAAGCCTGAAAAACCTGAGCGAGGTAGCGTGGGCGATGCCCCCTGATACAAGATTCAATTCTTGAAATAAAATCAGTAGTTGTTGTGAATGGAGTTACCAATCTTTCTTTTACAATTAATTCAGCCAGTGTTTTGGAATTTCTTAATTCACCATAGCTGCTGAAAATATTTTGCAATTGCTCTGAAGAATAAGAATTTAGAATATCGGCCGCCGTTTTTTCCAATGAAGCATCCATTCTCATATCAAGTTTTGCTTCGTATCGAATTGAGAATCCTCTTTCAGGTGTATCAATCTGGTGAGAAGATATCCCAAGGTCTGCTAAAATCCCATCTATGCTATGGGCATCATAGACTTTGAGAAAACGACGAAGGTGACGAAAGTTCTGAGGGACAAAAATCAGACGCTCATCATTGAATTTATTTTTAACGGCATCTTTATCCTGATCGAAAGCATATAGTCTACCTTCAGAATTTAGTTGATCCAAAATAGCACGACTGTGTCCGCCGCCGCCAAAAGTGACATCAACATATTTTCCTGATGGTTTAATTTCCAATGCTTCCATACATTCTTTAAGCATTACCGGTTTATGAAACATTTCCGGTTCCGTTAATTTTTCCCATTACCTGTTCAGCCAATTTCACAAAATCACGAGGCTCTTCATCCATTTGTGAGTGGTACAGTTTTTTACTCCAAACTTCAATTCGATTTGAATAAGCAAACAACACTGCATCTTTTTCAATGCCAGCATAATCCAATAAAGGTTTGGGTAATAAAACACGGCTACTTGCATCCAGGCTTAATTCAGTTGCACCACGATAGAAATAGCGAACAAAATCGCGATTATCCTTCATGTATAAATTCAACTTATTGAGTTCAGTGGTAATTACTTCCCACTCATTATATGGATATAAAACCAAGCATTTTTCAAAGCCCCGATTAATAACCAATTTATCGTTTGCCTCTTTAGGAAGCTGGCGCTTTAATCCGGCAGGAATCATTACACGGCCTTTTGCATCCATGCTGATTTCAAATTCGCCGATTAAATGTGTTTGCTTCATTGCTGTCTAACGAGTGCGGTTCAAATGTAAATAAGTGTAATCCACTTTTTACCACTTTTCTCCACAATCTTTCACACAAACGAACAAATAAGCCGTTTAAGTATTGAATATCAATAATTTAAGTTTTCAACAATAATTATCTTAGTTACTTGAATTTAAAAAATATAGAAATGGTATTTGTAATAAACAAACTCAATGAAACCCTTTACCAACAAGGAGTTCAGCTTATATTAATAATTTAATTTGTGCTATTAAATGCATAAAACATTTTTCATATGGGGAAAAGTGGGAGAAAAAGAAAGTCTTTCATTCATTTGAAAGGACTTTGGTAATATTTTAATAAATCAATTTACTATTAATCATTTAAAATAGCCGCTACTCCTGGCAATTCTTTTCCTTCAAAATATTCCAATAAAGCACCGCCGCCGGTTGATACATAACTTACTTTATCAGCAAACCCAAATTGATTTACGGCTGCAACACTATCACCACCACCAACTAATGAATATGCTCCATTTGATGTTGAATTTGCAATTGCCTCAGCAATTTTTACGGTGCCATTTCTGAAATTACTCATTTCAAAAACTCCCATTGGTCCATTCCACAAAATTGTTTTTGAATTCATAATTGTTTCGGAAAATTCTTCAACCGCTTTTGGTCCGATGTCGAGCCCCATGAATCCTGCTTCAATATCCATACTGTCAGCTGTCTTTCTAGTTCCATCATTTCCAAATACATCAGAAGTCATTGAATCGACTGGCAATAAAAATTTTACATTTTTCTGTTTTGCTTTTTCTAAAAGTTTAATTGCATTTTCAATTCGGTCATCTTCACACAATGAATTTCCAATATTCCCCCCCATAGCTTTGAAAAAAGTATAAGACATTCCTCCGCCAATTATTATATAATCAGCGACATCAACTAATTTTTCAAGTATTAAAATTTTGTCGGAAACTTTTGCGCCACCAATAATTGCAGTGAATGGATGTTTAGTATTTTTCATTACCATTTCAGCACTGGCAATTTCGCTCGCCATTAAATAGCCGAATATTTTATTTTCCTTGGAATAATATTTAGCGATAATTGAAGTTGAGGCATGCGCTCTATGAGCAGTTCCAAATGCATCATTTATATATATATCAGCTAATGATGCTAATTCTTTAGCAAAGTTATCATTGCCTTTTTCTTCTTCAGAATGAAATCGTAAATTTTCCAACAGCAAAACTTCACCTGATTTTAAGTTAGTTGCGGCTTCTTTAACTTCCTCTCCAATACAGTTTGCAACAAATTTTACTTCCCTGCCTAATAATTTAGAAATATGATTAACTATATGTTTTAACGAATATTTTTCTTCCGGCCCAGATTTTGGCCTCCCAAGGTGCGACATTAAAATTACAGCCCCTCCTGCTTTTATTATTTTATTTATTGTTTTTAAAGAGGATTTGATTCTTGTGTCATCAGTAATTTCTAATGTTTTTTTATCCAACGGAACATTAAAATCTACCCGAATGATTGCTTTCTTATTCAAGAAATTAATATTGTCAATTGTACTCATGTAAAATGTATAAAAGTGTTTAAAGAAAAATGCCCCTGAAAAATCAGAGGCATTTAAGTTGTCATTTTAAAATTATTTCTTTATCAGCTCAGCAAAGTATTTTACAGTTCGAACCAATTGAGATACATAACTCATCTCGTTATCGTACCAAGAAACTGTTTTAACTAGCTGCTGATCTCCAACGGTTAAAACTCTGGTTTGCGTTCCATCAAACAAAGAACCATAAGAGATTCCGATAACATCACTGCTAACAATTTCGTCTTCTGTATATCCAAAAGATTCGTTTGAAGCAGCTTTCATTGCTGCATTAACTTCTTCCACTGAAGTTTTCTTCCCTAAAACAGTTGTCAATTCAGTTAAAGAACCGGTTAGAGTTGGAACTCGCTGAGCGGTTCCATCTAACTTTCCTTTTAAAGCTGGGAGGACCAAGCCAATTGCTTTTGCTGCACCGGTACTATTTGGTACAATATTCTGAGCTGCTGCACGAGCTCGACGCAAATCTCCTTTATTGTGAGGTGAATCTTGAGTATTCTGGTCATTAGTATATGCGTGAACAGTTGTCATTAATCCAGCAATGATTCCGAATTTTTCTTCCAGAACTTGTGCCATTGGAGCAAGACAATTGGTTGTACATGAGGCACACGACACAACCGTTTCAGTTCCGTCAAGAATATTATGGTTGACATTAAACACAATTGTTTTCAAATCACCAGTGGCTGGTGCCGAAATAACAACTCGCTTAGCACCGGCTTTAATATGTTCAGCTGCTTTGTCTTTATCAGCAAAAAAACCAGTACATTCCAATACAACATCTACATCATGATTTTTCCAGGGAATTGCTGCCGGACTTTTTTCAGCATAAATTTTTATTTCATTTCCTTCAACTATTATACTATTGTCAGTTGAGGAAACTTCTTTATTAAAACGCCCCTGAGCTGAATCATACTTTAAAAGATGAGCCAGCATTTTAGGATTGGTTAAATCATTAATTGCTACAATATCAATTCCTTTCATATCGTAAATCTGACGATAAACCAAGCGACCAATGCGACCAAATCCGTTAATAGCTACTTTAATGTTTGACATGTATTGAATTTTAGTTTGAAATTTTTTTGAGGACGCAAATTTATTCATTCGCTTTTCGGGTCAAAGGAATAATGTAATAATTTTTCAAACCACACTCTTGCTTGGGTAAGTTTAGTGCATATATTTGCGCCCCACCAATAAAAATGGAGCGTTGGTCAAGGGGTTAAGACACCTCCCTTTCACGGAGGAATCACGGGTTCGATTCCCGTACGCTCTACAACAATTTAAGGAGTTTTTTCTTTGAAAATTTACAAATTTTTAGAATTTGTCAAAATCCTGCTTTAGCAGGATTTTTTTTGTTTTAATATTTTTCAATTTATAAATGCAATTCGTCAGTTGTTTTCAATAAAACTTGAATTAAAAAATTCTTTCTTTATCAACATCCTATCCACGACTATCTGATTTTTATACACAGGATAATTTTGTAATTATGGAATTGACAAGGAATGTTTTCTATTCTTGTCGCCCTTAAAAAAATGACTGACCCGAACGAAGAAACAAAAATTGAGCGCCCACGGGTAATTTCCAAGCGGCATACTGAAACCGATTTATCGGCAATGCTTTACGGCCGTATTCAACCACAAGCACGGGATCTGGAAGAAGCCGTTTTGGGTGCTATGATGTTGGAGAAGGATGCTGTTGCATTAGTAATTGATATTCTTAAGCCGGAAAGTTTTTATGTAGAGGCGCATCAATGTATTTATAAAGCAATTTTCAGTTTATTCAATCGCTCACAACCTGTAGATATATTAACTGTTACCGAAGAATTACGAAAACAAGGTGATATTGAAAAAGTTGGTGGAGCATTTACCGTTGCTGAATTAACAAATCGTGTTGGTAGTGCAGCCAATGTTGAATACCATGCCCGCATTATCAGTCAAAAATTCATTCAGCGAGAATTGATTCGCATAAGTTCGATTATTATCCGTGATTCATATGAAGACACAACAGATGTGTTGGAGTTATTGGATAAGGCAGAGAAAAACATTTATGATATAACCGATAAAAATCTCCGTCGCAACTTTAGTTCAATTTCAGAACTGGTTACAAAAAATATTAAGCAGGTTCAAAGTCTAAGAGATAACAAACTCGATTTTAATGGGGTGCCTTCTGGCTTTACTGAACTAGACCGAATTACAGGTGGTTGGCAAAAAAGTGATTTGATAATAGTTGCAGCTAGACCTGGAATGGGTAAAACTGCTTTCGTGCTTTCGCTTGCACGCAATGCTGCTGTTGATTTTAAAAAACCAGTCGCTTTCTTTTCACTTGAAATGAGTGATTTGCAATTGACTTCAAGATTGATTTCAGCCGAAACTCAAATACCTTCAGATAAGCTCAGAAAAGGAAACCTGGAGGAATATGAATGGACTCAGCTTACTTCAAACATTGAAAAACTATCAGACGCTCCGATATTCATTGATGATACACCGGCTATAAATATTTTTGAATTGCGTGCAAAATGTCGACGCTTAAAAATGCAGCACGACATTCAGCTTATTGTTATTGATTATTTACAACTGATGAGTGGTGGCACCGGCGATAAATCTTTTAACCGTGAACAAGAAATCAGTACAATTTCTCGCTCATTAAAAAGTATAGCAAAGGAATTAAGTGTACCAGTAATTGCACTTTCTCAATTAAGTCGTGCTGTAGAAACACGAGGTGGCAGTAAGAAACCGCAGTTGAGTGACCTCCGCGAATCGGGAGCAATTGAACAAGATGCAGATATGGTTATGTTTATATGGCGGCCTGAATATTATAATATGAGTCAGGATGAAGCAGGGCAACAATACAATGGATTAGCAGAAATATTAGTACAGAAACATCGTAATGGTGCACTTGGAACTGTGCAACTTAAATTCATTGACCGCTTTGCAAAGTTTGAAGATTACAATGTATCTCCTTTCTCATCAGGTGTTGCGCGAGAAGGTTTCACTCAAAATTCAGAAGGATCTGTGCAAGTTATGAAATCAAAAAACTGGGATAATAAACCAGATGATGAGGGTTCTCCGTTTTAGAAAAGTTGATTGGGATTTAACTACCTACTACTTTATTAACAGAGTCTTTTTCTGCTTATTTTAAATTAATGCTCAATACGAATTCCCATAACAAGAATATCATCAATCTGGTCAAATTCTTTTCTATAAGATGAATGAAATTCAAGCAGATTGATGTATTGTTCTTTTAGTGAAACGCCTCTTTGCTCCATTAATATTTCTTTGAATTTTTTTCGTGTAAGTTTCTTTCCATGTTCTCCACCAAACTGATCAGCATAACCATCGCTGAACATATATAGTATATCACCTTTTTGAATTTCAATTTTATGATTTGTATACACTAATCGGTTGTCGACCTGCCCAATTGGTTGCTTATCTGGTTTAAACTCAAGTAACTCATAAAATTCCGATTCACGAGCAATCCACAGCGGAAGGTTTGCTCCTGACCAAAATAATTCGCGAGTTGTTTTATTAAACGCACAAACTGTGGCATCCATTCCATCCTTTACTTCACCATCCACACCAATACTCTCAACAATCAACTCTGCAACTTTATCAAGAATCTTAGAAGGCTGAAATATTCCATACTCTTTAACAGCGCGGTTCAATGCATTATTACATACGATGCTTATAAGCGCTCCGGGAACTCCATGTCCCGTACAATCACACACGGCAAAAAACATCCACTCATTAACCGTTTCTGCCCAATAAAAATCACCTGAAACAATATCCTTTGGCAAAAAGAGAATAAAACTTTCACCTAATTTTTTTTCAATAAGCGAATGAGATGGCAGCAATGCTGTTTGAATGCGCTTTGCATAATTAATTGAATCTAACAGTTCTGTTTTCTCTTGAAGAATCTCATCTTTTTCTCGTTTTAAATCCAAAGTGCGGGTCTCCACTTGCGAAGAAAGATATTGCTGCTGTACGATGCTGAATAGAGCTTTAAATTTTATTCTTAAACCATTAACAGAAATATTTACCGGCGAACCATAGCGGTTATTTTCCAATTGCAACCATGTGCGATTAAACAGATTGCCTTGTCGGTTAATGTATTTTTGAGGATTCTTCACTTTCACATTTATACAATCTGAAAAAACAATTTTTGTGTTACTGATCCCTTCAATATCTTCCCACAAAACAGTTCCGGCAAAAACAAGTCCGGAGCGGTCAATTATTCCTTCAGAATTCAATATGAGACCAGGCCCTTTATCAAACCATCGTTTAATAGCATTAACCATTATAGATCCAAAAACAATAAATGCAATTGCGCTGAAACTGAAGTCAAACAATATATTAAATGAAAAAAAAGAACCCCTTGTTACATCGTGATAAATACTTTTGCTCGACAGATAAGTAAAGTAAAGAGATGGCAATAGTATGAGAACCATAAGCCTTTTTCGTGCAGAAATTTTTATTTCTTTTTGTTGTGCCACCTGCTTTTTATAAGGTTAGTGTATTTCAACAAATGTAAACAAGTCATTAGTTTAGACACAGTTATTCTTCAATAAAACAAGAATTACAATAATTTATTTCGGCGCCAAGCGCAGCAGAACCAGTGCAATAAACAGGTATAATATATTCGGAATCCACACAGCTATGTAGGCTGGTAAATTGCCATTAATGGAAAAGGTGGAGGAAAACTGCATAAACAATATGTAAGAGAAACTGAGTGCAATGCCCAACCCAATGTGCATACCTGTGCCGCCGCGGGTTTTACGCGATGAGAGTGCCACGGCTATGAGCGTTAATATGAGTATGGCAAATGGAAAAGCTGTACGCCGGTATTTTTCCACTTCAAACGACGGCACATTTTGCGAGCCTTTTAACCGCTCATCGGCAATAACATCATTCAGCTCCTTGGCATCGAGTGTGGTGGCTTCATCAACCTTGCGGGCGAAATCCTTTGGCGAAAAATTATAGGCCACAAGCGTGTCTTTCCCGTTATGCAGGCTTTCACTCATGCGCCCGTTTCGTCGCTCGGTGTAATTAATAATCTTCCATTTTTTAGTCGGGTAATTCCAAATAACTCTGTCGCTTTTTAATTTATAAACCAGATTGTCGCCCGTAAATTTTTCAATGGCAAAACGGTAACCAGTACTATCGCTGTAATTATAATTCTGCAGATACATATACAGCCCTTTTTCAACCTGCATATGAATGTTTGATTTATCTACACTCCATGATGTATTAATGTATGTATTTTCGAAACCTACCCGAGTCTTATTAGCCTGTGGCACCACCCAGTGATTGGCATAAATATTCAGCAACATGATAATAGTTGCAGCAATAAAAAACGGAACAAGAAAACGGCGGAAAGTCATTCCTCCATTAAGTATTGCAACTATTTCAGAATTGGCGGCCATACGAGATGTAAAAAATATAACCGATACAAAAAGAAACAACGGTGTGAAGGTGACAGCGAAAAAAGGAATAAAACTCAGGTAGTAGATAAAAACAATTTCAGTAAAAGGAACATGACCGTCAATAAAATCGTCGAGTTTTTCGGTGATGTCAAATACAATTGCAATAACAATGAATAGAATAAGCGCAAAGAAAAAAGTGGTCAGAAATTTTCTGATGATGTATCGGTCAACGATTGTAAATCCAGGGATATTTTTCACAATCTATACGCGAGTTGCTTAACCATTTTGTTTTTCCATTTCAGAAAAGTGCCTGCTATTATTTGCTTTCTTGCTTCTTTCACCAACCAAAGATAAAAACTCAGATTGTGAATACTCGCAATTTGAAGTGCAAGAATTTCCTGTGCAATAAATAAGTGTCGCAAATATGCTTTTGAATAAAAATCACTCACCCCATTATCAAGTTGTTCATCAATCATCGAAAAATCATTTTGCCATTTTTTATTTTTTATGTTGATGATGCCTTGTGAAGTAAACAACATTCCATTGCGGCCATTCCGCGTTGGCATAACACAATCAAACATATCAATACCCAAAGCAATGCATTCTAATATATTAGCAGGAGTACCGACACCCATTAAGTAGCGCGGTTTTTCCTTCGGAAGAAAACTGCAAACCCATTCGGTCATTTCATACATAACCTCCGCCGGTTCTCCAACTGATAATCCTCCAATTGCATTTCCATCACATTCAAAACTACTTATTGTTTCAGCGCTTTGTTTTCGTAAATCTTTATACACGCTTCCCTGAACAATAGGAAAAAATGTTTGCTTGAAATCATAAATCGGCTTGGTTGTATTCAAATGATCAATACATCGTTTCAGCCATCTATGTGTTAATTCCATAGATTTTTTTGCTGGAATATATTCACATGGATAAGGCGTGCATTCATCAAATGCCATAATGATATCACTACCAAGAGTTCTTTGAATATCCATAACACTTTCAGGAGTGAATAAATGTTTTGAACCATCAATGTGAGAATTAAAAAGAACACCTTCTTCTTTCATTTTCCGGTTTCCTGAAAGCGAGAAAACCTGGTAGCCCCCGCTATCTGTAAGAATTGGTTTTTCCCAGCCTATAAATTTATGTAACCCTCCGGCATTTCGGATAACATCCAAACCAGGGCGAAGGAACAGGTGATAAGTATTGCCAAGTATTATTTGGGCTTTAATATTTTTTTTGAGTTCTTGCTGATGAACCGCTTTTACACTTCCAACAGTTCCAACAGGCATGAAAATAGGAGTTTCAATTTTACCATGAGCAGTTTTAATAACTCCTGCTCGTGCACTTGAATGTTTGTCGGCAGTAACAACTTTAAATTTCATGTGGATAATGCGGAGAAAAATGAAAGCATGACAAATCTATTTTGCGCGCCAAACCTAAATGAATTTACCAATAGAAATTAAATTCATTTTCGAATAAATCATTTTTCTAAATAAATAGAAGAAAATTTAATGTTGCTGCTTGAGGTTATACTTTTTGTGTTTTATGCTGCTGCTGCAATTCAGATTTTTTATTACCTGTTTTTTTTCAGTCGCGTGGCCTGGTACAAAAACAAAACTGCAAAATCGTTTCCACTTACTCCGGTATCAGTAATTATCTGTGCAAAAGATGAGGAGCACAACCTGCAAAATAATTTACAGGCAATTTTAGAACAGGATTATCCTGACTATGAAGTAATAGTTATAAATGATAATTCTTCTGACGAAAGCATGAATGTGTTATTTGATTTCTCTTATAAATATCCTCATCTGGTTTTCAGAAACCTTCACCAGGAATCAAGGGTATTAATGGGAAAAAAATATGCTCTAACGATTGGATTAAAGGCAGCTAAAAATGACATAGTAGTTGTAACTGATGCTGATTGTGTTCCTGCATCAAAACACTGGCTTAGAGAAATGCGCCTCAAGTTTGAGGAGAACAAAGAAATTGTACTTGGGTATGCTCCTTATAAAAAATTACCAGGCTTTTTAAATAAATGTATCCGTTACGAAACATTTTGGGCAGCCCTTCACTACTTGTCTTTTGCCATGGCAAAAACACCTTACATGGGTGTTGGAAGAAATATGGCGTATAAGCGAAAATTATTTTTTAATCAAAATGTATTTGTAAAAAATCCGGAATTGTTAAGTGGCGATGATGATTTATTTATTAATGAAATTGCAACTTCGCGAAATACTAAAGTTCAACTCGCACCAGAAAGCTTCATAATCAGCAATCCTAAAAAAACCTGGGATGAATGGATTCATCAAAAGAAAAGACACATCAGCACCGGTATGCATTATAAATTTAAACACCAATTTTTACTGGGTTTACAAACATTGTCGCTTGTACTGTTCTATTTATCATTTGCATTGTTGATTGTTTATAGCAACAAACAAGTTGAAATACTTGGTATTTTTGGAATTCGTTACTTAATCATGGCATTCATCTTCATTCCTTCAATGCGGCGGTTAAAAGAATTTGATTTGTTCTTTTGGTTTCCAATAATGGATTTGCTATTGCCATTGTATTATTACTTAATGACACCTTCGCTTTTAAACCCAAACACCCGTTCATGGAAGTAAAAGAAAATTTTCAGGAAGAAGAATCAGGGCCAAAAAAGCCCAGTGTTTTTTCTGCTACAGGTAATCCGAATTTTTCTATTCGTGCAAAAGAAGATTACGATTTGGTAAAAATGTGTATTGAAGTCAAAGATCAATCAGCATATGCGAAACTGCTATCCCGATATCGCGACAGTATTTATTTCATGGTATTGAAAATGGTTCATGACCCGGATGATGCTGATGATTTAACAATTGAAGCATTTGGAAAAGCATTTAATAACTTAGATAAATACAGCCCTGATTTTGCATTCAGTACATGGTTGTATAAGATTGCATTAAATAATTCTATTGACTGGATTCGTAAAAGAAAATTAGAAACTCTTTCTATTGACGAACCTGTTGAAAGTGAAAGCGGCGATAATTATTCTATTGAAATTAAAAGTCATTCGCTTGATCCTGAAGAAAAATTCATTAAAGAACAACGAGCCAGATTAATGCGCGAATTGATTGACAAGTTAAATCCGAAATACAGGATGTTAATTGAAATGCGTTTTTTTGACGAACTTTCTTATGAAGAAATTGCCGAGAAAACAAACCTTCCGTTAGGAACTGTTAAAGCACAGTTATTTAGAGCAAAAGATTTATTGTATCAAATATTAGCTCCTAAAAAAGGTCGTTACTGATTTGTGAAGTCTGACAACCTGAAGTTGAAAGGTTTCTATATATTTATTTAATCTTTGAATCTGTGGCAAACCCTTCAATAGAAATTTTTAAGAAGTATTTTCCGGAACTTTCCTCTAAGCAAATTATACAGTTTGAGAAATTAATGCCACTCTATGGCCAATGGAATGAGCGGATCAATGTTATTTCAAGAAAAGACTTCGAACACTTTTACGAGAGGCATGTTCTTCACTCATTAAGCATTGCGAAATTAATTTCGTTCACTCCCCAATCCGAAATTCTTGACTTTGGAACCGGCGGTGGATTTCCAGGAATTCCACTTGCAATTTTTTTTCCGGAGGTAAATTTCCACCTGGTTGATAGTATTGGAAAGAAAATTCAGGTAGTGAATGAAATTATAAAAGAATTGAATCTGGAAAATGTTTTTGCTGAAAAAGCGAGAGTAGAAGAACTGAAAACAGAATATGATTTTATAACATGCAGAGGTGTAGCCGAAATTCCAAAACTATTGACTTGGACAAAAGGATTATTGAAAAGAGAAAATAATAATTCATTAAAAAATGGTTGGCTGTTATTAAAAGGCGGAGATTTAAAAGAAGAATTAAAATTCAATAATATCTTTTATCAATTCTATTCCATTACAGATTTTTTCGAAGAAGAATATTTTACAGAAAAGAAAATAGTTTACCTGAGAAAATAATTATCTCAGCAAAGTAACATTGCCGGTCATAGAACCAGCTAGTGGTTGCGATTCATTTTCACCCTGAACTTTATAAGCCAAAGTCCATAAATAAACACCAACCGGTACCGGCTCACCTTTATATGTTCCATCCCAGGGTTTATGAATATCATTAGAACTATAAATTAAATCGCCCCATCGATTAAATACATTTAATTCCATATCCTCCACCTTGCATTTGTTGGCATTGAGTGGTCTGAATAAATCATTCATTCCATCTCCATTCGGAGAAAATGCAGTTGGAACTACAACATTGCAATCACAAATTTTTGTTTCAACCAATATAGAATCTTTAGAGTTGCAATTATGGTCAAATGAAGTAACAACATACTTCCCTGGTTCAAAAACTGCAATTGACAATGTTTTTTCACCTGTTGACCATTCAACATTACTTACATCAGCAACATTTAGCAGTACGGTATCCCCATTACAAAAAGGCATTGGACTGCTTGCTACAATATAAGGAGTAATGCATACATCGTCATTCACAATTTTATAAGTTGCTGATAATAATGTTTGTCCATCACAATTTGCATCGAGCAATTGACCTCCGGCATCGGCACTTACCAGTGAAACAGTTACAGTTTCATCTTGTTCAATAATTTCTTCATCATAGATAGTTAGAGGCAATGTAAAAGAAACTGCACTACTACCACTATACTCCCCTTCAGGAATTAACAAGGTGGTATTTAATGTATAATCAAGACCTGGAGTTGATGTGCCTCCGTTTAATGCAAATGTCAGATTCATTCCGCCAGCAGGAACTGTTCCTTTAACTCTTATTTTTGGTAAATTATTTCCAACATGTTCAACACCTGAATAACTTGGCTGTAAAAACTCCACTAAGGGGTGAAAAGTTAAATTCACTCCATCTAAAAAATTTCCAACTGCCGGATTATCGGTTGATGAACTTACAACTTCAAATGAAACCTGATAAAAACCTGTTGGTCCATTGAAAATTGCAGAATTCGAATAAGTTTTCCAAACCTGTGCTGATGTTGCAGTTTCTAAAACCTGAATTTTATTTACACCAGCTAAATCATAAATATTAAACTCAGTTACATCTGTTCCTGCCCGACCTCTGTGATAAAACGACCAATCAATCTTTTCTCCTTGAATAAGACAAACAATCTGATAAATACGGGCATTTTCACTGCAATTAATTTCGGTGTATTGATTACCCAAGCCTAAGGGGGCATCAACTCCGCTATACCCTGTTGACCATAATTCCATTGGATGCTGAAATCCATTATATGAACCATTTGTAGTATACCAACCAGGAATAGATGGGCTTGGATCATTTTGAGCACCCAAAAACTCAACTGTACCAATTGAAAATGCGGGAATTTCAAAACTAGAATTCATGATACCTCTTGTTTGTGCAAACGAAATCTCGCATACAAACAAAATCATAAATAAAAATCCAAAGTTCTTTTTCATTTATTAAAAATGCAGAATTTCTGTTAAAAAATTCTTGCGAAAGATACATTAAAATCCCGAGTCAAAAAAAGCGGAAAGTCAACTCCGAAATTACCTGCCCAAATCCTTGCTTTTTTACAGTTTAATTTGAATTTAGCTTATGAATTGAAAATGAAACTTAACACTTTCTTTCCTCAACTTACCTGCTCATCTCCTTTCCAATTACATTTTCGTACAACTCCTTCCAATAAGAAACATCACCAAATTCATCACCATCAATATACAACGGAGAATCAGTTACCTCACCCAACATGCTGAAATCAATTTTATGGGTTGCAAGAGCCTTTATAAATTCATCTTGTTTTTCTTCAGCAACTGAAACCACAATTCTGCTTTGTGATTCCCCAAACAAGAAAGCATCTTTACGGAAGAAGTCATCAGTTGAAATATCAAATCCATTGTTTCCAGCTATTGCAGATTCGAGCAAAGTCACAAACAATCCACCATCGCTGCAATCATGTGCTGATTTAATTAATTTTTTTCTGATTAAATCTTTAACTGCATTTTGAACATTAACTTCTTCTTCCAAATTAAAATGTGGTGCAGGTGAAAGTTTAACTCCACAAATATTTGCTAAGTATTCAGAAGCATTAATATCATTATGTGTTTCGCCAATCAAATAAATATAATCACCCTCGTTTTTGAAGTCCAGAGTCATTCGGTTTTTCATATGGTCTATTAAACCAAGCATACCAATAGTTGGCGTTGGAAACACCGGTCCATCATCAGATGATTGATTGTAAAAACTCACATTACCACCTGTTACAGGAGTTGAAAATGCGCGACAAGCATCGCCCATTCCTTTTATTGCATTTTCGAATTGCCAGAATACTTCGGGATTATAAGGATTTCCAAAATTAAGGCAATTAGTAATTGCACTCGGTTCACCACCACTGCAAACAATATTTCTTGCTGCTTCTGAAACTGCTATGGCTGCTCCATTATATGGGTCGCTGTAAACATAGCGTGAATTACAATCGACTTTTAATACAAGTGCAGCATCTGAATTTTTAATTCTAACCACAGCAGCATCACTTGGCGCATTAGTTGAAGTATTATTAATTCCAACCATTGAGTCATATTGTTCAAACACCCATTTCTTTGAAGCAATATTTGGCATTTGAACCAATTGCTCAGCCACTGCCCTTATATCATTTGGTTCAGGAATATTATTTATTTTAAAATTTTTGGCAGAAGAAAAATATTCGGGCTCTTTAGATTCTCGGGTGTAAACCGGAGCACCCCCGCCCAGAACTAATGATTCGGCTGGTACATCAGCAACTAATTCGTCATACATAAAATATTGTAATCTGTCGCCATCAGTAACTTCACCTATACACACACAATTCAAATCCCACTTATCAAAAACCTTCTGAATTTTATCTTCCATTCCTTTTTTCACAACCAGCAACATGCGTTCTTGTGATTCGCTTAGCAGAATTTCAAATGGCTTCATGTTTTGCTGGCGAAGTGGAACTTTATCTAAATAAATTTTCATTCCTGCACCTCCTTTAGCACTCATTTCAGAAGTTGAGCAAGTAATACCTGCAGCTCCCATATCCTGCATTCCTATCAATGCACCGGTTTCAATTATTTCGAGTGATGCTTCCAGTAATAATTTTTCCTGAAACGGATCGCCAACTTGAACACTGGGTAATTTTTCAGCACTGTCTTCAGTAATATCTGCTGAAGCGAAAGTGGCGCCGTGAATTCCATCTTTACCTGTTGCCGAGCCAACAATGAAAACAGGATTACCCACACCATAAGATGTTGCAGAAACATTTTTTCCGACTTCAACTATTCCGGCACTGAATGCATTAACTAATGGATTAGTTGAATAACACTCATCAAAAAAAACTTCACCACCTACTGTTGGAACACCAAATGCATTTCCATAATCTCCAATTCCTTTAACTACTCCGCGCAATAAATGCTTGGTTTTTTCATCATTTAACTTTCCGAATCGAAGAGAATTTAAAGCGGCAACAGGTCGGGCGCCCATGGTAAAAATATCACGATGAATTCCGCCTACACCTGTAGCAGCACCCTGATATGGTTCAATTGCTGAGGGATGATTATGCGATTCAATTTTAAAAGCACATGCTAATCCATTTCCAATATCCACAAGTCCGGCATTTTCTTCACCCGCTTTTGCCAGCAACTTATCTCCTTCGCGTGGTAATGTTTTTAAAAGACGGATGGAATTTTTATACGAACAATGTTCGCTCCACATAACAGAATAAATACTGAGCTCTGTAAAATTTGGAGTGCGGCCAAGTACTTCTTTAATCTTGTCAAATTCTTCTTCAAGTAATCCTAACTGCTTTGCAGTTTCAAATGTTACAGCTACTTCCTTTGTTGTGGTTGACATTAAATGTTTGAATGATTTTTCGCCGTCAAAAGTAGGTAAAAGCAATAGTGCCCATTTACAAAACTTTCAACATTTGGCAATAAGAAACCAACAAATCTGAAGGGGGACCTGAATTACATTTTAACAAATCGCTTCTTGCCAGTCAGCAATCCGTTCTTAGAATATAAATTCAATTCATAAACTCCTTGTGAAAGTGATTGAATAGAAATGGAATTAGAAAATGGTTCACTAATAACTTTTCTACCCTCAACATTAAGGATTTCAATTCTATCAATGTCCGACACATCTGTTTGAACAAATAATAGTTCACTCGCAGGGTTAGGATAAATTCGAATTGTTTTATCTGAATAAATTCCGTAAACAGAATTAACAATATTCAAAGTATCATTGAAAATATCTGAACAACCATTTGCACCATAAATAGTTAAAGAAACTATAGCAGGAGAATCAGGCAATACCGCAATCGGATTCATTTGCGATGAAATATTTCCATTTCCAAAATCCCACAAATACAATGTAGCAGTGGTAAAGGAAGGAGTAAATAAATATGCATTGTTTCCTAATGAAGTGGCAGTGAAAGAAGCATCGGGTATCGGGAAAGTTGTTGCATTGAAACCATCTGATGCCGTTGGACAACCATAAATGCTGGAAACTGTTACCGAATAAGACCCTGAACTATTAATTGGAATTGAACTTGTTGTTGCGCCTGTACTCCATAAATAATTAAACATCCAGCTACCGCCTTGCGTAGCATTCACTGTTTCAAACTGACAAATTTGAATGTTGGGCAAACTAACTGCTGTACTTACCAAATCTGAATCGGGCAACGCGATATCAATCCACTGGTTTCTGTCGTGAATAAAATCATTTAAGGTTACAACCTGTGCATCATAATCTGTAACACCTAATTCAGGCCAGCGCATAAAGTTTCTTTCCGCGGCATCATGAATATAATTGCTGATTGAATCAATATAGGTATAAAACGAATCGTCACTTAGAGTGGTTGTTCGCAGTGTATGCCAACGACAATAAAGTTTCCGCTCAAACACCGAATCCTGACGAAACTGACTCCACCAAAATGGAAATGGCCAGCCGGGATGTGTTATTTCATTCACCCATCCGCTTTGAGTGCCATCAGCGAAAGCACGGTCATAATCCCATGGCGGACCAATGTGCAATTTGTTTCCGTCAGTAATTTTTTCCTTATACAAGTAGGTGCTTCTTCCATAAGAATCGTAGTTGGCGCTGAATTCATTTACAATCAGAAAATCAATGAACGAACCCTCTCCTGCAAATCTTCTCCAGCCGGTTACAGGATCCTGAAATCCGGGATACCACAATGCATTTTCAAAACTATCAACAAATGATTTGATGTAATAATGCTGGGGCAGATTAATGCTATCAGCTTTCGGATAAACATGTTTAAACTCAACAGGCAAATTGCAAGTGGCATAATTTATTGGAAGATAAGTTGAATTCCATGCGCCCGGATCTCCATTAATATTCATTTCAATTATATATCCACCTGTTAATTCAGGTCCAGAAATATCGGCTGATGTTAATTTTGAAATATCAACCCTGTTAGAATCGCGCTTCACTTTCTCAGTTAAATTATATACACCCATGTATTCACCGTTAACAAGCACTTCACAAAAAACTGTGCGCGGTGCATATCGTCCCATTCTTCTCGACATTTCATAAGAAACCGGATTTTTCATTAATGAATAATCAAGGTATTCTGCTTTTAATATCCAATCATTTTCAGATGGCATTCCCAATAACGATGTATCAATATCAATTCCTCCGGCATCAGTTAAATCGAAATCGTAATTCTTTTTCGGATACGATGGACCCGTGAAACCCTGCAATTCAACCGTCATGTTTCCTTCAAGAGAATAAGTTGTTTGATCAAAATAATTCCACATGCCACTGCCATTATCAATGATTGTAAATGTTGCCGGAATTTTATTTGCATCAGGAATTGCTGTTCCACCCGTATTAATATTCACGATTGGTAAGCGAGTGCTATCGAGAGCCAGGCCGGGTGCAGGATTAGAACTGAAAGTGATACTGATAAATGAAACTCTTCCGGTATCAACACCAGCCTGATCCTGAAACTGAAATTGCCATATTCCATTAGGATTTTGACCATTGTTAATTAAACCCATTAAACCCATTGGCTGATAACTACCTGTAAAAGGTGCAGTACCATTTGCAATACTTGTTGGTGCATCCCATTTCAATGTGGTGTTTACAAAATTATCGCCACCGCCTCCAACTCCGCTGAATAATAAAATTGTAGTTCCATCGGGAGATTTTAACCAGCATGCAATATCACCGGTATAGGTATGTGTCATTGAGAAATTTACTTTCTCAACACCAAATGAGTTATTTATTGCTGCAGGTAACCCGCTCGCAGTAATCGGAATAGATACTACTGGACCAGCATCAGGAACAAAAACACTTACTACCTGCGAAAAAGATTGAGCGCTTGCAAAGTTTGAAAAACAAACTGCAAGAATGAGTAGGTAAATTTTTTTCAACGAAGAAAATTTTTATTTGACGAATGTAAGAGATGAAAAGCAATTACCACCCAAGTATGTAAGCAAATATCAGAGGTGCAACAATCGTAGCATCGCTCTCCACTATAAACTTCGGCGTATTGATATCCAGTTTTCCCCAAGTGATTTTTTCATTCGGAACTGCGCCGCTATAAGAGCCATACGAAGTAGTTGAGTCACTTATCTGGCAGAAATAACTCCAGAACGGAACATCATGCCACTCCAAATCCTGATACATCATCGGCACCACACAGATTGGGAAATCACCTGCAATTCCTCCACCTATTTGAAAAAATCCTACTCCTTTTCCTGATGAATTATTTCGGTACCATTCAGTCAGCCACACCATGTATTCAATTCCTGATTTCATAGTGGAAGGTTTCAGTTCGCCCTTGATGCAGTACGAAGCGAAAATATTTCCCATAGTAGAATCTTCCCAGCCCGGAACAATAATTGGGATATTTTTTTGAGCCGCAGCAAGCATCCACGAATCCTTCGGATCAATTTCATAATACTGTTCCAACTCACCACTAAGCAAAATCTTGTACATGTATTCGTGCGGAAAATATCTTTCACCTTTTGTCTCCGCATCCTTCCATATTTTATGAATGTGCTTTTGCAAGCGACGGAATGCCTCTTCTTCAGGAATACAAGTATCTGTTACACGGTTGTAATGGTTCTCAAGCAAATCCCATTCGTCCTGCGGAGTCAGCTCACGGTAGTTTGGTACACGCTTGTAATGCGAGTGCGCAACAAGATTCATAATATCTTCTTCAAGGTTCGCACCGGTGCATGAGATAATATCAACTTTACCCTGGCGAATCATTTCGGCAAACGAAATTCCTAACTCTGCCGTGCTCATTGCTCCTGCGAGCGTCACCATCATTTTTCCACCTGCGGTTAAATGCGCTTCATATCCTTTTGCTGCATCAATCAAAGCTGCAGAATTAAAATGCCGGTAGTGATGTGTGATAAATTGTGAAACTGGACCTTTACTCATGGATTTTTGTTTTATGTTGTTGGTCAATAGACCAATCAACGAAGGTGCGAAAATAATTAAACACAAACAGTAAGGTAGTTCTTGCTTTATTTAACTTTGATTCAAACACAGATTTTTTCAAAATGAAACTTATCTCAATCGCATTTTTACTTTTTCTCGCTTGTGCAGATTCTGAAGTGAAGAATGAAAAACCCATTTCGTACAGTATATCATTGATTGAAATTTGTTCCGGACTCGAAGCACCTGTTGGCGCAGTGAGTGCCGGTGACGGAAGCAATCGGCTGTTTGTGATTGAACAAAGCGGAACCATTCGGATAATAAAAAATGGGTTGCTGTTGCCCACTCCGTTTCTTGATGTTACGCTGAAGCTCGATAAATTATTTGCGATTTATTCCGAAAAAGGATTGCTTGGATTGGCGTTTCATCCGCAATACAAAACCAATGGCAAGTTTTATATTTATTATTCTGCTGCTACTACTTTAAAAGGAATGGATAACACGAGTGTGATTGCTGAATACAGGGTTTCATCCAATCCCGATATAGCTGATATCGCCTCTGAAAAAATTATTCTGAAAATTGAAGAGCCCGAATCAAATCACAACGGCGGTCAGCTGGCTTTCGGAAAAGACGGTTACTTATATATCGGTACAGGTGATGGAGGCGGCGCAGGAGATAAGCATGGCACCATTGGCAACGGACAAAACACAAATACTTTACTCGGAAAAATTTTACGAATAGATGTAAATGCTGCAAGCGGATATGTAAATCCTGCGGATAATCCTTTTGTGAATAAGGGAGGCAGTGATGAAGTATGGTGTTATGGTTTGCGCAACCCGTGGCGCTTTTCATTCGACAGAAAAACCGGTGAATTGTTTTGTGCCGATGTGGGGCAAAATGAATACGAAGAGATAGACATTATTGAAAAAGGAAAAAATTATGGTTGGCGGATTATGGAAGGGAAGCATTGTTTCAATCCTGAAGAAAATTGTATGATGACCGGATT
>CANIPU010000021.1 GCA_947469485.1 Chitinophagaceae bacterium | reverse complement strand
TTTCGCGCAACTGATTAATGAAAATACAAAGGCAACCAGTTTTGCTGATGGTGCCTGTGAGTTTGCGCATTGCCTGACTCATTAATCGTGCATGCAATCCCATTTTGCTATCACCCATTTCGCCTTCTATTTCAGCCTTCGGTACAAGCGCTGCAACAGAGTCAATCACTATCACATCAATCGCTCCAGAGCGAATTAGGTTGTCGGCAATTTCCAATGCCTGCTCGCCATTGTCGGGTTGTGAGATTAAAAGATTTTCAACATCAACACCAAGTTTTTGCGCATACCCTTTATCGAATGCATGTTCTGCATCAATGAAAGCGGCAATGCCTCCGCGGCGCTGCGCTTCCGCAATCACATGAGTAGCGAGGGTGGTTTTTCCGCTCGACTCAGGACCATAGATTTCTACGACTCTACCTTTTGGCAATCCGCCAATTCCTAACGCTACATCCAATCCGAGCGAGCCGGTTGAAATGGCTTCGAGCGGTTCAATAACCGTGTCGCCGAGTTTCATTACAGTTCCTTTACCGTAATCTTTGTCAAGCTTGTCCATTGCAAGTTTGAGCGCCTTGAGTTTTTCTGAAGATATGTTAGCCATGATTTAAAATTTTTTAACTGATTGTATTGCTATACTCCACGAAATTGAATCATCACAGTCTTTTAAACAACGAAAGTTCGGGAAATATTTATTCACAATTTTTATTTGTCTTTTTGTAGAATCTGAGGCAAATATAAATGTTTTTCTGAATTTGTCAAGTTTGTCAATAAATAAATATTTACAGAATAATTAATGAAATTTATTTAAGTTTGCGGAAACATTCGAATATGCATTCGCTACAGGAACAATTGCTCAGTGAAATTGACCGTAAGAATATAGGCAATCTCACACTTCGTGAAATAGGTGATCTCATTGGAGAAAAACTTCCACAAAAAGTAAAACATCATTTGAGTCAGCTCGAGGCGAAAGGGTTTATCTTAATTGACAAGCGAAATCAAACCATCAAGCGCATCAGCAACAAAGCGAAAACAGATAACCTGTTTGTTTCGCTTCCGATAGTTGGCTCTGCGAATTGCGGACCGGCGGAGATTTATGCCAATGAAAATATTGAAGGGTACTTAAAAATTTCGCGCAACCTTGTACCATATAAAAAAGGATTGTATGTGATAAAAGCCGATGGTAACTCGCTGAACAGATCAAGTGTGAAAGGAAAAAATATTGAAAGCGGCGATTTTGTGATTGTTGACAGTGAAAATATTTCTCCAAAAGACAACGACTATGTTGTTTCTATTATAGATGGTATGGCGAATATTAAAAAGTATCGCCTCGATAAAGCCAACGACAGAATCGTACTGCTTTCTGAATCAACAAAAGATTATTCACCAATCTTTATTCATCGCGATGATGATTTCAGAATAAGTGGGAAGGTGTTGGATGTGGTTAAGAAATTTTAAAACCTACTTCTTCATCTTCACTTTTGGCAAAGTGCTCTGAAAATATTTACAAACCTCGCGTAAACCACACTCCTCGCATTTAGGTTTTCGAGCAACACAAACATATCGTCCATGCAAGATAAGCCAGTGATGCGCTTTCGAAATCAGGTTTTCGGGAATGTATTTTATGAGTTGCAATTCGGTTTGCAGTGGGTTTTTTGCGGCCCGTGTTAAACCGATTCGCGCTGCTACTCTTTGCACATGTGTGTCAACCGCCATTTTTGGTTGATTGAAAATGCAGGAAGCAATCACATTCGCTGTCTTTCTTCCAACTCCGGGCAATTGCTGTAACAGTTCTGTATCGGATGGAACTTCACTGCTGAATTTTTCTACAAGCATTTGCGACATACCAATCAGGTGTTTGGCTTTGTTGTTGGGATACGAGATGCTTTTAATTAAAGGAAACACTTCATCGAAAGTTGCTTCTGAAAGTTTTTTGGGAGTTGGATATTCTTTGAAGAGCGCCGGAGTAGTCATGTTCACCCGTTTATCGGTACACTGTGCTGAAAGAATGACTGATACTAAAAGCTGAAACGGATTTTCATACACGAGTTCAGTTTCGGCAACGGGCATATTTTTTTCAAAGTACTGAATAACAAAATCAAATAAATCTTTGCGGGTCATGAGGCGAATGTATGCTCCCTGAAAAATCTTAATTCAAAAATTTTTCCTTCCCAAATTAAAATTCAACAGCACCACAAAAATTGTGGTACCGTTGAATCCAAAAAATAAAATGAAAAATATCTAAAAGTGACTTGCGCTTTTCACAGTGTTGCGACTGTATTGCGACTGTATTGCATGATAATCTCAATACTGCTGTCGCTGGGATTTAATTTCCCTTGCTCGAGTTCTTCTTTGGCAGTGAGCATGCCCTGGTAGGTTTTTGCTAAATCAAGATTTTCGAGAATCGCTTTCTTGATAGCAGAAGATTCTTCTGCTGTTGTTTCGTTGTAAACGAAGCGAACTAAATCATCAGTTGTAAAAGTTTTCATGTATTTGTTATTGATTTTAATTTTTAACGAAGTGATTACTGAATTATTGTGTGGCCCGCCTTTAACCCTTCCCAAGGCGGGAAGGGAAAAGGTGGAGTTCATTTTTATTGATTGCTGAATGACAGTTTCCATTTATGTGGTGCTTAACGCAAACACTTTTGGGTTATTGTGTGTGCCTGAAACAAATTTTACTAAAGGTTACAATGCAATTTTCTTCTCTTCCATCAACCGGCGGATATTGATGAGTCCGTAGCGCATTCTTCCGAGTGCAGTATTGATGCTGACACCGGTGAGGTCGGCAATTTCCTTAAAACTTAAATCGGCATAATGACGAAGTATGATTACTTCTTTCTGCTCTTCGGGAAGCATATCCACTAACTTGCGAACACGCACATACGCCTGCTCGCGCACCATTGCATCGTGCCCGTTGTCGCCTTCAAATTTTATGTACTTGAAAATATCTGTTCCGTCAGAAGTAGTGACTTTAACTTTTGGTGTGCGCTTTACTTTCCGGTAATAATCAATGCACAGATTATTCGCAATGCGCAACACCCACGGAAGAAATTTTCCTTCCTCGTGATACTGCCCTTGCCGGAGCTTGTCCACCACCTTAATAAAAGTTTCCTGGAATAAATCTTCGGCGATATACCGGTCGCGCACAAACATGTAAATGGCTGAAAACACGCGCTGCTTGTGCATTTGCACGAGTGTGGTTAATGCCTGTTCGTTGCCACGCTGGTAAGCTTGCACCAGAGCATGGTCATTAAGGGTTTGGTTGGTTTGCATAATTCTACAATTTTTGATGAATAAAGGGTTAAATGAATTGTAGAATTCAAGCCATGAATTTGAAACAGGGGTTTAATGATTAACAGCGACTAAGTAATGTAGATCTTAACTTATAAAACTTCTTGAAATTGAGTGTAGAAGTGTTTCGTTGCTGTGTGAGTTTATCTTTTATTTGCTCCCTCTTACGAGAAGAGTTGTAAAAATGTTGAGCCAAATATCAGATAAAATTCCGAACGACAAAATAAAATTTAAAAAAGACGAGAAAAATATTCTCATCAAAGGTGCGCGCGTTCACAATTTAAAGAATGTAGATTTAGAAATAGGTCGCAATAAATTAGTGGTGATTACAGGGGTGAGCGGCTCCGGGAAATCGTCGCTCGCCATTGACACTTTGTTCGCCGAAGGGCAGCGCCGCTATGTCGAAAGTCTGTCGGCTTATGCGCGGCAGTTTCTGGTGCGCATGAACAAGCCCGATGTGGATTATATCAAGGGTTTGTGTCCTGCGATTGCGATTGAGCAGAAAGTTTCAACGCGCAGTTCGCGTTCCACTGTTGGTTCGCTTACTGAAATTTATGATTACCTGCGCCTGCTGTATGCACGCATCGGAAAAACTTATTCTCCTGTTTCAGGAAAAGAAGTGCAGAAACATGAAGTTAGTGATGTAGTTGATTTTGTAAAATCGCTGAAAGAAGCAACCACAGTTTTTATTCTTTCGCCTCAACGCACTCCAGCAATTGATGCTCAGGCAAAAACAAAGAAGGTTGTAAAAGATTCGACTGTTGCGACGGCACGAACCTTAAAGCAGGAATTGCAGATTTTGAATCAAAAAGGTTTTGCAAGAATTATATCGGAAAAAGAAGTTTATAAGATAGAAGAATTACTGGCTGATGATGCACAGTTGAAAAATCTGAAAGGGAAAACTTTTCAGTTGGTGGTGGACAGAATTGTGTGGAAGAAGGACGATGAAGATTTACAGTCGCGCATTTCTGATTCATTGGGTGTTGCTTTTTTTGAGGGGCATGGCATGTGCACCATTCTGCATGATGGAATCGAAAAACAATTCAGCAACAAATTTGAAATGGATGGAATTTTATTTGAAGAACCAACTCCTCATTTATTCAGCTTTAATAATCCATACGGTGCATGTCGTAAGTGTGAAGGTTTCGGAAGTGTAATTGGTGTAGATGAAAATCTGGTAATTCCAGATAAAAACCGGTCAGTGTATGAAGGTGCTATTGCACCCTGGAAAGGTGAGAAAATGGGTGAATGGTTAACACTATTAATTAAAAGCGCTCATAAATTTGATTTTCCTGTTCATCGGTCATATCGAGAACTGACAGCAAGTGAAAAAAAATTATTATGGACTGGCAATAAATATTTTCATGGACTCGATGAGTTTTTCAAAGAACTTGAAAAGCAGAGTTATAAAATTCAGTACCGTGTTTTGCTTTCCCGCTATCGTGGTAAAACAACTTGCCCTGATTGTCATGGCGCAAGAGTGCGTATTGAATCATCTTATGTAAAGGTAGATGGAATGTCAATTGGCGAAATGGTATTGATGCCGGTTAAAGAATTACAGAAATTTTTTATTGCATTAAATCTTTCTGTTTATGAAAAAGAAGTTTCAAAAAGATTATTGCTTGAAATAAATAATCGCTTACAGTTTATGATGGAAGTAGGCTTGGGCTATCTTACACTAAACCGGATTTCTTCGACACTTTCAGGTGGCGAAACTCAACGAATTAATTTAACGCGTACACTTGGAAGCAATCTCACCAGTTCTCTTTACATATTGGATGAACCAAGCATCGGACTGCACCCAAAAGACACCGGTCAACTTGTTAAGGTATTACACAAATTGCGCGACCTTGGAAATACCGTTTTAGTTGTAGAACACGAAGAAGAAATCATGAATCATGCAGACCAGATTATTGATATGGGTCCGCTTGCAGGTGCTCATGGTGGCGAAGTTGTTTTCAGCGGAACATTCGATGAAATCCTGAAAGACAAAAATTCACTTACCGGAAAATATTTAACCGGGGTTCATAAAATTTCTATTCCAAAAACAAGAAGAAACTGGATTAATAAAATTGAGTTCAATGGTTGCGCTCAAAACAATTTACAAAACATAAATATTACTATTCCTTTAAATGTAATTACAGTAGTGACAGGGGTAAGTGGATCAGGCAAAACAACTTTGGTTAAACAAATTGCATTTCCTGCGCTTTCCCGTTTATGCGGAAATTTTGGCGACAAGCCTGGTGAATTTTATGAAATGAAAGGAGACATGAATCTTCTTACACAAATTGAAATGGTTGATCAGAATCCGATTGGCAAATCATCGCGCAGCAATCCTGTTACTTATATAAAAGCTTATGATTTGATTCGCGAATTGTATGCTAAGCAACGCGGTTCGCAGCTTAAAGGATTTCAACCTAAACATTTTTCATTTAATGTGGATAGTGGTAGATGTGATAATTGCAAGGGCGAAGGAGAAATTGTGGTAGAGATGCAGTTTTTAAGTGATGTCCATTTGTTGTGCGAAGTGTGCAAAGGCAAACGATTTAAGGATGAAGTGTTGGAAGTAAATTATAAAGGAAAAAATATTGCTGATGTTTTAGACCTGACTGTTGATGAGGCAATTGAATTTTTTATTGATGAAAAAAATCTGCATGATTCCATTCTTCCGCTCGCACAGGTTGGATTAGGTTATGTGAAACTCGGTCAGTCATCGAGCACTTTATCGGGTGGTGAGGCACAGCGTGTTAAGCTTGCATCGTTCCTCGGAAAAGGAAGTTCGCAAAATCCAGTGCTGTTTATTTTCGATGAACCAACAACCGGGTTGCATTTTCACGACATCAGTAAACTTTTGCAATCATTTAATGCTTTGATTGAAAACGGACACTCTGTTTTAATCATTGAACATAATATGGAAGTGATAAAATGTGCAGACTACATTATTGACCTCGGTCCGGATGGAGGTGATGAAGGCGGGAAGCTTTTATTTCAAGGCACTCCGGAAGAAATGATAGAAACCTGCAATTCGCATACTGCGAATTATTTGAGGGGAAAATTGAAAGATTGATTTGAAGATGAACTATTTTTTTCTCCCTGCTTTATTTTTTTCTTTTGAATGCGTGGCGCAGAAAAATAATTCCAAGAATGACTTTAGCGATTCTTTTGAAGAGTTAACAGCTCAGAGATACATTGTAATTGCCGGCACTTCTGCAGATTTTCATGCTCTTGATAATCTTTCAAAAGAGATCAGTAAAAAAACCGGAATCGAATATTCAAACAATTTAGTTTACGATTCAAAAAGAGGAATGATAGCGCCCGACAGTTCAGATGATGAAATCTATGCAGGGTCATATTTTCCAAGAAGGTACAGCACAAGCTTAATAAGCATTGAGATGATGTGGTATTATTCGACTGGAAATATGAAGAATACTGACACAACAAAAATGATAATTGTTACAGGAATTTTTGATTCTAAGAAATCAGCTTTACTCCAATTGAAATCAGTGCAGGAGGTTGTGCCAACTGCATATATAAAAAAGATGAAATTGTATATGGGATGCTTGCATTAATAATTCAAACAAGAAAAAGTTCATTTACGATTCATTATCGTAAGACTTTATTTACAATTGAAAGGCCATTAACTCTTTAATAATATTTCAAATGAAGCAACTTTTAATTTTCCTTTTTTTCTGTTCACCATTTTTTTCATTAGCACAAAATGGTATTACCAAGGACACAATCCGGATTCATACTGAAGAATTACAATGGAAGGATGCGCCTGCACCTTTTCCATCCGGAGCAAAAATTGTTTTGATGGAAGGCAGTTCAAAACAGGAAGGTTTATTTACCATTCGTGTGGCGTTTCCACCAAACTACATTTTACCCGCACACTTTCATCCGAAAGATGAACGAGTGACTGTGATAAGCGGAAGCGTTTTTATTGGTTTTGGTGAAGAAGTTGATATTAATAATGGAACAGAATTTAAAGCCGGAGATTTTTATATCAATCCTGCACTTTCTCACCATTTTGTTTACACAAAAAGTGAGGGGGCGATTTTACAACTCAATTGTGAAGGACCATGGGGCCTTTCTTACTGCAAGTAATTTCTTATTTCAATAATTGATATGTTATAAAACTTGCCAGGTACGCAACTCCAGTCATATAGAAAAGTTGAATCATTGGCCATTTCCAGCTTTTTGTTTCACGGCGAACTACAGCAATTGTACTCATGCATTGCATAGCAAGAGCAAAAAATATCATCAATGAAACAACAGTAGCGAATGAAAAAACCTTCTCACCTGTTTGCGGATTGATTTCACTATGCATGCGTGCGCGAAGTTTATTCATATCCATATCACCGGTTGAGCCAACGCTATAAATTGTTGCAATAGTCCCAACAAAAACTTCTCGTGCTGCAAATGCAGTAATCAAAGAAATACCAATTTTCCAATCGAAGCCCAGAGGCATTATTGCAGGTTCAATAAAGTGGCCAATATGTCCTGCATAAGAATGAGTTAATTTTTCACTTTGTTGTAAAGCATCCAATTCAATTGCGTCAAATTGAGAGGTAAATGCGGTATCAGTAAATTTTTTTTCTACCTCTTGAATTTCATTTCCTGGTCCATAACTGGCGAGAAACCAAAGCACAATTGATATTGCAACTATAATTTTTCCAGCATCAGTCACAAATACTTTTGCTTTCTCCAACATAGTAACTCCAACATTTCCCCATCTGGGCAATCGGTAAATCGGCAGTTCCATCAGGAACAAACTTTTCTCTTTTGTCTTTATAATAAGTTTCATTATAAATGCCGCGACAATTGCAGATAAAAAACCAAAAAGATATAATCCAAGCATCCACATTCCTCTGATGTTAAAAATCCCGAAAATAGTTTGACTTGGAACGGCAAAACTTATCAGCAAAGTATAAACCGGCAATCTTGCTGAACAACTCATAAATGGCACAACCATTATTGTGATTATCCTGTCTTTCCAGCTTTCAATATTGCGTGTACTCATAATGGCAGGAATTGCACAGGCCATTCCACTGATGAGTGGCACTGTTGATTTTCCGCTGAGACCGGTTGAGCGCATCAATTTGTCCATAAGAAAACTTACACGAGCCATATAACCGGTATCTTCTAATATGGTAATGAACCCAAACAATAACATTATTTGAGGTATAAAAACCACAACTCCGCCAATTCCTGCCCACAATCCCTGAATCAACAAATCATTAATCATCCCGGCAGGCAATAAATCATGCAGATAGTTTCCGGCCGATGAAAAAACTGAACTGATTAAATCCATTGGGTACTGAGCCCAAGCAAATATTGCCTGAAATACAAAAAAGAAAACCCCAAGGAAAATCAGATATCCCCAGGCAGGATGCAACAATATTTTATCAATTCGTGATGTGTTTTCCAGACTCTTATTTTCTTTTTGCTCTTCGTTCACACAATTTTGAACAACTCGATTGATTGAATTATATCGCTGCAAAACCTCCTCTGCTTGAAAACGAGCTGCTATAAATTTCTTTTCGGCAACCCACTCATCAATCAGTTTATGCTTCTCCTCTGGAAAATCTGTTAACTCTTTATGTAGAACCGCCAGAAGTGCCGCTTCGTATTCATTTGAATAAGGGATTTTGTTGCTCAATTCAGTTGCTTCGCCG
The DNA here is from genome assembly GCA_947469485.1 of Chitinophagaceae bacterium. Lineage (GTDB taxonomy): Bacteria > Bacteroidota > Bacteroidia > Chitinophagales > UBA10324 > UBA10324. The sequence continues at coordinate 29,510 of CANIPU010000021.1, read as the reverse complement.
CACAGTTTCTGAATATCAATAAAATTGCGCTTTGGTTTTAATACATCCGCAGATAATATTTTTAATAGTTTGTCTACTCCTTTTCCATCTCGGGCATTCATAGGAATTACAGGCACTCCTAACTCTTCTTCAAGTTTTGAGACATCAATGCGGATATTATTTTTTTCCGCCACATCCATCATATTCAACGCAATCACGGTTGGAATACCCATGTCTATAACCTGTGTACAGAACAATAAATTTCGTTTCAGGTTAGATGCATCGGCTAACAAAACAATCACATCGGGGTGCGAATCGTTATCAGGGTTTGCAAGCACATCGAATGTGACCATCTCGTCAATGCGCCGCGGATAAATACTATATGTTCCCGGAAGATCAACAACAAGTGCCTCTGTTTTATCATTAAGAAAAAGCACACCGGTTTTTTTGTCGACTGTAACACCGGGAAAATTTCCCACTTTTTGCCGCATGCCCGTGAGAACATTGAACAGCGATGTTTTTCCGCAGTTCGGATTTCCGGCAAGCGCTATAATAATTTTCTTTTGTTCACTCACTGCTTTATCACTTTTATGGCCACCGCTTCATCTTTTCTTAATCCCAATAAATAATTTCCTATACGAATTGAAATAGGGTCACCAAGAGGAGCAATATAATCTACTTCTAAAAACTCACCGGGCATACATCCCATTTCCATCAGTTTGATAGAAATAGCTGAATCATCCAAAGAAACGATTATTGCCTTATCGCCTTTTCTTAATAATGACAGTGGAACAGCAACCTTATTCATTGGGAGGCGCAAAATACGCACAAGCCTTTAAGCTTCAATATTTATACAAATGATGTTTATCAGCAGGAAATTCTATTGGTTGGTATTCAAACTTTTTTGAACAGCTAAAACCGAATTTGGATTAATATTTTTCTTTGAAAAAGAAGGGCAATCGCCACACTTTTTAAATAAAAAACAGCCGTTAAATAATAATGCAAAACTAAACAGAAGAACAATTCGGCTAAATGCTTTTTTATAATTAAACATCAGATTTGTTTTTATTGTGATTGTAAAATTGAGCAATCGTTTTTAATTAACAGTAATTATTTTCAACGATGAAATTTGTTTTTTCTTATTTGCACTCCGATAAATAATTGATGAACCGAAAACGAATATTGGTAGCACCACTGGATTGGGGATTGGGGCATGCTACACGATGCATTCCTGTTATTCGTGAGTTGCAAAAACAAAATGCCGAAGTAATTATCGGGAGCAATGGCAGGCCGCTGAAAATTCTGCAACAGGAATTTCCCGAACTGGAAAGTTGTGTGATTGATGGATACGACATCAGGTATCGCCGATCAGGTTCATTTGCCATGGCAATTATTCCGCAAATTCCGAAACTGATTAATTCAGGTTTCGCTGAACACAAAAAGCTGAAACAATTAATCAAAGAATTAAAACTCGACGGAGTAATTTCGGATAACCGATTCGGATTATTTAATCATAATGTACCATGTGTTTTTATGACTCACCAGGTGGGAATTATTATGCCGTCGGTTTTTAAGTGGGCAGAAAGATTTATTTACAAACTGAACTATCGCATCATGAATAAATATGATTGCTGCTGGGTCCCCGATTATGCGGACAACGAAAATCTTTCAGGAATTCTTTCGCATAAATACCCGCTGCCGCCGCAAACAACTTTTATTGGGTCGCTTTCGCGATTTAAAAAACTGGAAGGATTTGAAATAATAAATGATCTGCTCGTAATTCTTTCAGGGCCTGAACCCCAGCGCACAGTGCTCGAAGAAAAACTGTTGCAGCAGTTAAGCGATATGAATCTGCAAACTTTAATTGTGCGCGGTATTCCGGGAAATGAAACTGAACTAAAAACTCCTAATCACATCAAAGCCATTTCGCATTTAAATGCTGATGAACTGAACAAAGCAATCATGCAATCGAAATATGTTGTGAGTCGCAGTGGATACAGTACCATTATGGATTTAGCAGCTACAGGAAAAAAAGCAATGCTCATTCCCACGCCAGGACAAACCGAACAGGAATATCTAGGCGATTATTTTCATTCCCAAAAGTTTTTTTATTGTGCTTCGCAATCTTCCTTCAGTTTGAGGAATGCGCTGAATGAAATTGAAAACTTCTCGGGATTTCAATTGCCAAATTCAAATAATCAACTCGAAAAGACTGTTCAGAATTTTTTAGAGAAGTGTTGAAACAAAGCAATTATTCCTGAAAATAAACCCGCTTCACTCTTCGCGAGATGCCGGTCATTACTTCATAGGGAATGGTACCGCTTTTTTCTGCAATGGTTTGCAGCGGCAGTTCTTCGCCGAATACAATTACTTCGTCGCCTTCTTCTACACCAGGAATAGCTGTTACATCAAGCATGGTCATGTCCATGCACACTTTACCGATGATGTTGGCGGATTTATTTTTCACCAGCATTTGACCCACACCATTACTGAGGCGGCGGCTTAATCCATCGGCATAACCGATTCCAACTGTAGCGATGATTGTATCCTGTTCCGTTTTTCCGGCACGGTTGTAACCAACGGTTTCGCCTGCTTTCAAATGTTTGATTTGCGACACGCGGGTTTTTAATGTACCAACGGGTTTCAGTTTCTGCTGCAATTTTTTACTTGAATCTATTCCATACAAGCCCAGACCGAGGCGAACCATTTCAAATTGCGCATGAGTGAATCGTGTGATACCCGATGAGTTGAGAATGTGGCGGCTCACAGGATATTTTAGTTGGCTGATTATTCGTGAACTGAGTTTTTCGAAAGTTGTGATTTGTGTTTTTGTATAATCATCAAGTGTAATATCTTCACTTGCGGCCAGGTGAGAAAAAACTGTTTGGACTTGCAACGCAGATTCTTCAGTGAGTAAATGAATGACTTCATCTAATTCACTTTCTTCAATGCCGAGCCGGTGCATACCGGTTTCGAGTTCGATGTGAACAGGGTAACCTTTCGGATAATTTTCGTGGTGATTTTGTGCAATGCTGTTGAACTGCCGTAATGCACGCATATTGTACATCTCAGGTTCGAGGCGGTAATGAATGAGATCTTCGTAACCACCAGCTTCGGGATTCATGACCATGATAGGCATTGTGATTCCGGCTTTACGCAACTCCACTCCTTCATCAGTATATGCAACAGTAAGATAATCTACTTTATGTTGCTGCAACACACTCGCAATTTCAAAACTTCCGCTGCCGTATGAATAAGCTTTCACCATCACCATCATTTTGGTTTCGGGTTTAAGCAAGGACTGATACACTTCGAGATTTTGTGCGAGGTGATTGAGGTTGATTTCGAGAATGGTTTCGTGCGCCTGTTGTTCGAGTTTTTTACTGATGCGTTCAAACTCAAATGAGCGTGCTCCTTTGAGCAGAATGGTTTCGTCTTTGAAATTTTCAGTTTGAAAATCTTTCAGAAATTCTTCGGTGCTCTGATAAAATTTTGACTCGAGATTTATTTTATCCGTAAAATATTTCTGCTTTTTGAAAACAGATTTTCCAATCCCGATGATACGGCTCACTCCTTTGGTGACCACCATTTGCGAAACTTCTTTATACAAATCATCTTCCGACATTCCGGATTGAAGTATGTCTGATAAAATAATTGTACGGCGGTTGTGTTGCTTTTGCTGATTGAGAAAATCCATAGCGATGTTCAATGAATTCAAATCGCTGTTGTACGAATCATTGATGAGCGAACAATTATTGATTGCATCCTTCATCTCCAATCGCATTGCAATTTTATTCAGTGCTAACATACGCTGGGCAATAACTGCAGGATCCATTTTCATGTACATCATCAGCATCCAGCAGTTGATTCCGTTTTCGATACTTGCTTCATCAATAAACGGAATACTGAAATTGTAATTCTTATCTTTTATCTGCGCATCTATTTCGGTGTAGTTACCGACTTTGTGAACAGCATTGATTATGACATCGGCATCAAGATTTTTGCGTGTCCACGAAAAAGTTTTGAATCCATCAAAATCAGAATCTGCTTTCTTCATTCGGTCGCGTGCCGTAACCAGGCACTCGTTGATGTCGAGATAATCTCTGCAGAAGATAACAATTTCTGCGCGCGTGAACAGTCTTAGTTTCTCATTTACTTTTTGTCGGATGTCGAGAAAACCTTCGTTGTGGGCGCCACCTATGTTTGTGAATATTCCAATTGTGGGTTGAATAATTTTTTCAAGATTTCCCATTTCGTCAGGCTGAGAAATTCCGGCTTCAAAAATTCCAAGGTTGTGGTAAGGGGCAATTTGCCATACTGATAATGGAACACCGATTTGCGAATTATAACTTTTCGGTGAGCGAACAATGTTATAATCGGGTTCGAGCAATTGAAAGAGCCACTCCTTTACAATTGTTTTTCCGTTGCTGCCCGTGATTCCAAAAACAGGAATATTAAAAAGTTTGCGATGCGCCGCAGTGAGATTCTGCAATGCAACCACAGTATCCTTTACTGAAATGAAATTTGCATCAGCAAAAGATTTTGAGTCAACCGTTTCAGAAATCACAAAGCACTGAACACCTTTTTTATATAAGTCGTTGATGAACTGATGACCGTTTCGTCTGTCGCCCTTGATGGCAAAAAATGCTGTTGACTCGGCCAATGTGAGTTTACGACTATCGAGTAATAAATTTTCAATTGAAACCTGCTGACCTTTCTGTACCAGTTTGCCCCGCATCATTTTGGCTAACTGCTCCGCTGTGTAATTTTTTAAATTCATATTTTGCGCAGTAAATGTAATGGCGGATTTTAAAAAGTCATGAGAACTACTTCTTTCTATAATATTGAAAATGAAATAATAAAATAGTTTTGAATTTGAATTTTATTTTAGACGCCTGTAAATATTTTGTCAATGAAAATTTCTTTGGTCATCCCGATTTATAATGAAGAACTTTTGATTGACCGACTATTGGATGAATCTGTAAAGTCGCTGAAACAGTTTTCTGAAGATTTTGAAATTATTTGTGTGGATGACGGTAGCATGGACGAAAGCCTAAACAAACTAATTGAATACCGGAAAAAAGAAACGCGAATAAAAATAGTTGTGCTCAGCAGAAATTTTGGTCATCAGGCAGCTTATACCGCAGGTTTAAATTATGCTAAAGGAGAATTTGTAGGAATGATGGATGGCGACCTACAGGACCCACCGAGACTTTTTTCTGAGATGCATAAATTATTAAGCACCGGAAATTTTGATGTAGTGTTTGGTCATCGAAAAGGAAGGAAAGAGAAATTTCTAAAACGGATTATCATTTTATTATTTCATAAAATATTCAGTCGTTTATCGAATATTAATGCTCCCGCGAATGTTGGAAATTTTTCGATGATGAATCGCAAAGCATTGAATGCATTTTTAAATCTGCAAGAAAAAAATCGATACTTGCCAGGGCTCAGATATTTTATCGGATTCCGTCAGGGCTTTGTTGAATACGAACGACCGGATCGCGAATCGGGTGAAGCGAAAATGAATTTTAATCGACTATTTAAACTCGCATTAGATGCGCTGTTTTCATTTTCCAAAGTTCCGATTCGTTTGTGTTGGATAATTGGATTGCTTGGAATTTTATTTTCTTTAGGCGGCTCTTCGATTGTTCTATATAAAAAACTGACCGGTGATGCAATAAGTGGTTGGACTTCTATATTGGTGAGTATTTATTTTTTAGGAAGCGTACAATTGTTTTTCCTTGGAATAGTGGGAGAATATATTCATCGCATTTTTGTTGAAACTCAGAATCGCCCCATTTTTATTGTAAGAGAATTTTTAGATTAATTTTAACTTTTATGAAAATAAAATTAGAGAAGACACTTCTTATAATTGCAATTTTTGGTTTCTTACTAAGAATTCTATTCGTATTGTTTGGTGCGAAATATTACTTTAATAGAGAAAATTTCTTTATAGATGGCGACACTCAATTATGGCAAATTTGTATTTCCAACTTGATTAATCATGGAACTTATTCTATTGACTTACATGGGGCAGAATATGGATATTTTGCAAGAATGCCTGGATATAGTTTTTTTATTGGGATTTTTTATATGATTTGTGGTCAAAATTGGGAATTAGCAATTCCAATAATTGCATGGACACAAGTTATTATAGATTTTTTTGTAATAATACTCGTTTATGAAGTTGGAATTAAAATTTTTAATAATAAAAGAGTCGCATTAATACTTAGTTTCATTTATTCAATTTATCCTTTTATTATTATTTGGACTCCAATTGTTTATTCTGAATATATAAGTATTGTATTACTTTTTCTTTCATTAAATTACTTCTTTCACCCTTCACAAAATAAATTTCATTTAAGCGGTTTATTTATAGGCTTAGCCGTACTATTTCGCCCTCAATTGCTTTTATTAGTTCCTGTTTTCCTTTTTGTTTTAATAGTTATTTACCAATTTGAATTTCCTCTTTTTAAAAAATCAATTTATTTTTTAGGTATGTTTCTTTTTGCATATGCTCCTTGGCCAATAAGAAATTATGTAAATTATCAAAAAGTAATTTTGACTCAGGATTTGCGTGGCATTAATAATTGGGATGTAGATGCATTATCCTTTATGCAATACATTTTTTCGGTAAAAGCAGAGTGGGAGCCTCAGTTTTCCCAAATTATTCATAACGAAAAAGTTGAATGGCCAAAAGATTCTTATCTAAGCTCAGAAGACTCATTGAAACTTGAAAGAGTTACATATTTATCTCAAAACTGCGGACGAGGATTTAGTTATTGGCGGGAATATTGGAAACAACCAATAACAAACAGTAATTGCAATATTGAAATTAAGCAAATTTATGATGATTTAAGACAAGAACAGATTGAGAATAATCCGATAAATTTTTGGATCAAAGTCCCTTTGCAAAATTTTAAAAAAGCACTATTTAAATTGACACTTTATGATACAAAAACATTTATTCGAAAAGCTGCTTCCCTTTTGTTTATTTATAGAACTTTCCTTCTTCTAATAGGAATGTTTGGATTGTGGCTTATGTTTAAACAAAGAGAGACATTGAGAAATGCATCAATTGTTATTGGCTTATATTTTATAGCATTATATATTGTGCTGTGTACAGGTACATCTCCACAATTCCGAAATATAGAAATGCGATATTTTCTTCCTGCAGATATTTTAATGCTGATACCTGCAGCTTTTGTTTTTAATATGTGGTATGAACGGCTCTTTCAGAAGAATAAAACTGTTCAATAAAATTTTTCAGATAAATAAAAAAAGTCCGGGCAAGCCGGACTTTTTTATTTCAAATTGAAATTTATTTTACAGATTAATCTTCAAGACCATCCCTGGTTGCAGATGCGACCATTTTGAAGGTGAGTTCGCAGCTTTTATTTCAGCAACTGTTACACCGCTGTATTTATTTGCAATGGCCCAAAGTGAGTCTCCTGATTTAACTTTATAATAAATAGTTTTTGTTCCTGTTGAAGAAGACGATGTGGATGTTGTGGTAGGTTTTGTTGTTGAAGTGGTAGTGGTAGTTTTTGTTCCACTTGTCGGATGCGATTCGCTGTATCCATTGCCGCTGTAAATTTTTATTTTCTGTCCTGCATAAATCATGTTGTTGTGAATCACATTCCATGATTTTAACTGAGCAACTGTGCATTTATTTTTTGAAGCAATCAGTCCCAACGATTCACCACTGCGAACAGTATGTGTGTAGTAATTTCCTTTTACTCCGTTGTAAGAAGTATAATTTTTTACCAGACAATTTTTAGATGCACAAATGATTGAATCTTTCATTGCATCATAAACACAATATTTATCAGATGGAAGTTTTAATGCATAGGGTTCGTTAAATGCCGGTATAACATTGGTACGCAAACCCGGATTTAAAAACTTCACCATTTCAACTGAAAGGTTCGTGTATTTAGCAACCTGCTCGCAACTTAATTTCTGATACACATCTACTGTTGATATTTCGCAAACACTTTGTTCAGGTTCTCTTACATGCAAGTCATGTGCATAGTAATAATTCATCACATACATAGCGGCAACAAATGCCGGAACATAGGAGCGTGTTTCTTTTGGAAGGTACTTGCTGATTGACCAGAAATCCATTTTGCCACCAGACATTGCAATAGCCTTGTTTACATTTCCCGGACCACAGTTATAAGAAGCAATTGCTAAAAACCAATCACCATAAATGTTGTATGAGTTTTTCATGTATGCAGCTGCACCTTCGGTAGATCGGATAATATCTCTGCGTTCATCCAGATAAGAGTTAACTGTTAAATCATAAACCTTTGCAGTTCCAGGCATAAACTGCCATAATCCAACTGCACCTGATTTTGAAATAGCCATTGGATTTAATGCAGATTCTATAATAGCCATGTATTTTAAATCGGCAGGCACTCCATTTTCAACTAATATTTTTTCGAAAATCGGAAAGTAAAATTTACTTAACCCCAGCATTCTTTCTACCTGATCGCGCCTGCGTAAAGTGTAGAGGTCAATGAATTTTTTCACTTCTTCATTATAAACAAGTGGCATTACGGTATTGAAAGATTTCAATCGAGCATCATAGACTGAATCTTCGAAAGTCGGGAAACGGTTATAGTTGTTTTCGCCATAAGTTTCCATGATTAACGAATCGAGTGAATTGTCAACTGCATTGATGCTATCCATTCCATTATTAATAAATGGTGCCGGAGAAATGGTGGTGTTAATGCTGTTGAGCGGTTGTTGAGCATAAGTGCTCAAACTGTTTAAAATGCAGCAACCAAAGGCGAAGAGAAAGGTTGCAGTAAGTTTTTTAAAGTTGTTCAGCTTCGTCATTACTGTTTCAATTTTGTTTACACAGATGAAAAAATGTTAGCTCGCAAAATAGGAATCCATTTTTATTAAACAACACCTCAAAACCATTCATTTCCTTAACTAAAAAACGAAATGTCTAAAAAAGTTACCGAAAGCGAAAAAATGCTTTACGATTTACTTTAAATTTTGTTTTGAAAGGGAAGACGAATTTTTGATGAATTTATTTCATCAAATCAGAAGAAAATGCTAATAATTCTGATTCTTTATAACTACCTGCCATCAATTGCAGGCCATAAGGCATTCCGTTGCTATGCTGAAACAATGGAAGTGTGATAGCAGGGATACCCGCAATTGGTGCCTGTACTGTAAAAATATCTGCGAGATACATGGCAATCGGGTCATCGGTTTTATCACCTAAACCGAAAGCTGTGGTGGGTGTGGTCGGAGTTAAAATAAAATCGAAGCGCGATAAAATTTCTTCTGTTTTTTCTTTAATCAGTCTGCGAACTTTTTGTCCCTTGGTGTAATACGCATCATAAAATCCTGCGCTTAAAACAAAAGTACCGAGCATAATCCGGCGCTTCACTTCTTCACCAAATCCTTCGCTGCGATTTCTTTTGTAAGTAGATTCAAGGTCAACTGCATTTTCACTTTTAAATCCGAAACGAATTCCATCGAAGCGCGAAAGATTCGATGATGCTTCGGCAGTTGTTAAAACATAGTAAGTCGGAACCAGGTAATCGAGATACGGAAAATCAATGAACTCAATTTCGTGTCCAGCTGATTTTAATTCTTCAATGTAATTGAGCGTGCGGCTTTTTATTTCAATGTCAATTCCGGGATGATTGATGCAATCGGAAAACACGGCAATTTTTGCTTTGCGATTGAAGTTGAGTTTCTCAGAATATTTCTCAACCGGTTTTGATGAAGCAGTGCTGTCGAAATCATCTGCACCCGACATGATTTCCAACAACAATGCTGTATCAGAAATGGTGTGTGTGAACGGGCCAATCTGGTCGAACGATGATGCATAAGCAACTAATCCGTAGCGCGAAATTCTTCCGTAGGTTGGTTTTATTCCTATCACTCCGCAGAACGATGCGGGCTGACGAATGCTTCCGCCGGTATCAGTTCCCAGCGAAGCGAGGCACATATCCATTTGCACTGCCACTGCACTTCCACCTGACGAACCACCCGGAACCTTTTGTTCATCCAAACCATTTTTCACATTTCCGTATGCCGAATTTTCGTTCGACGAACCCATTGCAAATTCATCGCAGTTGGTTCTGCCTATGATTATGGCATCTTCATTCAGCAAGCGCTCAACAGCAGTTCCTGAATAAAGTGAAGTGAATCCTTTCAGAATTTTTGACGAAGAAGAAACTTTGTGTCCCTTGTGGCACAGCACATCTTTCAGCGCAATCACCATTCCGGCTAAACGACCTGCAGTTTTGTTTTTTATTTTTTCGTCAACAAGGGCCGCCAGCTGCAATGCTTCTTCGGCATACACCTCGAGAAAAGCATTTAGGTGTTTTTTCTTTTCAATATTGGAGAGATAATGTTTTACCAGACTTATACAGTCAGTCTTTCCACTCTCCAAGTCAGATTTGACTTGCGATAATGATGAGTAAAGCGGATTCAATTTTTTGAATGAGCGTTTTAAGTACCTGTTTATTTAGGTATTTCTTTTTTTGGTTCTTCTTCTTTCATGCCCTTTTCAATTTCGGCTTCAACATTTGCCTTGGCGCTGTTGAATTCACGAACTCCTTTTCCGATGCCGCGCATCAGTTCAGGTATTTTTTTTCCTCCGAAAAACAGAAGCACTACCAATAGAATAAGGAACCACTCGCTGCCGCCGGGTAAGCTTAGTAAAAGAATGTGTTGCATTGCTGATTGTATTGTGGGTGTAAATGTAGATTGAAAAAGGGAAGAGTGAAAAATTACTTCTGCGCCAGCCAGTTTTCTGGATCTAGCAAGGTGGTGCCCTTCCATATTTCGAGGTGAACCATGGTGCCTTCTTCTTTATCGGTGTAGGCACGACCGATGGATTGCTTGGTTTCTACTTTGTCGTTTGGCTTGACTGTTACACTTGCCATGTTGCTGTAAACGGTGAAGTAATCGCCGTGACGAATGATGACCGCCGTATGGTAACCGGGATTGGCGAGCACGCTGACCACAGTGCCTTTGAATATGCTGCGCACATTGGCGCCGCCATTTGTTTTTATATCGCAGCCATTATTTTTTGTGGTGACATTTTTTAAAACGGGATGCGGATGTGTGCCGAACGATTCGATGATGACTCCCTGCTCGACAGGCCACGGAAATTTGCCAATGTTGGCAGCGAATGAACTGGACATTGCCGCGATTTCGGGTGTGGTGGTGATGGTGCCGCCGGTGGTGGTTTTGGAATTGGTGCCGGTGGTGGTGGTTTTTTTTGTGCTAGCCGCTATTTCTTTTTTAATGGCATCGGATATGAGCTTGTTGAGTTTGGTTTGCTCGGTTTTCTTTTTTGCGAGGTCGGCTTTTATTTTTTTCTCCTGCGTGGAAAGTTGTTTTACCACTTTGTCTTTATCTGATTTTTCTTTTTGCAGTTTATCTTTTTCTGCCTGCTGTTGCGTGAGCAATTCTTTCTTTTCGTTTTTCTGCTTGCTCAGCACTTTTACTTTTCCGGTTAATGTGGTTTTTGTCTGCACTATTAAATCGGCCTGGGTGCGGCGGTAGGCGCTGTATTTACGGAGGTATAGAATGCGGCGCACTGCATCGTTAAAACTTTCGGCGGACAAGACAAACAACAAGCGACTGTATGTGCTGCGGTGTTTGTAGGCCGTGTAAACCATGACGGCATAATTTTTTTTCAGCTTGGTTAAATTGCCATCCATTGTTTTGATGGATGATTTTGTTTCGCCTATCTGACTATCAATCTGGTTGAGTTGCGAATTGTAATTGCCGATTAATTTTTCGCGCGATGATATTTTTTTCTGCAGCGCTTTTACTTCGGTGAGTGAAGAGGTTTTGGATTTTTTTGTTTTGTCGAGATCCTTTTGCATTTGCTCAATTTCTTTGAGCAGCGAATCTTTTTTCTTCTGCAGTTCGTCTTTTGTCTGGGCAAAAGAATTAGCAGCAACAATTAATAACAGGAATAAAAACGAAATGAGTGTTTTAAAATGCTTATTCATATTTCTCTTTTACATTGAACGGAAATTTCATTGGCTCGTTGATTTTTACTTTCGAAAAATTGATGAACAACCTTGTGTTGTCGGCATCGTTGAGCTGAACTTCTCTGTCCAAAGCAAAAGGATTTGCGTTGTCGCGGTTATAATTTTTATACTTCAGTTTTAAACTTTTGCCCATTGCACTATCCACCAGGTCGGTGCTTAGCACTGTGTAATCGGGGTTGAGCTCTATAAAACTTGTTCGTTTTTTTCCATCATTTTTAAGGGTATAAGTAGAATCTTGTTTTTTTGCCTTGAATTTTTTCTCGTCGAAATAAATGGGGATACCTGTAATGAGGTTTTCAAAAATATCGTAATCGACTTCAACCGAAGTGAAATTGCTGAAGTATTTATAATCGTAACTGAAGAATTTTTTATTTAACCGATCAATTACATAAACCGAATCGTGTGAAGCAAAAACTCTCAGACCTTCAACTCCTAAAGAAGAAATTGAAATCCAGATGGCACTGTCGTGCTTAATTCTGATGTTAGCATTAGCGCTTCGGGAACCTTTGTCGTCGGCCAAAGTGAATTTTGCTTTTGCAGAAAAATATTCGAACTCGAAATTGTTTTCGCGCATACTGTCGCGCACAGATTGCGTGTCGGTGGTATCAACCAGTATTTCGTTTTTTTTCACCGCTCTTTTAAATGTGAAACAGGCATTGAATAAAACGAGAATGAAAACTAAAACTCCAATCCGTTTATTCATACAGCTTTTTGTCGTTGATTTTTTTGTCGAGCCATTCTGATTCTGCATGAAACTCTTTTGCCTTCATCCAGTTTTCTATTGCTTTATCGGTTTCTCCTAATTGAAATAAAATATCGCCATAGTGTTCGAGTATGGTTCCGTTTTTATCGCCGCCGTTGAGCAAAGCTTTTTCAATTTGTGTTTTTGCTTCCTGGTATTTTTTTGCTTTGTAAAGCACCCATGCATAAGTGTCTAAGTTGCCTGCACTGTTTGGTAAAAGTTTTATTGCTTTCTGTATTACCACTTCTGCCCGGTCTAATTTCTCACCTCTTAACGATAAGTAATAAGCATAATTGTTCATGGCAAAATAATTTTCATTGTCGAGCGATAAACTCAACTCGTAACAACTATCGGAAGCGGAATATTTTTTCAACCCATTGTATGCTTCGGCTATTGTTGAATACAATTCAGCCATCAGTTTTTTATCATCACTACCAATTACAATTGCCTGCGAGATAGCTGTTACAGCATCATCGTATTTTTTGCTCTGCAATTTCGAAGCGCCCAACATGTAAAACGGTAATCCTTGCGCCGGAAATAATTCGGTGCATCGCTGGGCATCGTTCGCTAAACTGTCTTTCAATTTCATTGCAGATTCTAAATACAAAACCTGCTGCCAGATGGTGAACTTGCTGTTATCTAATTTTAATGCTGCCTGATATTGCTGAAGTGCATTTTCATTTTGCTCCAACTGATTCAACACATCGGCATACATGGCGAATGCTTTTGCTTCGGTGGGATGTGTTGTAATTAAAAGGGCCCCTAACTGTAATGCTTCATTTTTTCTGGGTTCGTCTTTCAAATACGACAGGTAACTGAGCATCACTTTTATTTTATTGTCAATATCCATTGTCGGCGAAGCGAAAACTTTTTTCATGGCTTCGAAATATTTTTCGTTGTCGCCGGCTCTTCTGTAGTAATCAGACAAAGCGAGTTGTGCGGTTGCATTGTTCGGGTCAACCTCAGCTAATTTTTTTACTACCTCAATTACTTTATCGTTTTGGCCGGCCTGTGTGTACATGTCAGCGAGCATGGCGAGGAATCGCGGCTCCGTGGGATTTGCATCAGCGAGCTTTTGAATTTCAGCAATTCCTGAATTCTCCTTGCCCATTTTATTGTAAAGCCGTTGCTTTTCCATTGCTAAATCTTCCTGTACACCAACCTGTTGTTCAATTTTATTGTACTGATCAATTGCCAGTTGATTTTGACCTGATAATGAAAGAAAATAAGCATAGTTAAAAAGGTAATCGACATTGTTCGGCGATTGCTTGCTTAGTGTTCCATATACCTCTCCTGCTGCTTTCGGATTTCCGCTTCGGTTCAGAATCTCGGCATACAATTGCTCGTAAAATTTATTAGTTGGACTTTGCTTCACCGAAATTTTTATGTGCTCGAGTGCTTCAGCGTATTTCTGTGTCTGGTATAAAATATTTGCCATCTGAAAATTCACTGCATCATTCTCGGGTTGAATTTTTAAACACGCTTCGTAGAGCGATAATGCTTTTTGCGCATCGCCAATTATCTCCTGTTTTTTTGCTTCGAGAAAAGTGTTTTCAAGTTCTGTTGCTTTTGGGTCTTGACCCACAACGCCATTCACTTTTGCTTCCGGTTGATTTTCAACTTTGGTTGTTGACTCTGTGGTTTTGCAGGAAGTGAAGAGTGAAAAGTGAAGAGTGAAAAGTGAAATAATTATTGAACATGAAATTTTCCGGGAAGAAAAATTTCTGGTTACTGAAATAAGAGAGAGAGAAATATTTTTAGAAAACTGAATCATGATTCTGTTGAATAATCGCCGAGACTTAAATCGGAAGGTTTTGATTCTATTGAGGCATTGCTTCCAATCATGCTGTTAATTATCACTCTGTAACGAATTTGTGTTTGATTTTGTATGATGCTGTTTTCAACTCTGCTGTTTTCAATTCTACTTCCGGCTCCAATTGAAACATACGGACCAACAACCGAATTTTTTATCACCACTTTTTCTCCAACAAAACAAGGAGGAATAATTACGGCATTTTCCATAACCGCACTCGCAGCGACCAATTGTTTGTGCTTGGTTAATTCAAGTACGCGCTGATTTGTGTAAACTGTTGCATCCTTGTTGCCGCAATCGAGCCACTCTTTTACTTCGGCAGTAACGAGTTTCATGCCCTTGTTCTTCATGTTTTCCAACGCATCAGTAATTTGATATTCACCCTTGATACGGATGTTATTATCTATCAGGTACTGCAATTCTTTTTCAAGATTCACTCCATCGCGGAAATAATAAATGCCAATGATGGCGAGGTCAGAAATAAATGTCGGCGATTTTTCAACGAACTCTTTCACCACATGATTTTCATCCAACACCACTACACCAAAAGCTGATGGGTCGGGAATGCGGTGCACCCAGATTATTCCGTCTTTCGATTTATCAATTTTAAAATCAGCGTAGAATAAAGTATCAGCAAAAGCTACAATTACATTTTCAGTTAGGCATTCGCGGGCACATAATATGGCGTGTGCAGTTCCGAGTGCTTCATCCTGATAAAATATTTTTCCTTTTGCGCCAACACTTTGTGCAATTGCCAAAAGATTTTTTTCTACTTCTTCACCGAAGTGTCCGACCACAAAAGCAATTTCGTGAATATCATCGGCGCACATTTCAGCAATGTCTTCCACTAATCGCTGCACAATTGGTTTGCCGCCAACCGCAATTAATGGTTTAGGTGTGGTGAGTGTATGCGGGCGCATCCGTTTTCCCATACCCGCCATTGGAATAATTATGTTCATGTATAAATTAAAAAGTAAAATTTAAAAAGTAAAAATGCTTGATTGCAGTGAATTATAATTCTAAAACTATTTCACTCCTGTTGAACCAAAACCGCCAGCGCCGCGCGAAGTTTCTTCCAACTCTTCCACTGCTTCCCAATTGATTTGTTCGAATTTTGAAATCACCATTTGCGCCACGCGCTCACCGTGTTCTATGATTTGTGTTTCGGTTGAAAGGTTTATCACTATCACTTTTATTTCACCGCGGTAATCGCTGTCAATTGTGCCAGGTGTGTTTAGCATGGTCAATCCTTTTTTCACTGCCAGTCCGCTGCGTGGGCGAATCTGTGCTTCAAATCCATGTGGCAATTCAATGAATAAACCTGTTGGAACTAGTGTGCGCTCCATCGGTTTCAACTCAATGGTTGCAGTAAGGTTTGCGCGCAAATCCATTCCTGCTGAACCGGTGGTTTCGTAAGACGGTAATGAGTTGGAAGAGTGATTGATGATTTTGATTTTCATAGCGCTCAAAAGTAAACAATGAAAATGTAAAGAATTATTTCTGTTGTTCATAATTCCATTCAGGATTATTCCAACGACGCTCAATCTGAATGACTGTAAATGCGAATACAGAAACGGTAGCAAATGATGATACTATATATAGCAACTGGCTTTTTTCAAATAGTTGATGGAAATATGGATTACAAAACCAACCAATCAATAATGCAAGGCCGACATAGACCAAAAATTTTTTTACATCATACGGCACATGATAAAATTTTTGCCCGGAGAAATAAGAGGCAATCATCATGCATGCATAACACGCCAGTGTTGCCCATGCCGAACCAAGGTATCCGATTTTTGGAATTAGATAAAAATTAAGCGAGATAGTAATGACAGCGCCCATCACTGAAATGTAGGAGCCGAATAATGTTTTATCAGTGAGTTTGTACCAGATGGTTAGGTTGTAATAAACACCCAGGCACAAATTCGCCAGCAAGAGAATTGGCACTATTTGCAATCCTTCGAAATAATTTACATCACGCAGAAAAAGTGTTTTGAAAATATCAAGCGAACACATCACAAAAACGAAAATGATGCTACATGCAATCACGAAGTAGTTCATGGTACGAGCGTACATAATTTTCGCATCCAGTTTTTTTGATTCATTAAAGAAAAACGGTTCGGCTGCCATTCGATAAGCCTGTACAAACAAGGTCATGAGTATGCTGATTTTGTAACTTGCACTATAAATGCCAACCTGCGATAAATTTTTTATTGAATCAAAGGGAAGAAAATTTAAAAGCAAAACACGGTCGAATGCTTCATTCACCATACCTGCAAGTCCCACAATTAATAATGGCAAACTGTAGAGCAACATTTTTTTCCAGATAACGAAATCAATTTTCAGTGTTCCGGATGAATTTTCCGCTTCAATTTCGGAATCGAGAGAATCCGATTTTGATTTTTCCATTCTCACATTCCGTACCATGTAAATAACCACAACAAGCGTAACAGCACTTGCAATCAGGTTGCAGATAAATACATAAATGATGGAATCAGATTCTAATTTATGAAACCACTCTCCGGTTTTTAAATAAGGTTGAATAATCAGAAACCAAACAGTGAAACAAACATTCACTAATACATTAATCAGTTTTATCATTCCGTATTTCACCGGACGATTTTCCAAACGCAACCGCGCAAACGGAATGGCGCTGATTGCATCCAACGCAAGTACCCATGCAAAACAAATTACATAATCAGCATGATTCGAAAATCCAATTAATGCGGCTATGGAAGGGGCGAAAAAAGAAATCAATGCTCCAAAAAAAACAGAGCTAACGAGCACAGAGATTTGTGCAGTCGCGTAAACCTTTTGCTTGTTCTTTTCGTGTGTGGCAAAACGGAAGAAGCCCGTTTCCATTCCATAAGTAAAAAGCACATTCATTAAACTCACATATGCATACAACGCACTCACTACTCCATAATCTGATGGAATAAAAACTGCAGTGTGCAATGGTAACAGCATGTAATTAATAAACCGCGCTAGCATGGTTGATAATCCATACACTACAATTTGTCCTGCCAATTTTTTAATTACACTGTTCATTGGTTTCCGGATTTCCTGACAGGAATTAATCAGAAAATACTTTCGTAAAAATAAATTCAACAAAAATGAAATAGCGAAAGTGTTTCAACAGAAAAAATAGTTCTGTACAAAATGAAAATAAAAAAAGAGGGCTGTTCGAAATCGAACAGCCCTCTTACTATTTTATTGCTATTGAAAATTATTTCACAACTACTTTATTGTAATAAGTTTTTTCATCAAGCATTACCACCACATTATAAAATCCGGTTGCATAATTAGAAATATCAAGTGTTTGATACAAAGAAGCCTCAAATGAAATTTCGTTCATTAACTGTCCGATTGAGTTGTAGATTTTTGCAGAACCTTTTGAGAAAGAGTCATTTCCGAATCCAAGAGTAATTTGGTCAGAAGCCGGATTTGGAGTAATAGAAATTTCTCCATCTTTAATTACTTGGGCCGAAACTCCTTGCTCTACTATTCTTACCCAACCTTGATATGGAATTTTATTGTAGGCAGTTACAGTTACAAGAATGGAGTCATCAGCCACACTCGTCAGGTTTCCGGTAGTAAATGGAATAGATGAAGATGCACTGCTGAAAGTAGCCACTCCATTAATTTGGCTTGCAGTATAAAGGCACACTTTAGCACCTGTAATATTGCAATTTACAGTGAAGTTAGTAGCAGTTCTTGTTACCGTTGCAGCGTGGTTCACAACCATAGAACCCGGCACATCTGTCCGAACCATTACTGATGGGTCTCCAAAACATGTCCAGGTATCAGTCATGTCGGTTCCGTTAGTTCCTGATTGATTTTGATTCATGTAAGCCAGACCGCAAACTGATATTCCGCCAAATGTCCTGCGAATATTTGTGCCCCCCTCAGTTAGTACCTTATTAAACTCAATCTGTGCCCACATTGGTGGTTCCCATGATTGATTGATTGTAGACATCATTGATGCAATTGCACCTGTTGGATTTCCGCTATTATCTGTAGCGCGTGCCCATGTTTCAGCAAAACAAGTATAAGGAACAAAATTCCCTGTCTGACAACCAACTATCCAGATGAAGGGTAATTTATTTGTATTGGTTAGTGCATCAATATCTGAATTGTAAAACGAAGTTGTAACAATCTGATCATAATTTCCATGTCCAGTGTAATTTAATACACCTATACCGCTATTTATTAATGAAGATAAATTCGAAGCGGTTGGATTTCCGGCAGCATCAGAACCGCCTTGTGACCCTTCATATAATTCAGATACTGTAGAATAATTATATCCCATAAGCGGTGGACGAATAATAGTTCTTTCAAATTCCCAATCAGCTAATCCATTATAACCTTGTCCGGCTCCTTGCGGAGAAGCAATTCCTACTGCATTTTTATACCATGAACCAGATGCAGGAGTTTTTTCATAGAAAATTGTGCGGTCAACCTGAGTACTAACATGCGCTGCACTTGAAGCAGAAAATCTGCCAACGATTACATCAGGGTAGTGATCGCTTCCGGCTAAAAATCCATAATCCTGATCAGAATCTTCGCCACCGATTGTGCTGCTTGGAAGCTGAGCGGCATCCCCGATTAAAAGTAAAAAAGCAAAATCGCTATGCGCTGTTAAATAATTCTGAACATAAGTTTTTATAGCAATTGAAGTCGAACCAGCAGCGCTTTTTGCAACAAGATCTACTTGAATTCCTTCCTGCATTTTCCAATCAACAAATGATTTCATGTTAGACATGTAAGCGTCGTAGCAAATGATCAACATTCTTCCGCTTTCGGTAATTGAAGCGTAACGGGTTTGATTTTGTAAAGCAGAATAATTCAAAAAAATGTTGGAATAAATCATGTCGAACTGATCGTTCAAATGACTGATTGGGGTTGTGCGAGTTAGCGGATTTAATGCCGGGCTGTTATTAGCCGTAAGTTCTACAATAATGTCCTTGACAACTCTTAATTCCTTAGTAATGGGGTTATACTGAATAGCATTTATTGTAACTGACAATCCTCTATAATCGCGAATGATATATGGTTCGCAAAGCGAGGTAGTTGTAACCGGAAAAAAATTATTGGAATCATAAATATCCGAATAAGAAAAAGGAACAGTAGATGGATCAACTGTTCTCATAATATTTCCTTTTGAGGGAGCAATATTTATGTTTGTAAGAATACTTGACTCCAAAATGGTTGAGGAAACTTCCATTGTTTTATTATCCGCAATTATCAGAGAAGCTGTTAATTTTTGTACATCAGGTGCACCATTTTGCAGAATAGAAGATCCTTGATCAAGAATAGCTTTGTATTCAATTCCATTGGGTGTTTGAACTTCTACTAATTGAAATCCTCCGACTTTCACTTCAATTACAATTTTGTCTGATGACTGATGTAAAACAGTAAAAGTGGTTTCCTTGCCATTTGAATCGGAAGCAAATGATTGAAAAGATAAAATCAAAAGCAATGAAGCTAAAAGAGAGCTGACTTTTTTCATTTTTATGACTTGACTTTGTTTATTTAGAAGTGAAAGGTAGAAATTCTATTGAAACTACAAAATGCTAACAACGATCGGCAAATTAAGTTTCAAACCAATTGTTAATATTCAGTCATTTGTTGAATGAAATGCCCTCCTATTTTTAGCCGCATAAAATTTATTCAATGGCTTCAACAGAAGAATTAAAAAAAACAGCTACACAGGTAAGAAGAGATATTGTTCGAATGGTACATGCCGTTCAGTCAGGCCACCCGGGAGGCTCTTTAGGTTGCGCAGATTTCCTGACGGCATTATTTTTTGAAATTATGAGTCGAAAAAAAGAATTCGATATGGACGGCATTGGAGAAGATTTGTTTTTTCTCTCTAATGGACACATCAGTCCCGTTTATTATTCAGTACTATCACGAAACGGATATTTTCCTGTTAGTGAATTGTCAACTTTCAGAAAATTAAATACTAGATTACAAGGTCATCCAACAACTCACGAGCAATTACCCGGGGTACGAATTGCAAGTGGCTCATTGGGGCAAGGTATGTCGGTTGCTTGTGGCGCTGCTTACACAAAAAAAATGAACAATGATTCCCACTTGGTTTATTCGTTGCATGGTGATGGAGAACTGGAAGAAGGTCAAAACTGGGAGGCAATAATGTTCGCTGCACATCACAAACTGGATAATATGATTGCTACGATAGATTGGAACGGACAACAAATTGACGGGCCTACAGAAAAAGTAATGGCTCTTGGTGATTTGAAGGCGAAATTTGAGTCTTTTGGCTGGCAGGTTTTACAAATGAATGGAAATGTGATGGAAGAAATTTTAACCACCATGCAAAAAGCTAAATCAATTACAGGAAAAGGAAAACCAACTGTTATTTTGATGAAGACAATTATGGGATTTGGGGTGGATTTTATGATGGGAGGTCATGAATGGCATGGTATTGCGCCTAACGATGCACAACTCGTAGAAGCATTGAAGCAATTACCTGTTTCATCAGGTGATTACTAAACAATAGCGAAGATTTTTTTTCGTTTCATTTAATAAAGCATACTGATTGCTGAAAAAACTTATACTTTTTGTTTTTCTAATTCTAAGTGCCGAAAAAAATTTCGCACAGATTTCAAGGGTTCTTATTGTCCTCGATGGAAGTGGAAGCATGAAGCAAAAGTTTCAACAACAGGTAAAGTTTGAATTAGCCGGAAATATTCTCGTTTCGTTTATTGACAGCATGGAGCGCACCAATCCTAAAGTGGAATTTGCATTGCGCGTGCTAGGTCATCAATATCCGAAAGCTCAGAATAATTGTAAAGACACAAAGCTTGAAGTTCCGTTTGCAAAAAAAAATTCTGAGAACATAAAACAAGCCTTAAAGCGCATTACTCCTCAGGGCCAAACTCCAATAACTTATTCTCTCGAACAATCGCTGAATGATTTTCCAAAAGACACTACTGCATTTAATTCAATTATACTGATCACTGATGGTATTGAAACCTGCAACGGCAATCCGTGCGATCTTGCCGAATCGTTTCAGCAAAAAAGAATTGCATTAAAACCATTTATTGTCGGGCTTGGAATTACAGATTCCCTCAAAAAGTTTTTTAACTGCCTTGGAACTTATTATGATGTAGCTGATGAAAATGAATTCGGAGGAGTCCTTAATGCAGTAGTAAAACAAGCGTTGAACCGAACAACTGTTCAGGTAAATTTACTGGACGCTTATGGAATGCCAACAGAAACGAATGTAGAAATGAGCTTCCTTGATCATTATTCTCAAAAAACACTTTTCAATTTCATTCATACTTTGGATGCGAATGGAATACCTGATACGCTTCGATTGGATCCCAAAGGAAGATACGATTTAATAATTCATACATTCCCTTCAGCGAGAAAAAACAACATTGAATTACTCCCCGGCAAACACAATATGATTGCTTTAGATATCCCGCAAGGCAAACTGGATTTGAAAATCGATGGTCAAACAAATTCATATACCCCGGTTCAATGTATTGTTCGAAAGGTCGGAACTGAAGAAATATTATATGTTCAGGATTTTAATTCCACCCGAAAATACCTGGCAGGCGATTATGATCTTGAAATTCTGACTGTGCCAAGAATTTATAAATACGGAGTGCGGTTGCAACAATCACCTGAAACCGAAATACATATTCCGGTTCCGGGTACAGTTACTTTACAACCAATGCAACTGGTAGTGGCAACATTGTTATTTAAAGAAAATAATACTTTGACAAAAGTTTATGATTTCAATGCCTTGAAATCAAACACCAGTTTACAAATTCAGCCAGGAGAATATATTTTGATTTCAAGACCTGATAAAGGAAAAAGAGCCAACCTTACTCAGCAAAAAATATTTACAGTTTCATCAAACAAAACCACACAGGTGAAACTATGAGAAATTGTTTTTTTATTTTAATTTTTTCAATTGCCGTAGTCACTCTTGGAAGGTCAAAGAGCAGCGCGCAAACTATTCCTTCAGTACCCATTACACGAATTTTATTTTTAGTTGATGCTTCATCCAGTATGATGGTGTCGTGGGGAAATGAGCCCCGAATGAATGTTGCAAAAAGAATTCTCGGAGAAATTATTGATACGCTAAAGCGAAAACCAAATATTGAGTTAGGCCTTCGCGTTTATGGTAGCCAGTCTGTTTCATCACTCAATGATTGCAACGATACAAAGTTGCTTGTGCCCTTTGGAACTGATAATGCAGGTATCATAAAAGAATCTTTAAAGAAGCTGGAGCCTATGGGGATTACACCAATAAGCATGTCAATGGAAAAGGCAGCATACGATTATCCTAAAGACAACAATTCGCGAAATATTCTTATTCTGATTACTGATGGTGCTGAAAGTTGTGATGTTGATCCTTGCGCAGTTTCTCTTGCACTGCAAAAAAACGGTGTGTTCCTCCGACCATTCATAATTGGATTAAATGCCGACAATACTATAATCAGCAACCTCCAATGCATGGGTGCTTTTTATAATGCACAAGACCCGCAGGGTTTTAAAAATGCAATGCAGCAAATTCTGAATGCTGCACTTAATCCGACTTATATTCAGGTGAATTTGCTCGATATAAATAATAATGCTTCAGAAACTGATGCTGTTATGACTTTTTATGATAACCGAAGCGGAGCCATAAGATACAACTACACACACACGCTCAACTACAAAGGAATTTCTGATACTGTAAATCTTGATCCGGTGAGTGCTTATAACCTGGTTGTTCAAACAACTCCACCTGTTGAATTAAAAGATATTGAACTGGCTCCAAAAAGCATTAACAAAGTAGATGTGCCTGCACCTCAGGGATATTTATTTATCAAATTACAAGGCACAACAATTAACAATAACATTAACAACAAAATAAAATGCCTGATAAAGCAATCTGAAAAATATGGAACTGTGCATGTTCAGGAAATTAACTCCAAACAAAAATTTATTTGCGGAAAATATGATCTTGAATTTTTAACCCTTCCAAGAACTAAGCTTCACAATATTGATATTGCTCAGAGTAAAACAACAACCATTGAAATTCCAACACCTGGTGTATTAACTATTCAGAAATCGGTTCCTGGTTATGGAGGAATTCTTTGGTTAAATGGAACCAACTGGCAAAAAATTTATACCCTTGGTGAATTTGGAGGTGTGGAAACAGTAGCCTTGCAACCCGGCACTTACAAGATTATTTTTCGCACGAAAATGTCGAAGAAAACCACTGACTCAAAAGAACAACTCATTAACATAACAGAAGGGGGAACTGCCTCCGCAAAATTTTAATCATGATAGAACAAGCACCTATAAACATGTTAGAACAATACACCAATAAAGACATGAAAGAAACACGAGGCGGCTTTGGTGCCGGACTCGCAGAAGTTGCGCGTAAAAACCCAAAAGTAGTTGCACTTAGCGCTGACCTTGCAGGTTCATTGCGTATGGATGAGTTCATTAAAGAATTTCCTTTGCGGTTTATTCAGGTAGGAATTGCTGAAGCAAACATGATGGGTGTGGCAGCTGGTTTAACTATTGGCGGAATGATTCCATATACAGGAACCTTCGCTAATTTTTCTACCGGAAGAGTGTATGACCAGATTCGCCAAAGCATTGCTTACTCAGGGAAGAATGTAAAAATATGTGCATCGCATGCGGGCTTAACACTTGGCGAAGACGGAGCCACACACCAGATTCTTGAAGATATCGGTATGATGAAAATGTTACCGGGTATGACCGTAATTGTGCCATGCGATTACAACCAAACAAAAGCAGCAACAATTGCTATTGCTGATTATGAAGGGCCTGTTTATCTGCGTTTCGGCAGACCAAAAACTCCGAACATCACTACTGCCGAACAGTTCATTATTGGGAAAGCACAAATGATGAGCGAAGGAACTGATGTCAGCATTTTCGCTTGTGGTCACCTGGTTTGGAAAGCAATTGAAGCCGCAAAGATTCTGGCTGCAAAAAATATTTCGTGCGAAGTGATAAACATTCACACCATAAAACCACTGGATGAAGAAGCTATTCTTAATTCAGTGCGTAAAACAAAATGTTGTGTAACAACCGAAGAGCATCAGCAATATGGCGGATTGGGAGAAAGCATTGCCGGAGTACTAAGCAGAAATTTTCCGGCACCGATTGAAATGGTTGCCGTACAGGATTCATTCGGCGAAAGTGGAAAACCCGAAGAGCTTTTAACGAAGTACAATATTGATACACCAAATGTGGTAGAAGCGGTGATGAAGGTTGTTGACAGGAAATAAACAAGATTTTAGATTGAAAGAAAGCCGATCTCAATTCATGAGACGGCTTTTTTTATTTTAAACAATTAAATAATTAATCCTTTTAAACCCTGAGAATTCTAAATAGTCAATATGTCAACTTTCTGAAAATATATTAGCAACTGAATGACCCTTCAAATAACCGATGCAGAACTATTAATGCAGTTTCGTACCACTGATAGGCGCGAAGAGAGCTATACCATTCTCATTCGTCGGTATCAGGAGCGGTTGTACTGGCACATCCGCCGCATTGTAATTGACCACGACGATGCAAATGATATTCTGCAAAATGTTTTTATCAAAGTGTGGAAGAGCTTGGATGGTTTTCGCGAAGACTCTCAACTATTTACCTGGTTGTATAGGATTGCCACCAACGAAAGCATCACTTTTTTAAACAGCAAGAAGAAACGGTTTTATCTTCCGATAGAAGATGTAACTAAGGAATTAAAAAATAAACTCACCACTTCCGGAAATTTTTCGGAGAGCAAAACAGAACTTAAACTGCAGGAAGCCATTTTGAGTTTACCTGAAAAACAACGGATAGTTTTCAATCTCCGTTACTACGACGAAATGCCTTACGAAGAAATGAGTCGCGTGCTCCGCACATCGGAAGGGGCTTTAAAAGCTTCATTTCATCATGCTGTAAAAAAAGTAGAGAAATTTTTACTGGCTGATTAAACCATCAGCCAACTAAAACATCATAGTAATATCGACACAAAATGGAAAACAGGAACGACATATTGAATGAATTAAAACAACTCTCTCCGCTTCTGGCAGAACGGAAAAAAGAGAATCTGTTTACTGTTCCTGAAAACTATTTCAGCACGGTGGAAGAAAATGTGATGGAAAAAATTCAGGCTGAATCTGTTAGCCATGAATTAAAAAATTCAGGATTAGCCGCTTTTAAAAAGCAAGAAATGTTTGAGGTGCCTTATGGATATTTCGAACGATTGCCAAACGAAATTCTCCAAAAAACTTCCCGCAAAAAATCACTCACCATTTTAGAAAGTGTGAGCGAGTATTTTCAATATTCTTTTCGCTTGACTCATTTGTTGGCTGCAACTCCAATGCTCGCGGTTATGATTTTGGCAATTGTTGTTATAACAAAACCGGTTGATGAAATTGAAACCATATCTCCATTAGCACAGATAAGCAACGAAGAAATAAGTTCCTACCTTTCTGAAAATATATCATCGCTGGACGAAAGCTCAATTGTAGCTCAGATGAATGAAAAATCCTTCAATAATCTGAATGCCGGAATTGAAGTTCAAAATTCAGATTTTGAAGAATCGCTGAACGACTTAAATGGAATAACTCTGGACGACATACAAAACCTATAAATCATAAAATAAATTTTACAAAATGAAAAAGACAATTTTAGTAATTACGATTTTGTTGAGTTGTTTACTCGCAAAAGCACAACCTGGCCCAGGCGGTGGAGGCGACAAAAAAGAAAAAATTGAAGCAATTAAAGTTGGATATATAACCAAGGAGTTAAATCTGACATCTGATGAGGCTAAAGTTTTTTGGCCTGTTTACAATCAATTCGATACTGAAATGGAAGCAATTAGGAAAAGCAGAATGTCAAAACTTATGAATGCTAAAATTAATTTCGATGATATGAGCGATGCAGATGTTGCAAAAACTATTGATTCTGAATTCAGTTCACAGCTAGATGAACTCAACATAAAAAAGAAATACAATGAAGAGTTTAAAAAAGTACTGCCTGTAAAAAAGGTAGCCAAATTCTGGGTAGCCGAACAAAAATTCAAGCTTTACTTGCTTGAACAATTAAAGCAACAAAATGAAAACGGAATGCCTCCGCCAAAAGGTCCTGGCCCTGGTGGTCCGCATTAATATTGTTGGCACACGAAATGCTTATACATTTGCCCCTTGCACTGATACAACTTCTTTAGATAAATTTTCATCTGATTAACTAAATTCATAAAAAATAAAGAAACATGAAAAAAGGAATTTTTAAGTTTTCGCTGCTCGCAATGTTATTTGCCTCACTTGCAACTTTCAACTCATGTGAAAAAGAGCAAAGTGATGATGATACTTCCGTAGCAGCTGACAATTTTAAAGCAGAAAACGAGTCTGACCGAATCTGGGATGCTATAAATTCATCGGCGTATGAAAACAGTATTTACAAAGTGGAAGATGCAAATTTTGCACTGCTTCCTTCTTGTGCCGAAGTGTTTTTAGATACAATTCCCGATACAATTACCGGCGAAAAATCAATCACTATATTATTTGATACTACCAGTTCACAAGGTTGTTTGTGCAGTGGCTGGGATAACAAGTATCGCAAAGGAGAAATAAAAGCCACCTGGACCGGAAAATACCGCGATGCAGGAACAGTTATTACTATTTCAACTCACAATTACTATGTAAGCGGTGATAAGTACGACTACATGAAGACTGTAACCAATAATGGATTAAACGGAGCAGGCCACTATACTTATGGCATTAATGTCAGCTTAGCAAATATTCTATTTACTGATGGAACAACCATGAGCTGGACATCGCAACGGAACCGCGAATGGGTGGAAGGACAATCAACTTTAACACCGCTGGATGATGTGTATTCAATAACAGGTAATGCTGAGGGAGTAAGTCGCGCCGGTGCAAGTTTTACCGCAAGCATAACTGATCCATTAATTATTGCTGTTGGTTGCCCATATATTAAACAGGGAACCATTGAAATCACACCTGATGGAAAACCGGTTCGCATTCTTGATTTTGGCACTGGTTCATGCGACAGTCAGGCAACTGTAGAAATCAATGGTGTTGTATTTAACATTGTATTGCAGTAAAGTCTAAATAAAAAATATATAAAAAGAGCCTTCAAATATTTTGAAGGCTCTTTTTGTTTTAGTAAGTTACAATTGTCATTCCCTTGTATTTTCGCTCCTGAAAATTTCAAGATTGCATGAAGCCGACGGAAGTTTATAAACCAAAAAATAAAATCAGAATTGTGACTGCTGCATCGCTTTTCGATGGGCACGATGCTGCGATAAATATTATGCGCCGAATTATTCAGGCGAGTGGTGCAGAGGTGATTCACCTGGGGCACGACCGGAGTGTGAAAGAAATTGTGGACTGCGCCATTCAGGAAGATGCACAGGCGATTGCGATTACCAGTTATCAGGGCGGGCACAATGAGTTTTTCAAATACATGCACGACATGCTGAAGGAAAATGGTTGTGGTCATATAAAAATTTTCGGCGGCGGCGGCGGAACAATTCTTCCTTCTGAAATTGCTGACTTACATGATTATGGCATCACACGCATTTATCATCCTGATGATGGCCGCTCGATGGGATTGCAGGGAATGATTAATGATTTATTACAACAATGTGATTTCGCAACAGGGGAAATATTGAACGGAGAAATAAATCATTTAGATGCAAAGCATCCGCATTCGATTGCGCGATTGATTTCTTCAGCAGAAAATTTTCCGGATGTGGCGAAGCCCGCACTGGCTGAAATTCATCAGAAAGCAAAAGCAGTTAAGACACCAATACTTGGAATCACCGGAACAGGCGGTGCAGGAAAATCTTCGCTGGTTGATGAACTCGTTCGCCGTTTTCTCATTGACTTCAAAGACAAAACGATTGCAATAATTTCTGTTGACCCGTCGAAACGAAAAACAGGTGGTGCATTGCTCGGCGACAGAATACGCATGAACAGCATCAACAATCCTCGGGTGTATATGCGCTCACTTGCCACACGACAATCGAATCTTGCACTGTCGAAATATGTGAAGGAAGCATTGGATATTGTGAAAGCTGCGGGTTACGATTTAATCATTCTTGAAACTTCGGGCATCGGACAAAGCGATACAGAAATCACTGACCACAGCGATGTGAGTTTGTATGTGATGACTCCTGAATATGGTGCGGCATCGCAACTGGAAAAAATTGACATGCTTGATTTCGCCGACATTATTGCGCTCAACAAATTCGATAAACGCGGTGCGCTCGATGCCATTCGCGATGTGAAAAAACAATACAAGCGCAATCATCAACTCTTTGAAATTGCGGATGAAAAAATTCCGGTGTTCGGCACCATCGCTTCGCAATTCAACGACCCGGGCATGAACAATTTGTATCGCGCGGTGATGGATAAAATTGCGGAAAAAACTTCTTCCAAACTTTCTTCTCACTTTGAATCGTCGGAGGAGATGAGTGAAAAAATCTACATCATCCCTCCTGCGCGCATTCGCTACCTCAGTGAAATTTCGGAGAACAATCGTGCGTATGATAAGTGGAGTTTGAATCAAAGTAAAATCGCACAGGAGCTTCACAGCATCAGCCAAACCATTGACACACTTTCTTCTTCAAAAATTTCAGATAAGGAAAAACTGAAAAAGCAGTTGGAAGAATTGTATGCCGAAAATGATTTGCGTTTAGACGGACAAGTGAAAAAACTGATTGCCGAATGGAAAAAGAAATGCGACAACTACCGCAATGAATTTTATGTGTATCAGGTGCGCGGAAAAGATGTGAAAGTGAAAACGCACACCGAATCACTTTCGCATTTGCAGATTGCAAAAGTTGCTGTTCCGCGATTTGAATCGTGGGGCGAAATTGTGCGCTGGGTGATGCAGGAAAATTTCCCCGGAG
>CANIPU010000020.1 GCA_947469485.1 Chitinophagaceae bacterium | reverse complement strand
GTGATTGGCGGAACCATTTACAATGACAGTAATGGTGTAAACATCTGGACCAATTTAGTAGATGGTCAATATGGAATTATTTATCCGAACCAGTATTGGAAACCGGATTACATGATGGGTGGTGGAACTCCGAATCATGTGGATGATTTAAAATACTTTGGAGTATGGAATCCGCAAAGTCCCTCTGCTTATTTAACACATGATACATCCACTCACATTCGTCATCTCGGTGTTGGATGCACCATTAAAATATGGGATACCTCCACAGTTGCCGAAGTAGTTGCACAGATAAATGATGTTATTGACAAAGTGCAGAGTGGGCAATATCCATCCAACGGATTTTATCTGCAAACCATTTTTTTTGAACAGGCAAGTTTAAACGACCTTGCATTTTATAATCGCGTAATTGAAATTGCCGACAGCGCAAATGCATTGGTTGCTTCGGGTGTTGCACAATGGAAAACATTTACGCAGGTTACCAACGAATGGGAGACCACATACACCGCACAACTATTTCATTGGGAGTGTGGCGAAATTGTTTCAGGTATTGAAAGTGTTACAGCAGATAATTTTATTGTTTATCCGAATCCAGTGAACGAACAATTAACCATTGCAGATAATCAATTGAATGGAGAAATTGAATTTGATATTTTTGATTTGATTGGAAGAAAAATTCAAACTGCAAACTTGCAAAGTGGAGACAAGCAAACAACTGTTGATGTAAAACAACTTCCATCCGGAATTTATTTTATCCAACTGATTGCTGATAATAAAACTGTTACACAGAAATTTATTGTCAGCCATTAATTCTGCTGCAAAGAGTTTTATGAAACACACCATTTTAAAAGTAGCAGCAGCAATTATTACAGGAATTCTTCTTTGGCATTTTGTATTGATACAGGTGTTTTCTTATGAAAATATTTCAAAAAAATTTGCAAGTGTCACAATTAAAAACCGTTCTGGAAAATTTATTAAACACATTGTGCTGAAACATAATGGTGGCTCCATTGAATCAAATGGATTAAATAATAATCAGGATACAAGACTGTTATTTGAAAACACAGGTGAGAACGGGTATCATATAGTTGCAACCTTTGAAAATGATTCTTCAATTACCTCGAAACCACATTATATTGAATATGGATATATAGGTGTCGAAACAATTACAAAAACAGAAATTATTTCAGAAAATAATTGGTAGGTGACCAAATAAAAAAGCCGCACTAACTCAGCGCGGCTTTTCTTTAAACTATAATCTATAATCTAGTTAAGACTCCTGAAATCCACCGGCACAACTTTCGAAACCCCTTGCTCCTGCATAGTGACACCATAAATAACATCAACAGTGCTCATGGTTTGTTTGTTGTGAGTGACGAGAATGAATTGTGAATCCTGACTGAACTCCTTAATAATTTCGTTGAACTTATGAATGTTCGCATCATCGAGCGGAGCATCCACCTCATCGAGAATACAAAACGGAGCGGGCTTGAGTAAATAAAGCGAGAAGAGGAGCGAGATAGCAGTCAAAGTTTTTTCTCCTCCCGAAAGTTGATTGATGGTTTGCGGGCGCTTGCCTTTTGGCTTCGCGATAATTTCAATATCAGAATCCAACGGACTCTCCGGATTCACGAGCAACAAATCGCAAGTATCATCCTCGGTAAATAACGAACGGAAAACTTTCTGAAAATTATCCTTGATTTTATTGAACGCAGTTAAGAATTGTTCTTTCGCGGTGGTATCAATTTCCTCAATGGTCTTCAGCAACATTTCCTTTGCATTTGCCAAATCAGTTTTCTGTGCGGTAATGAAATCAGCGCGCTGCTTCATTTCGTTGAATGCCTCAACCGCCATCGGGTTTATCTCTCCGAAATTATCAATGCGGCTTTTCAGGCGCGAGGTTTTCTCGGTGAGTTCTTCTCTGTTCAGTTCAGCATTCGGTTCCTTGTCCATCAGCTCTTCAATGTTCAAATGGAATTCAAGGTCCAGTCTTTCCTTCAGTGAACCCAACTGAATTTTCATTTCGGTTGATTTCTCCTTCACCTGGTTCAATATCATTTCCACCTGTTCCTTGCTGCGGTGTAACACTCTGATTTTTTCTTCCTCTGCATTAATTTGTCCGCGGCTTTCGTAATACACTTGTTCCACTTGCGCCACCGTTGCTTCCTGTCGGGTCTTCTCTTCATACAGGTGTATCAGTTCCACTTCGGCAATGCTCATCTTCTGTTCAATGTCAGCAAGCTGAGCAGTGGCGTGAATGATGGCGATGTTGTTGTTCTCAATCTGTTCCTTCAGTTGCAGATGTGTTTGCTGCTTGAAACTTATTTCCTGCGA
Source organism: Chitinophagaceae bacterium (assembly GCA_947469485.1). Classification (GTDB taxonomy): domain Bacteria; phylum Bacteroidota; class Bacteroidia; order Chitinophagales; family UBA10324; genus UBA10324. The sequence goes on along the minus strand of CANIPU010000020.1, from coordinate 43,832 downwards.
AATGCCACCCACTTTATTCTGCTGTTGCAGAAACTGAATATTCTTTGAGTTGAAAATAACTGATGCTTCATTCAATCCCGCTTCGGTTGCTTTAAACGATTGCTCCATAGAAGTAAGCGATTCAAATAATCCTGCACGCTTGCCCACCAGTTCTGCACGATGCTGATTCAGCAATTCATTCTCCGCATCCAGTTCGTGTAACAGTTGCTCCAACACTTTCTTACGCTCTTCAGCCGCTTGCTGACTTTCTTCTAAATGTTCAATCTTGGTTTTTATGGAAGTAATCAGGTTCTTAATGTGATTCAGTTTTTCACGCGCAGCATCCAGTTCCTTATCAGTCGAAGAAGTTTTCAAAGCAATCAACTCCTGTTGCTGTGTTTGCAATTGCGCGCGAAGGTTTTCCGAGTCAGCTTTCAGTTGTTCAATTTCTTTTCCGAGCGCCTCCATGTTTTTCACACGCCCCAATCGCTTCCCGCTGAACGAACCCACCTGTCCACCCGAAACCGAGTACGGACTGCGCATCATTTTTCCGGAGCGCGATAGTATCACCGCATTTTTATTTCGCGCGCCTTCCACCTGCGCATCATTCGCTGCCACAAAAACATTGTGTAACAGATAGGCGCCTAACTTTTTGTATTCACTATCCAAATCCAAAACATCCACTGCCGATATGGTTCCTTCAGGTGCGGTGATGGTTGATGAATTAAAATCTTCAAAATCATTCAGCACAAAAAAGTTCGCGCGACCCTTCGAAGCACTGCTCAGCAAATTCACCGCGCCCATTGCTTCCTTCATATCACTCACCACATAGTAGTTCAGATAATTCTCTAAGTAAGTTTCAATCGCCACGCGATACTCCGGGTTGCAACTGATAATATCAGAGAGGAGCGGAGCTTTCGTTTGCGACCAGGTATTGTTCTGCGCCAGAAATTTTATCGAGTCCGGAAAACCTTCCATGCTCTCAATAAAACTTTTCGTCAGGTTAAATTCATTCGAGCGCGCATCCAGCTTTCTGTTTTTATCATTCAGTGTCTCGCGTGTTTTATCCACCGCTTCTTCCGCAATTCCTATTTGCAATTGCAGTTCATCACCCTGCTGTGTCAGTTGCGCAATCGCATCGCGCTGCAAAGTTTCCTGCTGATGCATTTCAAACAGTTCAGCAGTCATTCTGCCCTTGTCGTCAATGCGCTGCTTGTGCTCGTTCCATATCACCTGAATATCTTTCGTCGAATTTTCTTTCTTCACATTGTTCACTGCCAGCTTGCGGTCCGACTCATTTATTTCCGAATCCGCTGCCTGCACTTGCCGGTTCTGTGTATCTAAATTCCGGCGCGCATCACTGTGCCCCAACCGAATGTTCTCCAATGTAATCTTCGCTTGCTCCAGTTCTGTTTGCAGTGTGATGAGCAAATTCTGTTCGTTGCTCTTCCGTGCATCTGCATCCGCCAATTCCACATCTAACCGATTCAAATTCTCCACGGAAAAAACAGTCTGTTGCGTGAGGCGCTCCTTCGTGTCGGTCTGGTGTTTTTTATTTTCTGCTAAAAGATTTTTTTCATTTTCTTTTTGCTTCAGTCCCGTCACTAATTCATTCAGTTGCTTTTGCGACTGTAACAGATTTTTTTCTTTCTCAATGTTATCCGTTTTCTCCTGCTGAATGCCCGCTTCCTTCAGCACAATTTCCGTATCCAGCGCAATCTTCTTTTCCTCTTCCTGCTGCTGCTGCACCTGCACCTGCTCAAATGCCTTGCGTATTCCATCAATCGTAAACACCGCCAGCTCTATCGCAAGCAATTTGTATTCTTCCTTCAGTTTAAAGTAGCGCTCCGTTTTGCGCGCCTGGCTCTCGAGCGATTTCAGGTTGCTGTCAATCTCAAACAACAAATCATCCACGCGGTTCAAATCAATCTGCGTGAGTTCCAGCTTCTGAAAAGTTTCCTTCTTCCGCGCCTTGTACTTCGATATGCCCGCTGCCTGTTCAAACAATTTACGGCGGCTGTGTTCCTTGTCGTTTAAAATATCGTTCACCATGCCCAGCTCAATAATCGCGTACGAGTCGCTGCTGATGCCCGTATCCATAAACAAACTGGTTATATCTTTTAAGCGACAGGTTACATTGTTCAGCTTGTACTCGCTCTCGCCGTTGCGGTAGTAGTGGCGCGATATGGTCACCGAGTGATACTCAGTCGGCAGCAGGTTCTTCGTGTTTTCAAAAGTCAGAAACACTTCGGCAAGCCCTGCGGCTTTGCGGTTCTTGGTGCCGTTGAAAATCACATTCTCCATTTTCTCCGAGCGCAGCACAGTGGTCTTCTGTTCGCCCAGCACCCAGCGGATAGCATCCACCACATTACTCTTACCGCTTCCGTTCGGTCCCACAACACCTGTTACAGCGTCGTTAAAGTTGATGGTGGTTTTTTCGGCAAAGCTTTTAAAACCCTTAATCTCTAAGCTGACTAATTTCACAGTAAAATAGTTTGGTTTGGTAGTGGGGCGAAAGTATTGATTGCCGTTGGGGTTCGAGCTATCGGTGAGGGCGCTTTATCCACAAAACGGGTTTTTCTTTTCAACAGTTTATCAACGATTTTGTTTTCGTGTTTTTGTGACTGTTACAGTTGGGCGTGCCACCATTTTTTGAATACAAAAAATGCTGTCGTGCTTTACCTGCAATATTTTTTTGATTACAAAAAAATGATTTCCGTTGCAATCACTCACGCGAGCAACACGGAATTTGGTTGTGTTATTTTGAAACAGGTAATTTATTTTAGACTATTAATAAATATCTGGTTATTTAATTAAAAAAATATTTATCTCCCTAAAATAATTTTCATTTTATCAGTTTCTGATAATTCACTTTTATCGCTATTTTCAAAGCTGTATTTATTTTCATTCATTGTAATAATTAATTTATTCAAGTCCTTTATTAAATGAGTTTCAATCTTTAATTTATATTCAGATATCATCAAGGGTGATTTTTCACCACCAAAAAAAAGCATTATTTCACATTCATTATTTTCTTTGTTTAGTTCAAATGGGTTAAAAACAATAATTTCCGAATTCATAAGCGGCTCATCATAATAAAGAGTTGACTTCGCATTATTAACCCTTAGTTCATGACCTTCCATTGTGTAGATTTTATCTTTAGAAGTGTAAATTCCAAACTGAGCGAACTTGCCAACTGTTACAATAACGCGATAATAAATATTATGCTCATTTTGAATTTTTGATTTATTAAAAATCATATTTGAAACCTGCACTATAAATCTTTGTCCATCAGTCTTGATAGAATCAATTTTTATATATCCTTCAAGTTTTGGAAAAGTAATTTTGTGAAAAAGAGCTTCGATATAGTGATGGGGGGCTGGCTTAGTTTGTCCATCTATCCTCATGTAATAAATATTTCGAAATTGATGAGGGGTATAAAAACTCTGATCTACTTCAATAATATAAATGTAATGACCAGCATTTTCAAGCGAATGAAACTTAATTCCTTTAGGTGATGGAGTAATTAGATCAGTAACTCTACTTACGAAACTATCTTTTTCAATTAACTTATCCAGTGGTGAAAGAGCACCTTTAAATATTTTCTCTTTCTTACCAATTACTGCTTGTCCAACTGGAGCCCCCCAAATAACAAGACCACCTTCTGAATTAAGAAGCCCGCAAATTGCTCTTATTACACCATTTTCTTTTTCAGTATGATTTTTCTCTTCAAGATTATAATAGGATTTGAATTCAATTTTATCTGATTCATCCTTTTCATCTATAAAATAGTTTTCAATATTTTCATAAGTCAACTCATTTAACTCTTTACCGAAAAAAAGTTTTGTGTAATTCATTCTTTTAGATTGTAATAGTCCAAAAACAAATGCTTTTTTTCACCATTGTCTCTACTTAGTCAAGTTGCAAATATTGAGTGAAAATTCTGTTGTGGAATCATTAATGTAACAAAAGTGAAAATCAAAAGGATTATAAATCCAAGAACACTCCAGTCAATACTCCAATATTTTAAAAAATTATTTTCTATAACCATCTTACATTATCTTGAATTATTTATTTGTTTCATTACTGTCTCAAGTAATTCGTCATCAACAAATGGTTTAAATAATTTATCCCAATTATTTTTAAGAAGATAACTACTCGGAAAAGAATAAGGATATTTTTTAAAATATTCTTTCAATAGAAATAATGTACTGAGATCAGGATTATAAACCCCACCACCATCCTTCCTATATAACTCAAACTTGCTATAAGAGCGAAAATATGCAGAAGACCATGGCCCTATATTAGAATATTTATTAAATAATGTTTCGGTCCATGGAAATGATGGATTTTCTCTTAACACACCAAATGACCATCTATAAATATATTTTTCAACTAAAATTTCAGACCAGGGTAATGATATATTGTTACTTAAACTATGCCATACCCATCTGTTATTATATTTTTCAATTAAAGCTAACGACCAAGGAAGTGATTCATTACAACTTAACCTGTGCCAGTCCCACTTGTTAAGGTATTTTTCTAAAAATTCTTCTGACCAAGGAAGCATGGAATTACCGCTTAAGTTTTTCCAATCCCACTTGGCAAGGTGCTTATCTAAAAATTCTTCTGACCAAGGAAGTGATTCATTACCACTTAACCAGGACCAATCCCATTTGTCAAGATGTTTTTCTAAAAATTCTTCTGACCAAGGAAGTAATTTATTTAAAGATAAATATTGCCAATCCCAATGGGTAATAAATTTTTCAAAAAAGTCTTCAGACCAAGTAAAAAAAATATTATGACTTAAACTTTCCCAATTCCATCTATCAATATATTTTTTAATCAAATTTTCTGACCAAGGTAATGACGAATTGATGCTTAATATATCCCACCTCCATAGGTCAATAAATTTTTCGATTATTGTTTCTGAATCTACAAGTGAAGAATTAACACTTATTCTTTCCCTGTTCCATTTAGTGATATATTTTTCTACAATCTTTAAATCTTTAAATTGGTAATATTCAGAAACCATATAAATAAATTGAAATGGAAATTCAAACGCAAATTTTATTATCTCCTGCTTATTAAATTCTGTTATTATTCTATTGGTTATATTAAGTGAAATGTTTAACTTAAGTAATTTATTTGTTTCACTTTTAATGGGTTTATTCTCTAACATCTTCTAAATAGTTTAGCTGTAAATGCAATTGTGATTTTGTTTCTGCAAAATAGGAATCCCAATCATTTATATTTTGAATGGTTTTGTAACTTTCACTTTCTTTTATATTAATTAATTCACTCAATATTTTCTTTATTTTCAATCGTAGATTTTCAATTTCTGATTTTAATTTTTGCTTTTCATTTATTATATCAGATTTACTAAAAAAGAATTCCCCTTTCGTTAAGTTTTCTAATAGTTCTGTTACTCTTTTTAAATCATTCATTTCATAAGCTTTGTTTAATTCAATAAATAATTTGTCTGCCAGTTCTTTTTGTTCTTCGCTCACAACATCAGGATGACATAGCTTGCTTGCCCTCCGGTATTTTTGTTTCAATTCTTTTTTTTCTTCTTTAGTTAATTCTAATAGAACCTCATCCTTTAATATTTCATATTCTTTATTAAAGTCATCATAATCCCTTTCAGTTTCTTCTTGTTTCGGAGTTCCTTTTGCTTTTGCTTTTTTATGTTCAAGTATTTTCAAAATCAGTTCTCCTAATTCATGATTATGTCTGATTCCAAATTCATGAATTAACTTTTCTAAGTCCGCTTTTTCATTTGAAAGATTATTGACTTCAGCTTCCAATGTTTTCGCTTCAAGTTTTAATCCTGCAATTTCAGGGTCAATATAACTTGATACTTGCCGATGCTGATTAATGAATGCTGTAATTGAAATATTTGCATTGCTATATTTTTTCTTTTCAAGTAAATCAATAATATTTTTTATTTCATCACTTCCGTTTAGTGATTTTAGTTTAAGTATATGAGAATTGATTTCATCATCTTCTTCTAATGAAATCAGATTTTGAATTAACTCTAATCTTTTAATTGTTTTAATAATATCCATTTCGATTTGAAATATTTTTTCGCACACAAAATAATAATCCAAAAACAAAAACCCCCTCCAAAAATCGGAGCGGGCAAAAACAACTCTATAAACAAGGGGGTAATTTTTCTCTGCGGCTTAGCTGTTAGGTATTAATAATCCAAAAACGAAAAGTTCAAAAGAGAATATTTTCCAGCTGGGCACCTTTGCAACCGTGCTCCAATAAATCCTCCGGTTTGAAACCGGAAGCATCAGCAAACTTCATCGTCCCTAAAGTCACCAATTATCCGAAAGCCCAATGCCCCCCTGACATTGCAATACCGAATATTATTGCAAAAAGAAGACCTCCGGCTAGTATAATTCCAGCGGTTATTAAAACAGCTTTTACCCATATTCTTAATTTTACTTGAATAGATTCAGGCCATTGAAAAAGAAGAACAACAAACGCACTGCTCATTAACCCTACAGAAATTAATACAACATAGTAGGCTGTTCCCATACTGTATTCATCAGGGCGCATTGCTTCACCGATATCTTCGTTTTCAGTTATAATATAAACTGAAATCAATGATGCAATTACACAAAGCGTATAAGTGAATTTTAATGATAGACATTTGAATTTCATAGTTCACAAAATAAATATTCTAAAACAAAATGTAACATAAATAGAAACATAGAATAAACGGTAATTAGCTTTGCCATCAATGATTCGAAATCTGCTATTTCTGTTTTTATTTCCATTTTTAGTTCATGCTCAGGCGCCTGATGGCTTGCATGTTTCAGGTCGTGTAACTTTTAATGATGGTTCAGCTGGATACAAGTTTATAAAAATTTATAATCAGCGAACCGGCTCATTCATTGTTCCTACCACAACCGGAACATTTGAATTAAACGGATACCGCACCGATAATTTTTTAGTTGTTTGTCAAAACTATAGTCCAATAAATATTTGTTACAAAGATTCCGCACGCCAATGGCACTACGAATTAAAAATTACATTATTCCATCTTCAAATGGATTTGGAAAATATTACCGTTACACCAGATAAAACATTCGACGAAATTCAGGAAGAGATTGATGACCTTGGAGTAGTAAATACAGATACCTATAAAGAAGTTGGTCCTCAAAGTCCAATCACTGCGTTGTGGGAACTTTTCTCGCGACAGGAAAAGGATAAGCGCAAGGTTGCCATGCTAATGAACAATGACCAACGACGAAACATGCAACGCGAACTGTTAAAGCTTTGTATAAAATCTGATATGATTGATCTTTCGTTTGATGATATGGATGCCTTCATCGACTTCTGCGGTTATACTGATGAATACCTTCAGAATTGCAGTTTTTACGAGTTGCTCAGCAACATAAAACAGCATTATAAATATTTCCAGGCGCATTAATTTTTTATTAAGAATTATAACTTTAAACTAAAGAGTGTTTATCAATTTCTCCGTGTCAATAAAAAACGAAAACTGATTTTACATTTGCCTCATGAGTATTAAATCATTCTTTGCTCGACCTTATGCAAATGTTGTACATCGTAATATCAATAAGTGGAGCAAGGAAGCCACAAGGGCACAAGAATTTCTTTTTCATAAATTAATTAATCAGGCAAAAAAAACTGTGTTCGGAAAGGAACATGGTTTCAGCGAAATAACTTCTCATGAAGAATTTGTGAAACGCGTTCCAATTCGTGATTATGAAGCATTGATTCCATATATCGAAAAAATTAAAGAAGGAGAGAAGGATGTCTTGTGGCCCGGTAAGCCTGTGTATTTTGCAAAATCATCAGGCACAACTTCAGGAATAAAATATATTCCTCTTACTAAAGAATCTATTCCGAATCACATTAACTCAGCTCGCAATGCATTGCTTCTATACATATCAGAAAACAATAATTCCGCTTTTGTAAATGGTAAAATGATTTTTTTATCAGGTAGTCCTGTATTGGAAAATGTAAATGGCATTCTCACGGGAAGATTATCAGGTATTGTGAATCATCATGTGCCTAAATATCTGAAAGGAAATCAGCTTCCTTCTTTCAAAGCAAACTGCATTGAAGACTGGGAACAGAAAGTAGATGCTATTGTTGAAGAAACTTATGATCAGAATATGACCCTCATTAGCGGGATTCCGCCGTGGGTACAAATGTATTTTGAGAAACTGTTACAGAAGACCGGAAAGAAAACCATCAAAGAAATATTTCCGAATTTTAATCTGTTGATTTATGGCGGAGTAAATTTTGAACCATATCGTTCACAATTATTTAAAACCATTGGTGAGGAGATTGACAGCATTGAAACCTATCCGGCTTCAGAAGGATTCATCGCATACCAGGATTCACAAAAGGAAAAAGGACTTTTGCTGAATGTTGATTCCGGAATTTTCTTTGAGTTCATTCCAACAGCTGAAGTATTTAATGAAAACCCAAAAAGGATAACAATTAAAGATGTTGAGTTAGAGATGAATTATGCATTGGTGATAAATTCCAATGCAGGTTTATGGGGCTACCTGATTGGAGATACTATAAAATTTGTTTCAAAAAATCCATATCGAATTGTTGTAACCGGAAGAATAAAACATTTTATCAGTGCTTTTGGTGAACATGTTATTGCTGAAGAAGTAGAGGGAGCATTGATGGAATTGTGCAATGATGAGGGGGTAGATGTAACAGAATTTACGGTTGCGCCCCAGGTAAATCCAAAACAAGGTTTGCCATATCACGAATGGCTGATTGAGTTTTCAAATGAACCGGCTGATTTAAATTCTTTCCGTAATAAATTGGATAAACTGATGCAGGAGAAAAATATTTACTATAAAGATTTAATATCAGGTAATATTTTAGCACCATTGCATTTAACTTCATTACCTAAGGAATCATTTCGCAATTACATGAAATCGATAGGTAAGCTTGGCGGACAAAATAAAGTTCCCAGATTGACTAACGATAGAAAGTTGGTTGATGCCATACTAAGTTTATAATTCATATTTTTTTTTACACTAAAGAAGTTTACTTTTCAATCTTCAAAATAAAATTGCTTCATATTTATGAAAGAACACGAAGAAGAGTGGGTTGTGATTGCCACTTTTGAGAACGCGGCAAAGGCGCATATTATTAAAGGAATGCTTGAAGCTGAAGGAATTTATTCAGTTATAACAAACGATCATCTTGTAACCATTATGCCTTTTTTCTCAAACACAGTTGGCGGAATTAAGTTGCAGGTTAATGCAGAAGATGCAGAAAGAGCAGTTGAGCTGATTGATAATTCTGATTTTTCGGGCGTTGATACCGGAATGGAAGAAGAATAGTCAGATGTTGAAACCGTAAGTATTAATAACAATTACCTTTTTGATACCAAAATTTATTAAACATTTCTTTCTACTTTCATCCTTCGAAAAATCCAAATAAATGAAAATAGTTTCCTCTGTTTTGTTGATGTGTTTATTTCTTTTAACAGCTTCAACTCAAAACTCAAAAGCACAGTGTTCTACCGGTTATTCGCAAATTATTGTGCAAATAACAGAAGACAATTATCCGCAGGAAATAAGCTGGGATATTAAAAATGCCGGAGGTGCTACCTTATTTACAGGAACTTTCAATGACGACACAGTGTGTGTTCTAAACGGAACATGTGTGCAATTCACAATTCATGATGCGGCAGGTGATGGGATTTGTTGTGGATATGGAATTGGATCATACAGTGTTTTTCTAAATGGAGTACTTTCGGTTACAGGCGGGAACTATACTTATTCTGAAGTTACCTGGTTAAATTGTCCTCCTGGAACAAGTTGTGCTTCTGCATTAACTGCTGTGGAAGCAACTCCATATGTTGCACCTGTTTCCGATACTTGGTATGAATTTATTCCTGCTGGAAATGGAATGTATGATATTACTACCTGCAATTTGAATACATGTGATACCAAAATTTGGGTGTATGATCATTGCAATAATTTGACATGGAATAATACAAATATTGGAACAGCTTATTATGACGACAATTCTTGCGGTTATCAGGCGCATGTATCAGCGGCTTTAGTGGCAGGTACTTCCTATTATATCAGAATTGGTGAAGGAACCGGTGGATGTCAGGGGACTCCAATTAACTGGATAATAAATTATGGTGGACCAATTGTTGGTTGCATGGATCCACTTGCTTGTAATTATAATCCAAATGCAACTGTGGCTGACAACTCATGTATTTATCCGGGGGATCCTAATTGTCCCAACGGACCTGATCTTGCTGTAATGCAATCTGCTTTTGAAAATTCACTGGCATTGGGAACTATCAATGCAACAAATTGCCAGGTTACAGAAGGATGTTTAACGGGTTATGGTGTTAGAACAGTAATTAATTTTACTACGCATATTAAAAATCTTGGAAATCAAGACTATTTTATTGGTAACCCCACTAATAATCCAAGTCAGTTTGTTTTTGGAACTTGTCATGGACACTGGCATTATCAGGGATATGCAGAATACGATTTGTATGACCCTGCCGGCACTTTAATACCAATTGGATTTAAAAACGGATTTTGTGTTTTAGACTTAGAATGTAGTGGAGGAGGAATAGCACAATATGGCTGTGGAAACATGGGAATTTCTGTTGGTTGTGGTGATATATATAGTTCAGGATTGGATTGTCAGTGGTTAGATATTACTGATGTTGATACTGGTTTTTATACTATGGCAATTAAAGTTAATTGGGATCAATCTCCTGACGCTCTTGGTCATTTTGAGACTGAATATGTAAATAACTGGGCTCAGGTATGTATTCACATATTTGAAAATGGGGGTTCTAAAAATTTCAGTGTTGTGCAGAATTGCAGCCCGTATTATGATTGTGCCGGTATATTATATGGTAATACTCAACCTGATTGCAATGGTGTTTGTGGTGGTCCTGCAAAAATCGGGGATTTAAATGCTGATACATTACGCACAACAGTTGATGGAATGTTATATGTAAATTATATTCTTGGTGATAGTTTAATTCCTGCTCCCTGTAATGATTTGAATGGCGATATTGATATTGATGTTTATGATGCTGCCTTGTTAACCGGATGTGCAAATTATGGTTCAGCATGGCCTATGGCTGGAGGCGGAATACATAATTATTGTGCTTTCCCTACTGGGCTAACAAATATAAATGACACTGCTACTTTAAGTATTATTGGTGCTGATTTAACTAATCACTATATAGATATTGGAATGCAAAATTCTGATAGCAGGGTTTTAGCTTATCAGTTTTCGATGAAAGGTTTAACCATTCAATCAGTTCAAAGTTTAGTTGATCCGGTAATGTATCCAATGACCCCATCTTTTTCAGTAGCAAATAATTTGATTGTTGGTTTGAGTTACATTGATAGTACAATTTCAAAAACAACTCCATTTCAACCTCTTTGCAGAATTTACTATTCAGCAACTGAAGATACAGTGTGCATTGATTCAATTTATTCAATTGTAAATAAGCTTTTTCAGGAAGTCATTACTTATAAAGGAGATGCATGTATATCAGGAATGCTTAGCAGTACAGCGCCATCTTTAGTTCAGGTTCAGTCTTCGCTTTCAGTTTTTCCAAATCCTTCTAATGGAATATTTGATGTTTCAATTCAATTAACAAATACCCAGAATGCAACATTGGAAATTACTGATGCTACCGGAAGAGTTGTTCTGCTTAATTCTTTAAATAATATTTTCGGAAAAACAATTTCTGTTTCTTTAAAAGATTATGCTGAAGGAGTTTATTTTGTTAATCTCAGAACAAGTAAAGAAGTATTAACCAAGCGGATTGTATTAATTAATCAATAGTTCAAAATGAATAAAAGCCGCGATGGTTCGTTGTAACTGTCGTGGCTTTTTTATTTTTACAAAGCGAAATTCAATTGTTAATTCAGGATTCATGAAAAACAGTTTGCTAATTCTTTTAATGCTCACCCAAATGTTTTTGTTTTTGCAAAAAACAAAGGCACAACAGTTTGAAGCACATAGTACCAATTTCAAGGATTTCAGTAGTGGCCAATCTCATATTGAGACAACAACTTTTGAATTCGACTCTACTTCATTTACCATGCACATGGGAGAAATGAATGTTTATTTTGGTTTAGTTGATATGCAAGTCATAGGAAGCAATCGGAATTATCGTTTGCTTGACAGAAATGATGATACAGTTTATGTAACTTTTAACCCCAGGTCTAAATTTATCGATTACAGGTTAAAAACTTATTACCTCAGATATATTTTAGATAAAATAAAAGAAATAAAACCAGAAGTAATTGATACAAGTGGACCTGAATTAGATTCTTTAGGATTTGAAATCATTAAAGAAGACACTACAATTTATGAAGATGCTGAAGTAATGGCTGAATTTCCTGGGGGAAAAGGAGAGATGATAAATTATTTTTCAATTAACATTAAAATTCCGAAAGAGGCTGCCAAGAATAAAGCTAAAGGCTTTGTTAAGTTGATGGCAGTTGTTGAAAAGGATGGTACACTCAGTAATATATTAGTGATGAATGACATTGGTTATGGTTGCGGAGAGGAAGCAATTAGAGTAGTTAAAACAATGCCTGCCTGGAATCCGGGTGAGAATAAAGGTGAATCTGTTAGAGTAAGGGTGGAGATGATGGTTGGATTTATGTCGAAATAGAAATTAATATTTTATTTCTTTCCCCATTGAATTTTCATCCAAACTCGTTCATGTAGATAGTATAATCCTACTTTAGTAAATACTTCAGTAAAGCCTATTGCAAATGCTTTAGAAAATTCTTGAGTAACAAAAAATGAAATGATAATTGTATCTAATGTCCCCCAAAATCTCCAACTCATTCCTTTTACTAAGCTACGCCAATGTTTATCCTTAAAAATTATGTGTTGCACATCATCATGTTTTGATGATGGCTCAATTATTTTTGTTTGTCCAATATGAAATACCAACCAGGTTCGTTCATGCAAGTAGTATAAAAATATTTTAGTGAATAATTCTATAAAACCAATTTTCAATGCAGTTCCGATATTCCCCGTAAAAATCCAGGAAAGAAAAATAGTATCGGCTGTACCGATTACTCTCCAGGTTACCCCTTTAATAACACTTCGCAAATGTGATTCTTTCACAAGACAAAAGTAAAACGATTAAATCTATTTATCTAATAGAATAAAATGAAATTTGTAAACGGTATTTATCTTTTAAAGCTATTTTTAATTAGAAATTTATCTTGCCTTTTACTGCATCAGACAGAGTAGTTCCATCCAGTATTCTGGCTGTTGAATCATGAACTTTCTTCATGATTTTTCTTATTTCACAGGTTTTTTCATCCTTGCATTCATCACACTTATGATAAGCAATTTTGCTTAAGCAACTAACCTGAGCAAGTGGGCCATCTAATAATCTTACGATTTGACCAATAGTTATTTTGTCAGCTGGCTTGCCTAAACTATAACCACCACCAGCACCTAATTTGCTGTGGAGAATTCCTTGTTTACGCATTTCAAGAAGAATAATTTCTAAGAATTTCTTTGGAATTTTTTCATGTTTTGCTAATTCAGCAATTTGAATAGGTCCTTTATTTTTCTTTTCTTCTTTTGCAAGATAAATTATTGCCTGTAAACCGTATTTGGCTTTTTTTGAAAGCATAAATATTTTAATTTAAAGATGAATTACCTCTCCATAAGCTGCTGCAGTGGCTTCCATTATTGCTTCACTCATTGTTGGGTGGGGGTGAACGGACTTGATTATTTCATGTCCGGTTGTTTCTAATTTTCGAGCAACAACAACTTCAGCAATCATCTCGGTAACATTTGCGCCTATCATATGAGCGCCCAGCCATTCACCATATTTTGAATCAAATATTACTTTGATAAACCCCTCCTTTGCACCGGAAGCACTTGCTTTTCCGGAAGCAGAAAATGGAAATTTCCCAACTTTGATTTGATAGCCTGCCTCTTTTGCAGCTTTTTCAGTTAAACCAACCGATGCGATTTCTGGTTGGCAATATGTACAACCCGGTATATTATTATAATCCAGGGGATGTGGTTTTTTTTCTGCAATATTCTCAACGCAAATTATTCCTTCAGCAGAAGCAACATGGGCCAATGCAGGACCTTTTACAATATCCCCGATGGCATAATAACCTTTAATATTTGTTTGATAGAAATCATCAACTAAGACCTTGCCTTTTTCTGTTTTAATTCCACAACTCTCTAATCCAATATTTTCAATGTTGGTTGAAATTCCTACAGCGGATAAAACAATATCACAATCAAGAATTTCAATACCCTTTGCTGATTTAATAGTCACTTTACACCCAGAACCAGTTGTATCAACTTTTTCAACTGACGCTCCTGTCAAGATATTAATCCCTTTCTTTTTATAAATTTTTTCTAGCTCTTTAGAAACATCTTCATCTTCAACCGGAACTATTGAAGGTAGAAATTCAACAACAGTTACCTTAGTACCAATTGAATTATAAAAGTAAGCGAATTCAATTCCAATGGCACCTGCACCCACAACAATCATGGATTTTGGTTGTGCAGGTAGATTCATTGCATCACGATAACCGATTATTTTTTTTCCATCTTGTTTAAGATTAGGAAGTTCTTTTGACCGACCGCCTGTTGCAATAATGATGTTTTTGGCAGAGTATTCGGTTTTTTTACCGGAAGCATCAGTAACTTCAACTTTATTTCCCGGTTTAGCAATACCGGTTCCCATAATGACTTCTATTTTGTTTTTCTTCATGAGAAACTGAACGCCTTTGCTCATACCAGATGCAACATCACGGCTTCGTTTAACTATTGCATTAAAATCTGCTTTTGATTCGCCTACTGAAATTCCATAGTCTGAAGCATGTTGAAGGTATTCGAAAACCTGCGCGCTTTTTAATAACGCTTTTGTTGGTATACATCCCCAGTTAAGACATATTCCTCCCAGGCTTTCTTTTTCGATTACAGCAGTTTTTAATCCCAATTGTGAGGCGCGTATTGCAGCAACATATCCGCCAGGGCCACTTCCAATAACTATTAAATCAAAGTTCATTAATCTATAGATTTTTAATGGGCGAAAGTTAAACAGAAAAACTTTTTATTAATAAAACAAAAATGGCCTGCATAAGCAAGCCTTTTTATTGTTTTTTAAAGGTAGAGTTTTACCTTAAATCCACTACTTCAATACCGGGATGATCTTTTGCATTGAATGTAAAATAAGTATCAACTAATACTGGGTTGGGAGTAAGTTTTACAATTTCGTAAGTATATCTGCTTCCATTTTTATCAAAGACTTTTGCTGAATAAATTGTTTTCGCAGCTTTATCAATCAGAAGCCTTACTTTAAAATAAGGTTTGTTTTTATCATTAGGTGTCATGTCAATTACTTGATAAACTTTGGCATTGATTGTTTGTTCTTCAACATACCCGCAAAGAAAATTCTTTTCATAAATAGTAAATATCTGAGTAGGTGTAATTGCATCTTCATCTGGTTCATAGGTATTTACCTGCACTTCATTGGCATCCTTTAAAAAAGTCCAGATTTTAGCATTATCACAAGTAATTTCCTGATTTACTAATTCCAATTTGTACTTGTTTCCTTTAACATACAAAGTTCCTGATTGAGTATCAGTTACCTTATTATTTGCCCCTTCGGTTTTCATTGTGAAAGAAGCTTTTACTGATGTATACGCTTTATATTTTGCGCTTACACCATTAAGAATGGTTGTTGCTGTTTTTGTATCAGGTGTTTGAGCAAATGAATTTGCAACACAAATAAACAAGCAAGATGCTAGTAGGAGAGAGGCGATTTTTTTCATTTCTTGGACAAATTTATACTTTCTCTCCAAGGTTATTCAAGAACTGTTCCAAAGCATAAGAATCCTTAATCAGAACCTCCCTGGCCTTGCTTCCCTGATTAGGGCCAACAACACCGGCTTGCTCTAATTGATCCATTAATCTGCCAGCGCGGTTGTATCCAAGTTTCATTCTTCGCTGTATTAATGAAGTGGAACCTTGTTGGTGTTGAACAATCAACCTTGCAGCTTCTTCAAACATTTCATCTCTTTCATCAGGATCAAATGAATCGTCTCCGCCTTCTCCTTCCTCATCAGCTACTTCTGGTAATAAATGAGCATCAGGATATCCGTGCTGGTGACCAATGAATTCAGTAACTTTTTCTACTTCAGGAGTATCAACAAATGCACATTGCAAGCGAATTACTTCGCCATTAATAGAAATCAGCATATCACCTCGACCAATTAATTGTTCGGCACCACCAGTATCAAGAATTGTACGCGAATCAATTTTAGAAGAAACTTTAAATGCAATTCGTGCAGGGAAGTTGGCTTTAATTGTTCCGGTGATAATATTTACTGAAGGTCGTTGAGTTGCAATGATTAAGTGAATACCAATAGCCCGTGCTAACTGAGCTAAACGAGCAATCGGAGTTTCTATTTCTTTACCAGCGGTCATAATCAAATCGGCAAACTCATCTATCACCAACACGATGTAAGGAAGGAAGCGGTGGCCTTTATTTGGATTTAAGCGACGCGAAATAAATTTCTCGTTGTATTCTTTTAAGTTTCTGCAACCGGCCTCTTTTAATAAATTATATCGTTGATCCATTTCAATACAAAGGGCCTTCAAAGTATTTATTACCTTTTTGGTATCAACAATAATTGGTTCTGCTTCTCCGGGGAGTTTTGCTAAAAAGTGTTTTTCAATAATGCTGTATAAACTTAATTCTACCTTTTTAGGATCGACTAAAACAAACTTTAATTGCGAGGGATGTTTTTTATACAATAGCGAAACAAGTAAAGCATTTATCCCGACAGATTTTCCTTGACCGGTAGCACCAGCCATTAACAAGTGAGGCATCTTTGAAAGGTCAGCGATAAAAATTTCGTTGCTGATTGTTTTCCCTAAAGCAATTGGTAAATCGTATGAAGTATTCTGGAATTTTTCTGATGCAAGCAAGGTGCGCATGCTTACTACTTCTTTGTTAATGTTAGGAACCTCAATGCCAATAGTGCCTTTGCCTGGAATTGGAGCAATAATCCGAATGCCCAATGCAGCTAAACTCAACGCTATATCATCTTCCAGATTTTTAATTTTACTGATACGAACACCTGGAGCAGGTATGATTTCATATAGTGTAACAGTAGGGCCAACTGTTGCTTTTATCTTATGAATTTCAATTCCATAATTCTGAAGTGTACCAATGATTTGATTTTTATTGCGCTCAAGTTCTTCAGTATCAATCTTGACTTTCTCTGTTCCGTATACTTCAAGCAAATCCAATTCAGGATACTTGTAATTGCTTAAATCAAGAGTTGGGTCGTATAAACCAAGGGGCGTGTTATCAATTTCTTCAACTGATTCTTCCACAGGAGTTTCAACAATGTCCAATTCTAAATCCTCATCATAATCTGCATTAAAAGGTTCTTCAGCTTCCTCTGTTTCAACTTCCTGATTTAATTCCAATACCTGTGATGAAATAACTGGTGCTGCGGTGAATGTGTTTGATAACGGAATTTCGTTAGTGGCTTCTTCTTTCTTTTTATTAGTGGTTTCGCTGAATGCCGGAGTTGCCTGGGTGGGAACAATAGTGAATGCATTTGATTTATCAACGGTTACAATTGAATGTTGTGTTTCGTTTTCATCGGTAACTGCTACTTGTTTTTCTTCTCGTTTGAAATTAAAGTTAAATGTGGCAATCAGGTAGCCAAGAATTCCGGATATCATTAATGCGCCTGTACCTATTTGACCGAGATAACCCAGCAGAATATCGTTTATGTAAATTCCGAATGCGCCGCCATAAGGGAAGGATTTGTTCTGGAAAATGAAAGCAAGTGCAGGGGCAAGAATTAAAGTAAGTGCAAAACAATGTTTGAATATTCTGAAAGTTGGAAGAATTTTCTTTTCAACCAACCGATTTATTCCATAAGAAAATATAAATGGCAAGGTTAAAAATGCCGTTAAGCCATAACCATTCCAGATGAAGAGGTGAGAAATGTAAGCTCCAAGTTTACCCATGTGGTTTTCGGCTTTGATACCTGCATCAAAAAATACTGACCAACTAAAAGGGTAGATAGATGAGCGGTCCATTGCCCCTGTGAAAAAGTAGGATATAAACGAAACACCCAGAAACACAGTGAACAGAAGCAGAAAGAGGCCACTTAGTTTTTTAAACTTTTCGCCTCGTATAAACTGAATGGTTTGTGTGTATGCTGAAGGAGCTTTTTCTTTCTTCTCTTTTGTTTTCTTTTCTTTTTCCTCCTTGGGTTTTTTATCGCGTGGAGCTTTTTTCTTCTCTGGTTTCGAAGCAATCACCTCATCCATTTCTTCTGCTTCAACCAATTCTTCTTCATTTTGTTCTGCCAGTTCTACAAACTGATCATCTATTTCCAGATCAATTTCTTCCTTTTTTGGTTTTAAGCGGTTGCCTAATTTTTCTGCCATGGTTTGTAATGGTTACAATTATTCAGGTTGAAATATAAAACGATGCATAGTGTGGTTTGGTATGTGGTTTCAACAATGCAGAAAGCGAGTGTCTAATGACAAACTTGTGTGAAAACCTATGATAAATTATGAAATTGTGTGAAGCAAATTCTTCTCTTAAATTTGAGAGTGCTTGTTTTAACAGAAAAACGAATCAACAAACTTTTTACTGCTCTTATTGCAATTGCATTGTTGTTATCGATGGCATGTAAAAAGGAAGAAAAACCTGCACCTCCGTTTACCATATCAGGCAACTGGCGGGTGAGTTATTATGTAATTGGAACCACTGACCTTACTGCCGATTTTGCCGGATATACATTTGTATTTAACGACGATAGCTCGTTTGTTGCATCGCACAACGGCATTAGTGAAACCGGTTCGTGGTCTTACAACTCCGGTACCATTCAGTTTGAAATAACTTTTGGCGCTACTGCACCACTCAATCAAATAAGTAAAACCTGGTTGCTTATTTTAAAATCGGAAACAGAAATAATTTTTGACGAGGACAATACATTGAATGACGAAGAGCTGCACTTTCTGAAGAACTGATTCTGATGAAGGGGTTTAAAGTGAAAGACTTGTTTAAAAAGATTTGTGAAAGAGTAGCATTGCAGTAGTAAGAAAATTGAATGCAGCAATGTTGTGTTGCCAATCGTCAATATACTTGTGAATGTTATTTGCTCAAAACTCAAATTCATGAAAAAAACTATTCATCAAACAATTAAAGCAGTTTTAATCACTGTTCTTTTTTCGTTTTCAGTTACCAGCCTTAGGGCTCAAGGTTGGGGAATGATAGATAGTTTAAAATTAATTCCTGATTCGCCAACCGAAACCAGCACAGTTCAGGTTGCTTGTTTCGCCACTTTCGGTAGCGGCGATTGTTTAATAGTTGATACATCTTTTATCATTTCTGGTACAACAATAACAGTTCAGGCTTATCACATGATAGGAATGCTGACTGTCATTTGCAATTCAGCCGATACCATTTCGCTCGGTAGTAATTTTAGTCCGGGTAACTACACAGTAGTTTATAATCTCAACGATAGCGGTCTTGTTGCCATTGATACCGATACTCTTTATTTTACTATTCCGCAAGCGCAGGGAATAGCAGGAATCGATACACAGCCGAATATAAATATCTATCCCACCCCGGCAACCAACGAGTTGAATGTACAGTTTCGCAACAGCGTTAGAGCAAACAATATTGCTGTTGTTGATGTTTTGGGAAGAGTTATTTATTCTGATTCGGACGATTCAAAATCTGTCACCATCAATCTGGAATCACTTTTATCAGGTGTTTACTTTATAAAACTGCAAATGCAAAACGGTAATGTGGAAGTGAAGCGGTTTGTAAAGGAATAAGTTTGTTTATCTGATCAAGGTTACATTCCCTGTCTTTATTTCATTTGCCTGTGAAGCATCAATAATTCTATAACGACATACATAAATATAAACACCCATTGAACATGGAACATCATCGCGTGTGCCATTCCAACCATCGTTAAATAAATCGGTGAAATAAATTAACTCACCCCAACGATTATATACAAAAAGATGAATGTATTCCGTTTTGCATATATCGTTTGGATAAAAAAGATCATTTATGCCATCTCCATTCGGTGTAAATGCATTTGGAAAGTATAAGTCACAAAAGGAATCAGTGCCACAGGGTTTGGGTAAAAGAATAATGCTATCAGTAACACTTCCACATACATTACTGATCCTTACCCAATAAACACCTGTTTCATTTACCGTGATTACAGATGAAATTTCATTCGTATTCCATAAAAAATTATAAGTCGGATTTGTCCCTGCACTTAAAGAAATAACCGTGTCTTCACATATTGTTAAATCATATCCAAGGTCACTAACCGGTAAAGTATTTAACAAAACAGAAACTGTATCAGCACTTGAACACCCATTTGCTGTAATAGTTACAGAATAAATTCCGGCGCTTGATACAATAAATGAATCGGTAGATGAACTATTACTCCAAAAATAATTTGCATTTGATACTATTGGATTTAGCAGAATTGAATTTCCGTCACAAAATGCAGTGTCATTTCCAAGCGAAAAAACAGGCGAAGGAATTGTGCTAATTATTATTGTGTCGCTATTCTGACATCCAGATACTGAAATATTCACCCAGTAAGTGCCTGAATTTGTTACAGTATAATTTGAATTTATTGAGGCATCCTGCCATAAATAGGTAGCTCCCAGTGTTAAGGCGCTCAGAGTTAAAATTGCATTATCACAAATCGATGTATCATTTCCGAATATTGGAATTGGTTGTAAATAAGAAACGATAATGGTATCAGAAGCAGTACAGCCATTGTTGATTGTTACAAAATATACTCCTGATGATATGACATTGAATGTTGAATTTACTGATCCATCTTGCCAAAGATAATTTCCATTTATTATTGTTGCATCTAACAGAAGCGATGCACCTATGCAAAGAGTTGTATCGTTTCCAAGATTAATTTGGGGTGGATTTACATTAGTAACATTTATTGTATCTCTAAAAGTGCAGGTTCCATTACTGATTTCACACCAAAATAATCCGGCATTTGAAAAAGTATACAATGGATTCACATTTCCATCTTGCCATAAATAGCTTGCTCCGCTTCCAGTTAAATTTATAGTGAATGTTTGGTTTGGGCAAAGTGCTGTATCATTTCCCAATGAAAAAACGGGTGAACCTAAATAACTGATTATTATTGTATCAGTAGCAATGCAACTTCCAATCGAAACCTGAACATAATAATTTCCGGAGTCAACAACGCTAAATGTTGCATTGGTTGAGGCATCCTGCCACAAATAAGTAGCTCCGGCTATTGTAGCATTTAATTGCATTGTAGTCCCTGGGCAAATTGATGTGTCATTTCCAAGATTTAGTATCGGGGGATTAATAACCTGAATAGTAATTGTGGTTGTATCATTTGTACCATAAACAAAGTATGTTGTTGTTGTTGTTGGAGAAATTATCAATATTGAGTCGGTTCCAATTATTACCGAAGCGTTTAGTGCATTCGCCCATTGATAAGAATTGTCACCATGTGCAAATAATGTGTCACTATCTCCAAGGCAAATAATAGTATCACCAGTAATATTTAATAAAGGTGTTGTTAGTCCGACATATACATCGTCAATCATATACATTGCACCGCCTGTAACTAGAATTGTACTTCCACCAGGATAACTGACTGTTTGAAAAGCAGTATTTGCGTTGTCAAGAAAGCAACCAATTGTTACATATTGTTCTCCTCCAGTAGATACATAATTTCCAGTGACTAATGTCCATTGTGATGTATCAGAAATTATATTGGTAGAAACGACTTGTGGAATTACTGTTGTAATAGGTTGATTGCCTCCAGGTTGAGGTGGTGGTATTGTTGAAACATATAATCCTTGACAATCGGTTAAATATTTATTGTAATCACCTGGTCTGAAATAAGCTTCAACTTTATAAGTTAAACCAGCAACCAATGGAGTACTAAATTGCTGAGTTATGTATTCTTTACAGTTCGGACAAAAATCATACATAGTTAGAACACTTGAATATCCATTACCCGATTGGGTTGGAGCAGTTCCCATAAAATTATCCGGAACATTTACGCAAGAAATGCAATTACCTATATTTAAACAACATGTATTACAAAGATCGGGTGTTATAATAGAGCCAGGCGGTGTACCCCATGGTGGAGCAAATCCATTACTGATTCCGCTATTTCCTGCAGGGCAAATAGTATAAGTTTCAAATCCTGGATTTACTACCAGGTTTTGACCATTAAGTCGAATAGAAATTAAAATATTAATAAGGATAAAATAATTTAACCTTCTGAAATTCATGGCATAAAAATAGTAATTGATTAAAATGAATTGAAAAGATAAATAGTAATACAATTACTCATTCAACAAATCCGGTCTTCTGCTTTTTGTTCTTTCCATAGCTTCATTATATCTCCAGTCTTCAATGTTTTTAAAATGACCTGATAACAAAATATCAGGCACTTTCCAGTCATTATAAATTTCAGGCCTTGTATAAACAGGTGGAGCCAATAGGTTATCTTGAAATGAATCGAATAAAGCAGAAGTTTCGTCACCTAAAACTCCCGGAACTAACCGAACAATTGAATCAATTAAAACAGCGGCCGGCAATTCGCCTCCACTTAAAACATAATCTCCAATAGAAATTTCACGAGTAATAAAATGCTCGCGAACTCTTTCGTCTACTCCTTTATAATGCCCACACAGAATCGCAATGTTGCCTTTCATTGAAAGCTGATTCGAAATTTGTTGATTTAGTCTTTCGCCATCAGGTGTCATGTAAATGACTTCATCAAAAACCCTTTTTGTTTTCAGATGTTTCAGACAATTGTCAATGGGTTCAATCATCATCACCATGCCTGCGCCTCCACCAAATTGATAATCATCAGTTGAATGATGTTTGTCGGTTGTATAATCCCTGATGTTATGAATCTCAACTTCCACTATCTGTTTTTGTTGTGCTCTCTTTAATATTGAGTGATCGAAGGGACCCTTAAGTAAATCAGGATGAACTGTTAAAATATCTATGTGCAACATTGGTGTAAAAGTAAATTCAAAATATGCAATAGAGAATTATTTATAAAAGCCCCATTCTGATTAAACGGTCATTTAAAACATAAATTTTTCCCTGATTGATTTCAGAAACCAGTCTGTAATTGCTTTTTATAAAATTATTAAGCACTGAAAATTTATAATGAGTTAATTTTTTGTAATCAATTATTCAATTAATTCAGGTTTATTAAACATAATTTGAATTAAATATTTCTATTCGTCAAATAAAATAATTTCTACCCGTCGGTTGGCAGCTCTGCCTTGTTCTGCTGAGTTATCGGCAATAGGATCTTCAAAATTATACCCTGCAATTTTTAAACGCTGCCAGGCAATTCCTTTTTTAATTAAATAGCCCATAACTGCATTTGCCCGACTTTCCGATAAATTTTGATTGTATTTTTTTGAACCTACATTATCAGTATAGCCTGTTAACTCACATCGCATTTCTAAATGTTTGTTTAAATAATTGGCTAATTCATTTAAATTATTTTTTGAACTATCAGGAATAATAGATGAAGCGGAAGAAAAATTAATATTGGTTACTGCGAACCGGTCTTGTTCAGCTTCATCCAATGAATCTTGAAATGACTGCTGGTCAGGAATTATTTTCCCCGCAAGAATTGATTTGAAATCAAGCTTATCACTAAGATCAGGATAGTCTTTAAATTTTGGTTGACCAGGATCTTTCAAACTAATTAATGATCCAGCCTCTAACATAACTCCGCTATCATATGCAATATCTCCTACATCGCCGATAGCAATTTTCATATGATACTTTTTATAAGGCACAACATAACAGGAGGCTGTCATTACACCTGTTAATCCATCATACTGAATATTGTTAACTATCTCCTGATTAAGTTTTTTCTTTTTGGCTTTGCTGATTTTGAAATCGGATAATTTGTTTTTTTTAACAGGTTTCCTTTTCTTCTGCATCGGAATTGTTTTTTTTAATTCCGGTTTTTTATAGTAATCATTATCAATATAATATTGGTCGCTGAGTTTGTCGTTAAGAGTATTAATACTAACCGGCATATTTACCCCTGGAATTGTGGCAATATTTAGTCGTTTAACTTTTTCTCCATTAACAATAAAGGCAAATACATCGTTGTATTTTGATCCTACATATTCAGGATATTCTTCAGAACCAAAAACATAATTGAACATGATTTTATTATTCAATGGGATAAAATCAAATTCAATGACAATGGCATCGCCTGAAGTTCCATGGCTAATTCTGTTTAGATCTCTGTCACCCTTTGGTTTTCTTCTTGCTTTCGGATCTGAAAAATATCCCGATTTATAAGGAAGATTGTTTGCCTGAAAAGCATCAAAAATACTTCCTGATGAAAGTACAATACCTTCTTCTATACCTAACGCAGTTTCGGCGTTTAAAAAATAACCATAGCCTAGGTGAGATCCTGTGACTTTAACATTACCAACAACTACACCTTGTTTGCCAACTAACTTGTTAATGAGTTGTTCAGCATTTGCAGTTGTATCAACTTGAATTTGCGAAAAGGAGTTAAATGAAATAAATAATCCAAAAAAGAAAACAAAGGCTTTTTTACACCTTAAACCTTTTTCATTCATAATTGCAAAAATATATCACAATGAAATTTTTTCTAATTGATTAATCAATACTTTTATCTTGATAACTATTGAGCAGAGCTTAATTTACTTTTTTAAAAAAAAATCATTTTTAATTGTAGTTGAAAAATCAAAAAAAAGTTTTTTTGATTTTTATGTTTTAGGTTTAAAACAAACAACCCCCATCATTTTTATGATGAGGGTTGATGTTTTAGGATTTTTTTATATTAGTAATCCATTCCACCACCAGGAGGCATTCCAGGCATTGCCTTTTCTTCCTTCGGTTTGTCAACTATTACACATTCAGTAGTCAATAGCATAGATGCAATTGAAGCTGCATTTTCTAAAGCAACACGAGACACTTTAGTTGGGTCAATTACGCCAGCCTTTAACAGGTTCTCGTATTGCTCGGTGCGTGCATTGTAACCAAAATCGCCCTTGCCTTCTTTTACTTTTTGAACCACGATGCTGCCTTCAACTCCTGCGTTAGCTGCAATCTGACGAAGAGGTTCTTCGATGGCGCGCTTAACGATTTGTATGCCGGTCATTTCATCTTCGTTGCTGTTCTTTAATTTATCCAATGCTTCAATGGCACGGATGTATGCAACTCCACCACCGGGAACAATTCCTTCCTCCACAGCAGCACGGGTTGCATGCAATGCATCATCAACACGATCTTTCTTTTCTTTCATTTCCATTTCAGAAGCCGCACCGATGTACAACACAGCAACTCCACCGCTCAACTTAGCAAGGCGCTCCTGTAATTTTTCTTTGTCGTAATCTGAAGTTGTATTTTCGATTTGCGCTTTAATTTGGTTAACACGGGAAAGTATTTCAGCCTTTTTTCCAGAACCGTTTACGATAGTTGTGTTGTCTTTATCAACCGTTACTTTCTCGGCTTTACCAAGGTAAGCAAGAGTGGCGCTTTCTAATTTGAAACCACGCTCTTCGCTAATAACAGTTCCACCGGTTAATACAGCAAGATCTTCCAGCATTTCTTTGCGGCGATCACCAAAACCGGGAGCTTTAACAGCTACCACTTTAATGGTTCCGCGAATTTTATTTACCACTAATGTTGCGAGTGCTTCGCCATCGAGGTCTTCAGCAATAATCACCAAGCTGTTTCCACCCTGAGCAACTTTTTCCAGAATAGGAAGCAAGTCTTTCATTTGAGAAATCTTCTTGTCGTGAATGAGAATGTACGGACGCTCCATTTCGGTTTCCATCTTTTCAGGATTGGTTACGAAGTAAGGAGAAAGGTATCCGCGATCGAATTGCATTCCTTCAACTACCTCAACAGTAGTTTCAGTTCCTTTAGCTTCTTCAACTGTGATAACACCTTCTTTCTTCACTTTTGCCATAGCTTCGGCAATCAGTTTTCCGATAGTGTTATCATTGTTAGCAGAAATAGAAGCTACCTGTTCAATTTTTTTGTTATCGTTTCCAACCTGAGTTGACTGACTGCGAAGATTTTCAACAACAGCTGCAACAGCTTTGTCGATTCCACGCTTTAGGTCCATTGGGTTTGCTCCAGCGGCAACATTCTTTAATCCAGCAGTGATAATTGCTTGAGCAAGTACTGTTGCTGTTGTTGTGCCATCACCTGCAAGGTCAGAAGTTTTTGAAGCAACTTCTTTCACCATCTGAGCCCCCATATTTTCAATCGGATCTTCTAATTCAATTTCTTTTGCAACTGTAACACCATCTTTTGTAATAGCTGGTGAACCATATTTTTTTTCAATTACAACATTGCGTCCTTTTGGACCAAGAGTAACTTTAACTGCATCAGCTAATGCATCAACACCTCTTTTTAAACGGTCGCGTGCATCTGTATTAAAGTTGATAATTTTTGCCATGATTTTATTTTGATTTAGTTTTTTAATGTTTGATTTTTTCGATTTTTATTAAACAATTGCGAAAATGTCGGTTTCACGCATAATTAAGTAGTCACTTCCATCAACAGTAACTTCAGTGCCTGCATATTTTCCGTACAAAACAGTGTCGCCTGGTTTTACAACTGGTTTATTGCCTTTTTCGTCAATTTCACTGATAGAAATTACTTCCCCTCTTTGAGGTTTTTCTTTTGCAGTATCAGGAATAATAATTCCTCCTTTTGTTGTTTCTTCTGCAGCAGCAGGTTTAATAACCACTCGATTTTGAGTACCAGCAACTGGTTTAATTGAGACTTTTGCCATTTTATTTAATTTATTGGTTTGTTTTTGTGAATTTTAAGGTTTGCCCTGCTAAGTCATGAACTGTGCCGATGAAACCAATGCGACAGATTTGTCAGTTTTGAATGAAAATATTTCAATTGGGACTGTCATTCTGGGTGACAGATTGAAACTTCCATTGAATATTTTAATAAGTTGGCAGTAGCGATGCCAGCTTTAGTTTTTGCAAATTGGAAACCAGACGAAAATTTTGCTTTTTCTATTCATAATTTGCATGAAGAGTAGTCTTTTCTTCCTTGCTTTTTATGGAACCGGTTTCAGCATCAAGTATTAAAACGATATAATGTACTTCAGTGCATCCATTAGTGTTTTTGCAATCCCCTTTTTCAGTGTAATTTGTTTCTGAAGAGACTAGTTTCCACTCATTTTTAATTTTGTTATATGAAACTATTGGAGGGAATGCAGAATTATTAAAAAGAAACAAGTCTGCATTTTTCGCAGATTGAACGACCTGAGTTGAGTCATTTATTTTATTGGGGGTTACATAAAGTTGACCTGATGAATAATATGACAATAACATGATTATTATAAATGGGGTAATTGATTTGGCCATTGATCAAACATAGTATTTTTGATTTGATGAAAAACATATTGAGTATTATTCTTTTGATTTTTGTTTTATCATTTTTTTCATCATGCAATTTCAAGATTACAGGGGTTTATTATACAAATCTGGCTGAAGGTTGGCGGAATTTTACAGATAACCAGGGCAATCATATCGAGGTAATTCCTGAGACACCAAGATATCAATATTTCAAAATCACCTGGAACAAAAAAGTTAAATGGTTTTATTATGAAAATGAAATTAAAAAAAACATTGGAACTCAACATTGGAAAATGAAAAGAGATACGCTGTTTATGAAATATCATTCAAAAAGAATGCGTATTGATACTTTTCTTTTTAAAGGGACAAATTACATAGACAAGTATTGCTTCAATTATATGTATACCGATAGCAGCCGCAATTCAAGGTTTTTAAAAAAATGTTTTGGTGACCGAAAAGTTTATTATGTAATGAATAGATATTGGTAAGGTGGGTGATTATTCAATTCTTTTTATAAAGCGGATGATGTGTCATTAATGACTCACGCAAATAATCCCGGTCAAGATGTGTATATATTTCTGTTGTTGTAATACTGGCGTGTCCAAGCATTTCCTGAACAGAACGCAAATCAGCACCTCCTTCTATCAAATGTGAAGCAAATGAATGGCGAAAAGTATGTGGGCTTACAGTTTTTTTTATTCCTGCTTTCATAACAGCTTCTTTTATAACCATAAATACTGTAATTCTTGAAAGCGATCGGCCAAACTTATTCAGGAATAAAAAATTTTCAAATTCTTTTTTGATGTCCAGATGAATACGAATTTCATTTTTGTAAATATTAATATGTTTTATTGCTGTATCACCAATCGGAACCAGTCTTTCCTTATTACCTTTTCCAATTACTTTTATAAATCCGACATCAAAAAACAAATTACTTATTTTTAAATTCAAAGCCTCGGTAACACGAAGTCCGCTGCTATAAAGCAATTCAATTATGGCGCGATTCCTTACACCATCAGGTGTGCTAAGATCAATTGTGTTTAATATAGATTCTATTTCAGGATAACTTAATGTGTCAGGGAGTTTCCGTTTCAATTTTGGTCCTTCAATCAATTCGGTGGGGTCGTTATCTGATATATCCTCCATTTGCATGTATTTATAAAAAGCACGAATACCACTTAATATTCTTGCCTGAGAATAATCAGCCATTTTGTTTTTATGAATCGAAGCGATGAATTCCTGAATATCTAATTGTTTTACAGCTTCAGGATTAATTTTTTTTTCAGTTGCTATAAAAAACTGATTAAGTAATTCAATATCGTGCATGTAACTTTCAATCGTGTTTGGCGATAATGATCGTTCCAGTTTCAGATACGATTTAAAACCCTTGATTGTTGAACTCCAATCCATATTGTAAAGGAATGAAAGATAGGTTTGAAAACAACTGTATTTAGTTCACGAATTGTTAATCATATTTGTAAAAACTGTTCACTATTTGAAACTTGCAATTGTTAACGGGCCAAATCTGAATCTGCTTGGATTAAGAGAGCCGCACATTTACGGCAATCAGTCTTTCGAAGAGTATTTTGAAATTTTGAAAAAAAAATTTCCGCAAATTGAGATGGAATATTTTCAAAGCAATGTAGAAGGAGAAATTATTAATTACCTGCAAAAGACAGGGTTTAGTTATGATGGTATTATTATAAATGCAGGTGGATACACTCACACTTCAGTAGCTATTGCCGATTGCATTGCAGCAATTGAAACTCCGGTAGTTGAGGTGCATATAAGTAACCCAATGGCTCGAGAAGAATTCAGACAAAATTCATTGCTCACTTCAAAATGCAAGGGAATTATTTCTGGATTTGGATTGAAGAGCTACCTTCTTGCAGTTGAAAGTTTTATTCAATAAATCATTGCTTCAAAACTATTTCAGTAAAAACTTTTTTTCCTTGTATAAAATATTTCCATACAATACTTCCGTTGTAAAAACCGGTAAGATTTAAATAATCTGTTGTGCTTTTTTGATTTTGTTTTTTCTTCCAGGTACCTGATTTGAAAAGAAAGTGAAAATGCGCTTTTGCTATTGCTTTGAATTCTTTTGTGTTGCCAATGAATAACGAACGATAAGCAGCTATGTGATCAATCAGTAATCTTTTAAAAATAATTTCAGCTCTTTTATTGGCAGGAAGATTTTTATAAAGCATCATTAAACTGTTTCTGAAATTTAAATATGTTTTTTTCGGATTCCCTTTTGGAAGGCTACCTCCTCCAAGATGAAATATGGTTGATTCCGGTGTATACCATACTTGCAAACCCATGTTCTTTAAGCGCCAGCATAAATCAATTTCTTCCATGTGAGCAAAAAAATCAGGGTCAAGCCCTCCTGCTTTTATGTAAGCTTCCCTATTAACTAATAAACATGCCCCACTAGCCCAGGCAATTTCAGTCGCACAATTGTATTGACCTTTGTCTTCTTCTATGGTATCGAAAATTCTTCCTCTGCAAAATGGATAACCATACTTATCTAAAAAGCCACCTGCAGCTCCGGCATATTCAAAATGTGATCGTTGATTTAATGATATAATTTTAGGTTGGCATGCACCAAGTTTTGGATTGCTTTCAGCAAAAGAAATTAAATTTTCTAACCAACCTGCACTGACTTCAACATCTTGGTTTAAAAGAACAATCCACTTTGCTTTAACTTTAGAAATTGCCTGATTATATCCTTCAGAA
The DNA here is from genome assembly GCA_947469485.1 of Chitinophagaceae bacterium. Lineage (GTDB taxonomy): Bacteria > Bacteroidota > Bacteroidia > Chitinophagales > UBA10324 > UBA10324. The sequence continues at coordinate 13,628 of CANIPU010000020.1, read as the reverse complement.
AATCCGTAATTATGATTGAGTGGCAGCCATTCAACTTCCTGAATTTTATTAACTACTTCAGCTGAATCATCAGTGCTTCCGTTATCTGCAATAATTATTCTTGCAAGTTCTTTTGGTGTATGTTCAACAACAGATGGAAGAAATGTTTTGAGATAGCTACTTCCATTCCAGCTTAAAATAATTACAGCTACATCAGTATTTGTCATTCAGAAAATTAAATCGGGTTAAATATAAAATTGCCCAGGGCAACTATTTCATAAAGTCATCTACATGTGATCCCCATGAATCAGGAAATTCTGTAACATCTGTATTTGTTACTCCTTTTTTATTTTTAAAGGCGTCGTTCAACATAAATTTCCACCTTGGATTTTTTATTTCTCCAATTGCATCTGAATGAATCAACTTGTAGTTATTACTTACTAAATCAGGATTGTAAAAAATAAAGTGAACATCTGATTGATTTGGCGGAATAAAATAATAATGCCAAACTTCATAAGGATAGGTGCCGGGCTCATGAGAACTTGAATTAATGTCGCTTGGCGCACCGTGTTGTAAATATATTCTCCCTCTGTCTGTATCAAAGCCATGCCTAGTTTGAGTTTTAAAATTTCTTTCAGCGTCAATTACCAGTGATTTATACTTCAACCATTCAATAAATGGTTCATGTGGATTTCTTTTAACCCAGAATTTATAGATGAACGAGCGCATGGCTGCATAATCTGTTGATTTTTTAAAGTAGCTGATATAATTATGTTCATCGTTGCTGGCTATAGCATTCAAACTCTGAATATAAAAATTTAAAGAATCATCAGGAGTGTTATTTATAAAATCATTTTCAATTTTAACACTATCAAATTCGTTTGGGTTAAATGTTATAGATGTATTGGTTCGGATGAAATATAAATTTTGTTCAGCGACATGTTCATTTTTTTTATTGCGCAATTCAATTGTAAGAAAGCAGGCTCCTGTTGGCAATTGCGAAATATCAAAAGACGAAAACATTACTTTGATTTTTTCAGGAGTTTGTTTCGTATTGAATTTATAATTTTCAATTGGATTACCGGTTAAGCTTTCGCGTATATAAATTGAAGTAAGAAAATTATCCTGCTGAAAATATTTATCCGTATTATAAATCTCCGAATAAAAAGTTAGTTTGGCTAGAGCAGTTGGGTAATACTGAATTGTATATGGCTGTATTTCGTAACCTCGTTTTGTATAAATAGTTTTTGATTTCGATTCAGTATATGATTCTACTAATTCAATATCAGAAAAAGCCAGGCTGTCGGTTTTGTAGTTGATAGAAATACCCTCTGAAATAAACCCCTTTAATTGTTTGTTATTTAGGTCTTCCAGATATATTTCTACCGAATAGTTTCCGTTTGGTAAACTAACTCTTTTTAAATCAGTAAGATTGAAATTTACAGCTGTTGTATCATCAATTTGTTCACTGAATAATATGTATTTTAAATGCTTTACGATTGAACTATCTTTTATATAAAGTAAAGTAACTTCAAGGCTAGCTTCCCATTTTTTATTTTGTTGTTGAATAAAGAGAAGGTTTTTTGCATCTACAGTAAATTGAGTTTCAACATATGCAGTATCATGCGAAGAAAGAAAAATACAATTGCGCATAGTTGCATCTATGTTTGATGCATAGCTTTTAGTAATAATAAATAGGAGAGAAGTAAGGATGAGTTTTTTTATCACGAAATAAATTTACGATTTTGTCGCGCATTCAAAAAAAGAAAAGCCATTCTGACAATTCTATGATAAATGAAAATGCAATAGCCCTTCCTTTAACATATTTGCCAACTATAAACTGGTTTGCAGGTGTAAGTGAAAAATTGATAATATATAAATATGAAAACTACAGAAAAGAAAATCATCCAAATCGTTGTAAAATTGTTTCAGCCAATGGTTTAATCAATTTAAATATTCCTTTATCCGGAGGAAGAAATCAAAAAACTCGTATTAGCGATCTGGAAATTGCCGGTACCAACTGGAAACGAAATCATATAAATTCAATAAAGTCAGCTTACGGAAAAGCTCCGTATTTCATATATTATTTTGATGAACTGGAGAAAATTATTAAAGAGTCAAACGATAATTATTTTGAATTATGTATTCAATTAATCAAATGGTTGAAGCGCGAGCTGATTCCTTCAGTTTTATTAATTATCACCGAAGAGGAAATTGAAATTATTAAAGCTGTTTCAAATGAGGCTAAGAAGTATTACCAGGTATTTGAAAATAAATTTGGATTTCAGAAGGATGTAAGTGCTATCGACCTGTTGTTTTGTAAGGGACCAGATGCAAAAGAATATTTGAAACAATTTTAAATAGCTAATTATTATTATTTGTTGAGTAAATTAATGAAACATTTAAGAAATAATTGCATAAATTTTTCTGTTCTATTTCATCTTGATCTCAACTATAATTTTATAGAATGTAAACTTGATTTATAGAATAAATGTATTTTTAGCAAAATTTTAATTCTAATTCATGAATCCATCTTTACTATCAATTATAGTTTGCCCGGAAACTCTTGTTCCCTTGGAATTAGTCGTGTTTGAAAGAGAAGAAAGAAAAACCCCTAATTCTGTTTATGAAGATATAATTAGTGGAATTCTTAAATCTTCAACCGGATTTTATTATCCTATTATTGACGGAGTCCCAAGGCTTCTTGATGGAGCAATGAATTTTTATAAAAAGGAAATGAGTCAACATGAAAAAAAGTTAAAAGATTTAAATATTTGGGATGAATGCTTGAAGTCACCATCAGATGAATTTAAAAAGCTCTTTGAACCAACTCTATTAAGGTTTAATAAGGAATGGAAGGAGCATGATATTGATGATAAAACTTGGGGTTGGGATCAAGATGAACGACTAAAGATATATAAGAAATATATGGGGCTTGAAGATCTGTCCTATAATGGAAAACTTTTTCTTGATTTGGGTGCGGGTACAGGCCAACTAACTTGTACCGTATCAAAAAATTTAGACTGTGAAATAATTGGTTTGGATTTAACCCCTAGTGTTTTAAAAAGTGAGAAAAGAAAAGTAGAATTAGCAGGAGATAATGCATATAAATGTCATTTTATTCAAGCAAACCTTATGAAACCACCTTTTCGAAATGAAACATTTGATTTTATTCATGCTTCTGGAGTTTTGCATCATACTCCTTCCACAAAAAGCGCATTTGATAAAATAGTACCATTAGTGAAACATAAGGGAAGACTTGGAGTTTGGCTTTATAGACCTTCAGAAACACTTCTCCCTCTTTTTCCTTTTTTAAATAAATATTTTGTTTTTAAAGAAAGCGAGATTAGAAAAATTTCTACTAAACTAAATCCAACATTACTATATTTATTAATCAAATTGTATGTGTCTTATTTCCAGTTTTTCTATAAACTAAATGAGCTGATTAGAAAAAAGCCTCATCTTCAAACAATAAAAGCAAGAACAACGAGCCTTTTTGACGCCTTGGCACCTACATATGCCTTTAAGCAATATCCAGAGAATGTGAAACAATGGTATATAGATTCTGATTTTTCTGATATCCTTGAAACTGATCAGGAAAATAAATCCGGATTTAATATCTGCGGTTCAAAAAACTGAAAAGAACAACTATAAAATATTCTCAATCACTTCGCAATTATTAGTTTTTCAGTAGTTATGGTTTGGGTTCCATTATTAATTCTTAAATAGAAAATTCCATTTGGAAATAAATCGGTTTTGAAATCCTGAAAGTTCTTTGTTTCATCAATAGGCTCATTCATAAGAAGTTTTCCGTTTAAATCATATAAACTACTATAGTATCCAATGGCATTTGGTAAACTGTAACTGATTGTGAAATATGAATTTGATGGATTTGGAAAGACTTTAATAGTTGAAACTCTAGTTGATGTTTGTTCAATTGCATCATTTAGTGCAGAATAATAGAATACATCTTTCAGGTATAATGAATCATAGCCTAAAGCCACATAAGAACGCGTTGGGAATGAAAAAGCAATTGCCCCGCTTCGGGCTTGCGCAGGAAATGAATCGAATGGTGACCAGGCATCAGTTAAGGTATCGTATTGGAAGAAGTCATTACAAAAATGATTGAGTGTATCATAACCTAATCCAACAACTCCTTTTCCATTTAAAGTAAAAGCAACGCAGCCACTTCGCGGTGAACCTGTGAAATTTGTTTTTTGAATAAATGAATCAGCAAGAGCATTGTATTCCCAGCAACCATTGGTAGGTTCTCCTTTATCCCCATTTACAATAAAAGCTTTGTTATTCAGGACAAAAACTGATGAGGATTTTCGTTTAGCACCATTAAAATTGTTTTTCTGTAACCAGGTATTTGTTGAGTCGTTGTACTGCCACAAATCTTTTAATAGGCCTGTTATAGCATAACCTAAACCAACATATCCTTTGCTGTACGCAGTAAAGGAAACTGCAGAGTGGCGTGCTTCGCCAGGTAAACTTGCAACCTGACTCCAAGTATTATTTATTGAATTGTATTTCCAAAAATCATTTGAAAATGTGCTGATGCCCGTGCCTGTGCCAACAAAAGCATTTGTACCAATAACAAAGTTAACAGCAGCTGATCTTGGGAAGCCTAGAAAGTCAGGGGCATTGTACCACTGATTTGTATAACTATTAAATATGTAAAATGATTTTTTAAAATTAAATCCATCGTATCCAAGACCAACAAAAGCCTGCTGACCAATTACGAAAGCTGTTCCGGCACTTCGACCAGTATTAGGGAAATAAGGAGCCTGTATCCATTGTGGAATTGCATTTGAGGAAATTGAAAATGCAAAAAGAAATAAAATGGTGAATAAGAAATTTTTCATAAAACAATAATTTTTTGAATTAATGAATATGAATTTTCAGACTCAAGCTGAATAAAATATTCTCCGCTTGCATTAAATATTTCAGGTGAAATAAATATTTCATTACCGGTAACGGAAATTTTTTTAACCAAAATTCCAGAGGAATTATAAAAGCGCAAATCAGAATTATTGCATGGAATATTATTCAAATAAATAAATGAATTTTTGAAAACTATATTGGGGTAAACAGAAAAATTTGTAATAGAAATTTGATTCGTCTTAGATGGTTCTTCAGGTGCTTTGTAAGAAAGCTTCCATAAATCTCTTTTTGTTCCGAATTCTGATTTTCCACAAGTAAGATACCCATTTCTACCAATGGAAAATGCAGATGCTCCACGCCGTGCATCTCCTGGAAATATATTAGCAAAATTCCATTGATTATTTATTGCGTCGTAGGACCAGAAATCATTGGTATAGCCTCCATCCGTTCCGGTTCCAACAAATACTGTTGAATCAATTGTAAAAGCAACAGCTGCAATACGCGAAGTTCCGGGAAAATTTTGTTTTTGCGACCAAGTATCAAATGCCGGATCATATTCCCATAAATCGTTAAAGAAATAATTATCGTCGCTACCAGTAGTGAGATATGCTTTATCATTAATACTAAAACCAACTGCACCATTTCGTCCACCAAACATTGGAAAATTCATTTTTTGAGTCCATGTATCAAACATGGGATCATACATCCAGGTTTCGTAAACGGGTGCCCCCCAAACTCTGCCGGTTGATACAAAACCTTTTCCACCAACAGAAAATGCTGCTGCTTTAAATACTCCATAAGATAAACCGTTTCCCATTGAATCAATTTGAGTCCAGCTATTAAGATAAGGATCGTAGCGATAAAAGTCTGACATAATTGTTCCCCATGATGAGGAGTCGTCAATTCCGGTACCAACATATGCAAAACTATCAATGACAAATGCAACAGCATCGCGTCGAGCTGCACCCGGAAAATCAGCCACTTGAGACCATGAATCAGTTAAAGTATCATACTTCCAAAAATCAGTTCGAACAACATTGGCAGAATCCAAGCCTGTTCCTAAGTATCCATTTCCTTTGACGGAAAAGGCAACTGCCCTGTCACGCTTGTTTCCAAGAGGAAGAGATATTTTTTTGGTCCAAATCCATTCTCCATAAACCAGATTTGTTATGATGATGAGAATAGAAAAAATTAAAAATTTTTTATGGTTTAAATTCATAACAACACAATTTTCCCTGTTTGAATTTTATTTCCATGAACGGAAACAATAAATAGATAAACACCGCTTTCAAGATTTTTTCTTTCGAATAAATAGTTAGTTGAAATATCTTTTTCTTCTAATACTTTTTTTCCGGAAATATTGAATATTGAAAAATCAACTGAAGAAATTGAAGTTTGAATTGTTGCAGTAGTTGATACAGGATTTGGAAAAATCTCAACAGGGTTTCGGCCATTAAGTTCACTAAGTAACTCAATACCGGTAGTGTCAATTGTCGGGATATAGAAGTAAAATTCCCAGAAATCTTTAAGATTGGTTCCATTAGTACCAGTGCCGCAATAACCTTTATTGCCAATGTTAAATCCCGGAACATAATGTCTTCGCGAACCTGTGAATTCTCCGAGTGTATCCCATGAATTTGTTACAGGATTATATTCATAAAAATCTTTGAAGTCATTATATCCATAATCGCAACCTAATCCTACAAAGCCTTTCCCATTTATTGAAAATCCGGTTGCCCCGAATCTTGGCATCCCCGGAAAGGGAGTTTGTGAAAGCCATGTATCAATAGAAGGATGATAAGATAACAGAGATGAATATGTATATTCTCCTGTCGTTACATACCCAACGGTATCTATTACAAAAGAAGCGGAGTAAGAAGGCACAGCACTTGGATACATCGCCTTTGCCAACCATGTATCAGTTTGCGGATTGTACTCATACCAATCATTGTAATAACCCAACCCCATATATCCTTTTCCGTTTATTGAAAAACCTGTTGCACCGTCTCGGGGCGTACCTGGCATAGGTGCTTTCTGTGTCCATGTGTTTGTGACTGCATTGTATTCCCACAAATCATTAAAATCAACATAAGAGGCAGAAGTACCTGTGCCAACATATCCTTTATTTCCAATTGAAAAACCAACCGCCCCAAATCTTGTTCCACCACCGAAGTCGGCTTTCTGTGACCATGAATTGGTTGATTTATCATATTCCCAGAAATCAGGATATGCGATATTTACACCTCCCGCGTTAATGTGCCCCAAGCCCATATACCCTTTATCACCAATAGAAAACCCTATAGCGCGGTGTCTTGCCAACGGAGGAAACTCAGCTTTTTGTACCCATATATAATAGCCGGCTGTATCAGCTAAGGATTGAAGCGAAATAGAAATCAACAGAAAGAGTAATAGTTTTTTCATTTAAATTATTTTATTGAAATGCCTAAGCTATCGAGTTCGTGTTGAGTAATAGTAGGAGGCATTATGTTGTTTTGAATTTTATAGCTCACGAATGAAGCAACTGTTTTTGCTTGTTCTTCTGTTTGAAAAAAGTGATTTCCGCCAACTGCAGGTATAGCTGATTGATGTATGTACGGAGTATTATTCAGCAAAATATTATAACCAAATCCAAGAGATTTATTGCTTGAATCATTCATAAAAACATTATATGAAATTGCCGGAGAATTTGTTGATTCAATAATGTTTGTGCTTGAAATATTTATTGTATCAGAAGAAGAATCAGAACCTGTATTTGATTTACACGAATAAAAAAAAGCAATAAATAATAAGATAAAGAGTGGCGATGTTTTTATGCGATTCATTTTCAAAAATCAATAATTTAAATTGATTGGTGAAAACTAATATAGTTTTATTAACGGTAAGAGGATTAATGAAAATAATAGAATAAAATCTTACTTGTCCTTTATGATGCTGAATTTTTCAATCAGAGTTTCACTTTTGGTTTTTAATTGAATATGGTAAGTTCCATTGTAAAGTGATGTAGTATTCAAAACTATTTTTTTTGTATTTGGCAGTAATTTTTCAGAGAGAATCAATCGGCCATAAAGCGAGTAAATTTCAAGAGTGCTATTTGTTAAAGAACTTTTTAATTCAATATTTATAAAATCAGTAGCCGGATTAGGGTAAACAAATAATGAATTAACATTATTAATCATACTGATAAAAGTTGTATCAATTATTATCGTGTCTTCTGTTAAAATTTTATAGCCCAATCTTCCAATGAAAATATCATCAACTCCGGCAGAAGGAATATATAAACTATCGGTTTGGCCTGTGTCAATTACACAATAAAGGGTATAAAAGCCTACGGCGAATACATGCCCAGAATCATCAAGGGTTATGGAATTTAATCCATCAATAAAAGAACTTAAACTACCCCGGGCCCAATGTATTGTACCAGAGATAGTATACGCAGCAACAAAAAAATTCTTTATAGGTACCAATGAAAAAGTATCATTTCCTTCGCCAAAAAACGGTGCTCCGGTATACTTGCCGCATAAATAAATTAATGAGTCATCATGAATAATGGCAGATGAAGATATTGCTCCTGATATGCTGTAGCCTGAGTTTATTGCAAATTGCAGGTTACCATTTGATTGAAAATTACATATAAAATTTTCAGCGCCTGTGATTGCTGAATTTAAGATAATGCTTCCGGAATCGTTTCCGAAAAATGATGAGTTTGAATATGTGCCTGTTAAAAGAATTTCCTGATTATCGGTTATATCCATTGCATGTGAAAAATCGTTTCCTGAACCTCCAATATACTGTTGCCATTTATTTACCAATCCTGTTGAGTCGTAATGAAATTTCAATAAATAAATATTGGTGTATCCACCTGCATTACTAAGCCATGTTGTATCAGGATAAAAACCAATTGCCGGATGACCATAATAATTTCCTGACAAATAAAAATTATTTGAATCATCAGCAACTATTCCTGTAGGAATCATTTGAGAAGTATTTACAGCAACATCTGACAGATATTCTGTCTGGCCACTCATATTGAATTTAGTTGTCCATAAATGCCAGGTAAAATTTGTAAACAATGTATCAGCGTTAGAACTATTTTCAAGTACTAAATCAGAAAGGCGTGAGCCTTGCAGAAATACCCCTGATTCATTTATTGAAGAAGCAATTTTATCATCTTCCAGTGAACCAATGTGACTTGCCCAAATAAAATTTCCGGAAGCAGTAAATTTCGAAACAAAAATATCAAGGCCGCCTAAAGAGGTAAATGAGTTTCCGTTTGTGAAAGACAAATCTCCGCCGGTATTTATTTCTCCGAAGTAGCCAGATACTAAGATGTTTCCCATGCTGTCTTCGAATATTTTTTGAGGCTCAATTCCTAAATTACCCTCAGCTATTTTTTTCACCCAAATTAAATTTCCATTCGTGTTATACTTTGCTATAAACATTCCATATTCCAAAGCGCCGACTGTTGCGCTTTCAAAATTTACAGTATCATGAAAAAAACCAGCAACAAGAAGGTTGCCATCGTTTGAATAGGTGATGGCATTGGCTCTATCGCTGTTGGTGCCACCTGCAGTTACAGCCCAGTTCCAAAAAGGAGCCTGAGCGTTTGCTTTAATTACCGTAAATAAAAAAAATAAAATGAAAATCGAAAAGAAGTTTGATTTCATGATTTGTTAAAAATAATTTAATAAGATAAAAAAGAGATAAAAACACTTATTAAAAATTTTAAATCCAAATATTTTTAATATTACATTTTTATTACTTTTTTTACTTCATGGATTTAATATTATTTATTAAAGCATTTTTAATTCTAATTGCTTTATTTTCAATTTCGATTGCAATTAGCAAATTAATTACTAAAAACAGAATTCTAAAAAATGAAAATGTGTTCTTAAGATTAGTTGTTGAAAGTTATTTAGGGACTCTATTTATAGTTTCTTTTTGGGCGCTAATTAGATGTTTTGGGGTTTCATTTTTAGCACCTGTTGCTGTAACAATTTGTGTTGTTTATTATAGATTTTATAAAAATAATAGTAATCAAGTATTAAAGTATAATTATAGTATTTTCAATTTAATTATAATTGGACTAACAATTATTTTGACTTTAGTTGCAGTTGTGTTTTTATTCGCTCCGTTTGATTCAAAATTCATAATAACTAATAATATCGATTTCGGATATTATTCTTCTAGAGCAAAACATATTTTTAAATACAGAATTGAGACAATTTTTTTTGGCGATAATGTAATTGATGAAAATTGTCGATCTCTTTATCATTATGTTGATTTATGGTTAATTGCATTTATTAATAAAGTATTTGATTTCAATGCTTATTATTCCTTTTTGCTAGTAGTAAAAACTTATATATCAGCATTATTCGTCTTGACCATTTTGGGACTGCTAAAAAAAAGCAGGGCGAAGGTGCACATCTATTTTTTTTCAATTACGATTTTGTTTGTAGGGGCAAGTCTTTTTTTTATTAATAATAATAGTGATAATTGGAAACTCCAATTTGATTATTATCCTTCCATAATTAATTATCACGGAGGACTTTTTGCTTGCATTCATATTGGAATATCTTTTCTATTAATTTATATTTTAAAAGAAAAAATAAACGGCTATTTATTATTATCTTTTATGGGGGCAATTAACCCAATTTTAATTCCAATACCGATTTTGTTTTTTGCTTTTAAATTACTGTCGTGTTTTTTTTTTAAAATAAGGAAAAAGAAGACTCTATGGGTAATTATTAGATCACCATATGTAATGTTTTTAATAATTTCAATATTTATTTATTTTTTTTCAATAACACTTACAGGAAATAATGATCGATTAAGCAACATGAGTTTTGTTTTATCAATAAAAGTTATTTGTTTAATGATTTTCAAGAACTATTTTGAAATTATTATTTGCAATTCAATTTTTTCATTTGGTTTCGCTTATTTATGTTTTTCATCGCAAAAAAGAAATTTTATTTGGGATATTTTTTTTTTATTAAACTCATGTATTATTGTAAATGGAGTTTTGTTCGAATCTTATCGTTCTGACATTTGGCAAATGAAAATTATTTGTTCAGTAGGTACACTTTCATTATTTGGTTATTTTGGATTCCTAATGTTTTTAAATAAATTAAAACCTTTTAGTTCTAGCTTAATTTTGTTTATTGTATTAAGTTCATCACTTTATTTGAGTATTTATAATAAGAATTATGCCTTTGGAGTTGGATCAATTTATCAAAAAAAAAATATTGTAAGAATCAATAAAAGTCAAAAATTAGATTTTGAGAAATGGTTCTCTAATAAAAGGAATGGATTTGCAATTTTAAAAAATGGTAACGAAGCATATATTAATATGCCAGCTGGTATTAGTGTTACAGAAGTAATGGGTATTGACCAAATAGCTTACCGATTAAACTTTGTAGCTTCAGACTCGGCTAATTCTTATAAAAAATTGAGTCTTAAATATTTTATTCAAAGTGTAAATCCTATTTCTCTTCCTTGTGATTCATTAAAATTGTATAAGCTTATTGTTGAAAAAAAACTTAATTGGGTTTATACTGATAACATTAATTATTTTATGCCAGATTACCTTAAATCAAAATTTCCTAATAAATATTCATTTGGTGATGTAATTATTTATACAAAATAAGTTTTAATCTTACTTTAAATTGAACTATTTTAAGTAGTTGTTTATAATTATTTTATCAATTAGGTAACTTGTTGTTGTACTAAAATTACTATTCACCACTGAATGTTCAATGTTTGCAAAGACCGGTATCAGCATCTGATTATTTTTAATGCCGATGTTGCCTGAAAGAATTCTTGAAGTAAATAATCTGGAGGTTTGCTTTTCATCTGATGAAGGTGTGAATACCGCCATTCAAAACATTTCGTTTTATCTTAACAAAGGCGAAACACTTGGTATAGTAGGAGAGTCGGGATCTGGTAAATCAGTTACCTCACTTTCTGTTATGAGGCTCATTCAGCAACCTGGTTTTATAAAACAGGGAGAAATACTATTCAGGAATAAACAACAACAAGAATGTGATTTAATAAAGTTGAATGAAAAACAACTGCAACACATTCGGGGCGAAGAAATAGCAATGATATTTCAGGAGCCTATGACTTCTCTTAATCCTGTATATACCTGTGGTATGCAGGTAATGGAAGCAATCAGATTACATAAAAAAGTCAGCAGGAGTGAAGCCAGGCTACAGGTTATTTCATTGTTCGAAAAAGTTTTATTGCCTCAACCCGAACGAATATTTAACAGTTACCCGCACCAGTTAAGTGGCGGACAAAAGCAACGGGTTATGATTGCAATGGCAATGAGTTGCAACCCGTCAATACTTATTGCTGATGAACCTACTACAGCTTTGGATGTAACTGTGCAATCAACCATATTGGAATTGTTGCGCAATTTGCAGAAAGAACAAAACATGAGTACCATTTTTATTACTCATGATCTGGGAGTAATTGCTGAAATTGCTGACCGTGTTGCGGTGATGTATAAAGGAAAAATTGTAGAAACCGCCTCAGTGCGCGATATTTTCAATTCGCCGAAACACCCTTATACAAAGGGCTTGCTGGCCTGCCGACCACCATTGGATAAACGAATTTACCGGTTGCCTGTTATAGCTGATTTTATGGAAGAAGATGCAACAGGAGGGTGGAAAGAAAAATTAATTCAGCCTGAAACTTACAAAGTGGTTGAACATACCGAATGGAAAACTGCTGCTGAGGAAAAGCAAAAACTGAATCCGGTATTAAAACTTAACGGAGTTTGTAAATGGTATCCTGTGCAGAAGGGAATGTTTTCGAGAGTTAAGGAATTTGTAAAGGCAGTGGATGATATTTCTTTTGATGTATTTCCCGGTGAAACACTTGGCCTGGTAGGAGAGAGCGGTTGCGGAAAAACAACTTTAGGTCGAACCATTTTGCAATTGATAAAACCCACTGCCGGCACTATACTGTTTGAAGGAATTGATTTATCGAAACTGGAGGAAAAGCAATTACGACCGCTTCGTAAAAACATGCAAATCATTTTTCAGGATCCGTATTCTTCTCTCAATCCGCGTATGTCAATTGGTGATGCAATAATGGAGCCCATGCAGGTTCATAACCTGCACGATTCAAATGAAAAACGAAAAGAAAAAGTATTAGAGTTGCTTGAAAAGGTACATATGAAGCCTGAGCATTTCAATCGCTATCCGCATGAATTCTCAGGAGGGCAAAGGCAACGGGTTTGTATAGCACGGGCACTGGCACTTGAACCACGATTTATAATTTGCGACGAATCGGTTTCGGCTCTTGATGTATCGGTTCAGGCGCAGGTTTTAAATCTGCTTAAAGATTTGCAGAAAGATTTCGGGTTCACTTACATTTTTATATCCCACGATTTATCGGTTGTGAAATTTATGAGCGACCGTATGATTGTAATGAACAAAGGAAAAATTGAGGAGATGGGTTTATCTGATGAAATATATTATAACCCTAAAAGCGAGTATACGAAAAGATTGATTGCAGCAATACCGAAAGGAATTTAGAACAGATTTCTAAACAGCCGCCTGAGGGGCAAGCCGAAAATGTGCATGGGCTTAGGGTCGAATTTTTTATTGTTTCCGTCCCCGCAAAGTCTCCCATCGGGGACTTTGCGGCATTAGAGCGTTCGCATTCTTTATCATTTTCATTCTACTCATCAAAGAAAAGAAAAATGCTCAAGAGATTGAATTAATGTTATGGCATAGACGCCGGACTTGCCTGTTTCG
>CANIPU010000019.1 GCA_947469485.1 Chitinophagaceae bacterium | reverse complement strand
TGCAAACACCGGTTATTATTATTGACGAGCCGAGTTTATGGATACCGAATGCATTCACACCCAATGGTGATGGAATCAATGACTTCTTCGGCATCTACGGCACATCAGTCAAATCCTATCACATGGAAATATATGACCGCTGGGGAGAACTGCTCTTCCAGAATGATGATTACTTCCCGACCTGGGATGGAAACTATCATGGCAAACCTTTGAATGTGGGCGTATATGTTTACCTCGTTCAGGTTGACTATAAAGACGGCACTTCTATGTTCAGAAAAGGAGATGTAACCCTGATAAGGTAAAAATGGGGAAGGAGAAAAATATATCCATTAACTACATAAAAATATATGTAGGCTCATGCTCAATTTAATTTTAAGAAATAAATTAAATAAAAAAGGGTTTCATTTCGTCTGAAACCCTTGTCGTTATTGAGTGGGAGCTACTGGGTTCGAACCAGTGACCCTCTGCTTGTAAGGCAGATGCTCTGAACCAGCTGAGCTAAGCTCCCTTTGGGGTGGCAAATGTATATGAGTAAATGTATTTTCCAAAGAAGCAGCATTATTTCTTTTAGAAAAGTACATTTGAATTATGAAAATTTTTTTAGAATTTTTAATTTGTTACTTATTAATTAGTTCGATTTCATTGAAGAACAATAATACATATGCTCAACAAACTTTGATTTTAATAGATACACTTGATTTTGGTTTAGATACTGTTGGCCAATCAAAAATCATAACTTTAAAAGTTGGAGAGGAAATTTCAGCAGGTATTCAAAATATATATTTTGGGTCAAAACTTAATTTATTTATTCCCGATTCAGCTTTTTCAATTCAAAATTTTATTAGTTCTCAGTTAGACTCTGTGAAAATTATATTTCACCCTAAACACAATCTGAATTACAATACATTTTTAATTTACAGCTATTCGTATTCTTATCAAATGTCAGGGGGCTTTTATCAAGGTGGAATTTTTTCAATACCAATAATGGCAATTGCGATTTATTCAGATTCGATTTACAACTCGACTAATAACTTAAGTGAGGAAACTTTAAAAGATGAATTAAAGAATTTAATTTCTCAAAACTATAATTCTCTTGGCTATGATGCAGCGCGTGATTCAATGTTTATGATAATAGATAATCAACTAGTTAATGGTCAAGGAGCCGGTACTAATACTCTGGAATCGTGTTATACCGGTATTGTTTGCGCAAATTATATTGATAGATGGGATGCCCAAAATACCTGTAACTTTAATACCGAACATACTTGGCCTCAAAGTGCATTCGGTAGTAGCGAACCTATGCTTTCAGATTTATATCACCTTTTTGTTTGTGATGGAAGCAGTAATAGCCAACGCGGAAATTTCCCGTTTCGTTGGGTCAATTCACCAACATGGACTGCTGGTGGAAGCGAATATGAAAACGGAATGTTTGAACCAAGAAATGAGCAAAAAGGTCAAACTGCCAGAGCAATTTTTTATTTCGCAACTATGTACGGTAATCAAGGGAATTATTTAGACTTTAATCAACAAAGCGATTTAAAGGATTGGAATCATCTTTTTCTTCCAGATTCTGTTGAAGAAATTAGAAATAATAAGATTGAGGAAATGCAACTCAATAGAAACCCATTTATTGACCATCCAGAATTTGCTGATCGGATTAATTCATTTGTCGATTCATCATTTGAGCAACCTTTTCGTGAATTGATTATTGCAGATGATTCGATTTTAGTTTTGGATAATTTTAATATTTCGTCTGACACTATTTCTTTCACATTATTTAACAGCGGTAATTTGCCAGTTAATATTTACCAATTAATTCCAGGGAATAGTGTAAATCAATCTTTTGTAAATGATGCAATCTTTGATTCTATTATTCAACCCGGCAAAACCGGAAAAATAAAATTGGCATTATGGAATTCGTCTGGGGATTGGAATTGTGATGATTTTAGTGGTGTCATTATTAATTCGAATTCAAATACTTCTCCTGATACCATAAAGTTTTGTTTAGCAAGTATGGAAGGATTAGATGATTTGTATGAAGAATCTTCAATCAAAATTAGTCCAAATCCGGTTGGTGATTATTTCAATATCGATGTGAAAGGTTTTTCTGGGAAAGGAAAATTATGCTTAAAAATTTTCAATGAAATAGGAGTGGAGGTAGTGAGTATTAAAAATTGGGAAATAAATAATTCAGTATTATTAAATAAAAATTTAGCGAACGGAATGTATTACATCAAGTTAATTGATGAAAAAAATAATTGTTGGTATAAAAAATTTGTTAAAACATCCCCTTAAAATTTATAACCTAAACTAATTCGGTTAAATGGAGATGGCTCAATTGAAAATCGATTGAAATTACTTCCTGCGGAATGCATTATATTTTGAGAATATGTTCTTACAGAGGTTTCATGAATAGCTAATACTGAATAAGCAGATTCCACAGACAAATTTAAATTTTCAGTTAAACTGAATCGAACTCCGAAAAACATTTCTGTTCCAATTGCATATGAATTGATTTTTTGCTGGAAAGGCAATTCATTAAACATGGAAGAACCTGAACCTGTGAATTTGTGCTTTCTGTATACTGCATCTGCTCCGGCGTAAAAGCAAAAAGAATATTTCTGATATAGGAAGTGTTCAAACCCAATATGTAGTCCTGTATTATTCCAATTGCCATTAAGATTAACAGTATCCTTTATTTCGTAATACTGCTTTGCTTGATGTTTAATATTTCCTGCTGAAGTTGTAAAAGAAATTCTGAAAGCATTTTTCTCGTTTTCGAGACGATAGTAAACTCCTTTTTTTAATTGCAAACGAAATCCTTCTAAATAAAAGTCTGGAGCAAACTGATCATAAGTATATGATCCGGTAGTTAAACCAACTTCACCAATAAATTTCCAGGTTGAATCACTTGTGCGTTCATAAAAAACCTGAGCCGATGAAGAATTTGATTTGCAAAATGTGCAAATTACTATAAGTAAGACAACTGTTTTTTTCAATAAATGTTGAATTAATAAATTAAAATTAGAACAAATTACTGACACTTCAAAAATGTATTCTAAACTTCAATAAAAATAAATTGAAATAGAAAGCCTGTTTATTCTTGTTTTCAAGAATAATCTAAATTAAAATACTAAGCCAATATTAACCTTACTTAATGGTGTGGGTGCAGTTGAAAAGCGAGTTGAAGTATTTAACTCTGTCAAAGGTTCTGGAAATTGATATACTCGTTCTGAATTGGTTTTAATGATCTCTAAATCATAAGCAGATTCAATGCTGAAATTAATTTTGTTTTTGATATTGAATCTTACACCCATAAATGGTTCTATTCCAAACCCAAACGCATCATTGTATTGTTCAAATTTTACAGTTCCTTTAATTGATTTTTCCAAGCCTGTAAACTTATTTCTTGAATAAGTGGCATCAACACCGGTGTAAAAACAAATCGCATTCGAACGATATAAAAAATACTCATAACCAATATTAATCTTATTGGCTTTCTGGTTTCCGTTGATATTCAATGTGTCACGAATTTCATAAAACTGGGTCGCAAGGTGATTAACTGTTCCTTTTGAATTGTTAAAACCAATTCGAACTGAATGATGACCTTTTTCAACCCTGTATTGAATTCCCTTACTGTATTGAAACTGAAATTTTTCAAGATATGAGGCTGGAGCAAAATGAGCATAAGTTAAGCCACCGGTAGAAATTCCTATTTCATGCTTAACATTGATTACTGAATCAGAATTTTCTTCAAATGAATTTTGACCAAATGATTGCTTGGCAAAAAATGATAAAAACAGAGTAAAAATTGAGAAAATTGTGTTTTTCAAAATGGTGTTTTTTTGATGTCGCAAAAGCATCTTCATGGGTGAGCTCTCCTAATCGGATTTGACATATAGAACAAGTTTTGTTACTCTATGTTTTTTATGTTGAAATGTTTATAAAACGCATTAATAATTTATCTTTCACAGATTTGACTTTCTTTGAACTTTTAAAACCATTCGTATGAAGAAAAGCATCTTTATTTTAATTAATTTGATATTAATTTTTTCAGGAACAATACAATCTCAAAATATTGATTCACTTCAGATTTCTAAGATATTTTCTACAGCATTAAAAGATAATGAGGGATACCATGCTTTATATGATTTATGTAAGCACGCAGGAAAAAGAATCAGTGGGTCGCCATTAGCAGATACAGCTGTGAACAGAATGTCTGTTTGGCTGGAAAATTGGGGGGCCGATACTGTTTGGCTTCAGGAGTGCATGGTTCCTCATTGGGTTCGCGGAGAGAAGGAAGAAGCAAAAATTATTTCTTCTGTTCTTAAAATGAATTTATCTGTACCGATTTGTGCATTAGGAATGAGTATAGGAACACCTTCTAATGGAATAAAAGGGGAGATAATTGAAGTTTATGGAATGGGAGAATTAAAAAATTTAAACCCGGCAGATATAAAAGGAAAGTTGGTTTTTTACAACGGTCCAATGCCTCCAGAAACAATTTTTACCTTTAATGCATATGGTCATACAGTTGGTCAACGCTGGGCCAGTGCAATGGAGGCTGCGAAATATGGTGCAATTGGTGTTGTTGTTAGGAGTGTTGCCTCTCATATTGATTCTCATCCTCATACTGGTTCTATGGGGTACAGCGATACAATTCCTAAAATACCTTCAGTAGCTATAAGTACTGAAGCAGCTGAATTATTAAGCGCCTCATTAAAAAAGGATAAGAATTTGCAGTTTTGGTTTAAAACATCTTGTCAAACATTGCCAGATGTAAAATCGCACAATGTTATTGCAGAAATTAAAGGTTCAAAATATCCAAATGAAGTTATTGTAGTTGGTGGTCATTTAGATGCGTGGGATATGGCTGAAGGTGCACATGATGATGGAGCAGGTGTTGTTCATTCAATGGAAGTAATTCGTTTGTTTAAAGCACTAGGTATTCAGCCTCAGCGAACAATTCGAGTAGTATTATTTATGAATGAGGAGAATGGTACAAGAGGTGCAAAGGCATATGCAGAATGGGCAAAAAAGTCAGGTGAAAAGCACATTGCAGCAATTGAAAGTGATGCTGGCGGATTTACGCCAAGAGGATTTACATTGGATTGTTCAGATGCCGAAAAATATTATTTAAGGAGCAAATTCGCTCCGGTGCTTTCTTATTTTGGAGTTGGTGATTTTAGCCGTGATGGTGGAGGAGCTGATGTTGGTTACCTGAAAGATATTTGCCCTTTGATTTCTGATTTATCTCCGGATTCTCAACGATATTTTGATCACCATCATTCTGAATTAGATGTATTTGAGGAAGTTAATGACAGAGAATTAGAAATGGGATCGGCTGCCGTTGCATCATTTGTTTATTTACTTGATAAATATGGAAATGGAATGAGCAGAACAAATTCAGCTGAAGACGACTAAAGATTTGATCGATATAAAATACTCTGTGAAAAAAGCTTGTCTTACAATCGTTATTCTTATTAATATAAATTGTGCTTTTGGACAAATTACAAATGTTACTACTTCAGGGTGGAATATTTTTTTTGCAGGAACCGGGAATTATGTTTCGTTTAATTCAAGTGGTTTTGATCCTAAAAAGGTTGAACTAAAATTATCAGAAGGTGTTGTCCAAAAATATTATACTATTGAATCATTACAGCATCAGATTGATACGGCTAAAATTCACAACCATGTTAAAATGGAACAAGCTGTAAACTTTCAAGCAGGTAGTATTAATAAAAGAATTACAATGAGCATTGTTTACAATTTCAATGGAAAAGATTCATTATTATGGAAGGGAAGATACTATGTTGTTCAATTGCCTGATCCAACAGTTTATATTGGTGATTCTGCTACAGATACAACCATGACCAGAGAAGAGATGTTAAATATGTATAATCTGGGAGTATATATGCCTGAATTTAAACCAATCACAACCTGGAATATTGCTTCTTATGATTGTCAATATATGCCTCCTGACGGAAATTTTAAATCCTATCATATCGAAAAAAATATTTTTACAAAGGAATTACACCAGCAAATAGAATCATGTAAATCGGGCGATACTTTTATTTTTAGAAATGTTAAAGTTGAAGGGCTTGACTCTTATTCAAGGTTTGTAAATTCAGTTATTGTAAATATTAAATAAAAACTGAATCGAAAATAAATTAAAAAATAGTTGAAAGAAATTGATTCATATTGAATAATGAATACGGTAAAAGAAAATAAAAAAAGAGTTATAGCTATACTTGGATCTACAGGCTCTATTGGGACTCAGGCATTGGAAGTTTATAATGAACACAAAGATTTTTTTGAACTTGAACTCATTACAGCAAATTCAAATTCAGATTTATTGATTCAACAGGCAAAAAAATATTTGCCTTCCGCAGTTATAATTGGAGATATTAAAAAATACAATGAAGTAAAAAATGCTTTGAGTTCATTGCCTATTAAAGTTTTTGCCGGCAACGAAGCAATAATTCAATGTATGCAAAATGATAACATTGAAATTGTTTTAACTGCAATGGTAGGTTATGCCGGTTTAGCTCCAACTATTGCTGCAATTAATTCCGGAAAACATATTGCACTAGCCAATAAAGAAACATTGGTGGTAGCAGGCGATATCGTTACCAAATTAGCTAAAGAAAAAGGTGTAAATATTTATCCTGTAGACTCTGAACATAGTGCAATATTTCAGTGTTTGGCTGGCGAATGGAATAATAAAATTGAAAAAATTATTCTGACAGCTTCAGGCGGTCCGTTTCGAGGAAAAACTATTTCTGATCTTAAGAAAATTACCAAAGCTCAGGCTCTCAAGCATCCAAACTGGAATATGGGTGCAAAGATTACAATAGATTCTGCAACATTGATGAATAAAGGACTGGAAGTTATTGAGGCTAAATGGTTATTTAATCTTTCATCTGAACAAATTGATGTTATAGTTCATCCGCAAAGTATTATTCATTCCATTGTTCAGTTTCATGATGGAAGCATGAAAGCGCAATTGGGTTTGCCTGATATGAAACTACCCATTCAATATGCTCTTGGTTTTCCTGATAGATTAAAATCTGTTTTTCCAAGATTTAATTTTACACAATATCCATCATTTACTTTTGAACAGCCTGATAAAACAACATTTAGAAGCCTGGCTCTTGCATATCATGCGTTAGAAAAAGGCGGAAATATGGCCTGTATTTTAAATGCAGCAAATGAAATTGCAGTTGCAAATTTCCTCAATGATAAAATTTCATTCTTAAATATGACTGATTTAGTTGAAACTTGCATGCTCAAATTACCATTTATTGCTTCGCCCTCAATGGAAGATTATGTACAAACTGATGAGGAAACAAGAAGAGTAGCTGGTGATTTAATAAAATCAGTCTAACAGATATTTACAAACTCAACAAAACAATCAATGATTATTTTAATTAAGGCGCTTCAACTTATTCTCAGTTTATCAATTCTTGTAATTGTTCACGAATTTGGTCATTTTATAGCAGCAAGAATATTCAAAACAAAGGTTGAAAAGTTTTACCTGTTTTTTGATTGGGGATTTTCTCTCTTGAAATTTAAAAAAGGAGAAACAGAATACGGAATTGGTTGGCTTCCATTGGGAGGCTATGTTAAAATAGCCGGAATGGTTGATGAAAGTATGGATAAGGAACAAATGAAACTTCCTCCTCAACCTTGGGAATTCCGCAGTAAACCGGCCTGGCAGCGGTTGATAATAATGATGGGTGGAATTATTATGAATGTGATACTTGGCATTTTTATTTATTCCATGATATTATTTGCTTGGGGCGAAGAATACATTCCGGTAGCGAACATGCAAAATGGAGTTTCTGTTGATAGCACTGCAATGAGAATGGGATTGCAGAATGGAGATAAAATTATAGCGGTGGATGGAAATCAGGTGGAAAAAATAACTGATGTGTTTTCAAAGATTGTTTTTGATGATGCCAAAACAATTCAAGTAGAAAGGGCAGGAGAGAAGATTGACATTACTATTGCTGAAGGTTCACTGAAAGAAATAATTGCAACTGCGAAAGGCGATTTAATAAATCCAAGATTTGCTTTTTATGTTGATAGCCTTGAGCCTGGAAGCGGAGCAGATAAAGCAAAGCTTCTGCGAAATGACCAGATTATTGCAATAGATGGAATTAGTTTGCCATATTATGATTTGGCAAAGCCTTATATTGTTGAACATAAAGGAAAATCAGTTTCAGTTACCTTACTTCGCCAGGGAGATACGATTATAACTCCGATTAGTATTTCATCAGAAGGTGCTTTAGGTGTTTATCCGATTGCACCTGAAAAATTATTCGGTACTAAGAAATTTGAATATGGATTTTGGGCTTCATTTCCTGCCGGATATAATAAAACATGGACCACATTGGGGAATTATGTAAAACAATTCAAATTGATTTTTTCTCCCGAAGTTCAGGGGTATAAGCAAATCGGAGGGTTTATCACAATGGGTAAAGTAATGTCTCCAACATGGAACTGGCAGTCATTCTGGAGTTTTAGTGCCTTCCTTTCAATTGCTCTGGCTTTTATGAATTTCCTTCCTATACCTGCACTTGATGGCGGCCATGTGTTGTTTACTTTGTATGAAATGGTTACTCGCCGAAAACCAAGCGATAAATTTTTAGAATATGCTCAGGTAGTTGGTATGGTATTTTTGTTAGCACTTATGGTTTTTGCCAATGGGAATGATATTATTAAGTTATTTAGGTAGAAAATACTTTCCGATTTTCATTTTTGATTTTTAACTACCAACTTACCAACTATTTTAGCGCCCCGATTTAGCCCGGGTGGCGGAATTGGTAGACGCGCTAGACTCAAAATCTGGTTTTGGCAACAAAGTGGGGGTTCGATTCCCTTCCCGGGTACAACAAAAAAAGCTTCGATTAGTCGAAGCTTTTTTCATTTAGTAATTCGCCATAAATCCTATTGGACTTTTTCAAACTTGGTAACTTGTCCGGCTTTTATATTGCGAACAAAGTAAAAACCACTTGCTTTTTCAAAAGGCATTTTCAAATAGAATCCAGTTTCAGATTTAATGAATTCAACTGAAACTATTCTGCCAAGAATATCAGTTACAATGAGTTCATGCTCGTTTAATTCACCGTTTATTTGGCATGTATTACAGGGATTCGGTGACACATAAAATCTGTTGTCTGTTAAATGATCTTCCAATTTAACGCATGAAGCAACTGTAATTGCCCGATATTTAGTAGAACTTGTTCCACATCCATTAGAAGCTTTTACAGAAATGTTTCCGCTTGTACTTCCTATTAAAACAGTTATATAATTTGTTCCTTGACCAGTTTGAATAGTACTTCCTGTCGGAACAGTCCAGGTATAAGTAGTAGCCCCGTTTAATAAAAGCGTATTATAAGTTTGAACAGAATTAATACATACACCAGTTGAGGGGCCTGAGATACTTGAAGGTGTTGATGGCTTGGAAGTTAATGACTTTGTTCTATTACTGCTGGTTCCACATCCGTTTGATGCGTTTACCTTTAAGCTTCCAGAAATAAAAGATGAGCTAAAATTAACGGCTACAGTATTTGTTCCTTCCGCTAAAGTAATTGCTATCGCAACTTTGTTTTATTTACTAGCCGCATATAAGAATAGATGCCGGCATTCCAACCCATCATAGGGGGAGTTTTATATTCTTCTTTCACATTTGCATTTCCTTCTACGGCATTATACTTTTCCCATAATGTGCCGGTTGATTTAAACACTTCGTAAACAGTATTCACATACTTCGAACGAATGCGGTCAGCATCTTCTTCATAATTATATTTCGAGAGTGCCTCGGATACAATCAATGCATGCGGAGGCCACGCATTCGGATAATCCCACTGATAAACGAAATCATGAACACCTGCTTCGCAAGGCACTATGCCGTGAGCGTATTCATGCAATTTTAAATTCTCCTTCACTCGACTCGCCTGTTCAACCGAAGCGCACCCTACCCACAACGGTTGAAATGTTGTAACCGAAGTTACATCCGACTGCCGTTCATTTTTCATATCGTAATCCAGATACAGTCCACGGGTTTCATTCCATAAGAGGTCATCCATCTTTTTCCTTCTGTTCGTTGCGCGGTCGAGCCATAAATTTTTTTCGCCATTGTTAAGTACTTCACCAAAAAAACTCATTGTAATTTCATAGAGATAAAGATTGCTGTTTAAATCAACCGAAATAAAATCAGAACAGCGCCCATCGAACCGCGGAGTAAAATCATAACCTGCTTCTGCTTCTGCGAGACGATGTCCGGCTATGAAAATTTTTTCTTCATCAGTTGTTGCAGTCAACGGCAAGCGAACTTTTTTCAGGTGCTCGTAAAAGTTGAGGAGATATTCTTGTGTCGCATCGTGATGATGACGCGATAATCCGTAAGTGCTGCAGCGTTTCGTTATCCAGAAATCATACTCCTTACTGATGAGCGGGTAAGCCGTTTTCAGCCATTCCTTATTTCCTGTTGCCGCATAAATATCTTTCACCATCATGCACAGGTAGGGCGGCTGTGAGCGATTAGTCATATCAAGACGATTGCTGTTGGGCACGAATCCAAGTTTGTCAACGAGGAAAAGAATATTGTTCACATTGTTTTCTGCTTGTGCAATATCACCGAGTGCAATCAACCCGCGATTCAGAAAATAAGTATCGTAGTAAAACAGGTTTTGAAAATGAGTGCTGATGCATGGCACATTGAATGGATGCGGAAGTGGAATACTTTTTCCTAATGGGTCAACATCAGATGCAGGTCGCAATGTTTGACCGATTGATGCTTTGATATATTTGAGAACTATGTCATTCGGTGCGGCATTCGCGAACAGATTGCCCGAAGGAAGAAGAAGTGCAGCACCTGTTGCAGTAGCAAGGTGAAGGAATTTTCTTCGGTTCAGTTTCTGTTTCATCAGCAACGCTTCGTGCAGTTTTTTACAAATGTATTTATCTTATTTCAGTAATGATTTGAAATGATGCATAGATTTGTGTGTTGTGAAAATTTTTCTTCTAACTTTATTTCTAAGTGTTGTAACACAGGGATTGTTCAGCAGCTACAATGAAAATGCTGCACCTGCTGTTGCACCTGTTTCATATTACACTACTTCAAAACCCCAGGTGCGCTGGTGGTGGTTCGCAACAGAAATAAAAAAGTCGGATATAAAATACCAGCTCAACTGGGTGAAGCAAATGAATTTCGGCGGCGTGGAAATCTGCTGGCTGTATCCGTTGTATCGCTACCAGAAAATGTATGCTGATAAATACAACCGCCATTATCCGAAGGACACCTCAGCGCAAAAATGGCTCAGTCCCGAATGGAGCGCGGTGGTGGCGTATGCAAAATCGTATGCTGATTCCATCGGGCTTTCGTGTGATTTTACTTTTGGCAGTGCATGGATAATTGCTGCCACCTACATGGACAAAGCGCACAGCACACAGATTTATGGTGACACGAATTTCCGTCAGTCGCTCACTTACTCGTGGTGTTACCCGGATACGCAATGGGTGATTAATCATCTCGACAGCGAGGCATTTCGCATTTACTCGGAGCCGTTGGTGCATGCGCTGAGTGATGCAATGAAAGGTTCGAAGTGTGCGCTGTTCACCGATTCGTGGGAGATAAAACTGAATGCGACAAACAAAATATGGACGCAGGGTTTTGAAAAAACTTTCCGCGAACGATTCGGCTACGATATTATTCCCTACATGAAAGCCGGTCTCGATTCGTTTCCTGATGTGCGTTACGATTACATGCTGCTGCTTGATGATTATGTAACGAATGGATATTACAAACCCTTCGTGGAGAAATGCAGGGAGCTGGGTGTGTGGTCGAAGGTGCAGTGCCTCGGTGCGCCGGCTGATGTGATGTCGCTTTACAGGCTAGTTGACATTCCTGAAACGGAAGCGATGCTCAACAATCCGCGCTACGGAAGAATCGTGAGTTCTTCTGCGTGTCTTGCTTCGAAGAAATTGGTGTCGAGCGAAACCTTCACCTGCATGTATGGATTTCCGGCGACTTACCTGCGCAAGGAACAAACTGCCGATTTGAAAATGGTTGCTGATGCCCTATTCGCGCAGGGAATCAATCATCTTGTTTATCACGGCATGCCTTACAATCCCGCCGGCTCCGACACCATTGATTTTTTTGCAACTACTTATTTCGGACCGAACGGAAGTGTAACATCGGAGTTGCCTGCATTCAATTCGTATGTTGAAAAAGTTTGCGGCATTATGCAGCAGGGAAAAACATACACTGATGTTGCTGTGTATATTCCGTATGAAGATGGCGTGATGAAAGGTGCCTATCCGCCGGAGCGGCAGCGCGTGTGGGTTTGGGGTGAATATGAATTGCGGTATGTGTATCCTCCACAGGAAGTGGAGGGTTATCATCCCGTTTGGATTAACAGAAGTTTTTTGGAAGAAGCAAAATATCAGAATGGAAAATTAGTTGTGGGAGATGCGCAATTCTCCACACTCTATTGCGATGTTGAATACATGGACATTCGTGCGCTCGCAAAAGTTTTGGAATTTGCGAAGCAAGGATTGCCTGTTTGTATGAAGCGCCAACCGCAGCAACCGGGCTACACGAAATCTACCGACTATAAAAAAATGCTTGGCGAATTATCGTCGCTCAAAAATGTTTCAGCCGATTTCAAAACCGTTGTTCAGCATCCTGAGCTCATCGCCGGAGATAGTTTGCCCGAATACTGGTGTCGTGTAGGTGCCGATGGTTCGTATTATTTGTTCCTTGCACAGCCGCTTTCCAAAGATTTAAAGTATCCGATTTATTCAGGTCAGTCAATTATGAAGCAATCTGTTTTCCGTGAGCTTACTATTAATGTGAAAGGGGAAATTTTTAAAAGGAAATTTGAATTCAAACCCTATCAATCGCTCATGGTAAAAATTTCTCCGAATGGTAAAATGAAATTTATTGATATTGCATTCATTCCGAAAGAGCCTGTAGTGCGACCACACGAACCACAGAAAATGAATTTTTAAATGATGCGATTTTTATTTCTTCTCTGCTTTGTTATCACCAATCAATTTGTATTGCTTGCGAAGGATTATAACATCATTAATTATGGTGCGCTGGCTGATGGGAAAACCATGAATACATCTTCAATTCAATCCGCAATTGATGCTGCAAATAAAAATGGCGGAGGTAGAGTGCTCATACCCGAAGGAATTTTTTTAACAGGAAGTATCATCCTGAAATCAAATGTTGAATTGCATTTAGAAGAAAAAGCAATTCTGCTCGGAAGCACCAACCGAGATAATTATTTTAAGCTGAATAGGTGGTTATCTCTCATCCTTGCAGATAATCAAAATAATATTTCCATTACAGGCAAAGGAAAAATAGACGGACAAGGTCGCCGCTTAGCACTCAACATTGATTCTCTATTTTACATCGGTCAGTTGGATAGTTCCAAATATAATTTTGTTGAAGTAAGGCCCTCGCATTTAGTGCGGCCACAACTCATCGAGTTTGTTCAGTGTAAAAATATTAAGGTGAAGAATGTTACACTTCTGAATGCAGCATGCTGGGTGCAGACTTATGATCAATGTTCAAACATTATCCTCGACAGTGTTACAGTTAACAGCGATGCATACTGGAATAATGATGGAATTGACATCCAGGATTGTCACAATGTTCGCGTCACGAATTGCAATATCAATTCTGCTGATGATGGCATTTGTCTGAAGTCACAATTGGCAGAACACAATTGTGATAGTATTTACATTGCAAACTGTACTGTTCGTTCAAGTGCGAGTGCCATCAAATTTGGAACAGTATCACACGGAGGATTTAAAAATGTAACCATTGAGAACATAAAAATTTTTGACACATTCCGCTCAACAATTGCTATCGAATGTGTAGATGGAGGAACTCTTGAAAATATTTTAGTGGATGGTGTGAATGCAGTGAATACAGGCAATGCAATCTTCATTCGTTTAGGAGACAGAAATAAAAAACGAGATGCAGGAGGGATAAAGAATGTCACCATAAAAAATATGAAAGTGCAGGTGCCATTCGGTCACCCAGATTCGGATTATGAAATCCGAGGACCGGAACTTCCATTCTTTCACAATACATTTCCATCTTCTATAACAGGCATTCCCGGACACATGGTTGAAAATGTTACACTTGAGAATATTGAAATCATTTATCCTGGAAGAGGTAATAATGGATTAGCAAACATGCCGCTCTCACGATTGGATTTTGTTCCTGAAAAAATTGCTGACTATCCTGAATTTTCGATGTTCGGAGAATTACCCGCATGGGGGTTCTATGTCAGGCATATGGATGGTTTGACAATGAAGAATATTAAACTCAGCATTGCAGCATCTGAATACAGACCGGCAATGGTTTTTGATGATGTAAAAAATCTGAATCTCGATTCTGTTATCATTAAAGGAGATTGCAAGCAGAAACATTTTGTGTTACACCATACAGAGAATGTAAAAATTGATAATGAGCAATCGGTATTGATAAAATAACATTTCACTATGTCAACCGGAAGATTGTGCTTTCTGCTAATATTGATTTCTCTGGGAATTAAAATGGTGAGTTGTAACAACGCACAATTGCCTGATAAAAAAAATTGCAACTGCGATTCAGCACTGCGAAGCGATTCTTCTTTTCATGCTGCTGATTCAACTTACAAATTCATTCAGGGTGCGTTACTTGCTACCCGATTTAAATCTTTTGACGAATTAAAATCAGTAATCAGGATTGATTTATTTAACGACTCTTCAAGAGCAGAAAATGCAAACTATAAAAACCCTGCTGTTCGTATTACACACTGCAGTAATGGATACGAGGTTATAAATGTAGTAGAGTCAGGTATAAGTCAGGGGGATATGAGCAAGGCGAAGAAGGGAAACAATATAGACAGGTTATTATTCTTAATTTATTCTCCTTTTGCAGTTACAAATCGTGTAGATCTTAATAAAGCATATCTGCTGTCTAGACGGATGACTGAGTTATTCGGTGAAGGCGACCCGGCGTTTTATGATCTTGCGCAAAATGCAATGAAAAAAATTAATACTCCTGATTTAGCATTCATGAATGTAAGAGACAGTAGTGAAAAAGGTTATCTCAATTCATTTAATCACATTACATCACAAGCATTTATTACATCATGCTTTTCTGAAGAACTAGCTGATTTTATCGGAGATTCTCATGAACGATATTTTCACCCAGAATTGCTAAATGGAAAATTTACAGAAGAGCAAATCAGAGATCTTGATAATGGTCCAGTTGACAATTATGTTGATCTGATCAATAATGAATGGGGGCAAGAACTTGGAAAAGTGCTTAAGGAAAAATTTAACATCAACAATTCAACTCACTGGACTCCGGAATTACTGTCAAACTATCTTAATGAAATTCTGAGTTATTATAGTTGGGCATTTCAGATAGGTTTCAATCCTGTTAACAATAAGGATGAATTAGTAATCCGTTTTTCAAACAAATTGAATTCAGTTTTGTTGGGGTCAACTGAAAGTAAATAGTTTCTTTACTCCAAAAAGTAATTCATTTTTTTTCAAGACGATACCAGGAGACTTCTTCGATAACACTATAAACTACGATCTTATATTTTTCCAGAATTTCTTTTGCGCCTGTTACATGCCACTCATTCAACTTTTCAAACCACCCTTTGTCAATATTTAATAGTTGGGTCAATTCAGCTTCAGTCATTATTGATTCATTGAAATTTGCTCTGTTTACATCGGCATTTTTCAAATTAACCTTTGTCAGGTTTGTTTTTTTTAAACTTGCATCTATAAGAGTAATGCCTTCCATATTTGCTTCATTAAGAAGTGTTCCATCTAATTTTGCTGATCGAAAAGTTGCTTTATGCAAATCAGCATTTCTTAATTGAGCATTTGTTAAATCGGTTCCATTAAGGTTAGCTGAATCTAAATTTGCTTCATTCATTTCTGCCCAACACATGATTGCCCGACGCATATCAGCTTTAATGAAGTTTGATTTGTTGGCGTGAGCTCCCCGGAAATTTGAATTCCGTAAATCAGACCCTTGAAAATTTGCGTTACTCAAATCGGCAAAACTCAAATCAGCATCTTTAAAATCTGCGCCGCTTAAATCAACGCCATGTAAATCTCCTTTTCTTAAATCAGCACCGGAGAAGTGTGCGTTCAATTTTATTTTTTTAAAAGAAATTGAATCAATATTTCTTTTACATAATTCCATAAGCAATTGCCCCTTTTCCGTACTTAATTTTTTCGTTGATAAGCTATCCCCTTCGAAATGCCGGTATGGGACAAAAGTAAAATTGAACGCGTTGACTATGCTTGCAATAGTTTCATCGCTCAGCTTTACCCCCGAATTATTCTTTAAATCATCATCCACTTTTTTCAAAATATCTTGCAAAAGAACCTGCATGCTGCTTCTGCGGGAAGATTCAATTAATTCTGATTGTTCTCTTGTTTTCTTATTCTGTTTTTGATTTTTGATTTCTAAATTTTCATTCTGCCTGTAGATAGAATAACTTCCCATCAATACGCCCATTAAAATAACAGCTGGAATTAAAATCCAAACGATTTTATATTTTCGGAAAGCATCGTCTGAGTTTCTAACTCTTGAATCCATTCTGGGCAACTGTACCAGTTGAGTGTTTTTTCTCCAGCTACTTAATAACGAGAAAACCAAGGCAACAAAAGCAAGGCAGGAAATAAATCCCACAATAAATGAGGAGTTTTTTTCGATATATGGCAGGCGAAGAAATCCAAGCATCCAACCGATTACACCACCGAGTAATACGCCAAGAATAATATTTCGTGTTGCTTTCATAAGGTTAATTTCCTGCTCATTTCTTCAAGCGAAATTCCCTTGGTCTCAGGCATTTTAAATTTCACCCAAAATAATTGCCAAATCATCATCACTGCAAACGAAGCAAACACCACCCCCGCACCCACAGATGAAAACAAGTAAGGAATGAGTGACGGAATTGCTGCTGCCAGCACCCAGTGAACAGATGAACCAAAAGCTTGTCCCTGTGCACGCAAGTGCGTGGGAAATATTTCTGCAATGAATACCCAAATAACAGTGCCTTGACCGGTTGCATGAGCGGCAATGAAAACAAAAAGAAAAACCGGAACACTCAATCCTTTCCATTCAAAGAAAAAAGACAAGGCCACAAGTGATAGTGAAATGATATAGCCTAATGAACCGATGTACATAAGTTGCTTTCTTCCGAGACGGTCAATGAGCGCCATGCCAAGTATCGTAAACAAAACATTTATCAATCCAATACCCGCACTGCTCAGCAATGCGGTGCTGCTGCCGATACCAGCCGCTTCAAATATGCGAGGTGCGTAATATAAAATTCCATTAATGCCGGAGAATTGATTAAAGAAAGCAATAAAGAATGCAAGCAACATAGCGGTACGATATTTTTTCATAAAAATATTTTCTTTCACTTGCACTTCAATGGATTTCAATTCTGCCAATAAAGAATTGATGTTGGCATGAGGGGCAATCGCTTTCAAAACTTTTTCTGCTTGTGCAGTTTTTCCTTTCATTGCCAACCAGCGCGGGCTGTTTGGAATGTACAACACAGCAATCATATAGATAAGTGATGGAAAAGCTGCAACACCTATCATCCACCGCCATGCATCTTCACCCGCATTTCTCAAAAGAAAATTTGAAAGGAATGCCATTAGGATTCCGATAACAATACTCAATTGATACATGGCAACAAGCCGACCTCTTTTTTCCGGTGGTGAAATTTCAGTTATGTAACCAGGTGCAGCAATGGTAGAAGCACCAATTCCTAATCCACCAATGAATCTGAAGAAAGCGAAAGTGAAAGGATCATTTGCAAGCGCAGCACCAACTGCTGAAATAAAATAGAGCACGCCAATAGTGATGAGTATATTCTTTCTTCCATATCTGTTGGTGGGTATTCCTCCAAAAATCGCTCCTGCCAATGTGCCCCATAAAGCAGAAGCCATTACTACAAAGCCGTGAAAAACATCTGATGAATTCCACAACCCCTGCAATTTTTTATCTGCTCCTGAAATTACAATGGTGTCAAACCCAAACAGCAATCCTGCAAGGGCAACTGAAAAGGACCAGAAGAAAATTTTATTCATGAATTAGAGGTTCTAAACTAAAACTTATATTATATAAAAACTAAATAGAATATCAACTCATTACAGCATTACCTGCAACTATCTTTTTTCGTTCACCGATTTGTTGTCTCCACATAGCATAGTAAAGTCCTTTTAGTTCAAGCAGTTCAGTGTGCTTTCCCGATTCAATTATTTGCCCATGTTCCAAAACAAAAATTGTATCGGCATGCATAATAGTGCTAAGCCTGTGAGCAATAAGAACAGTTATATGTTGTCGCTTTGACGAAATGCTTCGAACAGTAGAAGTAATTTCTTCTTCAGTTAATGAATCCAAAGAGGAAGTTGCTTCATCAAAAACCATTAGTGTCGGCTTTCTTAACAAAGATCTTGCAATGCTTAATCTTTGTTTTTCTCCTCCTGAAATTTTCATTCCACCTTCACCAATTACAGTATCCAAACCTTTGTCGGCTCTTTTTAAAAGCGAATGACTTGCAGCTTTTTCCAAAACATCAATACACTCATTGTCAGTAGCCATTGGATTAACAAAAAGTAAATTCTCGCGAATGGTACCACTGAATAGTTGTGAATCCTGAGTTACGAAACCAATCTGGCTACGCAAGTCATCAAAATTTATTTTATTTCCTTCGGTTTTATTATAATAAATAGTTCCGGTACGCGGACGATATAAACCCACTAACAATTTAACAAGGGTGGTTTTTCCACTTCCACTGGGGCCAACAAAGGCAAGCGTATCACCAAGATTTACTTTGAATGAAATATCGTTCAACGCATCATTTGAAGCAGTTGCATGTTTGAAACTCACATGGTCGAACGACAGTGAATTAATTCGTTCAATCATCACCGGATGATTGGGTTTTGGTTCCGGTTCTTTGTCCATTATTTTTTTGAAGTTGCCAAGCGATACTTCTGCTTCACGGTATACATTAATAATATTTCCTAATTCCTGTAATGGGCCGAAAATGAAGAACGAATAAATGAACAGCGATACAAATTGTCCTGGCTGAATATCCTGTCGGAAAATCAGATACATCATGAGCCCAAGAATAGTGGTTCTTAAAAAATTTACAATTGTTCCCTGCACGAATGATAAGCTCCGGATGTAACGAACTTTTTTTAATTCCAATCCTAGAATTTTTATGGTAGTGTTATTCAACCGACCGATTTCCTGTTGTGATAATCCTAAACTTTTTACTAACTCAATATTGCGAAGCGATTCAGTAGTTGAACCTGCAAGTGCTGTTGTTTCTCCAACAATTACTTTTTGAATTTTCTTAATCTTTTTACTCAGTACCGAACTGATAATGGCAATAATCGGAATCATGGAAAAATAAACAGGTGCCACAATCCAGCTTACCGAAAAAGCATAAATTGTAACGAAGATGATTCCTATTACCGAGGTGAAAAGCACATTGATAAATGCATTCAACAACCGCTCAACATCTGTTCTAACCTTTTGCAGAATGCCAAGTGTTTCGCCGCTTCGCTGATCTTCGAATTCTTCGTAAGGCAATTCAAGCGAGTGTCTTATTCCGTCAGTGTACATTTTTGCTCCAAGGCGCTGCACAATCACATTCACTGTATAATCCTGAAAGTTTTTTGCAATGCGCGAAACCATTGCCACACCCATACTCGCTAAAAGCAATAACCCTACGCCTTTAAAAAACTGTTCGTTGGTGTATGTGGCAAATTTTAAAGCATAGTTGTCAATAATTTTCCCGAGTATATAAGGGTCCATCATACTGAAACTCTGATTGATGGCAGCTAATACAAGAGCAAGAATTACTAACGGATAATAATTTTTTAAATAGGAGTAGAGGATGTCCATTTTTTTTATCAGAAATTTTCAATGACATTATAAACTCAATTTTCAGATTCTTAATTTAATTACAGAATAATCACTCTGAGTTAAAGAAAGTTCAATTGCAAGGTTCAATACTTTTTACTTCTTTTTCTTCCCCATCAAAAAAGCTTTAATAAATTCATCAATATCACCATCCATTACCGATTGCACATTTCCGGTTTCGTGACCGGTGCGCGCATCTTTCACTAATTTGTAAGGGTGCATAACATAGTTGCGAATTTGTGAGCCCCATTCAATTTTCATTTTACCGGCTTCCACCACATCTCGCTTTTCGTTGCGCCTGCGTATTTCTTCTTCATACAATTTACTCTTCAGCATTTGCAAGGCGCGCTCTTTATTTTCTAACTGACTGCGCGCCACCTGACACTCCAGCACAATTCCAGAAGGAGCGTGGTGCAATCTTACTGCTGTTTCAACCTTGTTTACATTCTGGCCACCCTTTCCGCCAGCGCGAAAAGTATCCCAGGTTATATCAGCCGGATTCACTTCAATGTTAATGGTATCATCAACCAGCGGAAACACAAACACCGAAGCAAACGAGGTGTGCCTTCGGGCATTACTGTCAAACGGACTGATTCGCACCAACCGATGCACCCCCGATTCCGATTTTAAAAACCCGTAAGCAAACTCACCTTCAAACTCCAATGTGCTCGATTTTATTCCGGCAACCTCGCCATACTGCGTATCAATATCCGAAATTTTGTAGCCCTTCTTTTCGCCATACATAATGTACATGCGCCTTATCATCTCCACCCAATCCTGACTCTCGGTTCCGCCTGCGCCACTGTTAATTTCCACCACAGCGCCAAGTGCATCTTCAGGGTCAGTAAAAGTACCCTTGAATTCAAGGTCATCCACTGCCTTTAAAGCAACCTGATAATTCTGTTCCACCTCTTCGGCGGTAACTTCACCCTGAGTATAATAATCATACAAAACTTCAAGGTCATTCACCTTTCCTTCCACCGCAGTGTAATCTGCAATCCATCCCTTGTTAATTTTAATTTGCTTCAGCGTGGTTTGCGCCTTTTGCGGATTGTTCCAGAAATCGGGGTCGGCAGTTTTTAGTTCAGCTTCGCGAACATCATCCTGCTTTTTAGCGAGGTCAAAGAAACCGCCCCAGTTCCCCGGTGCGGCGCGAAATATCTTTCAGTTGTTCCTGTGTCATAATGCGCGCAAAGAAAACAAAATAGTTGAAAGAAAAATTTGAGTTATAGTAGATGTTCCACTTTTAAAAAAATGTGAACTTACATGCAAGGCATTATTTGTTAAAAAAAACTTTCATCCAAACAGCCAAACTCATGAATTTAAAAGTGCGATAATTCTCCGGCTTGTGCGCTTGATTGAAATATGAATTATAATCCTTCATCAACAACGGAAGATTCAGATAAGGAGCAAGGTCATTGGTAAAATAATCCCTGAAATCATTTTTCAAATCGTTCATCCATTCATTGTTCGGTGTAACAAATCCCAATTTATCAGTGCGAGAATAAACAGTTGCGGGAAGAATATCTTTAAAAGCTTCGCGCAATAAATACTTGGTTGCTGTGCCCTTGATTTTATAATTCCCTTGCATTGAAAAAACAGATTCAACCAACGCATGATCATCAGTAAACGGCACACGCGATTCAACCGAGTGCATCATGCCATTGCGGTCTTCCCGTCGTACTAATTCTTTTAGATAAGTTCCTGTGAAATCCTGTTTTAGTTTTTCATTCAGTGAAGAGGATTTTTCTTTCAGCAATGAAAATCGATGCTTGTACTGGTTCAGTAAATCAGGATGAATGTATTTTAAATCAGGAAAGAAAAATTTTTTCAGCAGGAGGGGAGCCGCAGGTTCAATCAGTTTTTTCAGCTTATAGCGAAGCAAAAAATCTTTTCCGTTTGTTTTCTTCAAGGCAGTAAGAGCATTTTGATATTCTTCCTTTTCGCCCGACGATTTTAAATCGTTCAATAAATATTTATAGTAGTGTTTGTATCCGCCAAACAATTCATCTGCACCTTGTCCATCCAGCAAAACTTTTACATCATTTGCTTTTGCCAGTTTCATCACTGATGATTGCGCAAATGAACTGATACTCCAGATTGGTAAATCATGCGAGTAAATTAAATGTTCTACCTCATTCATGAAATCTTTTTTATCAGGAGTAACGGTGTGCCAGTTGGTGTTTGTAAGCTCCACCACCTGTTTCATGTAGGCGCTTTCGTCCAGTTCGCTTCCGGGGAATATGGATGAGAAAGTTTCAATCTTGTTTCCGGTTTGAGATGCGGGTTTTTCTTTCAGCAATTTATCCATCGCGCAAACAATCACTGAGCTGTCAATGCCGCCGCTCAGGCAAGTGCCAACAGTTACATCAGCCCGCAACCGAAGGTCAATTGATTTGGTCACTAACTTTTTTACTTCATCAATATATACTTGCGTTTGCTTTTCATTGATAGAAGAATAAGCTGAATTGCTTTGAAGTGAGTAGTAACGATTTATTTTCAGTTCACCATTCTTCAGATTCAATGAAAGATTGTGCGCAGGAAATAATTCTTTAATGCCCTTGAATAATCCTTCTTCTTCTTTTTCCAAAACATTCAAAGCCAGAAAATCAAACATCGCAACCGGATTGATTTCCTTTTTCACTTCACTGAATTGCAAGAGTGCTTTGTGTTCTGATGCAAAAGCAAAACAGTTTTCTGTTGATTGATAATAAAACGGTTTCACCCCAAACCTGTCTCTGGAAGCAAAGAGTTCTTTTTTCAGCCCGTCATAAATTACAAACGACCACATGCCGTTGAAGTGCTGCACACAGTCACTTCCGTATGCCTGATAATATCTTAGAATAACTTCTGTATCACTTTCTGTAATGAACTCAATTCCTTTTGCCTGAAGAGTTGCTCTCAGTTCTTTGTAATTATATATTTCTCCGTTGTAAGTAATCCATAAATCACAATCAGGCAAACACATTGGTTGATGCCCCGAAGCAGATGTATCAATTATCGAAAGACGACGATGACCAAGCAATAAATCAAATGATGAATTTGTTTTTTCAATGTGTTCAGAAGGGGAGAAGCGCAAACGACTTTCTTTTACTTCCGAAGGAGTGTCATTTCCAAACGCAATAGTTTTTTGTTCATCATTGAATAATAAAAATCCTTCATCATCAGGACCACGATGCCGTAATGAATTATTCATTCTGATAATTTCATCAGATTGAATCTTCTTTCCATTCCAACAAGCTATTCCGCTAATGCCACACATCTATTTATCTTTCAGAGATTTTCTTTTTCAATTTTACAGGTAATCCATTCTTCATCAAAAGTGCATGGATGTTTTTTATAAAATGAAATGGCCGGTTCGTTCCAATCAAGCACATGCCACCGAAGTTGATTAGCATTTAATGTTTTTGAATAATTATAGACAGCTTCAAACAATAATGTTCCTGCTCCGCTTTTCCTTGCACTTTCAGTAACAATTAAATCATCAAGATATATGTACTTTCCTTTCCAGGTGCTGTATGCCTGGTAACACAAAGCCATTCCAATAATTCCTGTTTCGTTTTCAGCAATAAATGCTTTGAAAAGCGGTTGCAAGCCAAATCCATCTTTTAACATAGCATCTTCAGAATTGATCACCTGCTCAGGTGCTTTCTCATAAACGGCTAATTCATTAATAAGAGAATACATTGCATTCACATCCTTAGCCTCGGCATCTCTAATCGAAATCATTGATAAAAATTTGGGGCAAATTAAACGATTTAATTATCGGCTTTGCATGAATAGCTAACTAAAAAACAGAATGTATATTTGTGGGCTAACCGAAACCTACTGATGAACAATTACCGTAAATTAATAACACTGGATGAATTTATATTTCAAAGAGAAAAGGACTTTGCATACTCTTCAGGCGAGCTTTCAGGATTGCTTCGTGATATAGCACTTGCATCTAAAATTGTAAACCGTGAAGTAAACAAAGCTGGGTTGGTAACTGAAATTCTTGGCAGTGCCGGAACACATAATTCAACAGGTGATGATCAGAAAAAATTAGATGTATTTGCAAACGATCAATTTCTTTCAGCATTAAAAGTAAGTGGTGAATGTTGCGGCATTGCATCTGAAGAAAGTGAAGAATACATTCCATTTACCGAGCATCAGAATGCTAAATATGTTGTAAATCTAGACCCATTAGATGGTAGTAGTAATATAGATGTGAATGTTTCTATCGGAACAATATTTTCAATTTTCCGTCGTGTTAGCCTTTCCGGACCATGTGTAGCTGAAGACTTTCTACAGAAAGGCACACAACAGGTAGCAGCAGGATATGTTATTTATGGTTCCTCAACCATGATGGTTTTCACAACAGGAAATGGAGTAAATGGTTTTACACTTGATCCATCAGTTGGCGAATTCTTTTTATCTCACCCTGATATTCGTATACCAGGAAATGGAAAGGTGTATTCAGTTAATCAAGGTAATTACATAAAATTCCCCGAGCCGATTCGCAGATACATTGATTGGTGCACGACTGAAGATAAACCTACTGGCAGACCTTATTCATTTAGGTACATTGGTTCAATGGTTGCTGATTTTCATCGCAATATGATACAGGGAGGAATTTACATGTACCCTCCGGTTGCTCCTTCAAATAAAGGGAAGCTTCGTTTGCTGTTTGAATGCAACCCGCTTGCATTCATAGCAGAACAAGCAGGAGGTAAAGCGTCAAACGGTGAAATTGCTATAATGGAAATTGAACCTACCGAATTGCACCAGCGCTTGCCTGTTTATATTGGTTCTGCCGAAATGGTAGAGAAAGCAGAAGAGATGCTTCGTAAATCAAGAATGGTTGAAAAGGTATAAATCAATTTGCCTTTACCCATTTTAGAGTTCGTTCACTCCATTCACTTTTTACTTTTATAAAATAAATTCCTGCGGATATTGAATTTGCATGTATGGGATATTTTCCTGAATATCTATCAGCTTTTATTTCAGAGGAAAACAATTCTCTTCCGGCTTCATCAACAATTGAAATAGATAAAGGAATAAAATCAACACTATAAAACAAATTTAAATCACTTGATGAAGGGTTTGGGAAAAGTGAAAGAGATGCATCATTAAATCCCGGCACTCTGACAACAGTGTTTGCAAACGAAATTAAATTCAAGTCTGGATCAAAAGAAATGGAATCAACCTTAAACGGCAGGTCAATAGAAAATAATTGTCCATTAAAATCATTTTCAAATCGAACTATTGTATCATAACCATCGCCAATAAATTGTATAGGAATGGGCATTGAAAAAAACTGAATACTTTCCGGAATGCTTGTTTCTTGCTCTACATAAACCGAAACTGAATTATTGTTGTTTTGCTTCCATTGTAAGTGATAAGAAGGATAGCCTCCTCCATAATACCATTGATTAAAAAACTCATTTAGATCCTGACCACTTTGGTTTTCAAAATGTTCAATCAAATCTGGAACTTGGGCAAAGTTGTAAGCAAGATCTATATCAGATTGATAACTTTTTATTCCAGCAAAAAAATCTTCATCTCCTAATTTCCACCTTAACATATTTAGTAAATAAGCTCCTTTTGCATAAGTTAGTTTATAGTCAAAAATCCGAACAGACCAACTGGTATCCCAAACCCAAATTGTTTGAGGCATTGCATCTTTTATACTCGACAAAGTGTTTTCCTTCCAATTTTGAAATTGAGAAGGATAGAATTTCTCGAAGCATAACCCGGTGCAGTAAGTAGCGAAACCTTCGTTGAGCCATATATCTCTCCAGGTACCACATGTTACTTTATCTCCGAACCACTGATGAGCAAGTTCATGTGTTATAAGAGAATAATTCATGCTTCCAACAAAACTCATTGTTTGATGTTCCATGCCACCCTTTAAAGTCCATTGAGCATGACCATATTTCTCTTTCATAAATGGGTAATCACCAAAAGTTTCTGAGTAAAACTTCAATACAGGTAGCAATTCTTTTGAATATTTTTTTGCTGTATCAATTGATTCAGGAAATACATAATTAAGAATAATCAAAGAATCACCTGAAATGAAATGAACCGTATCTTCATATACATTATAGTTTGCAACAGCTACCCCAATTAAGTAAGGCGCAATCGGATAATTATGTTTCCAATGAGTAGTTGTGTATCCGGCATTCGAAATTTCAGAAATGAGCAAACCATTTGAAGCTGCTTTATATATTTCAGGATGATGGATAACAATATCAATTGAATCAATTTTATCTGTTAGTGATTGTTTGCAAGGCCACCAGTTTCTTGAAGAGTAGGGTTCGGATAAATTAAACAAACTCTTTTGTGTTGAATTATGAATGCCTTTTTGAAAACCTCCAAAACCATCACCTGTAGGTACTCCTTGATAATAAATGACTACAGAATCTTTTGTTCCTGTTAAAATTTGTTGCGATGGAATTATCCAAAAGGAATTATTTACAGGTTGAATAAAAATCACCGAAGCATTATGGTAGATAACGGAATCAACAGTCATAGAACCATCCAAATCAAAATACAAAGTGTCAATATTAGTTTTTGAAAGGAAGGAAGTATTAATATTTCCTTTTACAAAAAGTGTATCAGGATCAAGAGCTAAATCAAAGCGGGTATAATAAATATCAATATTATTAGCTCTGGGATCAGAAAAAAAATTTAATAACCGAATGTTATTTGCGTTTTCAGTTTTAAAGAATTCAATTTCTTCACTTGGATCGTACTGTATTTGTCCATAAGCTGCGCTTGATAAGGATAGACCGATTAGTATTTTGAAAATTAGAATTAAAGGGTCTGTCTTATTAGTTATAGTCATTTCACATACAAATATCTTCGGAAAAATTGAATGGCTCAAATACATTTTAACGCATTATTAAGAGAAGCCGATCTAAATTGATTAGATGTTGCTATTAATTTCTTAATGAAGATTTGGCGATTAAATTTGCGCCTCACTGAAAATGCCCGGGTGGCGAAATTGGCAGACGCACCATCTTGAGGGGGTGGCGCCGTAAGGTGTACGAGTTCGAATCTCGTTCCGGGCACAATTGCAATCTTCTTTTTTCTCTTTTTTATTCATAAAAGAGATTTTTCTTGATTTTTTATAACCTTTTTATTTTGATAGCGTTAAGGGCATCAAAATATTTAAGAAATGAAAAAAAACTACGCCTTTTTAGCCCTTTTAATTCTACTGACTTCTAGTTTTTCAGCTTTTTCACAATCTGCTAATGAAAAAGAAAATGTTAATTACAGACAGGTAAATCATGAAGCAAGAGCAGTTGGTAACAGTATTCAAAAGAAAATTAAAGCACCGGTTCGAATGATGAAGGAAGCAGATTTTACTCTATATTCATTTCCAGGAAAAGGAACCAATTATATTTCAGTTGATGATGCTTTGCCAAATGCCCCTGTAAAGGTTGTTGCTTATGATGTTTCCGGTAAAGTAATTTTTGTAAAAGAATTAAATTCAAATCCTTATGGTCAACTAATTGTAAATATTGATCCTATGAGAAGTTTTATTCCGGGAACTGCATTTGTGGCGGCCTTATATAATAATCAGGCTTATTTTGAAACAATGACATTGAATAAATAAAATAATAATATTTGGTTTTGATTTGGTTAAATCGCCAAACTCTGCAAAGGGTTGGCGATTTTTTTTGTCAGAAAAATGTCATTTTTAAAGATACTTCTTCAATAAAAAATGCATTAAAAGAAATGAATTATGTATGTTTATCCTCTGAAATTAAACCTTAAAAACTAAAATAAATAAAAATGAAAAGAATTTTTCTTACAGCAATTTCAATTGCTCTTTTGTTAAACCTTAAATCTTACGCTCAATTGATACCAAATTTTGGGTTAGAAGATTGGACAGCTGTTGCCTCTTATGAAGAACCTAACAGTTGGAAAACCAGCAATGCATTAGCTGCTCAAGCCGGAATTTCAAATGTTTTTAAAACAACTGATAAGCATGGTGGAACCTTTGCTATAAAAGTTACATCAGCGGCAACTGGTTTAGGATATGTTGTACCTGGTGCAGCATGTACTGGAGATATCGTTCTTCAGGGAT
This sequence comes from Chitinophagaceae bacterium, assembly GCA_947469485.1. Taxonomy (GTDB): domain Bacteria; phylum Bacteroidota; class Bacteroidia; order Chitinophagales; family UBA10324; genus UBA10324. The sequence continues at coordinate 30,427 of CANIPU010000019.1, read as the reverse complement.
TGGGTGTAAAATTCGTTGGAGGATTCGCTTATACAAATCGCGCTGATTTATTTAATGGTTTTATGAAGTATACTCCGTCTTCAACTGATAGTGCTACATTAATTGCATTTCTCTTTAAAAGAACTGCCACAGGCAGAGATACAATTGCGTATGCAATTAAAAACTACGGCGGTGTAGCTTCTTATACAGCATTTTCTCAAGATTTTACCTACATGTCAACTCAAAGTCCTGATTCAGCAATGGTTATATTGCTTTCTTCAAAAAATCTTGCTGCCGCTCAAGATGGTAGTGAGTTATTTGTTGATGATATTTCTTTCAGCGGAACTGTAGCTGGAGTTACTAATTTGGCTAACAATTCAGTTTCAATTGCTGTGTATCCTAATCCATCTTCAGAATCAGTGAATTTTTCAATTTCGAATATTTCATCTGCTAAGGCTTTGAATATTTATGATATACTAGGTAAAAAAGTAAAATCAATTGAAGTTTCTTCAGCTCAAATAAGTGTTTCAACTGAAGGATTAAATAATGGTTTGTATTTCTATCAGGTTGCTGACAGAAATAATAACATCATTTCTACTGGTAAATTCAGCATTAAGAAATAGAATTTTTAAATAAAAATATAGTTAAAAACCATTCAGAATTATCTGAATGGTTTTTTTTTATTTCTTCTTATTAAGCCTTATCTTTTTTTTATCTCTTTCAGATCTAAACAAGTCCCCGAACTTATTAAAGTCTTTTCGGAATGATAATGAAACACCATAGGTATCTCTGTTTCGTTCTTCAATAATATCATATTGACTTCTGCTAAAGGCGCGAGCGGCAAAACGACCATCAGGCGTTATTTTATATTCTACTGTGAAGTCAGATAAATAGGCGTTGGCTTTATTGGTTTGGGTAGTGTTATTTACATCAAGATTTCCACCAATATCAATAGAGACTCTATCATGGAAAAATGACTTTGTTAATACTAATTGAAGTTCTCTTCTTTGTAAATTAGGGTCAACTATATTTCCATTTGAATTTGGAAGAGCTGTTGAAGATCCACCAGTATAATTTAAGCCGACACCAATATTGAATTTATTCTGAGAAGCCCAATAGCTTAGCTGATTAAATAAAAATTCACTAACGCTTGTTGTAACTCCACTTGAAACTAATCCACCCGTATTTGCATCAGGAGGAAGAAATCTGTTAATCATAAGTAGACCAAACACCTGTTTGTTTAATTCATTTTCGTCTGCTCTAATTTCACCTAATTTTCTTGATGCAAATGAATTAGAACTTGACTCTGATTTAGGCTGCCGAATATCGAAAGCAATATTTGGTGTTAATAAAGATCCAGTCAACTGCATAGAAACATCAATAGGAACTTTTTTTTCAATGTCCTTTTTATCTGATTCAGAAAGTTGACTTAAATCCTGTGATACCAAATCAGAAAATGATACGCGACTAAGTGAATAAATTGCTTTAATATCAATTTGAGCAAGATATGGATCTCCATTCCATGAAACGGAACTTCCTTTGTCAATTGCGAACTTTTTATTGAAGAAATTTTGAAGGGTGAAATTGTAATCACCTTTTTCTATTATATAATTTCCAAACATATTAAAGTTACCATCCAGATCTATCTCTAAACGGACATTTCCATTCCCGGTACCAGAAATAATATCGCCTGCTTTTTGATCAAAAATTATGTTAACCTTGGCTAGCGGGTTAAGACTAAGATCGAAATTGAGTTTAAGATTTGCTGCAGTTTCGTTTGCAATATTTTTTATCAGCTTTATTGAATCGTTCCTGTTTACAAATCTTACAAATGAGTTTCCGGATACTGAGGCTTCGTCAGAAACAGGAATAGAAATTTCTGTGCCTTGATTTGATGTTAAAGTTGCACTTAAATCAAGGGCATCAATATTTCCATTTATTAATAAAGTTCCACCAGCGAAAGCATTTCCATAAAAAGCAGTATTATCAAATTGAGTTGTATTTAACAGATGAAAGTTTTTTGTTGTTAAATGCAATTTTAAATTGAAGTCTGACAGATATTTATGGGTAATTTCTCCTCCTGCGACTGCCGAATTTCCCTTGTCATCGTAAATTGTAAATTCCCCCAAATCAATTCGGTTTTCGTATAGTTTAACAGTTTCACCACTAAAACTATAGGATGTTCCTAAATAATTTATTTTAGTAGTAGCTGAAGGAATTACTAACGAACCTGAAAGAATTGGTCTATCAGTTGATCCTGCAATAAAAACTTGTCCGGCTACTTTGCCTTCGACATTTGAAATATAATCGCCTAAATATTTTCCGAGAATTGGTAGTTCACATTTTACAATTTCAATTTTAAAGTTGATAGAATCTTTTTTATTTCCAGGCACATAAATTCCTTTCGATTCAATATCATATAAGTCATCCTTCACATTTACAGAAATGTTCATTTGATCTATATCAGGATCATAATCAACTATGGCAATTACCTTATCGGCACTGTCGCCATTTAAACCAAATTGCAGAGTAGTTAAATTAGCGCTATAACGAGGAGCATCAAATATGTTCATTATGTTAGCATAACCGGTAACTCGGCCTTTCACCTGATAGTTATTAAACATAAAAAGATTATAAAAATCTTCGATCTGTAAATTATTAAAAGAGAGTTTAATATCTGAGGTGTCAGCCGATGCAATATTTTGAATTCGAATACTTTGATTGTTATGAATAAGATCGGTATTGAAAAATTGTAAATATTTATTTCCAATTAAAATTTCGTTTGAATTATTAAAACTCCAATCTTGTCCATTCAGCAAAAGCAATGAGGGTAAAAAGTTCAGGTGTATTTTTTCTCCTTTGCCATAAGCTTTTGCTAGTAAATCAATTTTGTATTTTCCTGAAATATCATTTGCTTTAATATTAAATAATACTTTATCATTTTCAAGTGTTGCAGAAATAAACGGATCAAGAATTTTCAGGCTGTCGTTAACTTGTAAAAAATTGGATGTCAGTGATAGGCTAAGCATGCCTTGGTTTGTTTCACCTATCAATACCATATCATTTGAAAATGTTTTCCCATATTTTACAAATGGAATAATACCATTAAAACTAATTTCGCTAATCTCATTATTGAAAAAACCGTTGATTGAAGTGTTTGAAAATCCTTCAGTACCTTTGAGAAAGAAGTTGTTGAAATCTTTCATTTCCTTTAGCTTTATTGCAAAATCAAATTTCTGAATTGATGGTGAATCAATAACTGTTGTGGGCAATGAGGGTAAATAATTTTTAAAGGAAGCTATAATCGCGTCGGGTAGCTCTGGTAAATTAAATTGTCCATTTATATCAATTGAAATAATATCAGACCGAAGTTCAAGTTTTTTTTCTTGATCATTTAACTCTTCCACTGAAAATGAAAGGGCCTTTAATTTATAAGAATCGGTTTCATCGCTAATAATTGTTTGATCTGCAGTAATTAATCCTGAACCAGTCAATGGATTTTGTCCTTTTAAATTTATCGACAGGTTTGAAGAAAATATTAGTGGTCGTGATATAAATCCAAGCTTATCTAATTTTGCGTTTATAACCTTTGCAAAGAAATCGTATTCAGGAATGCTATCCTGTAAATCAACTTTCCCCTGGAAATCCAGCTGGATGTTTTCATCATTAATAACTAATTTACCATTAAAAATTTTTGAATCGAGAATTCCATTAACGGTAATGTTTTTATATTCATAATCCAGTGCTTCAAACTTTTCGATATGCGATACCAGTGTTGTATTCACATCGGTAAGCATTATTCCACTACCTGCGATTGTAGTCGAAAAGCTCGCTTTTCCAATAGAACCTTGAATATTAAATATTTTTCCCAAATCAAAATTTGAAGTTGAAATTGAGCCACTATACTTTGGAATCCCCTGATTCAATTTCATATTCAAATCAGTTTGAATCATACCTTCATCAGTATTAATTAAAATATTACCGACAAAGTCATTTAAGAAACCTGTTGCATTTCCCTTTAATGAAATAGTACCCGCACGAACTACCTCTTTCGGTAAACTGATTTCAGGATAAATAATTTTTAAATCATTGGCTGAAGAAATAACCTCATCAAACTGCATATCAAAAAACATTCCGTCAATTGAAGGAAGACCTTGTATTGTTCCTTTTCCTTTTACAATCGTTTGTTTTGCGGATTTTAAATAAAGCTCTTTTATTTTCAGATTGTCTACAGTGCCGGCAAGTTTACCATTAACTTCAGTAGGGTCAACCATGTTTTTCAATTCCGGAGCAAAACACGATAAGTCAGATAAAGTTAGGTAACTTTTTTTAAAATCAGCTCGCATATTAACTGAAGAAATAAAATCATAAAAGGCCGTAAAGTTTAGATATTGAAATACAATACGATCTTGAATTTCTGAACGAGGCAGCTGAAGAATTAAATTATCAAGTACTGATTCATTAGGAGTAACCCTTGCATTAGCTGTTAGTCTTTTTATATCCAATCCGCTTTTTTCATGCGCTGTTAAATTTTTTATAAATCCGCTAATTGTATCAAGTAAAAATTTTCCATTTTCCACATCAAAATTTATATTAGTAAAATCCATATGGTTCAAATCAAACCGTAAAGAGTCTGCCTCCCTGTTTTCTTTTATGTAAATGAAGTGACCATTGTTCATTTGAAATTTATCGACCAGCAACACAAATGATTTTTTATTCAAGTGTATAATTGAAGTGTCAGGTTCTTCAATTGATGTCATCTTTGGTAATGAATCAAATAGGCTTGTTACTTCAACAAGGGGATTTTCAATTATTATTTTACTTAAATTAAGAATAGGTTCATCTAAACTTAATTTGTTAAATGCAATATTTAATTCCGATACATGAACAGTTACATCAACAGCCGGTTCGTCTCTGAAAGTAAAACTTATGTTCTTTAAATTAATAGTTCCGATTTTTAAAAAAGGATTTTTCGTTTTCGAAGTAGATGTGTCATTCGAAGCAAATGCATCTGCAATAAATTGATAATTAAAATCCGAATCATTTTGACCTCTGAATAATCGGATCCTTGCATTTTCAAGAGTTAAATTTTTAATTTCAAAATTCTGATTAAACAATTCAAATACTCCAAATCTGGCTTTTATATTACCTGCATATAAAATGGTGTCTTTTTTCTTGTCTTCAATTAAAATTTCTTCAATTACAGCTGTTGTAAAGAACTGAATGTTTACGCTTTTCACGTTTACTTTTGTTTGAAGCGTGTTTGATAAATAATCAGAAACTTTATGAACTAAGTATGTTTGAACTTTAGGTTGCTGAATTAGAATATACACAATGCCGAATAGTAAAATCAGTGAGGTTAATACCCACATTAATACTTTGGCTATCCGTTTTAATATCACTTTTGCTGAGATGAAATTTTATTCTGAAAGTTTAGCTGCAACTTTAGATTTACAGCGCGGATAAATTTAGATTGAAAAAAAGTAAAATCCACAAAACATTCATTTGTCAGTTACAATTTTAGCTATTGAATCTTCTTGCGACGAAACCTCATGCGCAGTTATGCGTGATGGTGTTTTATTGTCTAATGTTATTGCAGGGCAAGAAGTACACCAACAATATGGTGGGGTAATACCTGAGTTAGCATCCAGAGCTCATCAATTAAATATTGTTCCAGTTGTTGATCTTGCTTTAAAACAGGCTGGATTTGAAAGAACAGATTTATCAGCTATTTCTTTTACCGAAGGTCCAGGTCTAATCGGGGCTTTGTTGGTTGGTAGTTCATTTGCAAAAGGTTTGGCGTTGGCATTAAATATTCCTTTAATTTCAGTTAATCACATGCAAGCACATGTATTAGCTCACTTTATTGATGAGCCAAAACCATCGTTTCCATTTTTATGTTTAACAGTTTCCGGAGGTCATACACAGATTGTACTTGTGAAAGACTATTTAAAAATGGAAGTTATTGGTGAAACAAACGATGATGCGGCAGGCGAGGCATTTGATAAAACAGCAAAATTATTGGGGCTTCTGTATCCAGGTGGACCTATGATTGATTCGCTTGCAAAGACTGGAAATCCAAATCGATTTAAGTTCCCTGAACCAAAAGTTGGCGCTTATGATTTTAGCTTTTCAGGATTAAAAACTTCAATTCTATATTTCTTGAGAAGTGAAACAAAAAAGAATGAAAACTTTGTTAACGAAAACCTTAACGATATATGTGCTTCTGTTCAAAGTAGAATTGTTTCAATTCTACTTGCTAAATTGGAAAAGGCAACTATTGAATTTGCAATTAAGGATGTTGGAATAGCAGGTGGAGTTTCTGCAAATAGTTTTCTTAGAAACCAGTTTGAGGAACTTGGAAAAAAGAACAACTGGAGAGTTTTTATACCGAAGTTTGAATTTTGTACCGACAATGCTGCTATGATCGCAATGGTTGGTCATTATAAATTTATTAAAAGTGATTTTGAAAATCAATCAGTGATTCCTAAAGCCAGGCTTTCAATTAATGAAACTTTTTAATTCAAATAAATGCCCAGAATAAAATTAGAATTACCTGCTAAATTTCATTTCAAAACTAAGATTAGAATCAGGGTTAGCGATATTAATTATGGCGGTCATTTAGGAAATGATTCTTTGTTGTCAATTATACAGGAAGCACGAGTTCAATTTCTTAGTTCAATAGGAAGTACTGAGCTTAATTTTTTTGGTGTGGCGATGATTATGAGTGATGTTGCAATTGTTTATAAAAGCGAAGGATTTTATGGCGAAGAATTAATTATTGAAATTGCTGTTGCTGAAATTTCAAGAGTTGGGTTTGAATTATTTTATAAAATTTCAGAAGCAAAATCAAATCGTGAAGTTGCAATTGCCAAAACCGGAATGATTTCTTTTGATTACCAAAACAGAAAAGTTGTATCGGTACCAGATGAGTTTAAAAAATTATATATATAAATGGAGTTAAAAAATAAAGTTGCTGTAGTTACTGGCGTTAGCCGTGGAATTGGAAAAGCCAGTGTTCAGGCACTATTGAATCAAGGGGTAAAAGTTGCAGGTTGGGGAATAAGAAACCCGGAATTTTCTCATCCTGATTTTCATTTTATTCAGTGTAATGTTAAAGACCCAAAAGCAGTAGAGTCTGCATATTTAGAAACAATTGCAAAATTTTCTTCAATTGATATATTGATTAATAATGCAGGCCTTGGCTATTTTGGAAAGATTGAAGAAATGTCGTTGGAACAATGGCATGAAATGTTTGCAGTTAATGTTCATGGTGTTTTTTATTGTTTAAAAAATGTGATTCCGACAATGCGAAAGCAAAGGTCTGGTCACATTATTAATATTAGTTCAATTGCCGGGAACACACCAGTTCCTGAAGGGGCCGGATATTCAGCGACTAAAGCTTCAGTTAAAGCCATCACTCATTCAATATACAGAGAAGTTAGAAGTGATAAAATAAAAGTATCGGTAATTTATCCTGGGTCGACCAGAACAGACTTTTTTAATAATTTTCCGAATACAATGCGTGCTGAAGATATGATTGACCCCAAAGATATTGCTAACTCAATAATTCATTTGTTACAAACGCCCGATGATTTTTTACCCCTAGATTTAGAAGTTCGAACCATGAATGCTAAATAATAATTTGAGTATAAGTTTAAATTTAACATCATTCAAAAGTGAATTATTCACTTTAAACAACCTTTCTATATTTGTGTCCCCGAAAAATATATTAATATGTCAATGAGAAAAATTGCAATTCGTCAGGCGCTTCGTGAAGCAATGAATGAAGAAATGCGTCGAGATTCGAATGTTTTTTTAATGGGAGAGGAGGTTGCAGAATATAATGGAGCTTATAAAGTAAGCCAAGGAATGTTAGAGGAGTTTGGTCCAAAACGAGTAATTGATACTCCAATTTCAGAACTTGGTTTTGCTGGTGTAGGTGTAGGGGCAGCAATGAATGGAGTTCGTCCAATTGTTGAATTTATGACCTGGAACTTTGCGGTTTTAGCATTTGATCAAATTGTAAACGGGGCTGCAAAAATGTTGAGTATGACAGGAGGTCAATTTAATTGCCCGATTGTTTTTCGCGGTCCAAGTGCTTCAGCCGGACAATTAGGTGCTCAACATTCACAGGCATTTGAAAGTTGGATGGCAAATGTTCCTGGATTAAAAGTTATTTCGGTTTCAAATGCATATGATGCTAAAGGCCTGTTGAAATCTGCGATCAGAGATAATGATCCGGTTTGTTTTTTTGAATCAGAAGTCAGTTACGGTGAACTGGGTGAAGTGCCTGAAGAGGAATATTTAATACCAATAGGATTAGCCAATGTTGTAAGAGAAGGAAGTGATGTAACAATTGTATCATTTAATAAAATGATGAAAGTTGCTATAGCTGCTTCTGAAGAATTGGCTAAAGATGGAATTGAAGCGGAGGTAATAGATTTAAGAACAATTCGTCCGCTTGATCATGATACCATTATTAAGTCTGTTAAGAAAACAAACCGTTTAGTGATTTTAGAAGAAGCCTGGCCTTTTGGTAGCGTATGTACTGAAATTACCTACAGGGTACAAAAAGATGCTTTTGATTTTTTAGATGCGCCAATCCGAAGAGTTACAACTCAGGATGTATCTTTAGGTTATGCTCCAACTTTTGTTGAAGCATTTATGCCAAATGCAGAAAAACTAATTAAGGTTGTAAAAGAAGTTATGTATAGATAATACTGGAATGAAAATGAATATAAAAAGGCTTCGGTAATCCGAAGCTTTTTTTTTTACAGTTCAAATTTATTTTCTACAGCCCAAAAGCATAGAAGTACTGACCTGGAGCATCCGCGTATGTACCTTCAATCATTACTCCGCCTTTTTTTGTTTCTAAAATTGCTTTCAGATCTGACACAGATGAAATCAATTTATTATCAACTTTTGTTATAATAAATCCTTCGCGAATGTCAGTATAACGGGCAAGTTTTCCATCTTCAATTTTTAAAACTTTAGCTCCTCCTTTTAATCCTAAATCTTTTTTATCCTTTGATGACAAGTCGCCAAATTGGGCACCGAGTATTGAAAAAGACGCAACTGACTGTTCATCCATTTTTAAACTTCCCTCTCTGTTTTTTAATATCACATTGGCAACTTTTTCGCTTCCGTTTCTAATGTATGAAACAATTATTTTATCGCCAGGATGAAAGTTTGCAACTTGTTCTTGCAAGGAAGGAACTGAGTTAACTTCAGTACCATTAATTCTGGTAATTATATCACCGATTTTTAAACCAGCTTCTTCTGAAGCGCTTCCAGGGTAAATAGTATCAACATAAACACCTGATAAATTTTCAATTCCCTTTTCTTTAGCTAAATCGCCTGTTATATCAGCAATTCCAACTCCTAAATATCCACGCTGTACGGTTCCGAATTTCATTATATCATTCACTACTTTTTTTACCAGATTAACCGGTACAGCAAAAGAGTAACCAGCAAAAGTTCCGGTAGGAGTGGCAATTGCGCTGTTTATTCCAACAAGTTCACCCTGCGGATTTACCAAAGCTCCACCGCTATTTCCCGGATTTACAGCTGCGTCTGTCTGAATAAAACTTTCAATAACACCTTTGTTTTCTTTGTCTTTTAAAATATTAATGTTTCGACCTTTTGCACTTACGATACCTGCTGTAACTGTTGACTCCAGATTAAACGGATTTCCAACGGCAAGAACCCATTGGCCAATTTTTACAGAATCAGAATTTCCGAATATTATGAATGGAAGGTTACGGGCATTAATTTTTACAACAGCTAAATCAGTAGATGGATCAAGGCCAACTACTGTTGCTTCATATTCATTTTTGTCCGATAATATAACTGTTAACTTATCTCCATTTTCCACTACATGGTTATTAGTTACTATATAGCCATCATCAGAAATAATAACTCCTGAACCAGATGATTCCTGTGGTTGATTGTGATAAGGATCAACATATCCAAAACCTCCCCCAAAGAAATCCCTGAACGGATCATTGCTATATCCACGGTTAGAAACTGGCTTTGGATTGTAAGTAGTTCTTATATGAACAACCGCGGGAGTTGTCATTGCGGCAGCATAGGTAAAATCCAGATTTCCTGGTGTATAATTCGCTGAATTAGTGAAGCGAGCAAGCTTAGCTGCATTTTGTTGATTGGTAAATCTGGTTGAAGCATTAAAATCGCCATTGTAATAACCAATGGCTGCAACAGTAATCACCGAGCTGATAACTGCTACAAAAATGGTGGAACTGATTTTTCTGAGGTTCATTTTTTATTATTTATGTTTTTTGATGATTAATTTTTGTGAGATTTGTATCCAGGCATTTTGCAAATTATATGCCGATGAACGAAAATGCAGGTGAAAATATTTTATGAAAAAGAATTTTTTTTAATAACCAACTAACGCATTCTTTATTATAAGGCGAATTAATCATTGTAAAAGTTACTGTATGAAAATAAATTTTTCGAAATATGAAGGAGCAGGAAACGATTTTGTATTACTTAATGGTAAAACCACTCAGACATTAGAAAGTTCAATAATTAAAAAAATATGCAATCGCCATTTTGGAATTGGTGCTGATGGTTTAATAGTAATTAAGGAAAATACTAATGCTGATTTCGAAATGGTTTATTACAATGCTGATGGAAACCTTGGAAGTATGTGTGGCAATGGTTCAAGATGTGCTGCCGTATTTTCCCTTGAACAACAAATAATAAAATCAAACAGAACGAAGTTTAGAGCATCCGATGGAATGCATTCTGCAGAAATTTTTCCTGGTAATGAAGTTAAAATAAGTATGACTGATGTGAATTCATGGAGGTTTTCTGAGAACGATTTTATTACGAATACCGGTTCGCCACATTATGTTAAGTATGTAAGTGGCCTTGAAAAAATGAATATTGTTGAGGAAGCAAAAAAAATCAGGTACAATAATGAGTTTAGTACAACAGGGGGGATAAATGTAAATTTTGTTGAGGAAGCGGATAAACAGTTATACATGCGCACCTATGAGCGAGGTGTTGAAGATGAAACCCTTGCATGTGGCACCGGTACAGTTGCTGTTGCAATCAGTTCAAGGTTTTTAATGGGCAAACCAATTGAAGGAAATTTTGAAGTTTCAATAAAAGCAATTGGCGGAGATTTAAAAGTAATGGGTGAATATGTTGATGGGCTTTTTAAAAACCTTTATCTTATTGGGCCTGTTAAAAAAGTTTTCGAAGGATCTTTTGAGATTGACTAAAATATTATTGGAAAAGTAAGTTAGAGTTTCTTCGAGGTTAACATTATAAGAGAAATTCATGAAATATCGCTTATTTAGCATTTCTATATCGTTTTTACCAATATTAATGTCTTATAATTAATATTATGTTAAGTATCGGCACGGCTTGGTTTGACAAATACCATTGTACGCTATGAATTGACTGTTATATTTCGCAACTATGAGTAGAAACTTAGCTCCAAACCCAATTTATGAAGATGAAAAAAATAGAATAATACCTATTGTTGCTAAACAGCTTGTAACTGATAGACTTCTTGATTTAACAGGATGGGTAGATGATAATTGTGAAAGTCCTACTTATACCCATCCAGGATTCGTCAGAAGTGTCGCCTATCGCATGGAGGCTTTAAGAATTGCAGAGGTTATTCCTGTTCAAGAATGGAATAGATTTTATATTAAAGATAAATCATGGGATTATAAGCACCCTTACAAATATTATTTTACATTAGCCCTAATAGGGTTATTGTTTTCATTAATAGCTGGAATATCATCAAGTATAACAACGGAGTTAATAAAACAAAAATACTTCCATAAAACAGAGCAACAAATGGAAACCATATCCAAGCAAGATTTGTCTCCAACCAATAAACAGCCACATCAATTTTATAAGAAATCCGATACATCAAAGGTGCTTGTAAAGTAAACTTGTCGCTATGAGTTAATCCTTTTTCGGCTATGGAGTTGGCACTGCTCTTCGAAACATTAACATAATACGCCTTATACAACATCCTTAAAAAATGATTTCCTTTTTTTTCAAAGGAATTTTTTATCGCTCTAAATTTAAGTTTGAAAAACAAAACTCTTTTAAGGTAAGAGTTTTTCAAACTTAAATTTAGAGCGACCGGAAGTCGTATAAGGAAATGTTATGTTAAGTTGAACTTATAAAAGAAAGCCCAGACTACAAATCAGGGCTTTACTCTTTTTTATTGACCTAAAGCAGAAATTGTTTTTTTCACTTCTTCTAACTTATCCATCATATTTAAACGGGCGTATAATTCCTTTAATGCATTTAAAGTTTCAATATCTTTTCCATTAATGTTTCTTGCAGTTTCAAGGTATGGTAATGACTTGGCTAATAATACATCTCCCTCTGCTTTTAGTTTATCATATCCTTTTTGGTCACTTGCAGGCAAATCGTTCATTGCTTTAATTTTTTCAACCGCTCTGTTGTAAATTAATGCTCCCAAGCTATAATTGGCTACAAAATCCTGAGGGTTTAATGAAATTGCTTTCTCATAAGCTTTCCGGGCATTAACTGTATCTTTTGTGTTTTCATATGCACTGCCTAAGGCCTGATATAAATCTCCACGGTTTGGTTCTTTCTCTATAGCTGCGTTTAACTTGTCAATTACTTCGTTAAATCTGTGACTAAACAAATATAAGTTCAACTGTTTAATACGAAGGTTTTGCTCTTTTGGGTATATAGCAATTCCTTTATCCAATTGATTTATAGCCCCGGATGTATCATGACCTGCTAAGGCAATATCAGCAAGATTTGAATAAATTTCAGGATCTTCGAAATGTTTTACATTTATTAAATCATTATAAATTTTAGTTGCTTCATCAAATTTACCAAGCTTAACTGCTGCATTGGCTGCATAAAATGATGCTGAAGTATCTATTATGTTTTGTTTGTATTTTGAATTAACAATTCCATAAATTTCAGAAACTTTATTAAAATTATCATAAGCTAATTGATAATCTTTAACATTGTAAGGTATAACTGCTTCGTTAAAAGTATAATAAGCAACTTCAAGCCATGGATTCATCATATCAATCGTGAACTCACCTTTAGCATCATACTCCATTACTTTCTTATAACTGTTGAAAGCTTCAGTTAAATCATTTACATCTTTTTTTCTGGTTGTATCGCTATAAATTGCTTTATAAATATTGCCGCGATAAAACCAGGTTTTAGCCATTGACTTAGTAGTTTCATCATTTATAGCACTGTTTATTGCTGTTCTGGCCTTATCCAGTTCACCATTGTTTAGGTAATTCCAGGCGCTAACAACCTGTGATTTTTGTGCAAATGAAAAAGTGCTGATTTGTACAGCGACAAGAATGAAAATTAGTTTTTTCATTATGTTAAGTTGTGTTTTTTATATTTAAATTTATTGCTAAGAATGTATTTTATAACTTATTGAATTTCAGGTGTTGGAGATACTGCATCTTCGTCATTGTTCAGATCAGAATCAACAGGCGGATTTTCGATTTCCGTTGATTCAGCAACTATCATTTCAGAATCAATTTTGGCAACTGAGCCAATTATATCATCATCTGCTAAACGAATTAACCGAACACCTTGAGTGGCTCTTCCTTGTACCTTAACTTCAGCCATACTCATGCGGATTGTAATTCCGGATTGATTAATGATCATTAGTTCATCCTTCTCTGTTAAATCCTTCATGGCAATCAGGTTGCCAGTTTTTGGGGTTATGTTCAATGTCTTAACTCCTTTGCCTCCTCGATTTGTAATTCGGTATTCTTCCAGATCTGATCTTTTGCCATAACCTTTTTCAGAAACTACCAAAATTGTAGATTCTTTATCGTCTTTATCAATTGTCACTATTCCTATAACTTCATCTGTTTTGCTACAGGTTATCCCTTTAACCCCTATAGCACTTCTTCCAACAGCTCTGAATTTATTTTCAGGGAATCGAATTGCTCGACCGGAACGAACTGCTATTAAAACTTCGCAATTGCCGTTTGTTTGTTTTACATCTAATAACTCATCTCCTTCTTCAATGGTAATAGCAATTATTCCATTGTTTCTAGGTCTGCTGAATTGCTCCAGAGTTGTTTTCTTAATAGTTCCTTGCTTTGTACAGAAGATTAAGAAATGAGAATTCAGATAATCATGGTCTTCAAGGCTCTTTACATCAATAATTGCCTTCACGGAATCACCGGCTTCAAGGTTTAAAAGATTCTGAACAGCCCTTCCTTTTGAAGTTTTAGTTCCTTCTGGAATGGTATATACTTTCTTCCAGAAACACTTTCCCTTATCAGTAAAGATCAAAAGATATGCGTGTGTGCTGGCAACAAATATTTTCTCAATGAAATCTTCATCTCGAGTGCTTCCACCCATTGCTCCTTTTCCGCCACGACCCTGAACACGGTATTCTGCTAAAGGTGTACGCTTTATATAACCCAGGTGCGAAATGGTAATTACCATATCTTCTTCCTGAATCAAATCTTCGAGATCAATTTCATCAGCGTTCATGATAATGTCTGTTTTTCTTGCATCACCATACTTCGCCTTAATTTCAATCATTTCATCTTTAATGATTTTGTAACGCAAAACTTCATCAGCTAAAATTTCTTTGAAGTAAGCAATCATTTTCATCAACTCGGCATATTCATCTTTTATTTTATCTCGCTCCAAACCAGTTAATCTTGACAATCTCATTTCGAGAATTGCTTTGGATTGAATTTCTGATAAACCAAACTTTTCTATTAAACCTTCACGGGCAATATCAGGCGTTTGCGAATTGCGTATCAATGCGATTACTTCATCAAGATGATCAAGTGCAATTAATAATCCTTCGAGAATATGAGCACGCTTCTCGGCTTCTGCCAAATCGAATTTAGTGCGGCGAACAACTACCTCGTGACGGAACTCCACGAAGCTTTGTATCATATCGCGAATGTTCATTAAACGAGGGCGACCATGATCCAATGCAATGTTGTTAATGCTGAATGAAGATTGTAATGGTGTATATTGATACAATTGATTTAACACCACATTCGGTATTGCATCTTTTTTTAGTTCAACCACAACACGCATACCGTCTCTGTCTGATTCATCACGCACTTCAGCAATACCTTCAATCTTCTTCTCACCTACCAATTCATACATGCGGATAATGCATGATGCTTTATTTACCTGATAAGGAATTTCAGTAAATATGATTCGCTCTCTTCCAGTTTTTAATGTTTCGAAAGTTGATTTTGCACGAACAATTACACGACCTCTACCAGTTCTGAATCCTTCTCTCACACCTGACAAACCATAAATGGTTCCTCCGGTTGGAAAGTCGGGAGCTTTAATGTGATTCATTAATTCATCAACCGTAATTTCTTTGTTGTCGATGTAGGCAATAATTCCATCCACCACTTCGGTTAAGTTGTGAGGTAGAATATTGGTTGCCATTCCTACTGCAATACCTGAAGCCCCATTAACCAACAAAGCCGGAATACGCGATGGCATAACGGTTGGTTCTTTTAAGGTATCATCAAAATTCAGTTGAAAGTCAACTGTATCCTTTTCTAAATCAGCTAATATTTCTTCTGCAATTTTCTGTAAACGGGCTTCGGTATAACGCATTGCAGCAGGACTATCACCATCAACACTACCAAAGTTTCCTTGTCCATCAACTAAGGGATAACGCAAACTCCACTCCTGTGCCATACGCACCATTGCTTCATAAACAGATGAATCACCATGAGGGTGAAACTTTCCAAGCACCTCTCCAACTATTCTCGCAGATTTCTTATAAGGGCGATTTGACATCACACCCAATTCATACATTCCAAATAATACACGACGCTGAACGGGCTTTAATCCATCACGAACATCGGGAATTGCTCGTGATACAATTACTGACATCGAATAATCGATGTAAGCGGTTTTCATTTCATCTTCAATGTTAATCGGAATAATTTTTTCTCCTTCCATGTAGTTTATTTTCAGACTTATTTAGTTAAAAATTGAGCCTTTTTTTAAGGCTCCCAAATGTAACTTGAACCATCCGCTAATCCTTGCATTTCATGGTTTATTTTATCACGAAATTGTCAACATTTTATAAAGGGAAAAGATTGAGAATTTACTACAATCTGACAGATAAAATCCTTATTGAATTAAGGTTATTTAACTGACTATTTTTTTAATAGTCTGATAATCTAAATAATAAATCATCTTAAGGGCAATAGTATTTCCTGAAGGAAGTTTTAATGTATTTTGAAAATTATCGAAATACTTATGTGTGATTTGCTGGTCTTCGTTAAGTGAATTCACTTTCCATATTAAATTTAAAAAGCTGCCGCGAGCAAATTGCCAAGCATACACCACATCCACATTCCATGCATTGAAATTGATATCATAGTTGCCAGTGAAATTTGATTCAGTCACATTACCATCGTTTTGCAGATTATAAAACTGCCAATATTTTACTTCTGTCCAGTAGTGTCGAGCATGAGCTGATAAATTCATATGGGGATTAAATAGCAACTGCATGTAAAAATCATTGGATACGGTACGCGAATCTCTTCGGCCCATAATTACAAGGTCGGAAGAATCAATGTATGAAACAAAACCCCAGTTACTATGATCAAAAGTATAGTTACAGGTGATTCCAACATTTAACCAGTTGGTTGCCTGCCATTGAGGACTTATTCCAGCACCAACTAAAGGGTCTTTTGGTTGAGGCGATTCTGCCCATTCAACTGATGCAGTTAATGTGAAAGGTTTGCGATAATCAGTGGTAATGCTTTGATTGATGTAAACCCATGGAGCATGCAGAAACTTTTTTCCTTCCACACGAGGTTCGTAATAATCATAATACCAGAAAGGTTTTGATTGAATGTAGGTGGAGAATGACCAGAATTTTTTTGTTGTGAATTCGCCCCCGGTATTTATGTTAAAATCATAATAATCGCCGGTTGAATATTTATTGCTGTAATTATTTCCCCAGTACCAGTTCCAGTTTAAAATGTTGCCATGTTGTTCGGTTTCCACATACTTAATTCCAACAAAGTGCTGCATCAAATCTGTTTGTCCATTAATACCTAAATCATTCGAGTTGTAAAATGGAGTGATACCGTGTTCAGAAATATCGAACCGGAATTTGCCACTCACTTTTGAAAACATTAAAAAATATACTCCTCCTTGTGATAGTGAATCATTTATTTTTTCATCAAACAAATGTGAATACTTTCCCCGTCCCTGCACCATGTAATTATTTTTTTTATCGCGCAGTGTAAAATCAATTGCGCTCACATTGGCATCGCGCGCACTGGCATCGCGAATAACATTTGTGTTGATAAAACTTATTTCAGAATTATTTTTTAAAGTTTGATTGAACACCAGCACATTGTAGTTGGTGAGCACTCCGGTTTGAATTTTTCTTTTCGTTCCGTCATTCACATTTTCTATTTCAGCATAGGTTGGTGCCTGCACCGCATTCAAAACACCGATTCCCAATCCTGTTTTTGTACGGCCCGAAATTTTTGTTGCATTGTATAATTGCGATTGTGTTGGATTTGAAATTATTTTTTCGCCATCCTGTAATTCAAAATAAGGTGAATAGAAATTTTCAGGCATCCCTCCTATTCTTCTTGAATAAAATATTTCTCCTATCTGAAAAAGGTCTGTTCCTTCGGTGAAGAATGGTCGCTTCTCATCGTATTGAATTTCAAATGGTGAAAGATTTAATACGGTATTATCTGACTGCACTTGTCCGAAATCGGGAATCAATGTTGCATCAAGTGTAAAGCTTTCGTTGATGCCGAGTTTTAAATCCATTCCTCCATTATAGCTGTATGAATTATTGTATTCAATTGGAGTGAAGCTGATTGGTGCACGGTCAAAATATCCAGCAATGTATGGTGTAAGCGAAAGGCGGAATGGCGGATGAATGTTTTCAATGCCTTTTAACAAACCCCATTGCGACACGATACCTGATTGATTCGGATCAACAGGGCTCCAGATAACAAACTCGCCACTGCGTTTGATGTATCGGTTAAACTGCAAACCCCACTCCTGAACTGGTTTATTTGGAAATCGAATGGCCGAGTATGGAACTTTAATTTCGATGCTCCATCCATCCATATCAATTTTTGTTTTTGAATCCCACACAGCATCCCAACTCACATCAAGGTTATCATTTTTTATTCGCTCGTCAGTTTGCACATTCGAAGCTGAAACCCGAAAACGATAAGCACTTTGTCCGTCGAGATAAGTGTCGAAGCCAGCAAGAAAATAATCCTGATCCATTCCCTGATCGCGAAGGGTTAAACTGCGTCCGATATTCTGCGGCTGTTCATCAAACATTTTGGCGCTTATGTAAATGGCATCATCGTCGTAAATAACTTTTACTTCGGTTTTAAAAGTGGGTTGTTTTCCGAATTGCGGCAGGTAGGTGATAAAGTCGCTGACTGAATTGCATTTTTTCCAGCATTCATCATCCAAATTACCATCAATCCTGGGAACAGAGGATGTATGAATGATTGAATACGATTTTTTATCAATTGCCTTAACACCATGTAAGTTCAGTAGCTGAACTATACCTGACAATAAAAAAATCAAACTGAAAAAGTAAAATTTATTCATGCGCGTAAAGCGATTGATAATTGATATTAGTTACAGACAATAAAACAAAAACAATAAAAAGTTATATCAGTCGATTAAATTATGTAGAATATAAAACACAATAGCTGCTAAGCAGGCAGAAACCGGGATAGTTAAAACCCAAGCCCAAATTAATTGAAGAGTTACTCCCCATCGAACTGCAGATATTCTTTTTGTTAATCCTACACCTACAATAGACCCTGTGATTGTATGAGTTGTTGAAACAGGAATTTTAAAATGCTGTGTTCCGAATAATGTAATTGCCCCGGCAGTTTCTGCTGCAAATCCTTCGAAAGGAGAAAGCTTGGTAATCTTTTGACCCATAGTTTTTACTATTCTCCATCCTCCTGATAGTGTTCCTAAGGCGATAGCAGAATAACAAGCCAGCGGCACCCATTCAGGAATGTGCTTGGTATCAGCTATCATTCCGTTTGCCATCATAGCTGCAGCTATAATTCCCATTACTTTTTGTGCGTCGTTTCCGCCATGGCCAAGGCTGTAAGCAGCAGAAGATAGCAACTGTAATCTGCGAAATCGTTTATCAACTTTACTCGGGCTTGAATGCTTAACTATATGAAGTGTTATAACTGATATAAAATAGCTAAGGATCATTCCTACAACAGGAGCCAGTACAATAAAATATATGGTCGGCATTACTTTATCATATTCAATGCATCCAAATCCACCAGCGGCTGCAATACCGGCACCAGCAAATCCACCAATTAATGTATGAGAAGAACTCGAAGGTATTCCTCTCCACCATGTAAACAAATTCCAAATAATGGCTGCAATAAGTCCTGAACAAACAACAGTAAGGGTAACAAATTCAGGCTTAACCGTTTTTGAAACTGTATCTGCAACCTTCAATTCAAAAATCCAGTAAGCAATAAAGTTGAACATTGCAGCCCATAGAACCGCTGTTAATGGAGAAAGAACTTTGGTTGAAACAACTGTTGCAATGGAATTTGCTGCATCATGAAATCCATTTATAAAATCAAAAATAAGCGCAAGTACAACTACAATTATAAGAAAAGTCATGAATCAGTTTTTTATGAAATGAATTAATTTATTAAGCCATTTTCACAACAATGGATTCAATAACATTGGCCGCATCTTCACACATGTCAGTTGCAGTTTCCAATGCAGATAAAACTTCTTTCATTTTTATTAATTCAATTGCATTGGATTCATTTTCAAATAAACCAGCCACTGCCCGATCAAAAATGTCGTCAGCATGATTTTCTATACTGTTAACACGAACAAGGGCTGCTGTGATATCCCGCATATTTCCCATATTACGCAATTCAAAAACGGCAAGGCGAAGCTCAGAAGTTTGTTGTTGCAGTAATTCTGAAAGTTTAATTAAATCAGGTGTAAAGTTTTCGATTTTATAAAGTTCAATTCTTTTGGCGCAACCATGAATGTAATCCAGCACATCGTCAATTGCGCTAACCAATCTATGAATATCTTCCCTGTCAAAAGGGGTTATAAAATTTTTTGAAAGTTCCTGGAAAATTTCATGAGTGATTTCATCTCCGTTGTGCTCGATATCTTCTATTGTCCTAATCAACTTACTTCTTTCTTCTTTGTCATTCGTGCACATTAGTTGATAAATAAGTTGCCCCCCTATTTCGAGATTTGAAGCGGCCTTTTCAAACAAAGGAAAAAATTTGCGATCAGTTGGAATAAAAAATCGAAGAAAATTTAAATTCATGAATAAATATTTATGGGTTTAAAGAAACGAAATAAAATGAAAGTTTTTTACCGTTTTGTTAAAGATTAATAAAAAAAAGCCTGAACACATATCCAGGCTTTTTAAAAATAATAAATCAAAATTTTAACCATCTATGTTTATGCTGAGCACAGGAACAGTTGATTCAGTTACAATGTTTCGAGCTGCACTGTGAATAATCATTTCTGCTAAAGCATTTTCCTGTTCAGTAACTATGATTATTAAATCTGCATTTACTTTTTCTGCATAAGATAATACTGATTCTGAAATTCGTTGATGACGAATCATTTTTGATTCATATTCAATACCATTCTTTTCAAGCAATTCTTCAATTTCAAAAACCTGATCTTTCAAATCTTTTATTTGAACAACCAATTCATCGAAAAAGGCAGTTAAAGCTAAAATGTGAATTTTACTTCCAAAAGCTTTAGCCCAATCCATTGCGAGCCTCACTTTACTCATTGTTTGTTTGCTATTGTCAATTGGAAGAATAATGTCCTTGAAATTTATTTTCTTGTTTATTTCTTTGATTGTAATTATCGGACATGGAGAATTATTAACCACACGATAAGCATTTGAGCCTAAAAGAAGTTTTCCGATTTTACGAATGCCGCTGCTGCCATGAGTGCCCATAATTATCATATCGGCTTTAATTTCTTTAGCAACTTCTTCAATGCATTCATGAATTTTTCCAGCAACAACTCTGGTTTTTAAATTGACACCAAACAGGTTTTTGTCCTTGGCTTTTATTTCATTTATTTTTTCATTTATACCTCTTTCTATCAAGTCAGAAATATTAAAAGAGGAATTTTTTGGTAATTCAGGCGCATCATACACATGTAGCAAGGTGATTTCAGCATTTGTGGTTTTTGCTATTCCTGCAGCATAATCTAAAGCATGTAAGGAAATAGCTGAAAAGTCAATGGGAACTAATAATTTTTTTAATGGCAATTTCATTTGAAAGTGATTTTATTTGAGGCTGCGAAAATAATGCATAACAAATGAAGCCAATAGCAGAATCAGAACTCATTTTAAATTCGGATGGAAGTGTATATCACTTACAACTTCGTGAAAATGAAATTGCAGATACAATAATTACAGTTGGGGACCCTGACCGGGTAAAAGAAGTTTCAAAGCACTTCGATAAAATTGAAGTAAGGAAGAAAAATCGCGAATTTGTTTCTCACACAGGATATTCAGGAAAAAAAAGAATCACTGTTATTTCAACCGGAATTGGTCCGGATAACATTGATATTGTTTTAACAGAACTTGATGCTTTAGCAAATGTGGATTTTAAAACCCGATTAATTAAAAAGGAAAAAAAAGTATTGAAGATTATTCGGATTGGTACTTCCGGATCATTACAATCTGATATTCCGGTAGATAGTTTCCTTGCTTCTTCGTATGGTTTAAGTTTAGATAACCTTTTGCATTTCTACCAACCAAAACTTTCAAATAATGAGATTAACCTGGCAAATGAATTTTCAAAAAAAGTGTTGACGAAAGATTCTAAAATTCACCCCCTGGTTATTTCGGCTAGCAAGGATTTAATGCAGGTATTTGCTAGTGACAATGTAAATTCCGGAATCACGGTTACTTGTCCTGGATTTTATGGACCACAAGGTCGTATTGTTCGAAACAAGCTGGCTTATCCAAATCTTATTGATAATCTTAATACTTTTCAATTCAAGAATCTTCGTATTACAAATTTTGAAATGGAAACATCGGCAATTTATGGAATGGCTCGAATGATGGGACATCAGGCTATATCATTAAATGCAATTGTTGCTAACAGAGTATTAAAACAATTTAGTAAAAACGGACACAAAGCCGTACAAAAACTAATAAAGTTAGCATTGGAAAAAATTTCAATCTAGTATTGAAGTGATTCAGTTCATATAAATAAAAAAAGGCGGGACCTCTACTTCCCGCCTTTTAGTTGGGCAGGAAATTGCCTGCCACACGAACCACAGTAAATATTTTTATATAAGAGAATATTAAAGCTTACAACTAAAAATATTTTCTACTATTACTAAAATCTGGGACAGAAAACTTTTTTGCTTCCCATTCCCAAAATTTTGGTTGTATACAAAAAGGAGATTTCAGTTCCACCTAATCCATGACTTGCTTTGCTAAGTGAACTGGTATTTATATCGTAACTTAAAGCGAAAGAAAAATTATCGATATCAAATCGAGTAACCGCAATTACCGCATCGTTCCACCTATACCATGATCCTAAGTAAACATTGTATTTTGAGTTGCGGGTTTTATCCATTCTTATTCTCAAAAAGGTTCCAAGGTTGAATTCACGATACCCACCTTGAATTGAAAGCAGTGCTTTCGGATACATTTGAAGCGATTGGTTGATTTTAATTTCAGCGCTTGTGTTAATTAAATATTTTCTGTAAAGAATTGCATTCCAAGTTCCTCCAAAAGACAGTGATGGTTGATTAAGATGAAATACTGCAGCACCTAAAGTGAAATTAGAAAATTGACTTGCCAGATAATTATACTCTCCACCAACAGAGAAATCTGAAAAACCTGTTGATGAAATAAAATTTTCATTAGAAGGTTTTCCTTCATATTCATTATCCCAATGCAAAGCAGTCATATCAAAATGACTATTAGAATAGCTTGCTTCTGCTCCAAAGCTCATATATTGATTTCCCCACCGACCAAGTTTTTTGTGATATGCCATTGAGGCACCAAGTTGAGTTGTGGTATACCCCGCATCTCCGGCTTTGTCGGTTGTTGCCAAAAAGCCAAATCCAAGAATATCCTGTTTTCCTTTACTGGTTGGGCTGCTCATATCTACTGAACCTGAAAAAGTAGAAAAAGGTGTAGTTACACTAGCCCACTGATTTTTATAATTCCCTGCAAACCTCAGGTTTCCATTGAAAAATCCTGTTTGAGCAGGATTAATGTGTAGCGGAGTTGTATAATACTGAGAGAAGTGAACATCCTGCGCCTTCGTCGAAAACGAATAAGCAATTATTAGGAGACACAGATTTAGTCTTAATTGTAATTTCATAATTTTATTTTTTTATGAACGAACCTTTATTTATTAATAACTTATTATTTGAACTATCTTACCATAGTGACATTGCCTTGTAATTCAACTTTCTGACCATTTGGACATGCGCCTTCCATATACCACACATAAACACCAGACATTCCAATTTTATTTCTAATTGTCCCATCCCATCCATTATTCAAATCATTTGACTCAAATACAAGCGATCCCCATCTGTCATAAATTCTGAAGTAATTAAGAACCTTTAGGCCTTTGCTTCTAACATATAGTTTGTCGTTATTGCCATCACCATTTGGTGAAAATGCATTAGGTACAAAAACCACATCTGATGTGCAACCTACTTTGATAACAACCTCATCAGAAGCGTAGCATCCAAACTCATTCATTATCCATAAAGTATAGGTAGTTGTAATGCTTGGATGAACAATTGTTGAGATACAATCAGGGCAATCTGCATCTTGCTGTGGAGCCCAGCTATATGTTGTTCCGGCACCTACTGCTGTCAATAAAATTTCTTCCCCTGAAAGTATTATCTGATCAGCACCGGCATATGCTTGTGGCAGCGGATGAACTATTACCTGAACATAAGCAGTATCTGAAAAACACAATCCATCAGAAACAATTACCATATAGTCAGTAGTTTGACTTACATAACAACTAGGATTTGGAATATTTGGATTATCTAATCCGTTAGAAGGAATCCATTGATATAAAACCCCACCACTAGCTGAAAGCTGTGTTTGCATTCCTAAACAAACATCAACCTTTTCAACTGCAGTAGCAGTTAATGGATATATTACCGTTACAAGTATGGAATCGCTATTTGAACAGCCGATATTATCCTGACCTGTAACTACATAATTTGTAGTTAATGATGTTGTTGTAATTGGATTTGCAATTAAACTGTCATCCAAATTTTGACCAGGTGACCATTGATAATTGATCCCTCCAGATACACCAAGCTGTAATGGTGTTCCTAAACAAAGGAATAAATCAGGCCCTGCGCTGATATTCGGAAGTGGATGTACTATTACATTCACAGTGTCATTTGCAACACAACCATTGGTATCAGTTATCGAAACAATATAATCAACTGTAGCTGTTGGTGAAGCAACAGGATTTGCAATAAATGAATTATCAAGAGAATTTGCCGGTGCCCATGAGAATCCTACTCCACCGGTTGCATGCAAGGTTGTACTTTGTAAAAAACATATTGCAGTATCAGTCCCGGCATACGCTGGTGGCGGGGGTAGCACACTTACCACCACACTGTCGAAACTGATACAGCCCCATGTACTAATTCCTTCAACAACATAAGTAATTGTTGCCGTTGGTGATGCTGTAGGATTTGGTATACCTGCATTATTTAATGCTGTTAATGGCAGCCAATTATAAATTGCACCACCGGTTGATTGCAATTGAGTTGATGTTCCAAAGCAAATTGTTGCATCATTTCCAGCTGAAATTATTGGATTATTATGTACAGCAACAATAACATTGTCTGTTGAAGTACAACCATTTGCTCCTGTTACCAAAACAGAATAGGTTGTTGAAATTAAAGTCGATGCAATTGGGTTGTTAATTATGGAATCACTTAAAGTTAAATTTGGCGACCACAAATATCCCATTCCACCGGTTGCGTTAAGCTGAGCTGTGAAATTTATGCAAATATCCTGATCCACACCTGCGTTTGCCACCGGTATTGGAAGAACAGTTATTATCATTGCATCGGTTGCCACACATCCATTTGTATCAGTTACAGCCACAAAATATGTGGTAGTAGTAATTGGATGAGCAACAGGGTTTGATAAAATAGCTGATGAAAGAGTTGCTGAAGGCGACCAATTATATGAAATCCCGCCGGTTGCGTTAAGTTGAACCAATTCATTAAAACATATTGTGGTGTCAGTTCCAGCATAAGCTGGAGGCGGGCTCATTACACTAACTAATACTGTATCTGAATTCATACAACCCCATTGATCAGTTCCCAAAACAATGTATGAAGTAGTTACTGCAGGTCCGGCAATTACAGTTGAGGAAGTTGAATTATTTAATCCAATAGAAGGCGACCATTGGTAGTAAATTCCACCAGAAGCAATAATTGGAGTCGTAGTTCCGAAACAAATTACTTTATCAGAGCCTGCATTTATAGTTGGGAAATTGTGAACATTAACAACTACCATATCACTGCTGCTGCAGGTGTTTGCATCAGTTACAATTACAGTATAAGAAGTGTTGGTAGTAGGATTCGCAATTGGATTTGATATTGACGGGTTTGATAAATCAGCAATAGGATTCCATTGATAACTTATTCCGCCTGATGCAGATAATTGAGCTGAACTAAACATACAAATATCCTGATCAGGCCCAGCATTCGCTATTGGCAAAGGGTTAACAATTACCGTAACCATATCTGATGCAGAACAGCCATTCGCATCTGCAACAATAACTGTATAGGTAGTAGTAGCTGTTGGGTTTGCATTCGGATTTGAAATGGTAGAAGAGGATAATGAAGAAGCGGGCGACCAGGAATATACAGTTCCACCACTTGCATTTAACTGGGTAGAATTATTCTTACAAATGGTTGCATCAATTCCCGCATTTGCAGGAGGGGCACTTACTACACTAATTACAATGGCATCAGTATTTGTGCATCCCCAAATATCAGTTCCTATAACAGTATATGTTGTTGTAATTGTCGGTGATGCAGTAACTGAAGATCCGGTTGATGAACTTAAACCTAAAGAAGGTGACCAAGAATAATTGATGCCTCCTGTAGCATTTAAAATAGTTTGAGAATTAATGCAAATAGGTAGATCAGGTCCAGCATTAACATTTGGCAGCGGATTCACATTTACTATCACAAAATCAATTCCTGCACAATCAACAGCATCTGCAACAGTTAATGTATATGTTGTAGTTAATGTTGGGTTTGCAATAGGGTTTGCAATATTTGTTGCACTTAAGCCGGCAGTAGGTGACCAAGAATATGTAACTCCTCCTGCTGCTGTAATTTGAGTTGACCCGTAAATGCAAATTGTTTTGTCAGGTCCTGCATTTGCTGTTGGAGGAACATTAACTGTAATTGTTTGAACCAAAGAATCAACACATCCAAAAGATGTAAATACTTTTAACTTCACAGCATAGGTACCTGCGAAATTAAAGGTGTGAGATGATATAGGAGTTGAGGCCGTATTTAAAACACCACTTACTGCATCACCAAAATTCCACAAATACGAGGTAATCGGATCGACAGAGGTTGAAGTAGATGCGAAAGTAATGTTGCCGCCGGGGCAAATTGGATTTGGATTTAATGTAAACTGCGCATCTGGTAATTGATGAACTATTACTGTTTGAGTTACTGTTGATTGACACAACAATGCATCTTTAGCAGTTAATGTCACCAAATAAGTTCCTGGTGCATTGAATGAATGATTTGGGTTTTGCAAAATAGAAGTATTGGATATTCCGCTTAAAGGGTCTCCGAAATTCCATAACCAGTTTGTAACTGTTACTTGAGAATTAGAGGAGTCTGCAAAATGTATTGTTCCGCCATTGCATAAATCATTAGCTGATAAAGTAAATCCTGCTATTACATGTGAAACAATAATGCTGTCTAAAGGCAATGTATAAACACAACCTCCTCCGTCATCGAGGATAACAGCCGGGTAGAAAATACCTGGCGAATTATATGTGAAACAAATTGTATCTGTATTTGATAAATCGACGGTTCCATCACCAAAATTCCATATGTAATTATCTGTATTGTTTGAAACAGCATTAAAACAAACATTTAATGGAGAACATCCGGTAATTGGTGTAACAGAAACTGTTGCTGATGGACCGGTAATATTTATATAATGTGCATATGATGTAGTTGAAACACATCCATCTGAGGTTGTCATTGTTAAAGTTACATCGAATGATCCTGCTGTATTATAAATATGGAATGCATCAAAAGATGAAGATGTAGACCCATCTCCAAAATCCCAAAGGAATTGAGTTGTTGAATCATATCCTGTAGAAAAATTTGAAAAATTAACTTGTAATGGGGGACAGATTGTTGTAGTACTATCACCAACAAAATTTGTATAAGGAGTTGTTATATGGATATATTGAGGTAGGGTTAATGTGTCTTTGCACCCATACCAATCCTGTGCAATTAAAGTAACATCGTAAAATCCAGTATCGCTATAGGTATAGCAAGGAGTTGGAACACTACTTGTACCAATTCCATCGCCAAAATTCCAATTATATGTTACAAAACCAACAAAATCAGTTGTGTTGTTTACAAAACAAATTGGTGTACTAAGACAAACTGATGAATCATTTGCTAAAAAATCTATATTTGGATGCCCTACTTGAAAACTATAAGTTTTTAGATTTATACAACCATGATTATCAGTAATCGCCAATGTTACAAGAAAGCTTCCACCAACTTGATAGATATGAGAGGGATTTTGTAAAGTTGAAAAATTTAATGACCCACTACTTGGGTCACCAAAATCCCAACTCCATCCAGTTATTATTCCTGTTATTGATGTAGAAAGGTCAGTAAAATTTTGCAATAATGGAGAACACCCCCATGAAGCTGATGTACTAAAATTTGCATTCGACCCATATACAGTTAAATAATTAAGTTTAATAATTGTGTCCTTACATCCATTTATATCGGTTGCTATTAATCGAACATTATATACACCAGGAACTTGTAAAGTTGGGCAAGGATTTGCTGCAGTTCCATAAAAATACGAAATGTTATTGCTTGTATTCCAAATATTCCAATTGTAGGAATTAGCATCTGTACTAAGATTATTTATGCAGAAATTAAAAGGAGCACACCCTGATTGAGGTGTAATAACAAAGTCAGCTTGTACATCTCTAATTTGAATTGTTTGGGTGGTTGTATGTGAACAACCAGACGCATTATTTGTTACTGTTAAAGTTGCAATATATGTTCCTGTAGTATTGAAATGAACTGGAACAATTGGAAGGGTTGAAGTCGAAGGATTCCCTCCAGGAATACTCCATAAATATGTATCCGCACCAATTGATGTTTCACTATGAAGGGTTACATCAAATCTGTTTACGCAACTTTTTTCTAAGGTTATTTTAGCTAAAGGAGGATTGATATGAATATAATCTGGAAATATAATTGTATCACAACACCCGTTATTGCAGGCAATCAGCACAACATCGAAATATCCCGTATCAGTATAAGTATACGAAGGATTCTTTAAAGTTGACATTGCAGTAAACGGAGTGCCACCATTAAAATCCCATAGATAATTTGTTGTAGGTGAAATCCCTGTTGAAAGATTAGTAAATAAAATTGGTACGCCAATACAAGTATTAATTGGATTAGCAGAAAAATTAACAACTGGTTGGGTCCCGGCACATATATAGTTTAATATCTTTGTGGTGTCTTTACACCCCAATGCATTTGTAATAATTAGTCTAACATTAAAACAACCAGCTGTTGTATAAGTATGTGTGGGATTTTGCGATGTTGACTGAACTGAATTTGGATTTCCTGAATCACCAAAATTCCATTGCCAGCTCACTGGTAATCCAAAACTTCCTGTACTATTAAATGTAACATCAAATGGAATACAACCATGAACTCCGCTCGCAATAAAATTTGCAATCGGGCAATCAATATGAACTAAACTATCCATTTCTAAAGTATCTGCACAACCTTGAGGAGATGTTACAATTAGACTAACTGGAAAAACTCCACATTGAGTATAATTTACATTGGGAGGTGTTTGTAATGTTGAAGATGAAGGCGTTCCTCCAGGAAATTGCCAATTATAAGTTAGCGCACCCGTACTGCTGGATAAATTAGTAAAGATTACATTATTTAATGGTGGCGCACAAAGATTTTGAAGACCACTCACCGAAAAATTTGCAATTGGAACAGCCCCAACAACTACTGTCGTACATTTTGTAGCAATGCAATTTCCAGGGAAAGTCATTTGAACGCATATCTGGTAAGTACCAGGTGTATTATATAAAATTATTGTTTCTACGCTTGATAAAGGGGTAGAAATTCCACCTGTTGCAGTCCATTGAATAGATTGAGCTTGGGAGTTTGATGAGACTGCACAGTAAACTGAAAGTGGTGCACAACCAGTTAAATGATCAATTGTAAAATCTGCAGCATTCGCTCCAATAATTACATAGTTGTTCTTCTTAATTGTGTCAGCACATCCGTTTGGACCAGTTACTATTAATTGAGTATAATATGCACCAGGAGTTGAATATGATATTGATGGATTCTGAGCATTTGAAGTAGCTGGTATTCCACCTTGAAAAATCCAAGCATATGAATATGGTCCAGTTGGACCTGGATTTACAGAAGTATAAGTAACAGCTAATGGAGCTGCACATGCTACTGATGGTGTTGAGGTAAAGTCAGCATTTGGTGGTACATCAGGACAAACAGCATTAACAATTGTTGTATCATCCACGCAACTATTTGCATCTGTAATTACTAATGTTACTGTTTTGCACCCGGGAGCAATATAAGTATGCGAAGGATTATTGCCACTGCCTCCTACTCCATCACCAAAATCCCAAACATAATTTGTAATTACACCACCACCTAAAGTTGAAGTACTGTTGAATGAAACCCCAACTGGTGCACAACCAACATTTCCAGGAAAGCTGAAACTTGCTTGTGGCTTACAATAAATTATAACCTGCTTAACAATTGTACTTTGCTGTCCGTTTCCATTTGTTACAGTAAGTGTAACATTATATGTACCACAGGTTAAGTATGTAGTACTTGGGTGTATTTGAGTAGAATTTACTCCGGCATTCATTCCAAAGTTCCATTGATATGTCAATGGAGCGAGACCTGTTGAGGTATTTACGAATGTAACCAACGAAGGTGCACAATTCGGAAAAGAATAGTTAATGTTAAAATTAGCGTTTACCTGAGCCTGGGTTCGTGCCGATACAAGTAAAGAGGCTATGAGTGCGAGGCTGTAGAGGACCTTTCTCATAGTTGTGGTATTTTTTTGTGACACCCTTTA
>CANIPU010000018.1 GCA_947469485.1 Chitinophagaceae bacterium | reverse complement strand
GCTACACCATCTCTATAATCAAACAAGGCCACACCATTAATAAACAATCCAATGTTTCCCCCTGTGGTTACGGTTAAGTTACCGATATTTTGCTCTGGATTCAATGGCATTTTAAATATCGCATTTTGTGATATAGCTAATGACGGATTTCCAAAGAAAGGACCGGTTGGATATGCGGGTATTCCATTCGCTCTTACATAAACCCAGCTTGATGAATACAATACAGTTTTCACATTTGCGGAATCATTATCCTGAATAACAGTTGAATTGCCACTCACATAATGTTGACCTTTTATTCCGGTAGTGTTTTGAATCCATGAACTGATTGCAGGATTTGTTTGTGCAAGTACCATTTGGGTAGTTGCAATGATTAAAAGCGTGAAAAATTGTTTTTTCATTGGGGAATTATTGTTGGTGAATTAATTTGATGATTTTAAAAAGACGAAGTTTTTTACTAAAAACTTCTATCTGACTTAATTAAATTCTAAAGGTTTAATGGACGCTAAAATTATTTCAATCGACTTTAAAAAGCTCAGGTTGTTTTTCCGATAGAAAAAAAATCAACTAAAATGAATGAATGACCTTCAAATTGTCAATGTTTTTTTTCTCTTCAGAATTTTCATTAAGGGTGTAAAAAGCAACATCCAAAGCATCACTATTGATTTCATTGATTCGTCCTTAATAAAGAATAATGAAATGATTACAAGCACAATGATTATAGCAAATGAAATTAAGCCTATTCTTTTTTTCTCAAGCTCTTCAAGATGTTTTTGAATATCTGTATTGTTTCTGAGCTGAGGTCGTTTAATTAATATATAATGTTGCAAAATATATTGTGCAGCCATGCAAACCATAATTATTCCTAAATAAACAATCATAGGAATTACAGCTCCTTTTCCGGTAGAAACAACAGTCGCACAAAAAGGAAATAACCCGATAAAAAATAATAAAATTAAATTCCGAATCACTAAGCCCGCATCATAATCTTTTAAAACACTAAATGATTTTAAATGCTCATACCATATTAGTCCAATAAAGAAAAAACTGCAAGCATAGGCTAGTATAACAGGAAATAAGTGACTGAAAAGTGATGATGACGCGATTCCTTCTGTTCCCTCGCTTTGCTCAGGCATTCTTATTTCAATTGCCATAAGAGTAATGACAATGGCAAACACCGCATCGCTGAAAAGAATCATCCGCTCAAGTTGAAATTCTTTTTTAACCTCCTCACGCGAAATATTTTCGTTTTGTTCACTCATTCTTAATTAATTTATTTCGACAAAATAATTATTAATCAATAATAAATAAAAGTAAACATTGTAATGTTCTTGTTTTTTACTTTTCATTTGAAGTGTAAAAATTTTACTGATGAATAAAACAAGACTTGAAGCTTTCAGTGATGGTGTTCTGGCTATAATAATAACTATCATGGTGTTGGAGTTGAAAACGCCTGAGTCAACAGAATGGGAAGAAATGAAGGCGGTTTTACCAGCGCTTGGCAGTTATGCATTGAGTTTTGTTTTTATAGGTATTTACTGGGGAAATCATCATCATTTATTACATACTGTAAAAAAAGTAAATAGTAAAATTATATGGGCAAACATGCATTTACTTTTTTGGTTATCGTTGATTCCTTTTGCTACTCGATGGATTGAAGAAAATCATTTCGATAAAATCTCCGTCGCTGTTTTTGGCTCCTTGCTTTTTATAAGTGGATTAGCTTATTTTATTCTGCAACAGATTATTGTTCGGCATCATCACTTTCAGGAAAAAATGAAAGAGGCAATGAATAAAGCAACGAGAAAGGGACTTATTTCTACTGTGCTTTATTTGGTTTCAATTTTTGCAGCTTTTATTCATCCATATATTTCTGAAGCCCTTTTTGTTTTGGTTGCAATTTTATGGTTAGTGCCAGATAAGAATATTGAAAAAGCATTAGAGGAATAATTATTAATTTAGAATTGGAATAAAGTGATTTTGCAAATTCTGATATTACTTTAAGATATTTACACCAATGAAATCAATTGCTGAATTACAGGAAGTATTCAATCGATATTTAAACAAACAATCATTCAGAAATCAACCTGAAGAACTTTATATTCCTTTTCAATATATTCTTTCTCTCGGTGGAAAGCGAATGCGCCCAACAATGGTTTTGTTGGGGTGTGAAATGTTTTCTCACGATGCTGAACAGGCTTTACCACAGGCTATGGCCATTGAGTTGTTTCATAATTTTTCATTGATTCATGATGATATTATGGATAAAGCGCCTTTAAGAAGAGGTAAGCCAACTGTTCATGAGAAGTTTAATAATAATACAGCTATTCTTTCAGGTGATGTAATGCTCGTATATGCTTATGAGTATTTACTGGAAAATTCAAAAGAAAAAGCTGAGCAATTAATTCGATTATTTAATAAAACAGCAATTGAGGTTTGTGAGGGGCAGCAATTTGATATGAATTTTGAAAATGATAATCGTGTAAGCGTAAATGATTATTTAAAAATGATCGAACTTAAAACTGCTGTGTTGCTAGGATGTGCGCTGAAAATGGGTGCAATAATGGGAGGTGCAAATGAAGACGATACAAATAGGATTTGTGAAGTTGGAAGAAAACTCGGAATTGCATTTCAATTGCAGGATGATGTTTTAGATTCATTTGGTGATGAAAAAAAATTCGGTAAACAGCCAGGAGGTGATATCATTCAAAATAAAAAAACAATGCTGCTAATTGAAACTTTGGAAAAGGCTACAGAAGAACAATTAAAAGTTCTTAAATTTTGGATGGATAAAAAAGAGTTTGAACCGAAGGAAAAAGTTAAAGCAATTATGGATATATATTATGAATTAAATATCAGAGATATTGCTGAAAATGAAATTCTAAGGTATTACGAAGAAGCAATGTTAACATTAGATGAAATTGATATTCCGGAAATTGGCAAAACAGAAATACGAAATTTCGCTAAATCACTTTTGGTAAGAGAAAGCTAATTAAAACATTATTTTAATAGATAGTCGTTTTGTTCTTTTTATAAAATTCGAAATTTGTTAAAAAATTTTCTATTGTGATTGGAAAAATATAATCAAGACTGCCTTTAGAAACCAGAAAGGAATGTGAAGAAACCATGCTGATTTTGGATTGTATCATAAATTTAATTCTTGATATTATTAATAAAAAAACTTGTATTCCTTTTACGCGGATTGATTTACGAAATAGGTTTTGAAATTTTCCGGATGCTGTATATCCAACCTTCAAGGAGACGCGGAAGCACTATATATAAATTTTAAACAGTTTACGATATTGCTATGCTTGGAATAGCCAATCAATCTAAAATTCCCCTTCGGATTGCTACTTTGTCGGGATCGGGCTTGTAATGTATATACTCAGTTTCATAGTTGCCATTGTTTATCTGAATTAGAAATGTGTATATTGGGATTGGTTCAGTGTGGGAAATGCGCCATTGGTTATGGGTGTAATCTTTTTATTATCAATTCAATTATT
This sequence comes from Chitinophagaceae bacterium, assembly GCA_947469485.1. Lineage (GTDB taxonomy): Bacteria > Bacteroidota > Bacteroidia > Chitinophagales > UBA10324 > UBA10324. Next base: position 56,246 of record CANIPU010000018.1, on the reverse strand, counting down.
TTTCATTGGAATTATTAAAGAATATATCGGATTAATTCATACATAGGTTTTGAAGCGACCTCTTGTAATATAAAAAGAAAGGGTTAATTTTTGATTATATAATTATTATTTTATTTATTGTGTTTATTTACTTTCAAAGTGTTTTTAAAATTACTTTTGTTAAATGCAAGAATTTCCTTATATCAATTATCCAGGATCAATTGTAAACTTAATTTATGATTTAATTAATATTAATCCATATGTATTTTATATATTCTGGAAAATTCTTTGTCTTTTATTTTTAGTTTTATTGTTTTATTTTTCATATCTTAATATTAAAAAAGAAAAAATATTAAAAAAAAGCAACTTGTTTTTTTCACCAATTTTCCTTTTGTTATTTTGTTTAATTGGAATTATATTATTAACAATTCCAAATTTAGTATTAAAAGCTCAAAACTTAGATGAAAATGGCTGGATAGCTGAAGCAGCAGCTTTTTTGAATGGTGCAATTCCCTGGAAGGATGTATCAGGTGGTAGCGGTGGTCCATTAACCTATATTGGAATTTCAATAATGTATTACATAATTGGAGAACTAAACTTTTCTTCAATAAGGCTGTTTAATTTTTTCTTTTGTATTGTTCCATGTATTATATTTTTCTACTTTACATTAAAGTATACATTTAAAAAAGAAATTGCTTTTTTACTAATAATTCCATTTGTTTTATTATTCGCTTATATAAAATCAAGTGCTTTAATTGCTTTTGGAAGTGAATGTTTGCCTATGGCGTTTCTTTCAATTAGTTTATGGTTGTTATTGAAAATTCAAGAAAGAAAAAAAATTCTGATTTTTATTTTAGGTTTTTTATTAGGGTTATTGCCTTATGCTAAAAAACAAGCCGTTCCAATTGGCTTAGTAGTTGCGGTTTGTGCATTGATTGAAATTCTTTTTTATCAAAAACAGAATTTGAAAGAAAAGATCCATTCTTGCATTATGTTATTTTTGGGCGGGATATTCCCAACTTTGTTTTGTGTGTTTTTTTTATTTTACAATGATATATTTTCTGAATTTTGGCTTGATGATATAATTTATTCTATTAAATATATTAACGCTCAACCAATTGGTGTTTCAACACAATTTAGTTGGATTTATTCTATGGCAAAAAACTCTCCGGATTTATGGGCTATTATACTATCGTATATAATATTGAATATTTTTTGCTTTATTGTTTTTCTAAAGGAAAAAATTAAAATTGCTGCAATCGATAAGAGAAGGATTCTCTTTCTTTTTTTTATTTTCATCTCAAGTTTATTTTCTGTGGCTTTGCCAAATTATTGGATGCCAAATTACCAAGTTATAGCTATTGTTCCAGTAGTAGTTTTTTTGTGCCAATTACCTGGTATAGTATTACCTATAATTTTTTTAAAATATTCGAATAAAAAAATTATGTATTGTAGTTTTTTTGTAATTATTCCACTTATTGTAATTTGTTTTCGTGGAAACCAAGGCATCGATTTCGTTGTTAAACGCGAGAATTATAAACTTAGTAAAGTTTCGCAAGAAGTTTTGAAATATGTTAGAACAAATGAAACAATGACAGTATGGGGGTGGGGAATGCAATATCATGTTGAAACTGGATTACTGCCAGGCATAAAGCAAATTTGCACATGGTTTGAAATTAGAGATACTAACAAGATAAATAACCAATATCTTGATAAGTATATTTCTGATATTTCAAAAAAAAAGCCAATAGTTTTTTTAGATGTTATTGGACCTGATGCTTTCATGTACAGTGATAGGAAAACTCAAGGTCATGAAAATTTTCCAGAATTGAATTCTTTTATTTTATCAAATTATGTATTTGTTTCTGAAATTGAATCAGTAAGGATTTATATTTTAAATTCTCGTTTTGAGAAAATTCATAGAAATAAATTAATTCTAAAATATTTTGGTTTTAGGAAAATATATGTTTTTAGCCTTAATGACAATATTCAATCACTTAAACTGAATGAATTGTAAAACTTAAAACCATACTCCGTTTTCCAGTCTGTGTTTTGTATGCCCTTTGCAATCTTTCTTAGTAGTTGCACAAGAATAAAAAAGTATACTGCTTGTTAATATAAACAGCAATAGATTAACGAATTTTTTAATTGGGATGTTTTTCAGAGCTTTCATTTTGGGCAAACTTATGTTTTAAAACGAAACACCATTGGTATTGTTGCACGCACTTATAAACTGAAATTTCATCGGTGCCTATTGTCAAAGAAAAATGACAATTCATGTTATAATAAATTCTTCGCATTAATCGTTAAAGCCTTATACATTTTTTATTCTAATGAAAATATTTTAATAATTGGAAATTCGCGAAATCAACATGTTTAATAAACAATTTTAAAATTTATAAAATGTTTAATTACCTTACTCGGGCTATGGAAGTAAATGGACAATTAATCCGTAAAGTTTGGGAGAAAGCTTCTCCTATACTTGGTCAGGATTCTGAGCTGTTTCGAATAGACATGCAAGGGCGATGGATTCGCAAGAAGGATTTCAATAGTATTGATTCCATCTATGGCTGGACCATCTATCCTGTAAATTCGCCTGCCAATGATTTTAGCGATTTGGGCAAATTGATTCCGATTCACACACATGAAAATCAAGTTCCTTTGGCGGGAATTCAATCTCCGACTGATATGGTGTTCAAAGAAAAATACATTTAAAAAGGTAATTTGGCTTAGCACAAATCGAACAACTGTCAATTCCTGTTATTTAATAAAATAAAAAATTACTGAAGAAATTCGGACAGGTATCCTGTATTTCAAGTGTTTAGAATGAAACCTTAATAAGGTTTCTTAGCGTATAAACATTAAAACTAATGGTTATGAAAAATCTCAGCCCTAATTGGATAACAGAAGGTTGGATTGATTTTGAATACAAAAAATATTTGTTGCTTGACTATTTACAAGAGGTTAGTAAGCAGTTTGATGAAAAAAAATTGTATCCAACATTAGCAGATATTATTTCTCATTACCAGAATTTACAGCAATTAAAGGAAAATAAGGAAATTGTTGCTCAAGCCTTTCCTAAAGTAATATCAAAAATAGATTTTGAAAATTTTAAGTTGAAATATGAAAAACTAATAGTAGAAAACAAATGTATTGAGGAATTGGAAACCATATTGGATTTTGCTCTTCCTCAATTGCAAACAACACTAAAAGATGGGAGGGAATTGTATGCTGCAGTAGAAAATGACTTGCAGATTTTTCCTGTAGGCATTGTTCCGGTAAATACCGAATTTGGGTATTTATTTTTAGCGAGAACAGGAAGCCGCCAGACTAAAGTATATGAATATCATACTACTCTTTTTGAAAACAGCAATGAACAGTATAGAGGCATAAAAGCCGAGTATATATGTACTTATTCAAGAAATATAATAAATACATATGAGAACATGAAGTCAACAATTATAAAAGCAGAAAAAAAAATGTTTACCCCGGGAACATTTGTTATTGAAAGCCATAAAAAATTCCCTTTACTGGAAACATTTCTGCCCGTTGCTAAACGAACTCTTGTCCGTTACTTATACAATATAAAAAAATAAGAACTACTTAGCTGTAGAATCACCAGCTGGTAATGGAGCTGCATTTTGATTAGCTGCCGGTTGTTGCTGTTGATTTAAAGGAGTAGAAGTAGGGGCCAATCCTTTTAGAGGATTTTCACTAGTTGCAGTAGTAGAACTACGATTAATAAAGAATATTGTCACAAGGCTCAAAACTGCTATTCCGCCAATTAAAGACCAGGTTGTTTTTTCTAAAAAGTCGGTTGTTCGTTTAACTCCCATCATTTGATTAGAGAACCCACCAAATGATTGGCTTAATCCTCCTCCTTTTGGATTTTGTATTAGTACTGTTAAAATTAACAGAACACAGGCAATGATGATGATGATGACAATAGCTTCTAACATGATTACAATTTGTTTTTCAGTTCATTTATTAGGGCTGCAAAGTAATGTGATTTGTCTGGTAATTTCAAACTCAACTTTTCATACATCGAAATTGCACTTTGATACTTATTCTGAGCAGTTAATATTTTAGCTAAAGTTTCTGTAACAATCTCATTAGAATTCTCTAGACTTCGTTCCGCTCTGTCAATAACGGAAGAAGTTTTAAGTTCTGCCTTTTTTTCTTTAATAGAGTGAACAAAGTTGTCGATTACTCTTAAATCTTCTTCGTTATTTGTACTTAACAAATCAGGAGTAAAATCTATTAAAGCCTCTTCTTCGGCTTCTTTTTGAGCTGAAAATGCTTCTGAAATAGCTTGATTTTCTATTTCAGGAACAGCTATTACTTCTTCAGGTTTCTTATTGTCTTTATATTTTTTCAGCCAATCAAGAAATGAATGCTCATCATTATTCTCCAATGAATCTGAAACGGCAATATCCTCTTCAATCAAAATTTCAGTTGCGTTTTGTGCTTCTAAAACTTTTAATGATTCTAATTCAGAATCTATATTCTCTTCTGCGCTTCCTTCCTCATCACTTTCAATTTCTTCATTCTTATGTGAAAATTCTGAAAGAGAAAGCAACTCAACTTCTGCATCTTTTACTTCTTCTTCCTTTTCACTGGCTTCAATTTCTTCATCTAAAAATATTGTTGAAGCTAATTCCACATCGTTTTTATCTATTTCCGGCTCATCAGCATCTTCATCTATTTCTACTTTAACAAATTCAACCATATTTCCTGACTGACTCACTGCTTCAATTTCCTCAATTAAATGCTCTTCACTATTATTTCGGGCTGCATTTTCAACAGCAAGCATACCAACTTCTTCATGGTCACCTCCAGCAACTATTAATTCATCGTTTTCTGAATCTGAGATTTGGAAATTCGATTCAATTTCAGAAGCAATTATCATTTCTTCAAAGACTTCGGCAGTTTGTTTTTCGCCGGCAGTTTTTTCTTTTTCTATTATAATATCTAACAGCTCTTCAGTTTTTGAATTATTATTTTCTATTACTTCAACAGGCGCTGATGTTGCATTCAATTCAACATTGTTTTTTGATTTTAATTCAGGGAATTCATTATCAGGTTTAATAGATTTATTATGTGACGATGGATAAATCAATTCAAACAAAGCAACCCGATTATTTGAATAAACCGCTGAAGTAGAAAGAATGTTCTCAAATTCCGAATGATTTTGCAATAATGCTTGTTTAGCTTTTAGTAAATGAGCTGAAGCAAACCAGGGAAACTGATTAGTAATTTCATTCAGATTCTCTTTTGAAAGTTCAGAAACTGATGATGATTTTTCAATTATATTATAAAAGTCCTTTTTTTTCACGCTACCAATTTACCAATGCTTTATTAAAAATATCATCTACTAATTGATCTGTAATTTCTTCAATTAACTGAGCCTCAACACTACTTAAATCTTGTGAACTATTAAAGTCAGCATATCTCGAAAAATTTTGTGTCCATGATTGTTTTTCATCATTCTTGTTAGAACACTCAATATTAATAATAACACTTAATCGATTCAAAGCAGCAGTTTCATTTGCTGAGGCTGCAACCGGGCTAGTTTGATAAGAAGTAATGGTTCCTGAAAATTCCATTTCTCCATTTTGTTCAACCACCGCGATTGGACTGTTAGTGATAATTTTATTTTTTAATTTCTCTGTAAGAACACCGCTCAATCCTGGGTTTACAACTGAAGCCTGATTAGATATCAAATGCACTGTTGCTGTTTTAACAGTAGTGTTTACCCCCGTAAACGAATAAATGCCGCAAGAAACCTGCAGACTAATGGCAAATAAGAGAATGCAGTAAATAAAATACGAGTTGTTTTTCAATTTTATATCCCTTTTAAACTAATCTGCAATATTGTATTCTTTGATTTTCCGGTAAAGTGTTCTTTCAGAAATCCCTAAATCTTTCGCAGCATCTTTTCTTCTGCTACGGTGTTTTTTTAATGCTTTAATTATCATTTCCTTCTCCTTGTCTTGCAGAGATAAAGATTCTTCAACCACAATTTCTCTAACATTGTTGTTTGAATCAAGCACCATAGGCTTTGCCATTTCGTGCGTTTGCATAGGAGGGAACCCTTGCTGAATTTGAAAATCAGAAACTCCTTTCATTGAGTCTCCATTACCAGGAACAGCTGTATAAACTATTTTCTTTAATTCATTTAAATCGCCTTTCATATCAAAAAGCATCTTATATAAAATCTCTCTTTCTGACATAAAACTTTGATTATCTGCACGAGCCATTGGAACAGGCAAATTATTTTGGCGTGTATCAGGAATAAACTGCCTGAATTCTTCTGCAGTAACAATTTTAGTTTTAGAAAGAACTGAAACCTGCTCAGCAATATTTTTTAATTCACGAATATTCCCTGGGAAAGAATAATTAGTTAATAATTGTTTCGCATTATCATCTAATTGAATTGGTTCAGAATGATATTTTTCAGAAAAATCAATGCAAAACCTCCGAAATAAAGTAACAATATCTTCCTTCCTTTCTCTTAATGGCGGAACAAGAATAGGAACAGTATTTAACCGATAATAGAGGTCCTCACGAAATCGACCGGCAGAAATTTTATCTAACAGATTAATATTTGTTGCAGCAACAACTCGTACATCAGTTTTTAAAACTTTTGACGAACCAACTCTTATATATTCCTGTGATTCAAGTACACGCAGAAGCCTAGCCTGGGTTCCAATAGGTAATTCACCTACTTCATCTAAAAAAATAGTTCCGCTGTTTACTGTTTCAAAATAACCTTTTCGAGCCTCATGAGCACCTGTGAAGGATCCTTTCTCATGACCAAACAATTCCGAATCAATAGTACCCTCAGGAATTGCACCGCAATTGACTGCGATAAACGGATTATGCTTTCGTTTGCTTAATTGATGAATGATGTGAGAAAAACTTTCTTTTCCAACACCGCTTTCACCATTTATTAAAACAGTTAAGTCAGTTGGTGCAACTTGAATTGCAGTTTGCAATGCATGATTCAAAGCTGGACTATTACCAATTATTCCAAACCTGTTTTTTAAAGACTGTAATTCCACTTTTCTTAATTCATTTTTAATTGAAAATCAAATTTCGGAACGAAAAAACTATGCAATTCTGATTTAAACAACTTCGCCAATCAGGGTTGCTGATGTTGCACTAATTACTTTGACATTTGTGTAGTCGCCTGGCTTTAAATTTCCCTTTGGAAAAATCAAAACTTTATTTTGAGAGTTTCTGCCAAAAAGGTGCTCTTTCGATCGCTTGCTTATTCCTTCTACCAAAACCTCATAAACCCTTCCTGGTTCTGATTTATTATCTTCTGCCTGATGTACATGTTGTAAATCAACAATCTCCTGTAAGCGTCGGCTTTTTATTAATTCGGGTACATCATCTTTTAAGGTACGCGCTGCAAGAGTGCCAGGTCTCTCACTATAAGTAAACATATAGGCCATGGAATATCGTACATATTCCATCATACTTAAAGTTTCCTGATGATCTTCTTCGGTTTCAGTACAAAATCCGGAAATTATATCAGCACTGATAGTGCAATCGGGAAGAATATTTCTGATTGAATCAACTTTGCTTTTATACCATTCACGATTATAGGTTCTGTTCATTAATTCAAGAATACGAGAGCTGCCTGATTGAACCGGAAGATGTATGTACTTACAAATGTTATGGTATTTTTTAATTGTAAATAACACTTCATCAGTAATGTCTTTCGGATGGGAAGTGCTGAATCTGATACGCAACAATGGGTTCACATTGGCAACCATTTCCAAAAGATTGGCAAAACTTACCTTTTCAGTTGTTTCATTGTTTATCCATTTATAACTATCAACATTTTGTCCGAGCAAAGTCACTTCGCGATAACCACTATTAAATAATTCATGAGCCTCACGAACTATGCTTTGCGCATCTCTACTGCGTTCACGACCTCGTGTAAAAGGCACAACACAGAAAGAACACATGTTGTCGCAACCCCGCATTATTGAAATGAAAGCAACAATTCCATTGCTGTTTAAACGCACAGGATTAATATCGCCATAAGTCTCCTCTCGACTAAGCAAAACATTTATGGCCTTATTTCCATCTTCCGCACTTTTGACTAAGCCAGGTAATTCGCGATAAGCGTCGGGACCAACCACAAGATCTACTACTTTTTCTTCCTCCAACAATTGAGTTTTCAATCGTTCAGCCATGCAACCCATTATACCAATTAATGCCTCAGGCTTTTTTTTCTTGACCGACTTTAATTCGCTGATTCTCAGGCGAATTTTATCCTCAGCCTTTTCACGAATAGAGCAAGTATTTATTAATAAAACATCGGCTTCATTATGGTTTTTTGTAATAGAAAAACCTTCGTCAACCATTATAGAAGCAATGATTTCACTATCACTAAAATTCATAGCGCAACCATAACTTTCAACATATAGGAATTTGCCGTTTGATTTTTTAGCATCAACTTTTATGTCTGAAAGAGCTTCGCCCTGACGACTTTCATCGTGGGTTTTATCTATTGTTTCTAATCCGGGATAAATTTCTGCCATTGAAAATTTTGGGAGCGCTAAAATAAGCAATGAATAGAGAGAAACATGACAGAAAGTCAATAGAGGCTAAAAATCCGTTTTAAACGGATGTCTTTCAATTACTTTTGATTCCGTATTTTTTAAAAATATATTTTTTAAAATATTAAAAAGCCACCGGGCTAATGGATTGTAAAAATAAAAGAAGCCATTGATCTTTCTTGGTTGAGCACCAATAATATACTTTGCTTCAATTGCTGTTCGGCCCATTTCTAGGGAATTGCATTTATTTAGAATTGCCTGTTCAATGCTGTGAAATAATATGTTGAAATAGAGCGAATGATTTTTGTTTTCAATTTCATCGAAACCAACAAAATGAATTTCATACTCTTTTGTTTCAATATGTATACGATGAATAACAAATGCAATAAGTATGTTGTTTTTAAAGAAACCGAATATTTTTAAGTTGTCTCCATATGCTTTTTTTAATTCAGAAAAATAATTTGAATTTACACGCCCTAATCTGATTGTTTGTTTTTCAACTAAGCTTTCAAATAGTGAAAACAACTTAGCTTCATTAAGAATAATATCTGTTTCGTTAAGTTCCTTAATTAATACCCCTTGTAATTTTCTTTTTATAGATCGAAACCGTTGAGCATATTTATGCTTAAGGGTATTTTCATAGTCTGAAATATTATTCCAGGAATTTTGAATCGCTAACTGCATGGTTTTATCTCCCTCATATGCATTTAATCCTAACGAATTAAGAAATTCAACATCTGAATCAGGAACATCTTTAATTAACAAAGATGAAGCCCTTATTCTTTTTGCTAATGCTCTTGTTGCTGAATAAAATTGATGAGCAGTTTTTAAGGTTAGGCCTGATTTAAAATAATAGCCTGAACTTTCTATGCTAAATAAACTTCCGCAAACGAGGATATTAAAACGATTATTGATGAGTTTTTTTTCAAACCAGTTTATAAGAGAATTTACCCTAAAAAAACTTTTATAATGTTGATGATCAAAACTTAATAGTTGAAAATATGCAACTCCGGTATTTTCACCTTTTTCGTTATTGAAAACGATGTAATGAAAATTAATATCATTTCCGGTGCTGTTTTTTATTGCGTTTAAATTTGAAGAATTTAAATACGGATGATCTATGGTAATTAAATTCCAGGTTGTTTCAATTAAATAAAATTCTTGCTGGTTATAAATATGGAAATAGTCTTCCGAAGAGTTTAAGGACATAGCCCGCTTATTAAATGATAAAATGCAGCTCACGGATATAAATACAAATTAGAAGTCGAATAGTTCACCAATTTATTTTAGTTATGACATCTGATAATTTGTTTAACATTTCATCTGAAAAATCAAGATGGGTAACCATTCTTATTGAATTGCCGCCGATTGCAAAACAAAAAACAGAATTATCTTTTAACTTCTCTACCAATATTTCAGCTTTATATGCTGGTTTTAATTTGAATATTAAAATATTCGTGTCAACAGGCATCAAAGATTCAATCCATCCTGTTTTTAAAAGAATTTCCGATATTGATTTTGCTCTCTTATGATCTTCTTTTAATCGCTGAATATTATTTTTCAAGGCATAAATACCAGCTGCAGCAAGAAAACCAGCTTGTCTCATTCCGCCACCAAAAACTTTGCGGTATTTTCTTGCACTTGAAATGAAGTCTTTATTTCCTAATAAAACAGAACCAACTGGGCAACCTAAACCTTTCGACAAACAAACGCTTACGCTATCGAACAATGGACCTATTTCATTTGGTGCAACATTTATTTCAACCAGACAATTGAATATCCGGGCTCCGTCTAAATGAATTTTTAAATTGTTTTTATGTGCGGTATCACTAAGTGCCTTCATTTCGTTTAACAGATAATAACATCCTCCGCCACGATTAGCAGTGTTTTCAATTACTACCAATTTAGTTTTAGGATGATGAATATTATCCGGATTTATATTTTCTTCTATATCTGAAGGTTTAATTCTTCCCCTGTCACCATTAATAAGCCTTACAGAAGATAATGAGTGATAGGCAATTCCTCCCGATTCATAGTAATATACATGATTGCTCTTTTCTACAATCACTTCATCCATTGGTTGAGTGTGATTTTTTATCGCAATCTGATTAGTCATTGTTCCTGTAGGGCAGTATATGCCTGCTTCTTTACCGAACAGCTCAGCGGTCATTCTTTCAAGCTCATTAATACTTGGATCTTCACCAAAAACATCATCACCTACTTTAGCATTCATCATTACCTGAAGCATTTCAGGAGTAGGTTTGGTAACCGTATCACTTCTCAAATCAATTATCATATTGAAAGCGAAAATTTTACTTTATCAATAAAATCTAAAAACAATTCAGGTTTTAATAACACAGGAAATAAAAATCCAAACAAAGCGCCATAAAAATGGGCGTCATGATTTATTCTATCACCTCCTTGTTTTGCCATGTACCAGGAGTATCCTAAATAAATAACTCCCATTAATACACCAGGCATTGGAATAAAAAACACCAATACTTGCGACATAGGATTAATTAGAATAAAAGCAAAGAGAACTGCACTTACAGCTCCGGAGGCACCGAGAGAGCGATAAGAAGGAGATTCGTGATATTTAATATAAGAAGACAGATCTGAAACGATTATGGCTCCGATGTATAAAACGAGGAAATAATAAATCGCTAATCCTTCAAACAAATATTCAAAATATTGAATCAATACTAAGCCAAATGAATAAAGTACAAACATGTTAAAAAACAGATGCATATAATCAGCATGTAAAAACCCTGATGAGATAAATCGCCACCATTCTTTATTGTGCTTTACAGCATGTGGGTACATAATGAATCTGTTCATTAGATTCCTATCCTGCAGTGCAAGAAATGAAAATAAGGAAGTGAAAATTATAATAATGTAAACTATCATGAGTGCAAATTACTAATGTGTTTGGTCATTATGAAAATGATAGAAAAATTATTAGGCTATTAATATGTGAAATTCCTTTATTCGTGATGATATTTTTCACCCTTTAAAATTGTAAAAGCACGATATAATTGTTCACAAAAAATCAGTTTTGCCAATTGATGAGGAAATGTTAATGTTGAAAGTGATATTAAATCGCTGGCTTTCTTTTTTATTTCATCAGAAAATCCGAAAGCACCACCAATTACAAATACGAGATTCTTTTTTCCGGAATTAAGTTTTGATTGAATGAAATCAGAATATTTTTTTGAAGAGAATTGCTTCCCTTTCTCGTCCATTAAAATTACAATTGAATCGGAAGTGAAATATTGTTCCAGTAACTTAGCCTCAGTTCTTAATTGTTCTGATGAGTTTGACGCTGCAGTTGCTTTAATAATTTTTGTTTCGAAGGAATTATACTTATTAATTCGTTTTTCAAATTCGGCCACGCCCTCAACAATATATTTTTCTTCAGAACGGGAAAAGGATATGAGAATAATCTTCATATCAGATATCTTTTAATATTAAAATTGATTGTTCTTTATCCTTATGTAATTGCTCTTTCAAATCATCAACTGTTAAAAATTTTCTTTCTTCCCTTAATCGTTTTACAAATTGAATTTCTAATATTTCATTATATAAATCTTTGTTGAAATCAAATAGATGAACTTCTAATTTATGATGCAATCCATCAACAGTAGGACGGAAGCCAATATTCATCATGCCTTTAAGAAAATTGTTTTTATATTTTATTCTTACAGCATAAACTCCATCGGCCGGAATTAGTTTTAGTGAGTCGTTAATTGAAATATTTGCAGTTGGAAATCCAAGTTTGTTGCCAAGTTGTTGTCCTTTTACAACCATTCCGGATATTGAGTATGTGTGACCCAATAAGTGCGAGGCAAGTTCAATATCACCTTCTGAAAGTGCGATGCGAATTCTTGTGCTGCTAACTGCAATGTCGTCAATTAGTTGCTTATTAAGTTCTTCAACTTTATAATTAAATTCTGTTTCGTGCTTTCTAAGCATTTCAATATTTCCATCTCTGTGATGTCCAAATGAATGGTTATAACCTGTAATAATTACTTTAGGGTGAAACTTATTTACCAGGAAATTTTTAATATAATCTTTTGCAGAATGCAATGAAAATTCTGAGGTGAACGGAATAATAACAAGTTGGTCAACACCCTCAGATTCAAGCAGGTTGATTTTCTCATCCAAAGTTGTTAAGATTCTCAAAGATTTTTCTTCCGGATGAATAATTAAGCGAGGATGAGGTTCAAAAGTAATTAATACGCTCTCGCCTGAAATTTTATCAGCAATTGATTTTATCTTTTGAATTAATTTTCTGTGGCCTGCGTGTACTCCATCAAAAGTTCCAATTGTAACAACTGGATTTTTAAATTCAAAAAGATTATTGGAACTGTGATAAACTTTCATTCTGATAATTCTCTTTTTCCTTTAATACAAATTCCATAAATGATTCAATCGTCCAGGCATCCTTAATATTAAAATTTCCACTTCTTATTCTTCTCAAAGCAGTTATGTGAGCTCCGCTTAATAATTTTTCACCATAATCATGAGCAAGTGAACGAACATAAAAACCCTTACTGCACACAATTCTGAAATCTATTTCAGGTAATTGAATTCTGGTTATCTCAAATTCCTTTAACTCCACCCATGATTTTATTCGTTGAAATTCCTCACCTCGTCTTGCCATTTTATAATACCTCACACCATCTCTTTTTTTAGCGGAATGAAGCGGAGGAGTTTGAGCAAATGAACCGATCATGGATTTTGCAACTTGAAGTATCATTTCATCAGTAATATGAGAAATAGGAAAAGTTGCATCTATTGGTCTTTCCAAATCGTGAGACTCAGTTGAGGCACCAATAAAGAATGTTCCTGTATATTCTTTTTCACCGGCATTCAGGTCCAGCATTTCTTTTGTTTTGCTACCGGTCAAAATAATCATTAAACCAGATGCAAGAGGGTCAAGAGTTCCAGCATGACCTACTTTCTTTGGGCGGGCAAGTAAGCTCACTTTTTTAACTAAATCAAACGAACTCCATCTAATAGGTTTGTCAATTAATAAAACACTTCCTTCTTTGATTTCCGACAATGTCATAACACCGCAAGATTAATCTTTAACGCGAGAAGAATGATTATTACAGCTCCGATAATAATCCGATAAATACCGAACCAGCGAAATCCATATTTGTTGAGAATTCCTATAAATGCTTTAATCGCAATCATTGCAACAATAAATGCAACTATATTACCAATTACCAAAAGCTTAATATTTGATGAATCGATTAGTGTGTAGTTTTTTAAAAGCTTAAAACAAGTTGCGGCGGCCATAGTAGGCACTGCAAGAAAAAAGGAAAATTCAGCCGCTTGCTTACGATTTAGTTTTTGTGTAAGTCCTCCGATTATTGTAGCACCGCTTCTTGAAACACCCGGTATCATTGAAATAACCTGAAACATTCCAATCTTAAATGCGGTGATATATCTCATTTCTTTTTCAGGTTCCTTTTCATTTGTTGAAAATATTTTATCAATAAATAACAGGATTATACCACCAAGTAAAAGAGCAAGCGCCACCGCCTCAACGCTTCCTAATAATTGATCAATATATTTATCAAGCAATACTCCAAAAACAGCTGCGGGAATAAAAGCTATAATAAGTTTGTAATAAAAATCCATTGATTGAAAAAAGCGTTTCCAGTACAAAACAACCACGCTTAGGATAGCTCCGAATTGAATATTTACAGTAAACATTTTAACAAATTCTGTTGGTTCAATACCTAAAACAGCTGTGCCTATTATCATGTGGCCTGTGCTTGATATAGGCAAAAACTCTGTAAGCCCTTCAATTATTCCTAAAATAACAGCCTGAAATGTAGTCATGCTTTTTTTCGATTGTTAAAGCGCCAAATGTAATTAGATGCAAATCAATAATAGCAAATCAGTTTATAAGCAAATTTTCTATTGGCAGAAATCTCGATTTTGCAGAAAAGTTTACTCGCAAGTGATTGATTTATTCAAACAACAAATACAATCCGATAAATAATATAATAATAGCTAGTGGTGTAAAAGCAAAAAGAAACAAATTAAATAATGCAGGCAAGGGATTTAAAATTGCAAGCATGCAGCTTAATACACACAGTACGGCACCAATAATTACACATATAATACCCGCAAAATGTTTATTTGCGTACTTCATTTTTTTAAATGCACGCAAATTCGTTTCTAACAAGTCAGCGTCTAATCCTAATTCTGTTAACTCACTTTCAACTTGTTCAATAGAAAAATTATTTTCAAACCAAAATTTTAATTTCTTTTCTAATTCAGTAGTAGAAAGTGTCATAGATTGCCAATAAAATTTTAAATCATTATTATCTTGAATGATGAATTTAACTATGGCAAGATAAAATATTTATCAAAATCATCAAATAAATTACCTGAAGATTTTATAAAGAAAATTGACAACTTAACACTTGCTTAAGTAAAAAATCAAGGCTTAATAATGTAAGAAGTTACTTTTTTACAACTCCATTTTCATCTTTTCCCTTTTCGTCACTATTTCCATATGCCTTAATAATCTGCTTGACAAGTCTGTGACGAACAACATCACTTTCATTTAGAAAAATAACTCCAATACCTTCAATATTTTGCAGGATATCGAGGGCTTTAAATAGACCGCTTCTCTGATATTTTGGTAAATCAACTTGGGTTAAATCGCCGGTAATAATAGCTTTTGCACTAGGTCCAATTCGGGTAAGCAACATTTTTATTTGAGAGTCAGTTGTATTCTGGGCTTCGTCTAATAATATGTAAGCGTTATCAAGTGTGCGGCCACGCATAAATGCAAGCGGAGCAATTTCAATTGTACGATTGGCTATGTAGTAATTTAATTTATCCGGCGGAATCATATCGTCAAGAGCATCATACAATGGACGCAGATAAGGATCAATCTTTTCTTTTAAATCACCAGGCAAGAAGCCAAGACTTTCCCCGGCTTCAACCGCAGGACGGGTTAAAATAATTTTCTTGATTTGTTTGTTCTTCAATGCCCTAACAGCAAGAGCAACTGCAGTATAAGTTTTTCCGGTGCCGGCAGGGCCAATGGCAAAAATGATATCGTTTTCTTCAGACATTGAAACCATTTTCTTTTGATTAGCTGTCCGTGCTTTAACAGTTAATCCATTGGTACCATATACAATAACATCTTCGGCAAACTTAAAAGCATCAAGTTCTGATGGGTTAGAGTCACCAAGTAAGTCTTCAGTTGTTTTATCACTGATTCGACCATATTTCTCCACAAACTGAATCATCATTTTAACTTTATCGTCAAGTGATGTCAGATCTTCATTAGTTCCTTCTGCTTTTATCAGGCTGCCTCTCGAAACTATTTTAAGTTTGGGGAATGCCCGCTTTAGCATTTGAAGTCGAGAGTTGTTAATACCTAAAAAATCTACCGGGTCGATAGCGTCGAGCGTAATAGTAAGTTCTGTCAATGTATAATGCTGCGTTTAGTTTTCAAAGATAAGTTCAGCCAAAAAAACAATTTTTTAATTTATCCACTTTAGTTAGTCAAAACAGACAAAGACAAATTAAGATTTCTATGCTGTTATTTGCGGGCTAATATTTTTGAGCATAATAATGAATTTGGTAACCCTTACTACAGACCTAGGCATAAAAGATTTTTATGTAGCTGTGATAAAAGGGGAACTATTGAAATGCATTAAGGATGTTTCCATTGTTGATATATCTCACGACATTGAACCTTTCAGTTATGCACAGGCTGCTTATATATTAGTAAATAGCTATCATCATTTTCCAGCCGGAACAGTTCATATTGCAGGTGTTGACACAAGCAGGTATAAGGGAATGAAGCATTTGGTGATACAACACAATGATCATTTTTTCATTGGTCCGGATAATGGATTATTTTCATTGATGTTTGAAGATAAATTACCTGAAAGAATTTTCTATTTGAAAGAAAGCGGTAATAAAACAACCTTGCCTGCTTCAGGCATTTATATTGAAGCTGCAAAAGCGATATTAGAGGGTAAAATTTTAGAAGAGATTGGAGATCCTATATCGGTAATTAATAGGGCAGCCTCATTCAGACCTTTAATTAATCATAATTATATAAAAGGACAGGTTTTGCATATTGATCGTTTTGAAAATGTTATATTGAACATTCGAAAAGAAGAATTTGAAAACATCAGGCAGAATCGAAAATTCATTGTAACTTTTAAAAGGAATAATGATATTGATAAATTGGAAGAAGATTACAGTTCAATTCAGGAAGGCAATATTTCATGCCTTGTAAATTCGGCTGGGTATATCGAATTGTTTATGAAACACGGCAGTATGGCAAGTTTATTAGGATTAAAATTGAATGATACGGTTCATATAGAATTTAAATAATTTGGAAGAATATGATAATTAGAATTGTTAAAATGGAATTTAAACCAGAATGCGTGCACGAGTTCAGAGCCTTATTCAGCAGGATAAAAGATAGCATTGCTGGATTTGAAGGCTGTATGCATCTTGAGTTACTTAATGAAGCAGGATCAAAGGATGTTATTTTTACTTATAGCATCTGGCGTGATGAGCAAGCGCTTAATAAGTACAGGTTTTCTGATTTGTTTCGATCAACATGGACAGAAATTCGTCAGTATTTTTCAGCACCTGCAGATGCGTGGAGTCTTGAATCTTTAGAGCGCATAAAATCTTATGAGCAGGTTCGCAGTTATTAAAGGTAAATTTCATCGGGTTTTCTTCGATGAAAAATTAAAATCTTTAAAACAGTTTTTAAGAAATGGAAATTATTCTTCCTTAATCATTTTAACTGATTCAAATACTAAAAGACACTGCTTACCTAAGTTGGTTGATTATTGTAATTTGAAAACCTACCATTCGCTTTGCCTTCCGGCCGGAGAAGAATTTAAAACTTTAGATTCAGCTGAAAATTTATGGGAGCAATTATTGCCGGTTTCTGATCGTAAATCTGTTCTAATAAATCTGGGGGGTGGTATGATTACTGATATTGGTGGATTTACCGCTTCTGTTTTTAAACGGGGAATTGATTTTATTCATGTGCCAACAACATTACTTTCAATGATTGATGCTTCTGTCGGTGGAAAAACAGGTGTTGATTTTGCAAATTATAAAAATCAATTAGGAACCTTTTGCCAACCTAAAGCAGTTTTTATTTCTACTGAATTTTTAAATTCATTACCTCACGATGAGCTTGTTAGTGGTAAAGCAGAGATGGCTAAACATGCAGTTCTTAATGGGCTCGAAACATGGAATGAGTTTGTTTTGAATTTTAACAAAACTGATTCTGTCAAGGATCAGATTGAAACTGCAATCAGATTCAAATTAAAAATTACAGATAAAGATTTATTTGATCAGGGAAAAAGAATACAACTCAATTTTGGCCATACTATTGGGCATGCTTTAGAAAGTTTTTGTTTGTTAACAAAAAAGCCAATTCCTCACGGTTTTGCAGTTGCAGCCGGAATGATTTGCGAACTATTTATTTCATGTAAATATTTTAAACTTTCAGAAGACTTCTTCAATGAGCAAATAATATTTCTGAAAAATAATTTTCCAAAAATTATATTTAACGAAACTGAGATTGAAGAAATACTTTCTTTCGTTGCATCAGATAAGAAAAATATTGGAACAAAAATCAAACCTGTATTACTAAAGCGATTAGGAAAACCCCACATGGATAAAGTGGTGGATTTAGTTACTGTGAAAGAAAGTTTGAATTACTATCGACTGTTATAATGCCTTTCACTCAAAAACATTTAGAGGGTCCTTTTAAGAATGAAATAAATCTGCCTGCGTCAAAAAGTATTAGCAATCGGTTGCTGCTTATTAAAGCTATAAGCAATAAAAAATTTAAAATTGAAAATCTATCAGATGCAGATGATACAAGAATATTAAAAAAAGCGCTTCAATTAACTGATAAAATTATATACTCTGGTGAAGGCGGCACAACATTTCGTTTTCTATTGGCTTTACTTGCGAGTAAAGAAGGAACATGGAAGCTTTCAGGAAGCAAAAGATTAATGCTGCGACCAATTGAACCATTGATTGATTCTTTAAGAAAGATTGGCGGAGATATTAAAAGAGAAAAAACTCATTTGTTGATCAAAGGAAAAAAACTGGAAGGAGGGAAGATATCTGTTAATGCAGGAGTCAGTTCTCAATTTATTTCAGCTTTGTTATTAGTTGCACCAACCTTTAAAAACGAATTGCAAATTTCATTAACGGGGAAATCAGTAAGCAGGCCATACATTGATATGACAATTGAGGTAATGAGAGAATATGGAATTGATGTATTTGTAAATGGAAAAAATATAACTGTTTGTCCCGGAAAATATCAGTCAAGAAATAGTTTTATTGAATCAGATTGGAGCGCAGCATCTTATTTTTATGAACTTGCTGCTTTTAATCCTGGAAGTAAAATACTTTTAAAAGGTTTAAAAAAAGATTCGCTTCAAGGCGATAGAGTTATTGTTGAACTATTCGAAGCATTTGGGATAAAAAGTATATTCAATAAAAAAGGAGTATCTATTGTAAGCGAGCTCATTACCATGAAGGGAGATACCAGAAAAGTTTACAATCAGTTTATTTTTGATGTAAATGATTGCCCTGATTTATTTCCGGCATTGGTTGTAACCTGTGCTGCTAAAAGAATTAGCGCAACATTTAAAAACACCTCTCACCTGAATTATAAAGAAAGTAAACGGGCAAATGTGTTTGCTAAATTATTGAGGCAACTGAATTGCAAAGTGAAGCAAACGAAAAACACTTTTTCAATTGATGCAAAAAACTTTGAACTAAAAACATTAAACTATAAACTCTCTACCCATAACGATCACCGCATTGCAATGAGTTTTGCTCCCCTGGCTTCGCTGTTTTCTTCCATAACTTTTGATGATAAATCCGTGGTGAATAAATCTTTTCCTGATTTCTGGTTAGAGTTAAAAAAACTAAACAATTAAAGTGATTTCATAAAGTTAAAGTACTTATATGGCCTCTGAATCAAATTTTAAATCGCACTTCATAATTTCTGAACTAAATAACAATTGGGATGATTTTAAATCAGTTCTTTCAGCAATTTCTCAACAACAATATTTATGGAAACCTGCACCTGATAAATGGTGCTTGCTTGAAATTGTTTGTCACCTTTTAGATGAGGAAAGAGAAGATTTCAAAGCGCGGCTGCACCATGTTTTAACTAATCCGGATTTACCATTACCTCCGATAGACCCTGTAAATTGGGTTACAGCAAGAGATTATATGAAGCAGGATTACTCCTTGATTCTTAAACTGTTTTTAGAAGAAAGAAAAAAATCTTTGAAATGGCTAAATTCATTAGTCGATCCTGATTTTAAAAAAGCCCATCATCATCCAAAGTTTGGTGCAATGAGCGGTGAATTATTTTTATCAAACTGGTTGGCGCACGATTATTTACACCTCCGCCAGATAATTAAACTGAAATACGATTATCTGAAATTTCAAACCGGACAGGATTTAAAATACGCAGGTGAATGGTGAAACTTATTCTTTTTTAGTTTTTCAGAATAATATAGTTAAATCGAAACCTTATCGAAGTAAGGTAACATTTCCCTTTCGTTCAATAGTTTTTGAATCAGCAAGTGTTGCTTTAATATAATACACATAAGCACCGATATTGCAATTCATTTCATTGAATTTGCCATCCCATCCAGAGTTAGGATTATTTGTTTCATAAACCAACTCACCCCAGCGGTCATATATCTGCATAATAAATTGCTGAATTTCTGTTTGCATAACTTTAAATTCATCATTGATTCCATCGCCGTTTGGTGAAAAGGCATTTGGAATAAATAAATCGCAATCCATACTTATCTCAATAGTGTCAGTTGATGTGCAATACCCATTAGTTACAGAAGCCCATATTATTGCGGGGAAAACATTTACAAAAATCGGATTAGTAGTATCGCCGGTTGACCAGGTAATGGAAGAAGAAAAAGTATAACCTTCAACCTCTATTGCATTTGTTCCGCAAAAAATAATGTCATCAGGTAATACAATATAAGGCCTTTGTAAAATTGAAATGTGCAATGAATCGCGGCTCACACATCCCTGATATGTTTGTTCAAGCCAGAATATTCCACTATCCGAAACTGAAATGAATGTTGAAGTTTGACCTGTCGACCATAAATTTTGCTGGCTGCTGATAACTGATGTTATTGTTGTTACATCTCCCTGACACATTGTTAAATCAGGGCCAATGTCAACAAAATGCGCATCGAAAAAATCAACATTAATATTATCTGTTCCGGTACAATATCCATCATTCAGAACAACTGAATAAGAATTTGTAGTGGTAACTGAAATGGTTTGTGTTATTTCTCCGGTATTCCATAAATAATTAAATCCTGAGGGAGCAGTGATATTATAAGTTTGGCCGATGCACAATGAAGTATCGTTTCCAATTGAAAAAACTGGCGGGGTATTGAAGGTGATTTGTATAGTATCATTTCCTATGCATGTTCCATTGGTAACTGTAACAGAATAATTTCCGGTTGAAGTTGTGGATAGTAAGTTGCTTGTTTCTCCTGTTGACCATAAATATAAATAGGATACAGGTCCGGCATTTATAGTTACTGTATTTCCGTCACATAGGGTAGAATCATTGCCAAGATTTACAGTAATAAAAGGAACTGAGGTAATTGTAATAGCATCCGAAGCCGAACAACCAAAAGCAGTGGTGACTGTTACTGAGTAAGTTCCGCTTTGCACAACATTTATAGTCTGGCTCACATCGGTTGTGCTCCATAAATAATTATTCCCTGCATTTTCAGCATCCAATGTCATTGCAAAACTTCCGCAAATTGTTGTGTCATTACCTAAATTAACTACAGGAACCGGATGAACATAAACTGTTAATGAATCGGTAGCAGTATCACCATGTGCTACATAAGTTGCAGTAACAAGCGGAGTAATTGTTAAAATAGAATCCTGATCAATACTTACACCCGGATTTGCTAAACTTTCCCACCAGCAAGCGGAAGTGTTAAAAGCTGTAATGGTTGTTGATTCTCCTGAACACAACGAAGTATCTCCGCTTATTGAAAAAACCTGCGTCAATGGAATAACTTCAACCATATCAATGAAGTAATATGCACCGCCTCCGATTCCAGTAGTAGATGCGTCATCAAAAAAGTTTCCGAAACAAACCTGATCACAAGGGGTTGTCGCAGTGAAAGTAAAAATTTGCTGTTGCCAGGTTGTGCTTGTAAATGGTCCTGGAATTTCAAATTGTGGTACACCGCCAACAGGTTCATGATCTACTTGAGGAATTGTTCCAACGGAAAACTGAACTCCCATATGATCGCAACCACCCCCGAGAATATTTGATGTACCGTTGGTTATATAAAAGGTACATTGATATTGATTTCCTGGAATCAAAGGAGTACTTAAAGGAACTGAAACATACTCCCTGAAATCAGGTGTATTGGGTGCATACCAGGCGCATAAACCAAAAATTGCATCACCGTTATATGGATTTGTTGTTCCAAAAGTACAGGCAGGTAATTGTACTCCGCCACCTCCATTCATATGTAAATAATCAGGACTTGCATAAGGCCATGAAAATGTTGGGTTGTTATTTAAATCCGAAATTCCAACACATGCATTATACTGACCATAGCCTGAAGGTAATACACTGTAATTTTCAAAATCACCATTTACAGCAATATTCTGAGCTGAAGAATTAAAAAACAATCCTTGAAGCAGAATAAAACTTAAAGTAAGAATAAAAGTTATTCTATTTAACATACATGGTTAACTGATATAAAGGTATTTAACTATTTCATTTTATGAACTATGATTTTTATCAATTTATCACAGCATCTTACTTGTTGATTTAACTATTCTTGTTTTGCAATGAATACATAATCATAAACACGGGGCAATAGATATTATTTCCTTCATTGTTTTAAATTATTTTTGACCGAATTAAAACTTAAATGAAAACAAGAATTCTTATAACCGGAGGAGCAGGATTTGTCGGAAGTTCATTGGCAATAGCTTTTCGTGAAAAGTATCCGGAATATGAAATTATATGTTTTGACAATTTAAGAAGAAAGGGTAGCGAATTAAATCTCAACCGATTTATTGCTGCCGGAATTCGGTTTGTACATGGTGATATCCGTAACAAAGAAGATTTTCAATCTATTGGTGCTGTTGATTCGGTGATAGAATGTTCAGCTGAACCATCTGTTTTGGCCGGTATTAATTCTACGGTCGATTATTTGTTAAATACAAATCTTGTCGGCACAATAAACTGTTTAGAGTTTGCTAAAAACAATAAAGCATCCTTTGTATTTCTTTCCACCAGCAGGGTTTATCCCATTGAACCAATTGAACAATTATTATTTACAGAATCTAAAAATCGCTTTGAGTTAACAGATATTCAGAATTTAACCGGTGTTTCTTCTAAGGGAATAGCCGAGAAATTTACTTTAGAAGGTTATCGCTCTTTTTATGGTGCTTCAAAACTTTCATCCGAACTATTGATTACTGAGTACAATCATTTCTATGGATTGAAATCGGTAATAAATCGTTGCGGTGTTTTAACCGGACCATGGCAAATGGGAAAAGTAGATCAGGGTGTCGTGGTTCTTTGGTTGGCAAAACACTTCTGGAAAAAGAAATTATCCTACATCGGTTATGGTGGCGAAGGCAAGCAGGTTCGCGATATGCTTCATGTAAAAGATTTATTTCGTTTGGTTGATTGGGAATTACACAACATTGATAAAGTAAACGGAATGACGCTGAATGCAGGAGGTGGAAGGGAAGTTAGTGTTTCACTGAAAGAGCTTACTGCTTTGTGCCAGCAAATTACAGGTAATATTATTCCAATTGATTCTGTTCCTGAAAACCGACAAGCCGATATACGCATTTACCTGACCGATAATTCAAAGATTTCAAAAATAACCGGGTGGAAACCCACAATTAGTTCAAAAGAGATATTGGAAGATATTTACCTTTGGCTCCGCGAAAACCAAAACGCTTTAGAACCCATACTTTCATGAAAATAGCTTTAGTCACCGGATCAGCCGGCTTAATTGGCAGTGAATCAGTTGAATTTTTATCCTCTCGTTTCGATAAGATAATTGGCATTGATAATAACCTTCGTCAGTATTTTTTTGGTAAAGAAGCATCTACCGAGTGGAATGAGAAAAGACTCGAAAACACTTTTGGAAATTACATTCATTACAATGCCGATATCCGTGATACTGCCGCGCTCGAAAAAATATTTAAAGAATACGGAACCGATATATCATTAATCATTCACACTGCGGCACAGCCAAGTCACGACTGGGCTGCAAAAGAGCCGTTTACTGATTTTACAGTAAATGCAAATGGTACATTAAATATGCTGGAAATGACTCGCCTTCACTGTCCGAAGGCAGTATTCATTTTCACTTCTACAAATAAAGTGTATGGCGACAATCCTAATTTCCTACCGCTCATCGAAACCGAAACCCGGTGGGAAATTGATAAAAGCCATCCTTACTTCAAAGAAGGCATTGATGAACAGATGAGCATCGACCACACCAAACACTCATTGTTCGGCGCATCAAAAGTTGCCGCTGATATATTGGTGCAGGAATACGGCAGATACTTTGAAATGAACACCGGAGTATTTCGCGGTGGTTGTTTAACAGGTCCTAATCACAGCGGAACACAGTTACATGGTTTTCTGGCTTACCTGATGAAATGTGCAATTACCGGAAGTCACTACACCATCTTTGGTTATAAAGGCAAGCAGGTTCGCGATAACATTCATAGTTTCGATTTGGTAAACATGTTCTGGCATTATTACCAGAATCCGAAACAAGGCGAAGCATACAATGCAGGCGGAGGCCGTTTTGCCAATTGCTCCATGATGGAAGCAATAAAGATCTGCGAAGAAATTTCAGGTAAAAAAATCAATATCACATATTCCGATACCAATCGCATAGGCGACCACATCTGGTACATAAGCGATGTTTCAAAATTCAAGAAACACTATCCCGGCTGGAACTGGAAATATAATTTACAGGATACCTTGGTGCAGATTCACTATAGCCTCGCAAAACGCGAAGTAGTTGTTTAGTAGCTGTTAAAATTAGCTTACTGTCTTCAGCGAATACTTTTCCCTAATAATCTCAGCCACACTTTCCATCAGCCAGAGTGGGGTAGAAGTAGCACCGCATATTCCAACCGATTCACAATTGGCAAACCATTCATCAGCCAGTTCATCAGCCGATGAAACAAAATAGGTTCGTGCATTCACCTCCTTACATACATTGTATAAAACTTTGCCGTTCGAACTTTTTTTACCGCCAACAAAAATGATAACATCATGCCTGGTCGAAAATATTTTTAGCTGCGGCTCACGGTTACTCACCTGTCGGCAAATAGTATCGTTCGCCGAAACACTCATGTTTCCAGCAGCCGCTGCGCGCTCTTCAATCAGTTGTTTTATCTTATAAAATTTATCAGTGCTTTTAGTTGTTTGCGAAAACAATACTATAGGCTTTGTATAATCAATTTTATCCAGGTCATCTTCAGTAGTAATAATTATTGCATTCTTATCCGTTTGTCCCATCAATCCATTCACCTCAGCATGTCCCGGAATTCCGAATATCACAATCTGCGATTGAGCTTCAGGCAATTTATCATAAGCAGTTTTAACCCTGTTTTGCAATTTTAAAACCACAGGGCAGCTCGCATCCAGCAAAGTGATATTATTCTGCAAAGCAGTTAAATAAGTTTCAGGTGGCTCACCATGCGCTCTTATCAAAACAGTGCAGTCACGCAGGTTTTGCAAATCTTCATGATTAATAATTTTCAATCCCTTATCCGTAAGCCTCTTAACTTCTATATCATTATGTACTATATCTCCGAGGCAGTACAGTACTTCATGGTCTTGTAGTTCATCCTCAGCCATTTGTATGGCATACACTACACCAAAACAAAAGCCGCTGTTATCATCAATCTTTACAATCATAACTTCAAATCAGTAAACATTTATAATCCTGCTTTGTTCAATTCTGCTTCCTTAAATTCCGATTTATGCAACTCACTTATTTTTTCCCTTACCAGATTCAGCGCAAATTCTAGTTGCTGTTCCTCGCTCAAATAAGTATTATCAAGTTCAATGGCATCTCCGGCCTTGTATAGCGGACTCATAACGCGGTGGCTGTCTTCATAATCACGCGACTCAAGATTAAGAATCACATCTTCCATTGTCACTTCAATTCCTTTTTCCTGCAATTCCACATACCTTCTTTCAGCTCTTATCTTTTCATTCGAAGTCAGAAATATTTTCAATTCAGCTTCCGGAAAAACCACCGTACCAATATCGCGGCCATCCATAGTTAAACCCTTATTTCGACCCATTGCCTGCTGCTGCTCCACTAAAAATTCACGCACCTCCTTTATCGCGCTTACAGGGCTAACCTCCTGCGATATCTTCATCGACCGTATTTCCTTTTCCACCACCTTTCCGTTCAGCAGTGTTTCAGGCATATCAGTTTTATTGTTATACTGAAAACTTATGCTGATGTTTTTCAGCGCGCTTACCATCTGTCCCTTGTTACGGTAATCAATTCCGTTCTCCATAAAATACAAGGTCACAGCCCTGTACATAGCTCCCGAATCCACATAAATATAACCAAGCTTGTTAGCCAGCTGTCGCGCAAGTGTACTCTTACCGCACGAAGCATGACCATCAATAGCTACAATAATTTTTCTGTCCATCTTAGGCACAAAGCAAACTAAAAGAATTCACAGGCGGAAGTTTTAACCAACTAAAAATCAAAGTTTGCATTATTGCCCAACCCAACTATTTTCGGGCCACCCAAATCAAAACGAACTGATGAAAAAAATCTTCCTTTTTGCAGTTGTGCTTTTAACTGCAATCAATGTTCAATCAAAAGAAATCACTGGTGCAGCCGCATTCAACATGATTAGCGGTGCCGAAAAAATCATTGTATCCGATAAAACTGGCTTCCCCAATTTTATTTACATGCGAAACGAAAATGCGGTTCCCGTGGCAACTATCGAGAAGTGGACTAAATCAGTTCTCAAGGGCGGAAAGGAATTTGGACTTAAACTCCTGAACTCAAAAAGAGATGAATTCGGAATCACTACATATCGTTACCAGCAAACCTGGAACACCTTACCTGTAGTTAACACCATGTGGTTGGCACATGTTAAAAATGGCAAAGTGGT
Organism: Chitinophagaceae bacterium; assembly: GCA_947469485.1. Lineage (GTDB taxonomy): Bacteria > Bacteroidota > Bacteroidia > Chitinophagales > UBA10324 > UBA10324. Next base: position 29,442 of record CANIPU010000018.1, on the reverse strand, counting down.
ATCATTCAGCGGCAACCTTGTTCCTGCAATTACTTCATCCCTCGACCCATACTATGTCGAAACAGCAGCACTCGGTTTTGCAATTAACTATTTCAATGCCGAAGTATATCGCTGGCAGAATCCCGTTTACGAAAAAATGCTGAAAGACCAGCAGTTAAATCCGGTGGCAACTTTCTATCCCGTTGGTGAGTTAATGTTTGCTCCCGTAAAAGGAGATATTAAGAACATGAAGTTGTGCTACCGTTTCGATATTTATTCCATTAAGCCACTTAGAAGAGAATATGTATTTGTTGATGCAACAACTGGCGAAATTGTATACACCCAGAACAGAATTCACACAGCCGATGTAACTGGCTCTGCTGTTACAGGTTACTCCGGAACGCAAGCAATTACTACCGATAGTTTTGGAGGTGGTTTTCGCTTACGCGAAATAGCCCGCGGCCTTGGACTCGAAACTTATAATTTAGAAGAATCAACAAACTACACTAACGCGGTTGACTTTGTTGATGCTGATAATACATGGAATAATGTAAATGCACAAATGGACCAGTATGCAGCCGATGCACATTTCGGTGCTGAAAAAACTTATGACTTCTACTGGCTCGAACATAACCGCAACAGTGTTGATGATGCCGGCCAGAAATTATTAAGCTATGTGCATTATGATGCTCAGTATTACAATGCCAATTGGGATGGAACACACATGAACTATGGCGATGGCGATGGAACAGTTACTCCGCTTACTACAATTGACATTGCTGCGCATGAAATGTCACACGGTGTTACACAGTTTACATGCGGCTTAAATTATCAGGACGAATCAGGCGCACTCAACGAAGGATTCAGTGATTGTATGGGAGCATCAGTTGAATACTATGCAACACCGGCAAACTTCGATTGGTTTATGGGAGAGGACATAGGAGCTGTATTCAGAAACATGTCGAACCCGAATGCCTACGGTGACCCTGACACTTACTTGGGAACAAACTGGTACACTGGTGCCGGTGACAATGGTGGTGTACATACCAATAGCGGAGTTTTAAACTACTGGTTTTATTTAATGAGTGATGGTGATAACGGTACTAACGACAATGGTGATGCATTTAACATTGCCGGTTTAGGTATTGATGTTGCCGGCGATATTCTTTATAAAGCATGGAGAGATTACATGTTTCCATCTGCTGAATATGCTGATGCTCGTCAATCTACTCTAAATGCAGCTACCGATATTTTTGGTCCTTGTTCACCTGAGGTTGTAATGGTTGCAGATGCTTGGTTTGCTGTTGGCGTTGGAGGTCCGTTTGACCCTACTGTAGTTGCAGATTTCAGCGTAGATATTTCTACTGCATGTACCGCCCCTGCAATATTCAACTTCCAGAACCTAAGTGCAAATGGAGGTTCATACACCTGGTACTTCGGTGATGGTGGAACATCAACTGCAATTTCTCCTCAGCATACTTATACCAACTATGGAACTTACGATGTTAAGCTTGTTACTGATGGTGGAATTTGTGGTATAGATTCAATTACCTATCCCGGCCTTATTCAAATAGATTCTTCACTTGCCTGCATTTACAATATGCCGTTAACCGGCAACTCTACCTTCACCAGTTGCGATGGATTGTTATACGATAACGGTGGTCCTTCCGGAAATTACACTGATAATCACGATGTAACAATAACCATTGCACCCAATAATGCAACAGGTGTTTCTATCACTTTTACTTCCTTTAACTACGAAAATAATTACGATTACCTGTATGTATATGATGGTCCAACTACAGCTAGCCCGTTAATTGGTCAGTATGATAATACGGCACTACCAAATGGAGGAACCATTGTTGCCACAGGAAATTCATTAACACTCAAAAGCACATCAGATGGGGGAGTAACCCAGTCAGGTTTTGCAGCAAGTTGGATTTGTGAAACAGCATTACCTAATGTTGATTTCGTTACTTCAGAAACTGTTAGCTGCGATGGAACAATTGACTTTACTGATTTATCTACTCAATCACCAATTGATTGGGATTGGGATTTCGGTGATGGAGGCAGTTCTACTTTAGAGAATCCATCACATACTTATTCTGCTAATGGTATATATACTGTAACTCTGACTGCTACCAATGCAGTAGGTTCAGGTACCGAAATTAAAACAGCTTACATCACAATCAGTCTTCCAAGTTCACCCGTAATTTCTGATGTTTCAAATTGTAATCCAACTACTTTCTCATTAAACGCAGCTGGTTCTGGTGCAGGTACTATAAATTGGTATGATTCCCCAACCGGTGGCACCCTCTTAAATTCAGGAAATATCTACAACACGCCGGTAATTAACACCACAACAACTTTTTATCTGGAAGAAGAATCAAATCCATCTCCTGTATATGTTGGTCCGGTTGATAATTCAATTGGCGGAGGAAACGACTATACAAACAATGTTGACCGCTACCAGATTTTTGATGTGTTATCCCCTGTAAAATTGGTATCAGTTGATGTATTTGCCGGCGGCGATGGTGACCGCGAATTCCAAATGCTCGATAACAACGGAAACATTATTCGCGATACAACCATCTTTGTATTGGATGGCAATCAAACAGTAACATTCAATTGGGATCTTGCTGTCGGAACTGATTTTGAGTTTGGTGTAATTGGCCCTGCAGGTTTATACAGAAATAATGCGGGAGCATTATATCCATACACCTATCCTGGAGTTTTAAGCATCACCGGCAACAGCGCAGCTGCAGCAGGTTACTATTACTTTTTATATAACTGGCAACTTCAGGAACCTGGTTGTGTAAGCGCAAGAGTTCCTGTTACAGCTACTATTGAATTACCTGCACCATCAATTACCCCCGATGGAACAATTAATTTATGTGATGGAGCTTCAGCAACAATTACCTCAGGCAGCGCACCTTCATACTCCTGGTCAAATGGAGCTACTACACAAGCCATAACCATAACTACCGGAGGAAATTACTCAGTTACCATTTCTAATGGAACCTGCAATGCAACTTCTGCAATTGTTAATGTAACAGCCGGAACAACTCCAACTGCTGCCTTTACATACACAAGTTCAAACCTCAGCTATGATTTCACTTCATCATCACTAGGTAATTCTTATATCTGGGATTTTGGCGATGCAACAAATGGCAATGGCCAATCTGTAAATCACATTTACACAACTCCCGGCTTCTATACTGTTACCTTAATTGTTTGCGACAACAATTGTTGTGACACAACTTCCCAGGTTTATGAAGTTAAAACCGGAATTGATAATGTTATTGCAGACGATGACTGGAATATATTCCCGAATCCGACTCTTGATAATTTTACTTTGAATTACTCCGGTAATCAGCCTGTAGAATCAATTTCTTTATTTAACACATTAGGCGAAGTAGTTTGGACTTCAGTCACTTCTAACAAAAACAATTGGACAATTAATGCAGAAACTCTTTCTGCAGGAGTTTACTTTTTATCAATAAAATCTACTTCCGGAATTAAGAACTTCAAACTGGAAAAATTAAATTGATAACACAACTTTAAAAATCCACAAGCCATCTCAGATAAACCTGAGATGGCTTTTCTTTTATTACAAATTCTATCAATTATTTTCGCCCCATGAATTTTGATTATCATATTTTTTCCGAAGCAAGTACTTGGATCAGCTTATTGACATTAACCTTCCTGGAAATAGTATTGGGGGTTGATAATATAATTTTTATTTCCATAGTAGCAGGTAAGTTACCGGTTGAAAAACAGCGCAAAGCAAGGATGGTCGGATTGTCGCTTGCACTGATAATGCGAATCATTCTTTTGTTATTCTTATCAGTCATCATAGGTTTAACTGCGCCGTTATTTACTCTCCCCATTGAATCATTACTTCAGCAAATGGGCTCCGAACATGCAGCCGAAGGTGCAGGTATTAGCGGAAAGGATCTGATATTGATACTTGGAGGATTCTTTCTGCTGGCTAAGTCAACTTCCGAAATTCATGGAAAGGTAGAAGGCACTCACAACGAAAAGGAAGTAAAGGCCAAAAGCAAATTCTGGCCTGTGATTATGCAGATCATTTTAGTGGATATGGTCTTCTCTTTCGATTCTATATTAACAGCCGTGGGTTTAACCCATTTGATTTTAGTAATGATTATTGCAGTAATAATTTCAATTTTAATTATGATGCAGTTCAGCGGAGCTATCAGTAATGTAATAAACAAGCATCCTACATTACAGATGCTCGCACTTGCGTTTCTTATTCTGATTGGGTTCACATTAATAATGGAAGGTATGGATATTCACATTAACAAAGCGTTTATTTATGTTGCAGTCTTGTTCTCATTAAGCGTTGAATTAATAAATATCAGATTAAGAAGCCGGACAAAAACACATTAAGGTTTTATTAAGTGTTGGTTATGTAAAATCAATTTATAATTGATTGTTCTACCTTTGCCTGATACATATGTCAGAAAATAATAAAGAAGAAGTAAAAATTCCTTCCGCTATAATGGAAGAAGTAATTAAAGTTTTTTTAAAATCAGGAGAACCGAAATTATCATTCAAACAAATAAAGAAAAAATTAAAACACCAGCATACTGCTGAGCAACTGCATGCAGCGGTTAATATTTTGGTGAGTGAAAACCGGTTAACTAAAAGAGGAACTGTAATATTTCTTTCAAATGAAAAAAAGAAAGAAACTGAAATAGCAAACGGTGAAAACCCGGTAGCTCCTCAATCAGGTAATGTATTTGAAGGAGTGATTGAATTTACGCAAAGCAGAAATGCCTGGGTAATGACCCCTGAAAGCAAAAAGGATATCGCCATTGATTTCCGAAACACAGGAAAAGCATTTGAAGGAGATACAGTAAGGGTTCGTCTGTTTCCAATAAAAAGGAAATCCAGATTGGAAGGAAAGGTAATTGAGGTAGTTAAGCGTGCACAGGAAAACTATGCCGGCACCATTCATTTTGATGAAGGAAAGTATTTAATGGTTCCGGACCTACCGCAGTTTCCCGTTACATTTTTAATTCCTGCCGATAAATTAGAAGGTGCCAAGCCAAAAGATAAAGTGTTGGTCCGAATGACCGAATGGGTTACAGGTGCTAAACACCCCACAGGAATGGTATCACTTGTACTAGGGCCTGCAGGAACCAACGATGTGGAAATGCATTCCATTTTATTGGAGTATGATTTCAAATTAAATTTTACAAAGGAAGTTTTAGCCGAAGCTGCATTGTTGCCCGATAAAATAAGTGAAGAGGAAATTGCAAAGCGCCGAGATTTCAGAAAAATTACTACTGTTACTATTGACCCTGAAGATGCAAAAGATTTTGACGACGCATTATCATTTCAGAAATTACCCAATGGAAATTATGAAGTAGGAGTGCACATTGCCGATGTATCGCACTATGCCATTCCCGGGACAGAGATGGATAAGGAAGCGTATTCAAGAGCAACTTCGGTATATTTAGTTGACCGCACTGTTACCATGTATCCGGAGCGGTTATCAAACGAGTTGTGTTCGCTTCGCCCCAATGAAGACAAGCTGAGTTTCTCGGCAGTTTTTGAAATGACAGAAGAAGCGGAGATAATAAATGAGTGGTACGGAAGAACAGTTATTCATTCCGATAAACGATTCACTTACGAAGAAGCCCAAAAAGTATTGGAAGGTGAATTAGAAATTTTCAGTCATGAATTAAAAACATTGAATTCACTTGCGTACAAGTTGCGTGATAAAAGATTTAAGAATGGAAGTATCAATTTCGATTCAACAGAAATTAAATTTCAATTGGATGCAGATAAAAAACCAATTGGAATAATCATTAAGGAAAGGAAAGACACTCACTTTTTGGTAGAAGATTTTATGTTACTCGCCAATAAAAAAGTTGCTGAGTTTGTAAATAAGAAAAAAGTTAGTGGTAAGCCTGTAAAATTTGTTTACCGCATTCATGATATTCCAAATGATGAAAAGATTAAAGCATTTGGCGAAACCGCCTTGGCATTCGGGCACAAAATGAATCTCAGCACACCGAGCCATATTGCCAAAGCATTCAATAAGTTATTGGAAGAAATAAAAGGCAAGCCTGAACAGTACATGCTCGAAAGTCTAGGAATCCGTACCATGGCTAAAGCAATTTATTCATCAGAAAATATCGGACACTATGGTTTAGCATTCCCGCACTACACACATTTTACTTCACCAATTCGCAGGTATCCTGATGTAATGAGTCATCGAATTCTCGCGCAGGTTTTAGATGGTAATTATCAGGAGGATAAGTTACTGGAAGATAAATGCAAGCATAGTTCAGCAATGGAACGCAATGCATCAGAAGCCGAAAGAGCATCCGTAAAATACAAGCAGGTAGAGTTTATGGAAACCAAAGTTGGAAAAGATTTTGATGCGCTCATTACAGGAGTTACAAACTTTGGGTTCTTTGCTGAGATTATTGAAACAAAGTGTGAAGGCTTAATAAAGATTAACAGTATAAAAGGAGATTTTTATTCTTATGATGAAAAGCATCATCAGTTAATTGGAAAAAAATACGGTCACAAGTTTCGTTTAGGCGAAAAAGTAAGAGTTCGCTTATTGAAAACCAATATTGAGAAAAAGCAAATTGATCTTATGGTTTTAACCGATGATATTTATTAAATATTCCGGTTCTTATTTTTTCCCATTAATAATCACTGAATCAATACAATCACTGCCAAAGAAATAAGGAATATTTGCGATTGAAGAAATTTCTTTTGTGACAATAAGATTTGCTTTTTTACCTACTGCAATTGAACCAAGATTATCTGAGAGCTCCATAGCAGCAGCTCCGTTGAGGGTAGAAGCATTAATTGCTTCTTCAGGTGTCATTTTCATTTGAATGCATGCAAGTGAAATCACAAAACTCATTCTGCCAGATGGCGAAGACCCGGGATTAAAATCTGTTGCCAGAGCAATTGTTAAATTCTCTTCAATCATTTTTCGTGCTGGCGGGTAAGGCAATCGTAAAAAGAATGCTGCTGAAGGAAGCATTGTTGCGATTGTGTTAGAATTTTTCAAAACTGAAATTTCAGCATCACCAATATTTTCCAAATGATCTACACTGATTGCATTGTTGCGAACACCTGCCTGCACACCTCCGGAGATTGATAATTGGTTAGCATGAATTTTGGGTTTGAGATTATACTTCAATCCAGCTTGCAAAATTTTATCTGTTTCCTCAGGCGTGTAAAATCCATTTTCACAAAACACATCGCAATAATCAGCCAAACCTTCATCTGCAATTCTGGGCATCATTTCTTCAATAATGATTCTGATGTATTCATTTCGATTGTTTTTGAATTCAAGCGGAATTGCATGTGCCCCTAAGTATGTGCTTTTAATTGCAAGCGGTGAAAGTATTTTCAGCTTTTGAATCACACGAAGCATTTTCAATTCTGCTTCAATAGATAATCCATAACCGCTTTTTATTTCTATTGCTCCGGTTCCTTGTAATTGAACCTCTTGTATCCTTTTTAGTGCGCCTTCAATCAATTCTTCTTCATCAGCAGCAGCTATTTTTTTTGCGGAATTTAATATACCACCACCATTAGCAGCTATTTGCTCGTATGTGAATCCATTTATTTTATCAACGAATTCTGATTCTCTTGTAGTGGCGAAAACTAAATGAGTATGAGAATCGCAGAAAGAAGGTAAAACAAATTTCCCTTTACAATCTATTACTTGCGCATCATTTGGAATATTTTCCGATGAGATATCTTCCATCTTTCCGAATGATTTTATTCTGTCTCCGTCTGTCAGCAAATAAGCATTTTCAATGAATGGAAATTCATTTAGCTCACTTCCTTTCAATAATAATTTCCCTTTCGGATGAATACCGGTGAGTGCTTTTATATTTTTAATTAATAAACTCATCTTTGAATTCCGTTTTAGTTTTGCAAAGAAAGAAAATTATCATTCGCTATGGCAGGAAACAGTATTGGAGAATTATTTAAGGTGACCACTTTCGGAGAATCTCATGGAGTAGCTATTGGAGCAGTGATTGACGGGTGCCCGGCTGGTTTGGAAATAGATGAGAGTTTTGTTCAACATCAGCTTGACAGAAGAAAACCGGGACAATCTGTTATTACTACTCAGCGAAATGAAAGTGATAAAATTTATATACTCTCAGGAGTATTTGAAGGAAAGACACTTGGAACCCCCATTTGTCTGCTTATAAATAATACTGATGCTAAACCTCAGGATTATGAAGAGATGAAAAACATTTTTCGCCCTTCGCATGCTGATTATACCTATGAAGCTAAATATGGAATGAGAGATTACAGAGGAGGTGGAAGATCTTCTGCTCGTGTAACCGCCTCATCCGTTGCAGCAGGAGCCTTTGCGCAATTGCTTTTAAAACAAGCAGGATTAACTATAACCGCCTATGTAAAGGAAGTTGGAAAAATAAAACTGGAGAAAAACTATTCAGAGATTGATTTGAATAATGTTGATTCAAATTTAGTTAGATGCCCGGATGAAATAATTGCACAAAAAATGCAGGAAGAGATTATGAAAGCCAAAGCTGAAGGTGATTCTTTAGGAGGAATAATTTCTTGTGTAATAAAAAATGTTCCTATTGGTTTAGGGGAACCTGTATTTGATAAATTACAAGCTGATTTAGCTAAAGCAATTTTCAGTATCAATGCGGTTCATGGTTTTGAATATGGAAGCGGTTTCGCCGGTTCTGCAATGAAGGGTTCAGAACATAATGATGCTTTTGAAATGAAACTTGGAATACCTTTTACAAAAACAAATTTCTCTGGTGGTATTCAAGGGGGAATAAGTAATGGAATGGATATTTACTTTAATGTGGCATTTAAGCCAACTGCTACAATAAGTAAAATTCAAACAACTATTAATTCAGAAGGTGAAGAAGTTGAATTGGAAGCTAGAGGTCGCCATGATCCTTGTGTGCTGCCTCGTGCAGTACCGATTGTGGAAGCTATGACTGCGATTGTTTTGGCTGATTTTTATTTAAGAAATAAGATTAGCAGATATTGATTTTGATAAAATCTAAAGACCTTTTAAATAATTACTTACAACTTTAGGAACATAAGCACTTACATCGCCCTGGTGCAAAATAATATCTCTGATTATTGTGCTGTTTATATGACTGTGTTCTGGTCGTGAAAGAAGAACAAGTGTTTCCAGTGATGGTTGTAAAGACTGGTTCATTTGACCGATAGCTTTCTCAAATTCAAAATCAACTGAAGATCGCAATCCTCTTAAAATGTAATTTGCTTTTTGTTCTAAACAAAAGTCAACAGTTAGACCTTCATATGCTTCAACAATTACTTTATTTTCATCAGTAAATATTTCCTCAATCCATTTCAAACGAACTTCGTAATCAAACATACTTTTTTTTGTTGAGTTATATCCAATTGCTACAATTAGTTGGTCAAACAAAGGAAGCGCTCTGCGGATTATGTCTTCATGACCAATGGTAAAAGGATCAAAAGATCCCGGAAAAACTGCAATTTTCATTCTTCGGTTTTTTGAATAGGTACTGGTTCGGAAGTGAAGATATGAAAATGTATTTCACCATAATTCTTAACTCTGAATAAATTTGGATGACCTGCGTATTGATGTTTATGTGATGTTTCTAAAATAAACCAGCCATCAGGTTTTAATAGTTTTTTTTTCTCCAAAATTAATTCAGGTAATAAATCAATATTCTCGAGTGTATAAGGAGGGTCAGCAAAAATTAAATCAAACTTTTCATTGCAGTTATTTATAAATTTAAAAACATCCATTTTCATAACATCAATAGGAAGTTTCCATTCATTTTTTGTTTGATTAATAAAAGATGAACATTTAAAATCATTCTCAATTGCAAGTATTCTCTGACATCCCCGACTTCCCATTTCATATGAAATACTACCGGTACCTGCAAACAAATCGAGAAAACTTATTTCATTAAAATCAAAATTATTATTTAGGATATTAAACAATCCAGTTTTAGCAAAATCAGTTGTTGGTCGTGTTGGAATGTTTTGCGGAGGATGAAATCGCCTTCCTTTTAAAGACCCACTTACTACTCTCATGATTCAATACAAAAAAGGTTGTAATAAAAATGTCCTGGAAATACCATTTCATCAGAAACCTGAACCCATTTAGGGCGCTGAGAAAAAAGTATGTTTCTAATATATTTATATGCAAGTTTATAAATCCCTGATTCTGTTACTACCTCACCACTAAACTGTAAATTTATTTTGTTCTGATCAAGGGATAAATGATTTACAACATTCATTAAATAGTAAATAAAATCCTCAGGAGTCTTGTATTGATAGATATTAAAAAATTTTAACTGCGCATGTTTTATGTAGGCTATTTGAATTGTTGATGCTTGAACATAACAGTGAAGTATTTCACCTTCTGAATTTGGCGTTAGCCAGGTTTCTATTAATGACGAAGCTGAATGAAATAATTTTGATTTTGGATAAAAGGAATTCAAAACCAATTCAGTTTCAGCATTAATTCCATAAACAATTATTGCTTCGGTTTTAATAATCGGTTCATGTTTAACATTAACCGAATTAATTTTTTGCTGGTTAAAGTCTAAAATTTCGTGGCTTTTAGTTTCTTCAAACAATGGTTCCGGAATTAATGTAAAACAGTCCGTTAATAAATGAATATTAACTTTTCCATAAGGCAAATGAAGTATTTCATCATCTGCAATCATTTGTTTCAAGGTATCGTTATACTCTGCTTTATTAATAATATTGAAGAAGTTATATGATTTAAGACACAATAATTTTCTACTGAGAATATCAGTAACGCAATACGCCAATTGATCATTATTTAAATAAACAGATAACCGAAAGTTTGTGGCTAACTTGGTTTTAAAACTCTTATCATTAAGAGTAATTCCGGATTGAATATGTTTCTTGGTTTCGAGCAATGACATAGATGTATCGTTGCCAAAAATAACCATTGAACTGATAAGCTATAAAAAAACAAAACCCCGATTCAAATTAATGAACCGGGGTTTCTAAACGAGTTTTAAATTTATTACTTTGCTACTTCGGATAAATACTTACTTACATCCATGTTCAGGTAATAATTATCGCCATAATATTTTAAGGTTTTCATAAACATTGGTGCCTCAACATACCCTGGGTTAACTGTTAAAACCCTGAAATTCTCATCCAAATAAGTAAGAGTAGGATATCCGCTGCTGGCCCCCATAAACTGCGAAGCAACGAGGTTCATTTTTCGGGATGCATCAAAAGTGTACTCCTTACCTTGATAGGTAACAGGTTCTTTCATTTCAGCATCGAGTTTAACTGAATAAAAGTTTTCATTAATGTATTTTACAACTTCCGGATCCTGATAGGTAGTTGCATCTAATCGTTTACACCACCCGCACCAGCTTGTATAAATATCAATAAATATTTTCTTTGGTTTTTTCTTCATGGCCGCTTCAGTCTCTGCTAATGTCATCCATTTAATTTCAGCAGTTTGAGCATATGAGCAGGAATGAGCTGCTATTGAAAGGATAATGATTAAAATCAGTCCGGAAATTTTCTTCATAGTTTTGTTTTTGTTTGAATGCTTTCAGTCAAAAATAATTCCTAAATCTGAAAGTAAATGCATTTGATACTAAAAACTATTTTTACACGATATGAATAAAATGAAAATTGTAGTGGCAATTACAGGAGCAAGTGGGAGTATTTACGCTAAGGTGTTATTAAATAAGCTTTCAAAATTAAAGGAAAGCATTGGTTCCATTGGTGTGATTATGAGCGACAATGCTAAAACTGTTTGGCAGCATGAATTAGAGAATTCTGATTACGATAACTTTTCATTTGATTTTTACTCAAAGAATGATTTTATGGCACCGTTTGCGAGCGGATCAGCAAGTTACACCACCATGATAATCTGTCCATGTTCTATGGGAACATTAGGTCGAATTGCTGCAGGAACATCAGATGATTTAATTATTCGGGCTGCTGATGTTATTTTGAAAGAAAGAAGAAAATTAATACTTGTGGTTCGTGATACACCATATAATCTTATTCATATTAACAATATGAAAATTGTGACAGAATCCGGCGGCATAATATGTCCAGCATCACCATCTTTTTATTCAAAACCAAAATCATTTGAAGAAATGGCAGCAACGGTAATTGACAGAGTACTTGATTTAAGTGGTTTACAGGTTCAAACTTACAGGTGGAACGAAAGTCAATAAAAATTATCTATTCAACTGTTATAAATTCCTTTCTGTAAATTTTCAGTAATAAAAAGAAATATGAAATAACTAAAGGTCCGAAGACTAAGCCGGGTAACCCGAACCATTTTAAACCTATGATTACACCAAGAATTGTGATTATCGGATGAACATCAGCAAACCATCTTGCAAAAAAGAATCTGAAAATATTATCTACAGTAGAAATTACAACTACTCCATAAATTAAAATTCCTGCACCATGCCAAGGTTCTGCCACAGACAATAGAAAAATACCAGCCGGAACCCATATTAAACCGGCACCAACAATAGGCAATATGCTTGTGCAACCACACATAATACCCCAAAACAGCGGGTCATTTAAACCGAAAATCCAAAAACCTATTGATGCAATTATGCCTTGACACAACGCAATCATTGGGACAGCAATTGCATTTGCAAATGTCATGTCATGCAATTCCTTTGTCAAAATATTTATTCCATCCTTTGAGAATGGAAGATATGCAAAGAGTGAGGATTCTATTTTACCGATATTAATCAGAAAATAAAACAGAAAGAAATACATCATCAATATATTACCGAATAACTGTAGGGTGGAATTTAAAATTGAAGGAACTTCAGCGGCAACTGTATGTGTAAAATCAGTAAGTACTTTGCCATTTAATACTTCACGGCCTACAACTCCGTTTAATTTATCAATCAAAGTATGATAGCCTAAAATAACATCTTGTGGATTGGTTAAAATGGTTTGAACTTTTCCAAATAAAGCATATAGTAATCCGAAAGTAGGAATTATAATAACCAAAAATGATAGAAAAATTATAAGCGTGGCAGCCAGCGCTTTTTTCCACTTGTGTTTTTCAATTAGTGTTCGCATGAATTTACGGAACAATACATAAAAAATAAGAGCTCCTAAAAAAGATGTTATAAATTCATTTAAGCTGTATGCCAGAAAAATGAATAAAATAAAAATTATAGATATAACAATGAACTGTCTGCTTTTTCCTGGAAATAAATCGTTGATATTTGACATAATTATTCACAAAGAAAACAAAAGTCATTGCAATGTTTATTGGTTATGTATTAATATTGATTGAAATAATTATAAAATGAAAGATTCAAGTAAAATGATTGCAGCTATGTTGGTTGGCGCTGCTGTGGGTGGTGCGGTTGCCTGGTTCCTGACCTCTGATAAAAAAGAAGAAATGCTGAACGATTTAACAGATACTGCAGAAAAGGTTAAGAAAGAGTTTGGAGATGTAATAGATAAAGGAAGGCAGTTTGTTGAGGATTTAACCGGTAAGAGTGATTCCACTTCAAGTAATAATTCTTAAAAAATATTTCATGTCTGAAGCAAAAGAACATTGGGACGAATTAAAAGGACTGACAACTGACTATGTTGAGTCAAGAATTGAATTAGTAAAGCTTGAAACAACTGAAAAGATTGCCCGGCTAATAGGCACTGTTTTTACCATGTTTATATTATTCATGGTTTTAGCATTTGTATTAATAGCATTTTCTGTTTTAGCAGGTGCTTTTTTGAACCACCTTCTTAACAGCAATTATTTAGGCTATCTTATTGTAACCGGGGTATATCTTATTGAATTTATTTTACTCTATACTCAAAGAAGAAAAGTGACCGAATATTTTATGAGTCATATTATAAAAGCAATGTATGAACACCATGGATAAAATTCCAGTTACCGATTATCAATCATTGATTCAGGAACAAAACAGATTGAAAGTACACATTGATAGTACTGAAAAACAATTGAAAAGCAAGTGGCGCGATTTAAGAAATCATTATCCGGAAATGATATTAAAACCTTCACTTCCTTTTACTGAAGGCACCAACCAAAAAGTTTTTAATTCAATGGAATGGCTGAATGATATTTTATTTTCAAGAATTTTTAAAACTGAAAATAAAAGTGCCGGTAATGAAGCTGCTAAATTCATAATTAGAATAGCACAGGTGTTTGCAATTAAGAAAGTAGCCGGGATTTTTAAAAAGAATAATTAATTAACCTTTACAAGGTCTATTTCAAATATCAGATTTGAATTTGCCGGTATACTTCCAACCCCACTAGAACCATAGGCAAGAGTAGGAGGTAAGTACAATGTAATTTTTCCTCCCGGGGCAATTAAAGGTATTCCTTCCTGCCAACCTGTTATTAATCCGGATAAGAAAAATGAGGAATTGTTTCCTGAATCAAAAGTAGTTCCATCTAATAATTTACCAATATAATTTACAGTAACGGACGAACAAGTAGTTGGCTTATCTCCTGTACCTGGAGAATTAATTGTGTAAAAAAAACCTCTTGAATCTTCTGTTGTTGTTATCCCGTTAGTATTTAAATAATCTCTGAGATTATTAACCTCAGAAACAGGTGCGGCGGTTTTAACTTCATCGCAATTTTCATTTTTAGAACAACTTGCAAGAATTAAAACTGAAAACAGAATTGTGATTTTTTTCATGGTCATTACCAAAAAACAGATTTTGTAAAGGGTGCAATGATAACCATGTGCTTTAAAAAATGGATCTAAAACCCTAAAATAAAAATGCCGCTTCCAAAACTGAAAACGGCATTTTTATTTAATATCAGAATATCAATATTGCTTTTTCACTTTTACTGAAGATGATGTGAGCAAATAGTCGTTATCATCATAAACATATATTTTATATGTTCCTTCATCATAAAAAGTCATTTCTTTCCAGAAGAATTCCCATTCTGGTTGTGCATCCTGGCGAACAGTTGTACTGAATTGTTCAGATCCATCAGCTCTTACTTCATATATATCATAATTAACATAATAACTTTTTAATTCATAAGGTAACCGAACCAGTAAATCAAAATACCCTCCGTTTTTTCCAATAACAAATGTGTTACTTTCATTAATTGCATAGCCGTCTTTATCAACTGCTTCACAAAAATAAAGTGATTGAGCATCTGAAGATGCTGTAACAAAAAGCAATACTGCAAAAACGAAAGATTGTAGGGTTAAATTCTTTTTCATCGATTTTAATTATTTTGTGAATGATATTGAATTAAAAAAATTTTGAATCTGTATTGTTAAACTATTAGTTGCTGCTTTTAATGTTTTTATGTTTTCGTAACCAACAGAAACAATATTTATGTCATGAACTATAAATGATAAAAGTATTATGACAGTAAGTTTAATTAATAGTGATTGTATCATTTGCTGAATTGATTTTGTATTTGAATAAGATTTAACTCCTGCATCATTCCTCCAACAGTTGAGAATAAATCAAGCTGAAAATAAAATTTCATTTCAGCCCATGTGAAACTCATTGATTGTATTTTTAATAAGTTGAAATTATCATTTCGCTTTATTCCTAAAAGATTTATTGTGGAGTTGATTTTACTATTTTTATTTGAATTAATCGGTGTTGGATATTCATTGTTTAATGCTTGACTGTAGCTGCTTAATTTTTTGATTGAAGATAATTGGTTTGTAGATTGGTGTTCAATATAGGACTGTGCTGTACTTTGTTTAAAGGCAAGAAGAAGTAAAATCACAACAATTTGTTTCATTTCTTTTTAGTATGAGCCAAAAGTAATGGGTCATTCAGAAATTGATAACAGAATTCCTTTCAGTGATCGGTTTTCATCGACGAATTGATTAATTCGTCAGTTTGAATTAAACTTTAAGCATAAATTATATTAATTCAGAAATGGAATAATTAAATCTCCTTTTTTGCTTTTGGCAATTATTTTAATAATTGGGGATTCATTAAAATTTGACAATTCAATAATTCATTTATCTTTCAAACCGATTGATGAATATTTTTTCTATCAATCAACTTAAGTAATTGATTCATCCCTAAAAACTAAAATACAATTTCATGGCTTACAAATTATGGATAACAAAACCTCTTTCGGCTCTTATGCAAGAATCGACTGAAGATCATGAACATTCTTTAAAAAGGAGTCTTAGCGCATGGGCTCTTGTTGCACTTGGAATTGGAGCAATTATTGGCGCAGGGCTTTTTGTTAGAACAGCTGCTGCTGCTGCAAATAATGCAGGTCCATCAGTTACCTATGGTTTTATGGTTGCAGGTTTAGGCTGTGCATTTGCAGGTTTATGTTATGCCGAATTTGCCAGTATGATTCCAATAGCTGGAAGTGCATACACTTATTCTTATGCAACAATGGGTGAATTTATAGCCTGGATAATTGGCTGGGATCTAGTTTTGGAATATGCTGTTGGTGCGGCAACAGTTGGTATTGCCTGGAGTGAGTATCTTAATAAATTTCTAGATCAATTTTTCGGAGTTTCAATCCCTTATGAATGGTATCATTCTCCATTTGAAACTTCGCTTTCTGGAGTGCATGGTATTATGAATATTCCTGCTTTGTTTATTATTTTGGTTCTAACACTTTTGTTAATCCGTGGAATGAAGGAGTCAGCTTTTGTTAATGGATTAATAGTAATTACTAAAGTTGCTATTGTACTCTTAGTAATTGGATTAGGGTGGAGTTTTATTAATCCGGTAAATCACACACCATTTATACCTGAACCTACTATATATACCGACAATGCTGGTGTAGACCACAATTATGGTGGCATTTTAGGAATTTTAGGAGCAGCAGGTGTAGTTTTCTTTGCTTTTATTGGTTTTGATGCTGTTTCTACTGCAGCTCAAGAAGCAAAAAATCCAAAGCGAGATATGCCAATTGGTATTTTGGGATCGTTGGCAATTTGTACGGTGCTATATATATTATTCGCTTATGTATTAACAGGTATAGCTTCTATTGATGATTTTAGAACAACTGGCAAGGAAGCTTCTGTTTCTTTTGCAATCGACACATATATGACAGGATATGGATGGTTAGCTAAATTGGTAACAGTTGCAATTCTCGCAGGATTCTCATCGGTAATACTCGTAATGTTAATGGGCCAATCAAGAGTATTTTATTCAATGAGCCGCGATGGATTAGTGCCTAAAATATTTTCAGCCGTTCATCCAAAATTTAAAACTCCTCATAAAAGTAATTGGCTCTTTTTTGGTTTCGTTGGGTTCTTCGCGGCCTTTGTTCCTGGGGATATTGTTGGAGATATGACGAGTATTGGAACTTTGTTTGCTTTTATGTTAGTATGCCTTGGTGTTTGGATAATGCGAGTAAAGCACCCGGATATAAAACGAGAATTTAGAACTCCGCTTGTACCTCTAGTACCAATTTTGGGGATTTTAGTTTGTGGAGCTATGATTTATGGTTTAGGATGGACTAACTGGCTAAGATTAGGTGTATGGTTGGCAATTGGTTTGGTTATTTACTTTACTTACAGCCAAAAAAACAGTTTGTTAAATAAGGGAAATAAATAAGTTTTATTAACAAAACTTTAGAGTTCATTAATTAATTCTGTTGTTGTTATCACTGATTTTTTTATTTATTACTTTTCATTTTTTCATTAATGTCATAATACATTTAAGATAACAACTATGAGTAATATGGATTCAAATTTAGATGAAAGCAAGAATGAAATGAAACGATCGTTAGGCTTATATGATGCAACTATGATGGTTGCCGGATCTATGATTGGCTCTGGTATTTTTATTGTTAGTGCCGATATGAGCCGCGTGGTTGGCTCTGCTGGTTGGCTGCTGTTTTTATGGATTTTGAGTGGCGCAATTACAATGATGGCCGCACTGTGCTATGGTGAACTTGCTGGTATGATGCCTAAAGCCGGAGGTCAGTTTGTGTACATTGAAAGGGCTTGGGGAAAATTTATCTCTTTCCTTTACGGCTGGACCGTTTTTACTGTCATTCAAACCGGAGTGATTGCTGCAGTAGCAGTTGCATTTGCAAAATACAGTGCTGTGTTTTTTCCTTCGCTAAGTCCTAATAATATTTTGTTTGTGATTGGGCCGGTAAAAATCGCGGCGAGTCAGTTGTTTGCTATAGCGCTGATTGTTTTTCTTACTTTCATTAATTCAAAAGGAATTCAAAATGGCAAAATGATTCAAACCATTTTCACTTCTGCCAAACTACTAGCTCTTGCCTTGCTTATTATTTTAGGAATTGTTATTGGATTGCAACACGAAACATTATTCAATAATTTCACTGACATTTGGAATGCTCAATCAACTACAAAAGCTAATGATGGCAGCTGGATTGTTGAGAATATTTCCGGAGTTGCATTGATATTAGCTTTAGGAACAGCAATTATCGGCTCATTATTTTCAAGTGATGCATGGAATAATATAACTTTCATTGCTGGCGAAGTTCGTGAACCACAAAAAAATATTCCCCGTAGTTTAATAATGGGAACTGGTATTGTTACTGTTTTGTATTTGTTAGCGAATGTGTCATATCTGTCGCTGCTTCCATTGAAGGGTAGTGCAAATGCAACAGATATAATAGGGCAGGGAATTCAATTTGCCGGAGCAGGAACTGATAGAGTTGGTACCGCAGCAGCTTCATTGATTTTTGGAAATATTGCTGTATATATAATGGCAGCTCTCATTATGGTAAGTACTTTTGGTTGCAACAACGGTATTATTTTAGCAGGTGGGCGAGTTTATTATGCAATGGCAAAGGATGGTTTGTTTTTTAAACAAGCCGAACAATTGAATAGTAACGGTGTACCTGCTTATGCCATGTGGTTGCAGGCAATCTGGGCAAGTGTTCTTTGCCTGAGTGGCACATATGGTGACCTTCTTGATTATACCACCTTTGCTTCATTGATTTTTTACATTGTAACAATTGCAGGTATTTTTATTCTTCGTAAAAAGGAGCCAAATGCTAAGCGACCATATAAGGTGATTGGCTATCCTTTATTGCCAATTCTTTATATTGTGTTAGCACTTAGTATTTGCCTGATATTGCTTTATACCAAAACATTTAACACAGGGAGTGGATTATTAATTGTTGCACTAGGTGCACCTGTTTATTTTTTAGCAATAAAACGCAAGAAATAATTAAAACTTATTCTTGTTTTTTAGTTTTCCACAAAATACATATCTATTTCCCCCTTACTATTCAGCCAATCTAAATCTTCTGAGTTGTGCTCGATTTGCAATCGAGCTCAGCTAAATGTTCCGGTTTTAAACCGGCTTACTTAATAGTTCTCAATTGCAAATCGAGAACAACGGACTCGGATGGGACTTAATGCGCAGGGTCTTCTTGCAGGAAGACCCTGCTGGTACAGAGGAGTGAAGCTGCCGGAACGGAAGAAATTACTCGGCAGTAGTTGGGTCAATAATTGTTGAAACCTTGCTTACTGAATTTGCAGGAAAACCTCCTTGCTTTGCATGTTCACGAACCATCTCTTCATTGGGGGCAATGTAAACACAATAGATTTTATCGGTCGTTACATAGCTGTGAAGCCATTGAATGTGCGGACCCATTTTGTCTAATACATTACACGAAGTTTGTGAAATACCTTTTAATTGTTCGGCAGTAAATTTTCCTGCTCCGGGAATTTCTCTTTCAATTACATACTTAGGCATTTTATTGTTGTCAGTGATTATCGTGCTGACTCCGCACTTTTTGTTTGCTTACTCTATTCGGTTTTCGGCTTCCCCGTATTTTTTTACTCCACTTTTATTTTATCAATCTCTTTCATCAACCTATCAGTTTCGGTTAGCGCGACAATTATTTTTTGGTAATGAATAATATCATCATAAGAAAGGGCTCTGCCCTTTCTGTCCTTCAGCCATTTTTGGGCGGGTAGGTATCCGCCTATGTAAAACTCCCACGCCACTTGCGGCACTTTATCAAAATACTGTTCGTCATTGATGAATACTTTTTTGTTTTCGTACTTCAGTTTCACTACTTCGTTGCTGCCATCCACCGGAAAACTGGTGATGGGTTTATTAACTGTTACACTTTCTAGTAAATGTATTTGCCGCAACTCGCCGCCGAGTTTTACCAATAACCGAAAAGTTAATTCATCTTTCGGATAAGGCACCCGCGGAAAATCTATTTTCAAAAACTCTTTGTACTTGTCGCGATAAGTTGGTGAGTGTAAGACTGCATAGATGTAATCTAAAATATCAATGGGTGCAAAAGTGTTTTTCTTGTTTTCTTTTTCTGCTGTAAAAGTTAAACCCAATGTTGCTGCAATTTTTTCTACTATTTCTTTATTGAGGTTGGGTGTGCGCTCTTGTGTTTCGTAAAGTGTTTTTTGTGATTTGTTTTCGGGGTAGAGGTAGAGGGGATAAGCATATGTTTGAAAACTGAAAAGATTTTTATCAATAATTGAATTTGAAATTAAGATGCTCTGAAAATTTTCTGTGTCAACGGCTGCCCTCATTAAATTCAAGTACAAATTTTCACTTTTTAAAATGTGACTGAACACTGTATAGTCTGCTCTTCTCAAACTATTTTTAAGATACTTTATGAACTTAAAATCAAATGCTTTATAATGGTATTTATAAATATCAATTTTGGGATTGCTCAAATCTTCCTTTAATAGTTTATCTTTTATTTGAAATGATTTTTTATTCTCAATTTGCATCAACTTAAATTCATAATTGTCTTTTGAAATTAGTTTTTTAAATCTTTCTTGCAAATCAATTTTATCATCCGAAACAAATAAAGAATCTAACCCAGTCTCAACACCTGGTCCTGAAATAATAAACAATTCATTTATTTTAAATCCGAGTTCAAATTTTCTTTCACCACTAAAATCTTTAGTTACAAAATAGAAGTTTGGTCTTTTAGCTTTCAGTTTATTCCAAGCAATTCTTTTAAGGCTTTGTTTTAATAATGATTCATATTTAATTTCTCTTTTTCCCCACAATTCAAAGTGATTTATTTCTCCAAATTCTTTTTCTTTTTTCAATCCAGTTTTTACAAAAATATTGATGCTAACTCCTTGCATAATATCAAATACATTTTGATCACTAGAACCATCAGGAGCTATTTCTTTTTTCTTACTGTTTCCATGTAAATCCAGAATATAAATCTTATCGAAAGTTTCGAGTAAGTTCTTACGAACTTGACGGTGTATTATTCCATCAATGAAACTGTTATTTGATATGTAAGCTAAAATTCCTTCACCATTCTTTTCAATGAAGTGTTGACCATAGCGAATGAATTTTAAATAATCGTCTGAAAGCGGTTGAATATTTTTTTCATTCAAATCTTTTTTATAATCAACCATCAATTTTTCAATCCATACACTTTTATTACTGCTGCTAATACTATATGGCGGATTACCCATTACCACCATAACAGGAGTATCGCGCTTAATATAATTTGCTTCGTTTGCTTCGGTGCTTAACCAGTTTGCAAACAAGGTTCCGGTGTCGGGGTGATGTTCTTCCAAACTATTGGTGAGGTAAACACGCAGTCGGTTTTGCTTTTTTGGTTTGTATCCGGTTTCGGTCAGCAGCAAATCGAGTTTCAGGTGCGCCATGGCATAACTCGCCATCAGCAATTCAAAACCATTGAGCCGCGGCACCAGGTGTTCTTCCACATAATTGCTCCACACACCTTTCTGGTCTTCAAATTTTTTGTAAATCTGTTTTATTACTTCCGCTAAAAAAGTTCCGGTGCCGGTGGCAGGGTCGAGTATCTGCACCTTGTGTACTTCCTGCTCCACAAAAGTGTCCTTCACTTTTGATCGCATATCAGAAGTTGCTTTGGTAACAGCTTTTATTTTCACCTTGGTTTTACTGCGGTCAGCCAACCCATCGGGCAAATTGAATTCAGTTTTTAAAATATCATCTACGGCGCGCACAATAAAATTCACCACAGGTTCGGGTGTGTACCACACCCCGCGCGCCTTGCGCAGCTTAGGGTCGTACTCTGCCAGAAAATTTTCGTAAAAATGAATGATGGGGTCTTGCTGTTGCGTGCTCTTTCCAAAATTTTTTAAAATGGCTTTTACATCAGCCGCCCGAAAAATATCGGCAAGCGCATCTACAATCCAAACTATGCGGTCGTCAATATCAGGTCCGGCTATATAGCCAAACAGCTTGCGCAAAAACGGATTCGATTTCGGAATCAGCTCCGCTGCTTCCTGCCGTGTGAAACCATCGAGCGATGCATCGTGCAGTCGCGCAGCGAACATGCCGTAAGCAACGGTTTGCGCATAGATGTCGGAAAATTCTTTTGCCGTTATATCATGAATCAATATATCCTTGAATGCTTTCATCTGCTCTTTCAGTGAAGAGTCAGCCGCATTTTCTTCGTCGCTTGTGAGTGCGCGCTCAATCACATTCGCCAACATGCGCGCCTTGCCCGCCATCATCTCCGAAAGTTTTTGAGATGATTTTATGGTTTGCCCTTGATAAAAACAGAAATCTTTTATGAGCGAAGTGAAAGCATTAAAGTTTTCGGTGAGCGGAATAATTTTTTTGCCTTCGGTTTTTGCAATGCGAATGGCTGTTACACTTTCGCCGTTTTTATAAAAATGAAAATCGAGGTAATCGGTAAACACTAAATTGTCTAACGATTTTTTGTAGCGCGTGAATTGTTCGTCGTGGCTTTTATCTGCATCTAATTTGTCGTTCACATCCTTCGCTTCAATGTAACCAACCGGAATATTTTTTCTGGTCAATACATAATCAGGAGCGCCACATGCAATTCGCTGCGGTTCGTTGGTGGCTAACACACCCTCACATAAATCCTGAATGAGATTTTGTAAGTCGCCGCGATAAGTATGTTCAGTAGCAGTTCCGGCAGCGTATCGCTTGCTGATAAGATTTATGTAATCGGATAGGGTCATTAAAAATATTTGGTGCTGCAATGTAGTAAAAGCATAAAATAAAAAAGCCCTCCGGTTACCCGAAAGGCTTAATAAAAACAATTAATTACTACTACAAACAAAATGAAAAATCAAATTTACTTATATAATCCATACAAAAAACCTTTCATTTCTGAAAGGCTTTTCACTGCTTTTGCAGTAGTCAGTCATAATGCAGCATAGCTTATGGCTTACGATTCAGGTTTAAGAATTTAGCAGAGTGGCAACCACCTTTCAAAGTTTAACAAGGGCCACTACTGCCATCCTGCTGCACCTTCAAACTACCAGACCGGGTAGTTTTACATGAATCACCCTTGTGCTGTAAAAATAAAAAAAACCTTCGTATTACCGAAGGGCTTTCACAAAACCCCAGCATAATTTTCACTAAAAAAACCATGCAAGTGGTATAAATATAAAAGAGGTATAGTAAGTACTTATAAAAACGGCTATGGTTGCCATAAACAATCAAAGGCAACCCCTCAGGCTGCCTTTGAATGATTCTTAACAAAAAAAATTTGAATCACATGAATTGATTCTGAAATTTTTTACGATTCAGATTTTAAAAATGTTTCCTGTAAAACGAGTTTATAACAAAACTGAAACATTGCTTTACAAAACCGTTTTGTAAACACCTTTTATTGCTGTTGATACTTGTTTAGTGGCTGTTGATGTTAATTCAGCAACTATGTAAGTATCTTTTATTATCAGGTGTATTTATTCAGCGGTTATTGCTATTTACAAAATAGCTGTGTAAGTATCTTTAATTACCAGATGTGTTGATTTAGCAACTACAGTTGTTTACACAGGAGCTGTGTAAGTATCATTTATTTCTGCAGGTATCAATTTGGTCGACGAATGAATGCAAAAAATTATTACAGAAGTACAAAAACCTTGTTTTTAGCTAAAAAACGCACTGTTGTGGTTTGTAAATCTCTCCAACTTTTCGACGAGTGATTTGGTGGATTTTTAAATCTGTAATAATTTTTCAGTTCACTAAAAATTAAACCCTATGGAAAACAACGAAATGATTAACAAAATATTGGCGCAGTTAAATACCTGCAGCACAATTAAGGAAAGAGTTAAATTACTGAAAAAAATTTTGTACCTGATTAGCTCTGCTGAAACCAAAAAAAAAGTATTTCTGCCTTACAAGCGAACCGGATTTATTGGTTTAAATCCAAAGCTATTGCTTAAAATTGAAGCAAAGGGCCGTTGCAGCGAACTAAGTTATTTTTATAACCGCAAAACAGAAAAGCTGGCATTTTCAAAATCGCTTGGCGAATTGGAGAAAAAACTGCGAACAGTCGGGATTTTTAGGGTGCATAATTCATATCTGGTGAATCTTTGGAATGTTAGTTTTATTGGCTTCACCGATAGCCAGTTAAGACTCTCAAACGGCGATGTAGTACCTGTATCGCGTAATTATATGAAAAGTCTGAAATCGCTCATAAGCATCATTGCTTTAGATCTTAGCAATCCAAGTAATGGGTCAAATGAAAATTAACAGAAAACCAAGGCTGATTCAGTTGCTGTTTTGTTGTTTTACTAATTTTTAAAATGGTTAGTTAATACCATAAAACAACAGGTTATTTAATTTAAGTAACCAGTTGTTACATAATTATTTACAGGGCTTAATTGCACTATATGTTTGCATTTGCATTTTAAAATTTTTTAAACCAAAAACAAAAATTAAAAATCATGCGACAAGCAAAAGTAAAAACCAACTACAGCGCTGTTCGTCAGGATAACCTGGGTACAACAGCCAACACCATGCACGACAGCCTAACGGGCAATACCTCGTTTCCGTCACTGCCGGTTGCCCTTGCGGCATTTCTGTTGCTCATTAACGACTATTTAGCCAAGCTGGCAGCGGCACTGCATGGCACACCTGAGCAAACCGCCGAAAAAAATGAGGCGAAAAAAAACCTGCTCACAGGCATCAGCAAAAACGGGGTGTACATTAATGCCACCGCCGATGGCGATGAGGTAAAACTAAAAAGCAGTGGTTATACCATGGCTAAAATGCCTGAACCAAAGGGGCCATATAAAATGCCTGATGTGTTCAGCGTTATTGCCAGCCGCGAACCGGGCAGGGCAATGGTTGACTTTGGTGCCATGCGCGGGGCTGCTTACATGGTGCGCCTTACCAACGAAATAAAAACCGACCGCAATTTGTGGCCAACCACCATTGATACTCGCCGCAGTTTTGCCATTGATGGTCTGGTATCGGGCAGCCGCTATACTTTTATTGGGGCTTACAAGGGAGCATCAAATGTGCTCAACTTTACCGCACCGGTTGAGGTAGTAATACAGTAGCAGTTATTAGTTTATAGTTAAAAGTTAATAGTTAAAGCAGGGAAGCGATTTCCTGCTTTTTTTTGTAAAATAGGTGTCATGCTGAGGAACGAAGCATCAGGAGTTTCAATTTGAGATTCCTCCTTCGTCGGAACGACAAGAATGCAAAAGCCATTCTCTTAAAAAGAGAGTGGCTTTTTTTTTAATAAACAATTTCCACCACTATTTCATTTCTGCGATTAATAAGCATGAAAGGTGGGTTGTAACCAAGGTACGAAAACTTGCCGGTATAGGCAATTCCGTTTTTCTTTAATTGCTCTTTAAGCTTATCGGTGTACTCGGCAATTCGTTTATCGTTTGCCCAGCCGCCAAATTTTATAGCAGCAAGTATTTTTTCAGGTTCGCTGGTAAATTGAATGTTTGAAGAATTTGGCTTTGGCAGCGTTTCCATTTTTTTATCTGATGGAATCAGAAATTTCATGGTTACCGAATCGCCCATGCTCATGGCAACCGGGGAGGTCATTGCAATTTTTTCGTTGGTTTCATTTCCACCAAAAATGTAGCCAGCCAATGTTCTGAAACCACGGTTTGCTGTTTCATCATATGTTTTGCCGGCCATAGTTACACTGGTGAAATTTGCCGGTTCGTATCGGCGTATTTCAAAAGCACCATAATTTTTAACAACTATGTAAGGATACATTTCAATTTTATTGGTTTCGTTCACTGCATATAATTGAGATACAATCAGAAGAAAAACAATCAGGCTGATTGTAATGTAGAGTATGTTCATTTTTTTCATTTTTAGTATTCTTCAAACTCTAACATAAATTAAAACTTAATGTTCATTACAAAAGCAAAAAGGAAACAATCATGCTTTTTTGGTTAAAGCTTAATGATAAGTGCTGTTGAACATGAAACTACCGATAGTTTAAAAGGTTGTTATTCATAGTTTTAATTATTTACGAATACCATAGCTTTGAAATGCTTCTTACAATCTGCTGATATATATCATTCATTTTCTGCTAATTGATTCTTAAAATTTGCAAGTAAAGTCAGTGATAGAAAAGAGGAAACGAAGTTAGCCGTCGAATAGATTTTATTCAGAATAATTTAAATTAAAAGCATGTCGAAGTTAATAAAATTCAGTCCCATGAACAGCAAAACAGTAGTTAGCAAGTTCACCGAAGTTGTATCGGAAGGAAGAAAGTTTCACATCAAATTTTCAGATGTTGATTTGAAATTTGAAGTAGTGGAGTTTGTGCAGAAAAAGAAATGGTACAAAGACAAGCCGGTTGAAGAACCACAGGTAATTTATACCGGCACAAGCGAAATGTTTCAGGACATTACCCGACAAATGCTCTATGATTTAAACAATGCAATGCGCGACCGCAGAGAGCAGGTAAATAAAGAGATACTCGGAATGGATTCGTTCAGCGATTTACTGGAAACCATAAAACGGGAAAGCCAGAAACGGATAATGTAACTTTTTAATTAAATCAGTACTGATTTCTTTTTATATAAGCTCGTCGGGCTTGTTATTAACTCAGGTGATTATTAATCATTCGCTCCAGAAAATTAGCAGCAACCACACCTGATTGTCGCCATACAATTTCACCTTTCTTGAATATTGCAAGAGTTGGTACCCCCTGCACATGATATTGCTGTGCGAGGTGCTGGTTTTTATCTACATCAATTTTTATAATTTTTGCTTTGTCACCAATGCTTTTCTTTAGTTCTTCAAGTATCGGCTTCATCATTTTGCAAGGGCCACACCATTCAGCGGAGAAATCAACAAGAACAGGCGTGTCGCTCTTAATTAATTCCGAAAATGATTTAGGTTTTTCTGTAGTATTCATTATTTGATTTTTATTTCTTCGTATTCAACATCCAGAATTGCTGATGTTGATTTCTGTTCGTTGTTAATGGTGTTGTTTCCGGTGTAACAATTCCCGGCTGCACATCCAAAGGCAAACAATCCCATTGAAGCAAAATAGCCGCCAAATAAAACTCCAATCCACTGCCCGTCAACTATGCCTTGTACCATAACTATTGCGCCAAGTAAAAAGTATAACACCCTTTGAAAAGTCCATCCTGTAAATATCCGTTCAGTCATTTTTATAAGTCGATTAAGTTGAAATAAAATTGTTAAAACCACTGCCTTATTGATTGAAATATTTGCTTTTGCAAAGTTATAGTTCCCAGAAATTTAAATCTGGTAACTTATGTTACATAACAATTGAATTAATAATAAATTCAGTATACAATGGCATCAAACTCAACAAAATTAAGTCTGCAATATTCCCGGATTAAATTGCTTGGTAATAGGAGAGTGGTTGGCAGCTTCAATGGTCATTGATACAACTTTTCTTGTATCCAAAGGATTAATAATCGCATCAATCCATAAACGCGATGCTGCATAATAAGGTGTGGTTTGTTTTTCGTACCGCTTCATTATTTCATCCAACAATATTTTTTCGTTTTCAGGAGTAATTATTTCTCCTTTTGATTTTAATGAGGCTACCTGAATCTGCAACAAAGTTTTGGCAGCCTGGTCGCCGCCCATTACAGCAATCTTTGCTGTTGGCCAACCAACAATTATTCGTGGGTCATAAGCTTTACCGCACATTGCATAATTACCTGCGCCATAACTGTTGCCAACGATAATGGTAATTTTGGGTACAACACTATTAGCTACGGCATTCACCATTTTAGCTCCGTCTTTAATTATTCCTCCATGTTCACTTCTTGAACCCACCATAAAACCGGTTACATCTTGTAAAAAAACAAGAGGTATCTTTTTCTGATTGCAGTTCATAATAAAGCGAGTGGCTTTATCAGCAGAGTCACTATATATAACACCACCAAACTGCATTTCTCCTTTCTTACTTTTTACCACCTTTCGCTGATTGGCAACAATTCCTACGCTCCAGCCATCAATGCGTGCATAGCATGTAACAATGCTTTTTCCGTATCCTTCTTTGTATTCATCATACTTCGATTCATCAACCAAACATTTAATGACTTCGTACATATCATAGGCACGGCTGTTATCATCGGGCATGATATTGAGTAATTCCTTTTCGTCAATTGCAGGCAGCAAAGGTTTAACACGATCAAATCCGGCTTTATCGTAATCACCGATTTTACCAACAATGCTTTTAATCCGGTCAAGACAATCTTTATCGTCTTTGCATTTGTAATCTGTTACACCACTTATTTCGCAATGAGTAGTTGCACCACCCAATGTTTCCTGATCCGCATCTTCACCAATTGCAGCTTTTACAAGGTATGGTCCTGCAAGAAAAATGCTTCCGGTCTTATCTACGATCATGGCTTCGTCGCTCATAATAGGCAAGTATGCACCTCCAGCAACACAACTTCCCATAATAGCTGCAATTTGTACAATGCCCATTGAACTCATTTGAGCATTATTGCGAAAAATCCGACCAAAATGTTCTTTGTCAGGAAATATTTCATCCTGTAATGGAAGAAAAACTCCAGCGCTATCGACCAGATAAATAATCGGCAATCGATTTTCCATTGAAATTTCCTGAGCTCTCAGGTTCTTTTTTCCTGTTATTGGAAACCATGCCCCTGCTTTAACAGTAGCATCATTGGCAACCACTATACACTGTCTTCCGCTTACATAACCAATTTCAATAACAACTCCTGCGGCAGGGCAACCTCCGTATTCTGCATACATTTCATATCCTGCAAGTGCGCCCATTTCAAAACGGGGTGCACTTTTATCGAACAGGTAATCCAGTCGTTCACGGGCCAATAGTTTTCCCTTTTCATGTTGTTTATCAATTGCTTTTTTACCTCCGCCTAGTTTTATCTTATCAATATTCTCGTTCAGTTTATTTATTAAAATATGAATACCGCCTTTTTCCGTTTCCTTTTTCATTCTGATTTTATAAAGATTAAATTCTCCGGCAAAAATAATTTTCTAAAAAGGAAAAAGAAGGTTGAATTGAATACACTTCGTTTTTTTAATTTTTAAAGAATAAACCTGCTGATATAAATATTTTATAATTAATGGAAACCTTTTAGGATTGGTTAGGTAAAGGGTGTCACAAAAAAATACCACAACTATGAGAAAGGTCCTCTACAGCCTCGCACTCATAGCCTCTTTACTTGTATCGGCACGAACCCAGGCTCAGGTAAACGCTAATTTTAACATTAACTATTCTTTTCCGAATTGTGCACCTTC
>CANIPU010000017.1 GCA_947469485.1 Chitinophagaceae bacterium | reverse complement strand
TTTGTTATTTCCAATTATGTTGCTTGATTTTTCTGATTTGTTTTTCTCAGAGACTCACCTGTTAGCTCGAAGCGATGTGCATTATGAATCAACCGATCCATTATTGCATCAGCAATAGTCTTTTCTCCAATTACTTCGTGCCATTGTCCTACAGGGACTTGTGAAGTAAGAATGGTAGAACCTTTTCCATGTCTGTCTTCTATAATTTCCATAAGCATAGCACGGCTTTGTGTGTCAAGCCCAGTTATTCCGAAGTCATCAAGAATGAGCAAGTGCTGTCGCTCTATCTTTGCAATCTCATTAATATATGAGCCATCTGCTTTTGCCATCTTTAGCTTTGAGAAGAGCTTGCCGGTACTAAAATACAATACACGATAACCAAGCGTACAAGCCTGTTGGCCGAGTGCACATGCAAGGTAACTCTTTCCAATTCCGGTGCTTCCGGTGATTAGCACATTTTCTCTTTTATTAATAAAAGTACAATCAGCCAGACGCATCACCTGATTCTTGTCCATGCCGCGGTCGGCTTCAAAATACATTTGTTCCACCGATGCTTTGTAACGGAATCGGGCATTAATAACACTCCGTGTAATCTTGCGATTGTAGCGGTCATCCCATTCTTCTTCCACCAGATGAGCAACGACCTCATCAGTTGTCAGTTCATTGTTTGTTCCTGTTTCAAAACTCATCTGGAAGGCTCTGAGCATTCCATGGAATTTCATTTCTTTCAATCGGTCAACTGTTTTTTCATTCATTGTTGTTTAAATTTAAAGTGTTAAAAAAATTATTTGTAGTAGTCTTTTCCGCGTATGTTTTCGTGCGCAGGCATTAGGGGTGGTTGTTCTTCTAACTCCTGTTGATCAAGATTGCGCAGTAGAATGCTCTCGATAATTTTAAAATTAAAATATCCGACTTCATGTGCGCGCCTGCAAGCGCATATCAATCTCTCAGCCCCGAATCGTTTTGCAAATGATAGGATTCCCTGGCATGACCGATAACCCTGTTCAGGATAAGCTTTTCGTTCTATGACCTGCTCGATGTAAAGTCCAACTGCTTCATCTATCTTATTTCCTGCGTCTATGTAAAATGCCGGGTTGCGATCTGTCATAAACTGATGCGTTGAAGCCATATGTGTTTTTTCGGTCGTGAAAGTGTGCGGACTTTTAATGCGATCGTGCACAGCTATCTGTTCGTACTTGTGATAGATTTCAATTCTTGCTTGCGAATAAAATAGTTTGACTTTCTTACCGATATATTGATACGGAACACTGTAGTAGTGTTTATCGCAATGGAGCCGTACATAGCTGCTAATCATAACCGTGACCATTACTTGTTTTCTCATCTCAAACCGCATTAGTGGCAAGGCTTGCAACACTTGCTTCTCCATCTCATCGAACTGCTGTTGGCGTGAGTATTTGCGTCCTACAAAATTTATTTGATTGAGGTTTTGCAGATGCAACCAAATAGCTTCATTCAACAATGAAACAGAAGTAAATTCCTGTTCACGGAGATTCGTGTAGATACGGTTGTAGGTAATTTTTACTGCACCTTCTACCAAGGATTTGTCTTTGGGTTTATATACTCTGGCAGGAACGACTGCCATTCCATAATGATCAGCAAAGGCCTCGAAGTTTTCATTTATTTTCGGTTCGTACTTACTGCTCTTGGTAATGGCTGATTTAAGATTGTCGGGAACGATTGCACATGGAGCTCCGCCGAAGAAGTGCAAAGCATTCTCGCAGCACAAAATCAAATCTTCTATGCTTTGGCTTTCCACCGCTTCCACATAGGTCAATTGGCTTGCACCAAGAATGGCAACAAACACTTCCACATTTTTAATTTCTCCGGTGGATGTATCAACTATCGCCAATTTTTTTCCAACAAAATCAACAAACATTTTATCTCCTGCTTTATGCGTCATATGCATAGAAGGATGTGAGCGGTCAATCCATCTGCTGTAATGTTTGTAAAACGCGGTGCTCTGATATCCATCCGGATGCTGCTTGGCATATTCCATCCACAATTTCTGTAGTGTCATTCCGGTATGCTTCAATTGTTTTTCAGCGTATGGAAAAAATGCATATAATTCTTTCTCCTGAATCGTCGGTTCTACAGTTGGTTCCTGATGAAACAGGGCATTCAGATTTTGATCACTGAGGAGAGATAATTCATCCCAGGTGGTTTGCATGAAGCGATATCGCTCAAGGTATTTAATGATTGTGGTTCGTGATACTCCGGTCCGTTCACTGATTTTTCGTGTGCCCGTTTTGTAGAAGTACATCTTTAGTATTTGTCGTAGTTTGCTCATATCGATGTTGTTGTTTGCCATAATTTATTTCGATTATCAGTATTTAAAACACCAATTACAAAATGAAATTATAGTCTGCAAACAGCAGAGCAATTACTTAAATCAGGGGGTACAGTTTGCCGCGGAAAGGGGGGTACACTTTGCTGCGGAATTAGTGGTTTACATTAGCGCGGAAAAAGTGGTACACTTTGCGCGGAATCTCCAACTATTTCACCTTCCTCATTATTTTTAAAATTCCAGCTTATAAAATCAGCAGAAGGGTTTGGAAATATCTGAAAGTTATAACCAGAAATTGATTCTTGAATGCTGTTAAAATCAGGATCCACATCCCATCCAATATCTTTTAAAATAGCTAATGCAATTGGCCCCGGATGATGATTACTGCTATGAGAATTTGCAAAAGGTGTCATTAATTCATTTTCGTTTCCGGTTGGATAAGTTGCTTCATTTAAATGAACCATGCTGCTTCCTAATGCAAAAGTTGCAGGAGAATAAATTCTCGGTTCAAGATTACTGTTGTATTGCAAACCATTTATTCCATTCCAGTAAATCTGATTGCTTGTAAGAATATCAGCAAGAGTATCAGATGGATTTAGAAATGATCCGTTTGCAATTGGTGTACCATCCAATGTCATTAAAAAATGATCGAATATGCCTGGAAAAGTATCTAACTCAGGCCAGGGAAATGATGTTATAGCAGGCGAAAAATCATTAATAGTTAATGTTCCAAGCGAACCAATTCCAAGCGAATCAACTTTACTCAATCCAACTAAACCTAAACCATGACATATTTCGTGCAAGGCAACAGATACAAAATCATATTTCCCAATAGGGCAAATACCATCAGTTCCGAAATACCAGTTTACAGAACTATTGAGAAAAATATCAAAATCACTTTCGCCTGTATTCAATTCAGTTCCTGACAACTGATTAGCTAAAGAAGTTGGGTACCAAACATCATTAACAATTGCTCCTGCAAAATTCTTTCTCCCATTTGGAAATGTTATTGCTAGTGAACCGCCAGCACCGATAGGCAAGAAGTATGCATTTACTTTTATTGGGACTGTTCCATTCAAGATAGACTCCCATATTTGTTTTGAAAAATCAAATGCAGTTTGAGCTGGTGCTGTAAATCCCTGATAGGTCACTCCTATTGTTAAACCCCTGGTTTCGCTAAATAAAGATTCAGGAGCATCTGTTTTGCTGTATTCGTCATAACCAGAACCATAACAGGCAACACCAAAAGTTCTGTTACAATTTGATTGAGCATTACAAAAATTAATTGCAATAATTAAAACTAAAGTTGCTGTTATAAGATTCTTCATTCTTAGCGCTTTTTATTCCTTCAATATGTATGATTCACAGTATCCGGTTAATTTCTCCAACCAGCTTCTTATTCTTATTAGTTTGATAGGGTCAGGATGACTCATAGTCATTGGTTTCAATCCCTGACTTCCATTTTTCTGAAGAAACAAAGTGTCTCCAATAATTCTGAATTCTGAACCTTTTAATGCCGATAAATAAAATAATTCCAGGTATGATTTATCTGGTCCCTTGTAACTGACATATGAATTACATATACATTCTTCATCACAATTTTTTTCCCTATCCAATTTATAAGAGGTCATTTCTTCGGTGTGTTTTTCTTCGGGAGGTTTAACCTGGTAGTTAAAATTATAATCAGGAAGTCCATTATAGGTATTCTTTATTGAATCGAGCAAAGCAATAATCTCATTGCTATTATCCTGCGCCTTTATAGTAGATTGAAAAACAAAATTCAGAATTGCAAAACTTGAGATTAGAACTAGTTTTTTCATTGTAACAAAATGTTATGGTTGACAAGATATAAATTTTCTTCAACAACAAATTCAGTCCTTTCAAGGAAGGTCTAATAGCCAAGTATCTTCAGCATACTTTGTGATGTTTGTTCTTTTGCAAACAACCAGTCTTTCAAAACACCTTTTTTATCGTAACCGATTAATACATGTTTAGGAGAAGGAATCAAACAGTGTTTAATTCCCCCATATCCACTCAATTGATCCTGGTAGGCTCCAGTATGAAAGAATCCAATATACAACGGATCACCGTTATTGATTTTTGGTAAGAAAACCTGATTTACATGAACTTCGGAATTATAATAATCATGAGAATCGCAGGTTAATCCCCCTAGGTTTACACGCTGATATTCATTGTCCCACTTATTAACCGGTAACATTAAAAATCGCTGGCCTATTCCCCATGTATCCGGAAGTGTAGTAATAAAACTGCTGTCAATCATGTACCACTGTTCCGAATCGTTTTGTTGTTTCTGACTCAGAACCTGATAAATGGCTGCACCTGATTCACCAACAGTATAACTTCCGAACTCTGTGAAAATATTAGGAGGATCTATTTTTTCTTTTTTACAAACATTTTTAATCTGCGTTACAATTTCACGAATCATGTAATCGTAATCAAACGAAAAACCTAAACTGTTTCTGATTGGAAATCCTCCGCCGATATTTAAAGAATCCAATGTTGGACATATCTTTTTTAATTGACAATATACGGTCAATGCTTTGTTTAACTCACTCCAGTAATATGCGTCATCTTTTATTCCTGTATTAATAAAGAAATGAAGCATTTTCAATTTAAACTTCTTGCTGTTGTGAATCCGCTGAACATAAAACTCCAGAATATCTCGCCAACGAATACCTAATCTAGAAGTATAAAACTGAAAAGTAGGTTCTTCTTCAGCAGCTATTCTGATACCGATATTGCATTCGCCTTTAACCGTACGCTGATAAGCTTCAATTTCCACCTTGCTGTCCAAAACAGGTATCACATTAAAACCTTCGTTTATCATTTTTGCAATTTTGTTGGTATACAATTTTGTTTTGTATCCATTGCAAATAATAAAAGTGTCTTTATTAATCCATCCTTTTTTGTAAACCTTGAGAACTATGTCAATATCATAGGCAAATGATGTTTCCAAATGAATTTCACTCTTCAAAGCTTCTTCAAGTACATATGAAAAATGAGAACTCTTAGTGCAATAGCAATAAAAATATTTACCAGGATATTTTAACTCCTTAAAAACTTTATTAAAGTTTGTTTTTGTTTTTTTTATCTGCGAAGTAATCTTCGGAAGGTAGGTCAGCTTCAGCGGAGTACCATACTTGTCTATGAGATGTTGGAGTGAAACTCCGTTAAAGAGCAGCTGATTGTCTTCTACTTTAAAACCTTCCTGCGGAAAATCAAAAGTCTGATGGATGAGGTCGTGGTAAGTATTGTTCATCTCACTTTCGTAATGAAAGGGTGGTTGATTATTGGTTTATTTTTCCTGTGGCCAAATGTAATAAGTTTGAACACTTTAGAAATAATCTTTTATCATAATTTACAATATGAAAATTCCAGTATTGATTGCTTCCTTTGCTCCACAAAATTTCATCAGTAATTTATAATGAAAAATATAAAGCTCATCGAAGTAAAATCAGAAATAGGCGCCGGAACACGCGGAGCAAGTCTTGGTATTGAAGCAATAAAAATTGCCGCGTTCGATTTCGGGAGCGATTTTTTTAAGCGCTATCAAAGTCAGGATATACAAACTGAAAATCAAATGCTCTACGAACCTTCCCGTTCAAGTTACGCGCGAAGAATAAAAGGAGTATTAAGTGTAAGCGAGCGTGTGGCTGAATCTGTAAAAGGAATTCTGCAGGATGGAAACTTTCCCATTGTTTTAAGTGGCGACCATAGCACCTCAGCCGGAACAATAGCTGGAATTAAAATGGCTTATCCAGAGGCACGAATTGCCGTTGTTTGGATTGATGCTCATGCCGATTTGCATTCGCCATATACCACTCCCAGTGGTAATATGCATGGCATGCCTCTTTCCGCAGCATTAGGAGAGGATAACCTTACCATGAAAGTGAATAATGTTGATGATACTATTCGCGATTACTGGGAAAAGTATAAAAATATTGGAGGTATATCTCCTAAAATCCGTTACGATAATTTAGTGTATGTGTGCCTTCGTGATTTTGAACAACAGGAAGATTTTCTTTTGAAACAACATCGTGTTCGAGTTATCACAACTGATGAAATTGTAAATTACGGAATTGATAAAGCTGCTCGCGAAGTACTTTATGCTGTAGAACCTTGTGATTTCATTTATATTTCTTTTGATGTTGATTGTATGGATTCTACTATCAGCAAAGGAACTGGAACTCCGGTGCCAAACGGAATTACAGAAAAACAAGCTGCAAGTTTAATTCTGCGTTTAATGCAGGACGAAAAAGTTTGCTGCTTTGAAGTCACTGAAGTAAATCCGACTTTAGATAAAGAAAATCTCATGGCTGAAAATGCCTTTGAGATTTTACAAAAAGTAACCAATCAGCTCTACAACGATTGGGCTGAAGAATAAATCTCAACAGTTAATTTTTCAGATTTATATAAAAACCTTCAACACCAGAACTACCGAATTTCCATAATGGAACAATTATTAAGAGAGAAAACCGCAGCCATTGTCAATAAATTATACGGAACAAAATTATCCGCTCAGGAAATTACTGTCAATCAAACAGCAAAAGAATTTACAGGTGATTTTACTGTAGTTATTTTTTCATTTGTAAAAATTGCAAAGAAGAAACCGGAAGATGTCGGAAAAGAAATTGGTGATGCTATACTTAATGAAATATCTGACATTGAATCATTCAATGTAGTTAAAGGTTTTGTTAATTTTAAATTGAAGAATGAATTCTGGAATAGCTTTTTAATTAATGCTTCAAGGGATGAAAATTATTTCTCTTTCCCTTCTACCAATAAAAAAATAATGGTGGAATATGCAGGGCCAAATACCAACAAACCGCTGCACCTTGGGCACATCCGAAATATTTTTATTGGTTATTCAGTTTCTGAAATATTAAAAGCTGCCGGTAATGAGGTAATAAAGGTGAATATTTATAACGATCGTGGAATTCATATCTGCAAATCAATGCTCGCTTATCAAAAATATGGCGGTAATGAAACTCCTAAATCAAAAGGTGTTAAAGGCGACCACATGGTTGGAGATTTTTATGTGAAGTTCGACCAGGAATTAAAAATTCAGATTGCAGGATTAATGGCTCGGGGCTTAAATGAAGAAGATGCCAAAAAAAAAGCGCCGCTGAATATTGAAGTAAAAGAAATGTTACTGAAATGGGAAAATGGGGATAGTGAAGTTCGAGCCCTTTGGGAAATGATGAATGGATGGGTATATGATGGATTCGAAGAAACTTACAAGTTGATTGGATGCGATTTTAACAAACACTACAAAGAATCAGATACATACCTCCTCGGAAAAAATATTGTTGAAGAAGGCTTTAATAAAAAAGTTTTTTATAAACGACAAGATGGTGCCGTTTGCGTTGATTTAACTGAAGATGGTTTGGATGAAAAAGTTCTAATGCGATCTGATGGCACATCAGTTTATATTACACAGGATTTAGGAACTGCCGATTTGCGCTATAAAGATTTTGAACCTGATCAAATGATTTATACTGTCGCCAACGAACAGGATTATCATTTTAAAGTTTTAAAACTCGTTACTGAAAAACTCGAGAAGAAATATGCTGCAGGAATAAATCACCTATCATATGGAATGGTTGATTTACCAACCGGCAGAATGAAATCCAGAGAAGGGACTGTTGTAGATGCCGATATCTTAATTGAAGAAATGATTCGCACTGCTAAAGAGCAAACACTTGAGTTAGGAAAAACCGAAAATTTCAGCGAAACAGAAGCTGAGAAATTATATTATGAGTTAGGTATGGGTGCGCTTAAATTTTTTATTCTTAAAGTTGATCCAAGAAAGCGGATGATTTTCAATCCAAAGGAGTCTATTGACTTTCATGGATTCACCGGCCCATTTATTCAATACACTTATGCTCGAATTCAGTCGGTAAAACGAAAAGCTGGAAACACCTTTAAGAGCTCCACTCCTTCTGTTCATGCAAATGAGTCTGAATTGCATTTACTATTACAACTTTACTTGTATCCGAATATTATAACCGAAGCAGCAAAAAATTTAGATCCGGCATTGCTTGCAAATCATATTTATTTTATCGCTAAAAGTTTTAATTCCTTTTATGCAGAAAACTCAATAGTTCAAGCTGAAACTGTAGAATTAAAAAATTTCCGATTACTCCTTTCTGATTTTACTGGCAGTATTTTAAAACGCGGAATGAAATTATTAGGAATAGAAGTTCCGGAAAGAATGTAATCAATTTTATATTTTTTGTAACTAAAAGGCATTAAAAACGCTTCATTTCCATTAGCTAATCTGTTTTACATTCAATTGATTTGAAAACCTATATTTGCGCCCCCATGAAATTCGCTTCCCCGGTATTTCTTTTTATTTCGTTTTTTTTAATCTCTTCTTGTAGTGAGTATCAGGAAGTATTAAAAGGCAATGATTTAGGTAAGAAATATGAATTGGCTAAAACCTATTACAATAAGAAACAATATTATAAAGCCCTTCCTTTATTTGAAGAGTTAGTTCCGGTATATAAAGGGTCAAAAGAAGGTGAAGAAATGTATTACTATCTTCCTTTTTGTTATTATGGAACGGGTGAATACATAGTTGCGGCTTATCATTTCAAAAACTTTTTTGCTACCTATCCAACAAGTGTTCATGCTGAGGAGTGTTTGTTTATGAATGCAAAATGCTATATGCAAATGTCTCCGAAATACGAACTATCACAGGAGTTTACAGAGAAGGCAATCAATGAGTTTCAATTATTTACAAATTCCTTCCCAACCAGTCCTTTAGTTAGTCAGGCTAATGAGGATATTGATCAAATGCGCTCGAAATTGCAGGTAAAGGCTTTTGCAAGTGCGAAATTGTATTTCCAGATGGAAAATTATAAAGCTTCTGCCGTGGCATTAGCTAATCTGATAAGAAGCTACCCTGACCTGCCAAATATTGCTGAAGCATGTTTTTTAATAGTGAAGTCAGACTATCTTTATGCCCTGAACAGCATCGAAGGCAAACAAAAGGATCGATACGAAAAAACAATTTCGGTTTATAACCAATACAAAGATAAATTTGCAGGAACCCGTTACGAAAAAGAAGCTAAGAACCTTTTTGATAATTCAACATCCATTTTAAATAAACTCAACATTCATGAGTAACTCAATTAAAAAATTACAAAGTCAGGTAATGACAAATGTTGCCGAACCACGCAATGTAGAAGCAATGAAAAATCAGGTTGGAAGCACCTATGAAGCAATTGCAATTATAGCAAAACGCTCTACCCAAATTGCGAGTCAGATTCGTGAAGAACTTCATTCAAAACTTGAAGAGTTTGCTTCATCTTCTGATAATCTTGAAGAAATTCATGAAAATCGTGAGCAAATAGAAATTTCAAAGCATTACGAAAAATTAGCTCACCCTACTTTGATGGCTACTGAAGAATTTTTGGAAGAAAAGGTTTATTACCGCAATCCAAGTAAGGAAGCGCCTAAGCCATTATTCTAATGTCTTCCTTAAAAGGAAAAAAAATTCTCCTTGGTGTATGTGGAAGTATTGCTGCTTATAAAAGTGCAATTCTTATTCGACTATTAATTAAAGAAGGAGCAACAGTTAAAGTAATTATGACTCGAGAAGCGGGGAAATTTATTTCCCCGCTTTCACTTTCAACACTTTCAAAGAATTTAGTTTTATCTGAACTAACAATTGAAAACGATTCACTTTGGAATAATCATGTTGAGTTAGGATTATGGGCAGATTTATTTCTGATTGCTCCAGCTTCAGCAAACACAATTTCAAAATTTGCCAATGGTATTTGTGATAATTTATTAACTGCCGTTTACCTTTCAGCCAGATGCCCGGTTTTAATTTCACCAGCTATGGATGAGGATATGTGGGCTCACCCGTCAACAAAAAGAAACATACAATTATTGAAACAATATGATAATATTGTTTTGAATGTATCACATGGTGAACTTGCCAGCGGATTGTTTGGAAAAGGAAGAATGATGGAACCTGAAGAAATTGTTTCAAGGATTTCTTTATACTTCAATTCATCACAATTATTAAAAGGAAAAAAAATATTAATTTCTGCTGGCCCAACATACGAATCAATTGATCCGGTTCGTTTCATTGGAAATCATTCAAGTGGAAAAATGGGATATGCTTTAGCAGAAGCTTGCATAAAAAATGGTGCTGAGGTTACCCTCATTTCGGGCCCGGTAAATATTTCAACCCCGGAACGACTGAAAAAATTTATTCCAATAAAAACAGCTGACGAATTATTTAATGCTACAACAAAAGCATTTACCAATTCTGACATTACGATTATGGCCGCTGCAGTTGCTGACTATAAACCGTTAAATACTGCAAGCAATAAAATTAAAAAGAAAGAAGACCAATTCAAGATTGAATTGGTAAAAACAAAAGATATCCTTTCTGAGTTAGGTAAAAAGAAAAAGAAAAACCAGTTATTGATCGGATTTGCATTAGAAACAGAAAATGAATTAGCTAATGCGAAGGAAAAATTAAAATCTAAAAACCTTGACCTGATTATTCTAAATTCCTTAAAAGATGATGGCGCTGGTTTTGGAACTGATACAAACAAAGTCACAGTTATTGATAACGGTGGAAAGAAAAAAGAACTCCCATTGAAAATGAAAACCGAAATTGCGCATGACATCGTTAACATTATTATTTCAAAACTTTATGCGTAAACTTCTTTTAGTACTTTCAATTCTTATATCATCATTTACAAATGCACAGGAGCTTAATTGTTCGGTTCAGGTTATAACTCC
The DNA here is from genome assembly GCA_947469485.1 of Chitinophagaceae bacterium. Classification (GTDB taxonomy): domain Bacteria; phylum Bacteroidota; class Bacteroidia; order Chitinophagales; family UBA10324; genus UBA10324. The sequence goes on along the minus strand of CANIPU010000017.1, from coordinate 50,405 downwards.
ACAGCTTCAAACTGCCGATCCAAAGATTTTTGATGACATGAAAAAAACCATTACCGAGTTTATGAATAACCGGAAATGGACAGGTGATACTTATTCGCAAAACGAAAGAATAGAATGCACCTTTTTAATCAGTATAACCAAAGAACTTTCTTCAGATAAATACCAAGCACAATTAACAATACAATCAAACCGACCTGTATTTAATTCAAGTTATAATTCCCCATTGTTTAACTGGGTCGATAAAGATCTTGTTATTGAATATGCGCAATATCAAACTCTTGAATTTAATGAAAATGCAGTTACGAGTGAGTTAAGTTCTCTGTTGTCTTACTATGCTTATATAATTATCGGATTAGACTATGATTCCTTTTCTCCAAAAGGAGGAACTGCTTTTTTTGCAAAAGCACAAAATATTGTTAATCTGAACTCGAATTCTGCAAATAAGGGATGGAAGGCAGTAGATGGTTTGCATAATCGTTACTGGTTAATCGAAAACCTTATGAATACCAAGTATGATAACGGACGCACAGCATTTTATAAATATCATCGCGAAGGAATGGATAAAATGTATGATGATATTGAGAACGGGCGAAAGGCTATTACTTCTTCATTCGGTTTATTAGATAAGTTAAATCAAGACAATCCGAATAGCATGTACATTCAAGTTTTCTTTAAAGCAAAAGTTGACGAAATTGTTAATATTTTTTCTCAGGCTACTCCAACTGAAAAAACGCAGGTTATTAATCTGGTATCTAAAATGGATGCAGCCAATTCAAGTAAGTATCAAAAAATTATGAAGCAGTAGCTGTTAAAGATATTCGCTTTTACAGTTATTATTAGTTAAATCCGGTTTCTGTTTAATCAAATAGCTATTGAATAATCAAAAAAACATTCAATAGAATGAAACCTTTTTTATTTTATTATGTAAAGCCGCAGACAAAATAATCTGGTTTATGGCTACAATTAAGTTTTTCTCGCGTTACATCAAAAACGAAATGACTGATGATAACAAAGTAGTAATGAATATGACGAAGTACGATTTATTCGTATTCCTCTTTAGTTTCTTTCTTACTTTAGAAGTAGGAATGGTGCTTGTTCAACAAGCCTAATTTTTCACGAATTTTATTGCGCAACTTCCATTTGCACCCGTTATGCGAATAACATAAAGTGCGGGAGATAATTGTGATGTATTGAGTTCAAACTCATAACTATTGTTTATAACAAGAGTAAAAAGTTTGTGTCCGATTGCATCAAACAATTCTGCTTTTGAAATTTCATGATTGGCGCTTAATCGCACCATATCAGAGGCAGGATTTGGATACAATTCTAACTCCCAATCATCTGAAAAATCAGCGGCTGCAGTATAGTTGTGTGCAGATGAGGTATCAAATACTGTAATCCCACCGCGATAATTGCCAACAGCAAGTTCCGGTATTCCATCATTATTTAAATCTGCAGAAGTTGGTGCAGAGAAACTTCCAACCTGAATATTGGCAAACGAAGAATCAACTAAATTAAAAGTGCCTGCAATATTGTTCTCAATATTATCGTACTGAAAAAGACTTCCGCCTTCGCAACCAACCAGTAAAGTCCAGGTTGTTGAATTATTCAGTTTCACAAAACAGGGAACACTGAATCCAACACTTGAACCATTTTGCTGAACGATTACATTTCCGAATGAGGTTTGAATATTGGAATAATCCGGAACTGTTAAAGTTCCATTGTTTCTGAAAAAATTCAAAGAGCCATTATCTTCTCCAACAACAAGATCTAACTGACCATCAACATTTGCATCAACAATTACCGGTGCACTAAATCCTCCAACATCTATTGTAAAATAGGATGGGTTGCTCAAAACAAAATTATCAGGAATCTGATTTCCCCCTCCAGTATTTTCATAGAAAAGTAATGTGCCATTCATATTTCCAAGAATCATTTCCTTTTTCCCGTCAGTATCGACATCTCCAAAGGCTGGATACAATCCTTTCAAATTAAGAGAAGATAAATTCAACCAGTTTTTAGTTATCAATTTGTACATAGGAAGGGTGTCTTCGCCAACATTCTGCAAATAAGTAATCGAAGAATTAGTTCCATAAGAACTTCTATTTGTAATCAGCATATCCATTAAGCTGTCATTGTTCAAATCAACAAATACAGGTGCAGCACCTGACCCGACATCTATCATATCTGCAGTAAGAAATGAATCAGACTGATAGATAAAGGTTCCATTATTGTTTGTTCCGATGTTTTTATAATACCATGAACAAGCTACATCTGTTTGACCATTTTCAGTATTCGGAGCAGCTACAATATCTTTTACACCATCGTTATTTAAATCAAGATAAAAAGCAGCAGGGAAATAATCGATATTAGCAGGAACCGAGTAGTTAGGAAAAGCAGTGTCTTGTGATGTGAGTAATGCCGAAGAAATACTGCCCCCATTTGTCAGGTAAACCAAATCTGAATATGAAATATCACCAAGAATTATTTCTTTATCACCATCACCATCATTATCAAAGGCTAAAGTTGTTGAGCCTGTATGCCTGGTACCGCCACCTCGTATTGCTTCAGGTTCTTTATTTTCATGAGGTGCAATTCCTTCCATTCTGAAAGGGCAAACCTGATTTAACCATTTTGCTTCCTGCGAAGCAGGCTCAAACATCAATCCCCAGCATTGGTCCACAAGCTCATACTTAAAACTATCGCACCCATAACCTAATTCCTGCGATTCATTTTGATAATAATCAATCCAGCCACCGCCCTGCTCAAAAGTCAGAATATCAATATCATTATCATTATCGATATCAATAAACGCAGGAACATCAACGCCAGTAATTAAAATATTTAAAGGCCCTGTAAACCCATTAAACTTTAAAAGTTTAGAATACAAAGTAAAACACAATTCGTCATCAGAATTATAATAACCTTTAAAAACTTTTGTTCCCAATGTGGTGTGAGTGAAAATATCTTCGATGTTGTCGCAATTAAAATCAAGCATCAAACACCACGAATCCATTTTAGGGAAGTTCTTTTCAAATTTTGGAGCATAATTATAGTCAATAGCATTATTAGTTCCGGAATTTGTAAAGGTCATAAGTCGTTTTCCAGTTCTGTCAAAAATTACAAGATCAAGAATTCCGTCATCATTTAAATCTGCTGCTGAGAATTGAGGGTTATTTAACCCGCCAACCCATGGCATTTTATAAGGGATTGTTCCCTTTAACAGTTCAATATCATAATTCGGAAAGTATTGAGCTGAAACATTTTTCTGAAAAAAGATGCCTCCTAATAAAAATAAAACAATTATTACATCATTTTTTTTCATAATGAAATTTCATTCGGGTGGAAAATTAGTCTTAAATTAACATCTGCAGAATTGATTTTATTAATATCTGTAAAAATTTCAATTAAACCGATTCTTTAAAAAAAACACCCATCTGAAAATGTAATATATTTATCGAAAATGTTATATCAATGCACCTATAATGGCTTTATATTGTACAAAAAATAGAAACAACCTTTTAGCAGTATTTTAACTGAATTGAACGATTAATGAAATTAAAAATTATTTTAACCTTTATTGGAATTACTTTTTCGTTTATTGCATTTGCACAACCATGTAATACTACTATAACAACAGTTCCTTCACCAGCTTCAATTTGCAATGGTCAATTTGTTGTTCTCACTGCAAATGCAAGTGGAGCTACAGGATATACCTGGGCACCATCTACTGGCTTAAGCTCAACAAATACAGCAGTTGTTACTGCCACCCCTTCAACAACTACTACTTATACTGTTACTGCCACTGGTTGTGGGGGAAATCCAAGTGCAACAATTGTTGTTACAATACTTTCTGCCCCAAATGCTTCATTCACCCATAATCCTGCAAGTCCTTGTGGCTCAGTTCCTATTAATTTTAATAATACATCAACTGGTGGAGGTTTAACCTATTCATGGAATTTCGGTGATCCTGGTTCAGGAGCAAATAATAGTTCAACTTCTACAAATCCAATACATACATTTTCGTCTGCAACAGGTGGCGGCACTCAAAACTTTACTGTGACTCTTACTGCTACTGGAGCAAATGGTTGTCAGGATGTTTTTACACAGGTAATTACAGTAAGTGAAATACCCTCAGCTACAATTGGAGGAACCGGTGCAACTATTTATAATGGACTTCCTTATTTTAAAGTTTGCACAAGCAGTTCAACAAATTTTCTATTTACAAATACTTCCACCACAACAGCCACCAACACCAATTATGTAATCAATTGGGGTGATGCTTCTCCAAACTTTACTGCAGCAACTTGGGTTACAACTAACCATATATATGCCGTTGGTCAATATACAATTACATACACTGTTACTGGAGCAAATGGCTGTACAAGTGTTGCTACTTATTATGTTTTTGTTGGCTCAAACCCTTCAGTTGGAATTGGAAACCCAGGCAATACAGATATCTGTGCCCCTAATACACTTTCATTTCCTATAACAGGTGCAGCAGGAAACACTCCAGGTACAACTTATACTGTAACTTTTAATGATGGCTCTGCTCCTTTAACATTTGGTCAACCACCACCAGCTACAGTAGCTCACACATTTACAGTTACATCATGTGGCGTTACAAGTTCAAATGGAACAACCTCTTTCCCAAACTCATTCTCTGCTTCCATTACTGCATCAAATCCATGTGGAACCAGTGCTGGTGCAATTGTACCCATCTATGTTTCTACAATTCCTACAGCAAGTTTGCTGGTTTCCCCTAATCCAATATGTGTTGGCAGTTCTTCCTGCATGACAAATACATCAACAGGTGCAGGTGATATTGCTAACGGAGTATGCACTGTTACATCACCTTGTGTTTGGTTTATTTCTCCTGCCACTGGCTGGACTTTAACAAGTGGAAGTATGGGAAATACCTTTGGACAGAATGGAGACCCCTCACTTTGGTTAGCTGGTTCAAATAATATTTGCGCAAACTTTACTCAGGTAGGAAATTACACCATCAAAATAATTACCGGAGGACACTGCGGTGTGGATTCGACAACAACAGTTTTATGTGTAGTTCCTCCACCGGTGCCATCATTCACAATAAATCCAACTTCAGGTTGCGCACCATTAATCGTTGCTACAACAAATACAACCACACACGCAGTTTGTGATCCATTATCCTATTGGTGGACAGTTTCACCTCTTACTGGATGGTCTTTTGCAAGCGGAACTAATTCTTCAACTGCTCCTTCATTTAATTTCACAGTTGCAGGTACCTATACAATAACTGTTCAGGTTACAAGTGTTTGTGGCACCTATTCTTTTTCAAATAATATTACCATTCAATCTCCTCCTGTTGTTTCTATAAACTCATTAGCAGGGGCCTGTGGAAGTATTACTGTTAATCCAACAGCTACTTTCGGAGCCGGAGGTGGAACAATTTCATCTTACAGCTGGACATTTCCGGGTGGAACACCTGCCTCTTCTAATCTGCAAGTTCCTCCAGCAGTCACTTATAATTCACCTGGAACTTATACAATAACCGCTACGGCTACGAATCAATGTGGCCCTTCTTCAAGCACTACAACATTAATTGTTTATCCAATACCTACGGCCAATGCCGGACCCAACCAAACTATTTGTGAAGGGACATCAACTACTTTAACAGGTAGCGCAAGTAATGGCACAGCAGGTTATAATTATTCGTGGACACCAACAGCGACACTAAATACACCTTGGAACAGTTCAACAACAGCAACTCCTACTGCAACAACAACATATTCCCTTTTAGTTACAGATGCCAATGGATGTACTGATAATGATCAGATGATTGTGAATTTAATTCCTGCTCCGGTTGTGACTGTAAATTCACCTGCTCCATTATGCGTAGGACAAAGTGCGACTTTAACTGCAAATGGTGCGACAACTTATTCCTGGAATCCATCAACGGGATTGAGTGCCTCAACAGGAGCAACTGTTACTGCAACACCTACTACAACTACTACCTATACAGTAACAGGGACTTCAGGAACCTGTTCAGATCAGGCAACTGTGATTATAACTGTTAATCCACTTCCTGTTCTGAATATTAATCCAAATCCGGTTACTATCTGTACCGGTAATTCAGCAGCCATAACAGTTTCGGGAGCCAGTACTTACACCTGGTCACCTTCAACCGGTTTAAATGTAACTACCGGTAGCACTGTTTCAGCCAATCCTACTATTACAACTACTTATACGGTTTTAGGAACAAGCGCATTCAGTTGCACTTCAACCGCAACGGTTGTTGTAACTGTAACTGCACTTCCAATTGTTACCGCCTCATCTCCGGATTATACTATTTGCCAAGGACAATCAACCACTCTGAACGGAGCAGGAGCAAATTCATATACATGGAGTCCTGCTACTGGCTTAACCAACTCCACTTCTTCACCTACAACTGCTTCACCAACTGTTACCACAACTTATACATTAACTGGTGTAATTGGTGTGAGTTGCACAGCAACCGATACTCTTGTTGTTAATGTACTTCCACTTCCGAATATTAATGTTACACCCCCGGGGCAAATTTGCGCAGGAGGTTCGGCCACATTAACTGCTACCGGAGGATTTGGCTATCAATGGTCTCCTTCAACAGGATTAAGCCAAACAAATGGTAATAACATTACAGCAAATCCTACCACAACAACTACTTATACTGTTACCGGAAGTGGTGCGAATGGTTGCACGGCTAGTAATACCGTTATTTTAGTTGTTAACCCCCTTCCAGTTATAAATGTAAACCCTGCCGCCCCCTTTATATGCCTTGGTAATTCTCAGATCATGACAGCGTCAGGAGCAAGTACTTATACCTGGAGTCCTTCTGCAAACCTGTCGGCATCTACTGGGGCTACGGTTACTGCAACTCCAATTGCTGTTGGCACTTTTACCTTCACAGTTGTTGGAACAACTGTTCCAGGTTGTACTGCTTCAACAACAGTTGCGCTTGGAGTAAATGGCTTGCCCAGTGTAACTGCTTCTGCAATTGACTACACTATTTGTGTAGGGCAAAGCACTACCTTGAATTCGATTGGAGCTGTGAATTATACCTGGTCACCTAATACTGGATTAAGTGCTTCATCCGGAAGCTCTGTAATTGCTAACCCAACAATAACTACCACTTATACAGTGACCGGCACAAGCGGATTGAATTGCAATGATGATGATACCGTTGTTGTAAATGTTCTGCCTTTACCAACCGTTAACTCTAATCCTGCCAATCCAGATATTTGTATAGGAGAATCAATTTCTATAACATTAAATGGTGCAGTAAATTATCAGTGGAGTCCTTCAACCGGTTTAAATGTAACAAACGGACCAACAGTTACTGCCAATCCTACTGTTACAACAACTTATACTGTGACAGTAACCGGAGCAAATGGTTGTACTACCACTAAATCAGTAACAGTAGTTGTTCATCAGTTGCCAAACCTGAATGTTAATCCGAATCCTGTTGTATTGTGTTTGAATACTCCTCAGAATATCACAGTAACCGGTGCTTCAACTTATACCTGGAGTCCAAATTCAGGAATAAGTGCTTCTACAGGAAATATTGTTTCAGCGAGTCCGACTTCAAACATCACTTATACAATTGTCGGAACAACGGTTTTCGGATGCATGGACTCAACAACTGTTCCTGTTAGTGTAAATGTTAATACAGTAGCTACTTCACCTGATTATGATTTATGTCTTGGAGAAAGTACAACCATGACCGCTAATAATGGTAATACTTATCAATGGACACCCAATAGCGGATTAAGTTCAAATACAGGCGGAACTGTTACAGCCAATCCAACTATAACGACAACTTATACTGCAACAGCAATTACAACAAGCGGATGTCAGACTACAGATACAGTTTTAATTGTTGTTCATCCGATTCCGAATGTTGGCTTGGTTCCAGGTTCGGTTATTCAATGCGCTGGAACAACAATTGTTTTAAATGCATCTGGGGCAACAACTTATTCCTGGTCACCTAATAATTCATTAAGTGCTTCAACTGGAGCAACGGTAAATGCAAATCCTTTTATCAATACAACTTATACTGTAATCGGAACTGATTTGAATGGATGCAAAGATTCTGCCTTCTCACAAATTACTGTTTATCCGCTTCCTCCTATCGATGCCGGAATTGATATTAATGTTTGCCATACACCAATCACAGTAACATTAACAGGATTTACACCTCAAGGTGGAACATGGAATGGTCCGGGTATTACAGACCCTATCAATGCGGTATTTGATCCGATGGTTGCAGGATTAGGAACATTCACCGTTTTCTACGATGTTATTAATGCGAATGGTTGTACAAATCTTGACTCCATTCATATTACTGTTACACCAACCAGCTGGCCAATTGCAGGTCCTGGCGATACTGCATGTTTCTTTTCCCCTTTACTGGTATTAACTGGCAACTCTCCTGTAGGTGGTTACTGGAGTGGATTTGGAATTGTAAATAATCTGAGCGGAACCTTTAATCCAACTCTTGCCGGACCGGGATTGCATCCTGTTTTTTATTCAATCGGCTCAGGGCAATGCACTACAAGTGATACCACTTTTGTTTTGGTACAACCTGCACCTAACCTTTTAACAAACCCTGTATTCCCACAGTTATGTATTGGATCTTCAGTGCAAATTACTGCTAGTGGAGCAAGCACCTATAGCTGGTCTCCATCAACAAATATTACTTCAACTACCGGCGCAGTTGTTACAGTCAATCCAACTATTACCACACAATATACTCTGACAGGTACTAGCGCTTTAGGTTGTACGAACAGCATGCCTGTAACTGTTGTGGTTAATCCATTGCCAATTGTTGACGCTGGTATTAATCAGAATGTTTGTTTGTATGCGACTCCATTTAATATGTTTGGTTTTAATCCTGTTGGCGGATTCTGGACAGGTACCGGTGTAACCAATGGTTTCCAGGGAACATTTGACCCGAATGTTTCAGGTGTTGGTCAGTTTATGATTAACTATTCTGTAACCAATACCAACGGATGTACAAATGATGATTCATTGCAAGTTACCGTTATTCAACCCCAAATTGGAATTGTTGGTCCTGATGATACAACTTGCGTTAATGCGCCTGCTTTTAACCTTACCGGTTTTTCTCCTGCAGGAGGAACATGGAGCGGACAAGGAATTACCAATCCAGGCTTAGGAACTTTTAATCCTGCCTTGGCAACTGTTGGAAATCACATTCTTGTTTATTCACCTGCTCCTACGCAGTGTTTCTATAAAGACTCGCTGGTTATGACTGTTCTTCCAACACCAAACCTTACATTGATTGCAGGAAGCACCAGCATTTGTCAGGGTCAAACAACCAACATAGTTGCTTCCGGAGGATTAACTTATACATGGTCACCGGCTACAGGTCTGGATGTAACAACCGGTTCAAGTGTAAATGCCTCACCTGTTACCACAACAACTTATACCGTAACTACAACCAACTTAAGCGGTTGCATTATCAATTCTACAATTGTTATAACTATTAACCCGATTCCTTCGGTTAATATCAATCCAAATAACCCGGCAATTTGTCTTGGACAAAATGCAAACCTTATTGCAAGTGGTGCATCAACTTACAACTGGTCACCTGCCGGAGGTTTAAATTCTTCAACTGGAAACAGTGTACTTGCTTCGCCACCAATTTCAACCATGTACACAGTAACCGGAATCAGCACCGCAGGTTGTGCCAATATTGATTCGGTGTTTGTAACAGTTTACAACCCGCCTCAGATTCAGCTGACTCCTGTAAACAACTGGATCTGCAACGGAACATCAACTGTGTTAAATGCAAGTGGAGGATTTACCTACATCTGGTCTCCTGTATCCTCACTTTCGGCTTCAAGCGGAAGTTCAGTAACTGCTTCACCAAGTGTGACAACAACTTATACTGTAACAGGAGTTGACATTCATGGTTGTGCTGCTAACGCAACTGCAACCCTGATTGTATATCCACCACCTGTTACTTTCAGCCAGCCAAATCCTGCTATATGCCGCGGCGATTCAACCACAATAACTGCAAGCGGTGCTGATACTTATGTGTGGGCGCCTTTGTGGGGTCTTTCATCAGGAAGCGGAAGCACAGTAACTGTTTTCCCGACAATCAATACCACTTACACCATAATCGGAACAGACATAAACGGATGTACAGCTGCGTGGCCTTTGGCTGTTGTAGTTCATTTCCCTGTTATGAATATTGCACCCGATTCGGTTTCTATTTGCGACGGGCAAACCACCAACATTGTTTCCAATGGTGCGGTTTCTTATCAATGGTTTCCTGCTTCCGGCCTGAACTCAACTGTTTCGGCAACTGTAGCTGCCAGCCCTACTCTTTCAACAACTTATACTTTAATCGGATACGATCAGTACAATTGTTCTGATACACTGCAAAGTATCGTTACTGTTTTCCCGCAACCAATTGCGGTGTTTGGTTTTGATCCGCCTGAAGGTTGCGATCCAGTAACTGTTGCTTTTTCCGATTCATCTCCATATGCACTTAACTGGGTCTGGACTTACAGTGATGGCGAAACAGATTCAGTACAAAATCCAATTCACACATTCACAGGACCCGGCACTTATGATGTGACACTTTATGTGAGCGGATTAGGTGGCTGTAATGATTTGAATGTTCAGAATAACATCATCACCGTTTATCCTGAACCTGTAGCTGAATTTGTTTACTCGCAAAGCACTACTCCTGTTTTGAATGGCGAACTTGCCTTTTTAAACCTATCTACTAATTCAGATGCATGGCTATGGAATTTTGCTGATGGCGATACCAGCCATTTGCGCGACCCGTATCATACTTATGAATTTGCCGGTGAATACAATGTGATGCTTGTTGCTTCCAATATTTATGGTTGTGTTGATACAGTATACCAGCCTACTTATCTGGATTTTTATAAAGGGTTGTTTGTTCCGAATGCAATGACTCCTGAATACGGACCACCTGCCGACCGGTTGTTTACTCCAAAAGGTTTTGGATTAAAGACCTATCACATACAAGTGTTTAACACCTGGGGAAATCTGATGTGGGAATCATACAAACTGGACCGTACCGCACCAACAGAAAGCTGGGATGGTTATTACAAAGGTGAACTGATGCCGCAGGATGCTTATGTGTGGAGATGCGAAGCCACCTTTATGGATGATACTATCTGGAGAGGAATGTTGTATCCGAATGGCCGTTATGCCACTAGCGGAACTGTTACCATTGTACGATAGACAATCTGATTTTCCGACTAAGACCGTTACTCTTATTTTTCAAAGAGCTTATTTGTTATTGTCTTTGAAATGGTATTACTGCTTTACGAATTTTTTTACCGCGCTCATTTTATCAGAGTGAACGGAAATAAAATAAACACCGGCAGGAAGCAGATGAATATCGAGTTGCATGCTTTGTACTTTGAACTCTGCACTTTGAACTAAACCTCCAAGTGTATTGGTGATTTCCATTCTGCAGTTTTCACAAGGCTGCGAAAGCTGAACAATTATATTTTCATCAACAGGATTCGGATAAAAAGAAAACTGGTTATTGTTTAAAGGGAATTGTTCATTGATTCCATCCAATAAAACTTCAATGCAATTAGTGGTGTCGTTACACAGGCCATTCCAAACCCATGCGGCATAATGACCAATAACAGTTGGTGTAAATGTTTCGCCAACTGCACCAATAACAAATGTTCCGCTGTCGCAATTAATCCATTGTATAATTCCATTGCCGGTTGCAGTTAGTGTGTTGCCATTTAGCTGAATGGTTGCGTTTGGATTGTTGACTGTTAAGTGCAAGGCAATAACCGAATCGCAGTTGTTAGCTGCATTTAAAGTATCGTAATAAATTCCGGTGGCAGTTTCATTTATGCCATTGAACAAAAATGATTCGCCAATGCAAATGGTTTGATTGAATGATGAAGTTGCAGCATTAAGTACTGTAAGATTGAGATAGGCAATTGAATCGCATCCACCGGCAGTTGATAATGTATCTGCATAAATGGCTGTTGAATCATAATATGTTCCGTTGAAATTTACTGAATCACCGAAGCAAATTGTTTGATTGACTGATGATGCAACAAGAGGCAAAACAGAGAGTGTGAGAGTTACAATAGAATCACAACCAAGGCTATTTAATAATGTATCAATGTGAACGCTATTGGTGCTATAATAATTTCCATTGAAAATGATTGAATCACCAAAACATATGGTTTCGTTAATAGATATTGCAGGTGGTATAATAGTTAAAGTAAGATTCACGATAGAATCACATCCGGTTATTGCAATTAATGTATCGTGATAAATTCCTGATGAAGAAAGTTGTTGTCCGTTGAAATCAAAAGTTATTCCTGAACAAATAGATTGTGAAATCGAATTTATGATTGTTGGGTCAACTAATAAATTAAGATTGAGAATTGAATCGCAGCCGTCAACAGCTTGAAGAGTTACCGAATAATTTCCTGCAATCGTTAAATTGCTTCCTTCGAAAAAATAAATATCGCCTTCGCAAATGGTTGAAGTGGTTGTTGAAGTGGTTGGGTTGCAAATTATATTGCTCACTGTGTTAGTGACAACCGGAGTATTGAAATCAAAATAAATGCTTGCTGTATTTTCTATTGCCGTGCCCACTAACAGGTTAGCCATTGGCATTACTCTGTAAATTACATAACCCATGCTACCTGCTAAATTTGTTGTGCTGTCAGGTAAATTGATATTGACAAAATTGAAAGCAACATTGCTTCCGGTTATCTGCACCATTGGTGTGTGTGAATAAGAGAGTAACTGAAAAGTGCTTGCATCTAAATCAGCATCCAAAGTATCGAGTACCTGAATGTGTTGTGCTGCTGCAGTGCCTGTGTTTTGAAAATGAATGGTGTAAGTGAGCCAGTCGTTATACGGATAAGCTAAACTGCCAACGGGACTTACTTCCTTTTCATTCGGATCAAAAGAATTGCTGACTGTAAAACAATGGGTGAGTATGTTGTTTGAAATATTGTTGTCGCCTGATGTTGGTGTAACTGTTACACTAAAACAAATCTGATTTCCTGATTGTGCATTTGAATGAGTGATAACATTGAAAGCAAAATCAGTTGCTGCATTTACCAATGAAAAATCTGAAATTGTATAAATCAAGGTATCGCCATTTACTGTTGGAGTTAGTGCTCCTGCTATTGGCGAGAGGTAATTTGCAGGACCATTGATAACAACTTTTACTTCTCCGCTGATTCCTGAATTGCAACTGACATTGTAAAGACTTTGAGAAAAATCTCCTGCATTAATGAAAACTGAAGTACTATTTCCTGGAAAGAAAATATTATTTGCTATAGTACTCCAAACACCAATATCAAATCCCGGTTTGCAAATTAATCTGAAATCAACATTGTAATCAATCGAATCAGTTGCTGTGAGATTGCTGGCTATACTATTGTTTGTAGGACATAAAACATTGAATGGGAGATATAATGTATCAACTGAAGTAGAATAATTTCCAAGTTGAGTATTGAATGAAAAATCTCCACCCCAATTTGCAATTACTTGTTGAATAAGATTACTACCTGAATCAAAGAGATTCAATTTTATCATTGAAACTCCTGTTCCATCATTTGTTGTTGCACAAGAATTGTCACTATCTATAACAATAGTTCCTTTTATACTCCATGCACCATTACAACCATTGGTGTTAAACACATCACATACAGGCATGGTATCAATTGCAGCAATGTACCCTCCGTGCTGAATATAATTTGGTAAACATGTAATACCCGTATTTGAAATGTCAAAATTAACGGCCCCTCCATAAAAACTTAACAATGGAGGCATGCATAAGATGTCAGGATTATTTTGAATTTGAAAATAATGTAATAATGGGGGTAAGACTGGCAAATTTGTTAATGAATTATTATAACAAATAAGATCAGTCAAAGAATTCGGCAGTGAAGGTAAGCTTGTTAACGAATTATTATTACATACAAGATAAGGCAAAGAATTCGGTAGCAGGGGCAAACTTGTTAATGTATTATTACTACAATTAAATTGAGTCAATGAATTAGGCAGTGCGGGTAAACTCGTTAAGGAATTATTATTACAATAAAGACGGTACATAGAATTCGGCAGAGAGGGTAAACTTGTTAATGAATTATTATAACAATCAAGATAAGTCAAAGAATTCGGCAGCGAGGGCAAACTCGTTAAGGAATTATTATAACATCTTAAATTAGTTAATGAACTCGGCAGTGAAGGCAAGCTCGTTAATGAATTATTGTTACACAAAAGAGAAAATAATGAATCAGACAGCAATGGCAAACTCGTTAATGAATTATTATAACACCAAAGAAATATCAAAGTATTCGGCATCGGTGGCAAGCTCGTTAATGAATTATAAAAACAATTAAGAACAGTTAAAGAATCCGGCAACGATGGCAAGCTACCTAATGGATTATTACTACAATCAAGACTAGTCAAAGAATTCGGAAGAGATGGCAAACTCGATATTGAATTATTACTACAACTAAGTTGATTTAAAGAATCCGGAAGAGATGGTAAAATTGTTAGTGAATTATTTCTACAATCAAGAGTAGCCAAAGAATTCGGAAGAGCCGGCAAACTCGTTAGTGAATTATAACTACACATAAATTCATATAAAGAGTTCGGTAGTGATGGCAAACTCGTTAATGAATTATACCAACAATGAACACTAGTTAATGAATTCGGAAGAGATGGCAAGCTCGTTAATGAATTATTATTACAATAAAGATTCATTAGTGAATTAGGTAGAGCTGGCAAGTTTGTTATTTGATTGTTGGAGCAATCTAAAACTAAGAGATTATCAAAATATTGAATTCCAGTTAAATCAGAAAAATTTTGATTTTGACAATAAATATTAATATCATTCACAATCCCACTACAAGTAGTATCCATCAACATCCCATTCATGCAAGTTGGATAAATTGTTTGAAGCCAAGCAACAAAATTCGCATCAGGTATAGTTACCCACTGCGCTTTTGATATTGAAAAACTAAAAATGAAAAATGAAAGTAGAAGTGCTTTCTTCAATAGTATTGTTATTTCTCTCAAATGTAAGAATGAAAAATTGTTTTGGGTTGCTTACTTTTGAATGATAAAAATATTTTACAATGAGTAAAACGGAATTAATAGAAAAAACATTGGCGAGTCTGAGTCAGTTGCCCGAAAATGAATTGAAAGAAATTCATGACTTCGCTGAGTTTCTGTTGTCAAAAATTAATCAGCGCCTTTTAACTCAGGATGTATCACAGTTAAATATGAATTCGAAGTCGTACAAATTTCTGGCAGATGATAAAGACATATATACTGTCAATGATTTGAAAGTAAAATATGGCAAATGAAAAAGGGGACAATTATTCTGATTCCTTTTCCGTTCACCGATTTTTCAGGAATGAAAACAAGACCCGCCTTAATATTAGCAACAGATATTTATGATGTTACTGTTGCCTTCATAACTTCAAAAATTATTAAGCAGGAACCACATGATTTGGAAATTCTGCCAACTGAAACCAATGGTCTGAGAGTTGAATCCATTATTAAGCTAAACAAACTTGCAACAATTGACAAGGAACTAATACTTGGCGAACTCGGAGTTTTATCAGAATCTGATATAAAAGCAATTGACAAAAAACTTATTGGGGTATTTAATATTTCAATTTAAGTTTTAGGTTATTAATTTTAGAATTACATGGTTGGTATTGATTATAAAAAAGGGAATTCAAGAAACTTTTTAATTAACTTTTAAAAAATCGAATTCGTTTTCTTAGAAATCAGATTCAAAGTTGGCAACATCGGATTCGTTTTCAACGACATCGGATTCGTTTTCGGCGAAAACGAATCCGAGGTCGCAGAGATTGATATCAAAGTCGGCAACTTCGAATTCGATTTCGTTAACTCTGACATCAACTTCACCAACATCGAATTCGTTTTCATCAACTTCGATATCGAAGTTCACGAAAACGAATTCAACTTCATGGAAACTGATTTCGTTTTCGAAGAAATTGACTTCGATTTTAAAAAAAACGATGTCGTTTTTGTTTCATTGCCGGAACTGTTTTTGTCTTTCTATTTCAATATGACTCAACAATGACAATACTTTCAGCGGTTTTGCGTTAAACAATAAAATTCCAATTGTATTGTATGCAACAATTGAAAAGTTCCTCAGCCAATAAGGGCGAATCTCAGGACCAGAAAAGAGGTATCCTGTATGGCTAAGAAAAATGTTCGTGTGGAGATACCCAAAGCGAAACCTGACAAGCTGATTGAGTTGGCAAAGTTAGTGAGTGCCAAGCATGTGCTTGATGGTGTTGCCAGTCCGCTTAATGGTTTGGATATGGCAACCTTCAATACCAATCTGACTGAAGCTGAACAAAAAAATGCGAAAGCAAAACAGTTGGCTAAAGATTCGGAAGAAGCATTTGAAGACCGTGACATTGCTTTAGGTATTGGTGAAGACCAAACATCCACCACACCCGGTACTGTTTATTCAAGCCTTACAGCAGTGCGTGATACACTGCTGGGTAAATTTAAAGGCAAGGAACAAAAACTGGGTGAGTGGGGCTTTAAGGTGGATACAAGTTCACCGGGTCCGAAACCAAAACCTCCGGTTCCATAACCGATGGCATGAGAACCCTTCGTGCAAATAGTGCGAAGGGTTTATTATTTTTTGTGAATTTATTCTGTTTCAATTTTTTCGAAACAGCGAACACAAAAAACTTGGCTTACATTTCACCCGCAATGAAATGGTTTAAGTTACTGTTTTTTCCTGTGGCCGGTTTCATTATCATGCAATGGATGGAAACCAGAGGGTTGCCGGTTCCAGCCGCACGAATGTGTTTTCTGCTGATATGGATTGCCGGCTGGTGGATGAGTGAAGCCATTGATCTGGCTGTTACCTCGCTTATACCAATTATATTTTTTCCGTTGTTCGGAATTATGAGCGCCGACAGAACAGCGGCGCAGTATATGGAGCAAACCATTTTCTTATTCATAGGCGGTTTTTTTCTTGCTTATGCAATGGAGAAGTGGCACCTGCACAGCCGCATGGCTTATAAAATCATTTTGCTGCTCGGCAATAAACCATCGCGCATTTTACTCGGCATAATGGTAACCACTTATTTAATTACCATGTGGATTTCAAACACCGCCACCACCATCATGTTGTTTTCGGCAGTGCTTGCAATTATCCGTAACGAAAAACTTTTTCATCCCGAAGGTCATAAGAAAGTTGCCGCAGCCTACATGCTCGCACTTGCCTACACTGCATCCATTGGTGGTTTCTCTACGATGGTTGGTACACCACCCAATATGATTTTCGCCGGGTTTTATGAAAAAATGGTTCCGGGTGCCGAGCCCATTAATTTTTTCCGATGGTTTGTTTTTGCTTTTCCTATCAGCATTACCTTTTTTGTTTTAGCCTATTGTGTGTTGCGGTTTTATGTGATTGAAAAAAAATATGATTTGCCATTTGATATGCAGCACATCCGCGATGAATTAAACAAAATGGGTAAACTGAGTCGCGAAGAAAAATCGGTGATGACTGTTTTTTTTATAACTGTGCTCTTATGGTTCACCCGTGCTGATATTGATTTCGGAAATTTTAAAATGACCGGCTGGAATAATTTATTTGGCCTGCCTTCTTATATCAAGGACAGTACTGTTGCCATACTTGCTGGATTTACATTGTTTCTTATTCCTGCTTCAAAAAGCAAAAAAGAAAATATTTTAGAGTGGAAGGATGTAACAAAACTTCCGTTCAAAATAATATTGTTGTTTGGTTGCGGGTTTGCAATTGCCGAAGGTTTTGAATCAACAGGGCTTGATAAAATTTTTGCAGAAAATTTAGTTGGCCTTAAATCATTGCCTTCGTGGCTTATCATTTTAGCAATAATTGCATTTGTAACCCTGCTGAGTGAAATGGCAAGTAATGTGGCGAGTGTTCAACTTATACTTCCGATATTAATTCCATTGAGTATAACACTTGGAGTTGACCCGTTGACTCTTATGGTTCCTGCTACCATTGCCGCATCTTTCGGTTACATGTTACCGGTAGCAACTGCTGCTAATACAATTGTATATGGAAGCGGATACATTGATTTAAAAACCATGTACCGCACAGGATTTATTTTTAATGTGATTGGAATTATTTTACTCACCCTGTTTACTGTTTTAAGAAAGTTTTAAGAAACTTATTTATATCGTTAATTGATATGACAGTATTTTGACACTGAACGATAATCAGAACAGCTGTAAAAAAAACTGTCCCGGTTCAGTGAAGAACCGGGACAGAAAAAAGCATTAACTATGGCTACAAGGTCTCTGCCTTTTTTATTTAATCAAGCCTGAGATTTTTTAAAGTCTGCTAAAAACTTCTCCAATCCAATGTCAGTTAAAGGATGTTTCAACAATCCCATAATTGCATCTAACGGACAAGTAACAACATGTGCGCCCACTTCAGCACAACGAACAATGTGTAATGAACTTCGGATTGAAGCAGCAAGAACCTGAGTAGGATAGCCATAGATACCATAGATCTGAACGATCTGAGCAATCAGCTGAATTCCATCCCAGTTACTATCATCAACGCGACCAACAAATGGAGAGATATAAGTTGCGCCTGCTTTAGCAGCGAGTATTGCCTGCCCTGCTGAAAACGCAAGTGTGCAATTTGTTTTAATTCCTTGCTCTGATAAATACTTAATGGCTTTAATACCATCTTTTATCATTGGCACTTTCACCACAATATTCGGATGCAATGCAGCAAGTGTTTTCCCTTCGGAAATAATACTCTTATAATCAGCAGAAATAACTTCGGCACTAACATCACCCTTTACAATGGCGCATATTTTTAAATAGTGCTCCATGATATTGTCATCACCCTTAATACCTTCCTTGGCCATTAACGAAGGGTTGGTAGTAACACCATCAAGAATTCCAAGGTCTTTGGCTTCCTTTATCTGGGCAATGTTTGCTGTATCAATGAAGAATTTCATATGTAACTTTCGTGTAAGAAAGGGCAAGTTACTTATATCGCACCGCTCAACCGTTTACCCTTGCTGCCTTCCGACCCTGGGGGAGTTCACAGGAGCTGGTCGTATAAGACTTGCCCGCGGCAAATGTAAACTGAAAAGCACATTGGCAACGAACAACAGCAAGAAAATAGTTTTTAACATTTTGGCATATTTCTGTTAAAACCAATATTAATAGCTGATGTTCAGTGTTTTACTAAAATTATAAACCGATGAATGAATAAGATTCTGTTGAAATAAATAGTGAAAATTCAAAACTATCTGCCTCTTTGATTTATAAGTTATTTCAAAAAATCCACAAAAACCATTGAAAAACAATTCAAATGTGGGAAAGTTAAAATCCAGCTTTCAATTATTTGTAAGGATCAGTTCAATTTTAACGCATGATTAAAAGATTACTCTTATTTGTTTTCGTGCTTTTTATTTCAAATAATTCCTGGGCACAAAAAGAAGCTTCAATTTGGTTTTTCGGAAAAAAAGCTGGAATTGATTTTTCTTATTCCTATCCTGTTCCGGTTACTGTAAGTGCTATGAATGTAAAAGAAGGTTGTGTAACCATGTGCAATAGTGGTGGCTGGTTGCAGTTTTATACCAATGGAATGCAGATATGGAATAAGTATCATAAGATAATGCCTCATGCTAAAACATTAAAGGGACACGACTCATCTTCTCAATCTGCAATAGCAATTCCGAATCCGGCCAATCCGAATATTATTTATCTTTTCACATCTGATGCTGGAGCATATGCTAACCCGCCAAATAATGGAGTTAGTTATTATAAAATTGATATGACAAAAGAAAGTGGCTTGGGAGATGTGGTAGGTAAAGATGTTTTATTACTTCCTTCTGCTGCTGAAAAGCTTACTGCTGTTAAACACAAAAACGGAAAGGACATTTGGGTTATGGCTCATGGGTGGAATACCGGAAATTTTTACTGCTACCTCGTAACAAAAGATGGAGTTGCTAAAAATGCTGTAATCAGCAGAATCGGCAGTATTTATCAGGGAGGAATTTCAACTGATGGAAATGCAATTGGATACATGAAATTTTCGCCTGATGGAAAAAAATTATGTTCGGTTATTTATGAAAACAATTTTGCTGAATTATATGATTTCAATAATGAAACAGGAGAGTTAAGCAATTACAAATTGATTTTTACACCACAAAGTAAAATGGCTTATGGGTGTGAGTTCAGTCCTAACAGTAAATTATTATACCTGAGTTTTTATGTAACAAATGAAATTTACCAATGGGATGTTACCCTTACCACAACAGCTGACATTATGCAATCTGCTGTTTTAGTAGCCCAATCGATGGATAAAAAAATGGGGGCTTTGCAAAATGCATTGGATGGAAAAATATATGTTGCCAAACACAGTGATTATCTCGGATGTATACCTAATCCAAATGTTAAAGGAATCGGCTGCGGATTTATTGAACAAGCATTATATCTGAACGGTGGTGAACCACAACTTGGTTTGCCAAATTATATCGCAAGCTATTTTAACCGTCCATAATGAAATACCAGCTTATTTATAATGAGCAAAGGAAAATAACCTGGGTATTAATTATTGTTCCTTTGATGTGGTCAGCATTATTTATCGGGGCAATACTTTTTTTAACGAGAATTCCTGAGTGGCTCATTCTGCTTTCTTCAGTTTTCCTTTTAGTTGTTTCTTTATTTTCAGTTTTATTAATCATAAAAAAATGGCTGACAATAAAATGTTCAATTGAAATAACTGATGATTATTTTAAATATTCCATGCAAAAAAGATCTCCTTTTTATTTCTTTCAGGAAATAAAAATTTCATGGGACCGCGTATTGAATTTTAATGTAGATGAAATAAATAAATCGTTTTATGCAGTGATAACGCTTACTCAACCTGACATGAAATTTACTTTATCTCCATCTTCATTTGAGCCGAAACATATTCATGAATTCAGAGAATTTGAAAAAGATATGCTGCAAAAAATTTCTGCATATAATATTCAGGCACAGGAAAAACATTTGAATACTATTTCCAGTAAAAGTTTTTTAGAAAACATATGGATCAGGGTTTTAGCTATCGTGTTTTTGATTTCCCTAATTGCAATTTCAATAATATTCCTTTTGTCAAAAAAGGATATTTCATCAAATTATTACTGGTGGAGATTAATTTGGATTTGGTTTGTTTCAGTACCCTATTTGTTTTTGGTATTCGCAAGTTGGAGAAAAAAATAAGCGAGATATTATCCTCAAAAGCAGACAATGACTTTTAATTACATATTGATTTACAATGATTTATTTGCTTCAAACCACACAAAAAACTTACTTATTGAATCATACCTATAAATAGGTAACTATCTAAAAATAGAAGCGTAAAGCGGTCATGTCAACCAAAAAAACATGTACCGACTCCACACGGTCATAACCGTAATTTTCCTCTTAATTCTTAATATTTCTGGCCTTTTAGCTCAGCCTACCGCCGATTTTTCAATTAATTTACCAAATCCGGTTTGTAATCCCGCAGTTGCAAGTTTTACTAACCTAAGCACTGGAACTCCTCCACTTTCATATCAATGGAACTTTGGGGTAAACGCAGGTATAAACAGTATACAAACTAATCCTTCAACTACATATTCATCATGTGGTTCATTTACTGTTACTTTAACTGTAACCGATGGGAATGGATTGCAGGATGTTAAAACACTTCCTTTAATTATACATTGCAAACCAACAGCAAGTTTTATAACCACTGGCGCGGCAGGATGCGCTCCTTTACTATCAACTTTGACAAGTACAAGTACACCTGGCAGTGGATCAATAAGTACTTATCAATGGGATTTCGGAGATGGAAGCACAGGAACAAACTCAGTTGAAAATCATTTATATACTACTCAAGGTTGCAAAACAGTTACGCTGATTGTAACAAACTCTTTTGGCTGCAGTGATAACATTACAACATCCGCCGCTGTTTGTGTTACAACAAACCCAAATGTCAATTACAATGCGTCACCATTAAATGGCTGTGGCTCACCATTCACTACCACTTACAATTCCATTGTTAATAGTGGAACCGCTCCATATACTTATCAATGGAGTTTTCCGGCAGGAACCCCAAATTCATCTTCATCAAATTCTCAAAGCGTCACATATAATTCTTCTGGTCAATTCAGCAGTCAATTAATAATTACTGATGCAAATGGATGTCAGGATACGCTAATTAGAAACAATTATATAAATGTTGGAAATCTTCAGGCGCAATTTTCTATTACTGGAACACAGGGTTGCGCTCCTCTTACAGTAAATGTATCGGGTCAAAATAGTGGAGCAACAAATTGGAATTGGACCACCATTCCTAATGGAAATCCTGCAACAGCAACTGGACAAAATGCGTCTTTCACATTTAATACTCCCGGAAGTTATCAGATTTGTTTAGATGTCAGTTTCAGTAATGGATGTACTGCTCAGAAATGTACAACAGTTGTAGTTGCACCAACACCTACAGCGAATTTTTCTCAAACAGGAAATACGCCGACATGTGCACCTCCTTTAACCCTTAATTACAATAATCAATCAATAGGAAACGGTTTAACCTATTCATGGAGTTTTCCAGGTGGAAGCCCTTCATCATGGTCCACAAATAATCCACCGAATATTATTTACAATTCATGTGGTAATTTTTCAACAGTACTTACAGTCACTAATGCCGCAGGATGCAGCAATACAAAAACTGTAACTAATTTAGTAAATATTGATTGTCCTGTTGCAGCATTTATTGCAACTCCGACTTCAGGATGTGCACCGTTAACTGTTCAATTTACCAGCACTACTTCAACCGGAACACCAACAATTTGGAAATGGAATTTCGGTGACACAGGAAATTCAAATGCGGTTCAAAGTAATCTGCAAAATCCAACTCATGTATTTACAAATCCGGGGTGTTATGATGTAAGACTTATAATAATTAATGCTCAAGGATGCACAGATACAGTATTAATGGTTGATGCAGTTTGTGTAGGTACTATGCCTACCGCTAATTTTTCAGTATCACCTATAGTTGCATGCGCTGGTATGAATATTACATTTTTAAATACAAGTACCGGTGTTGATTCAACAACAAATTACAATTGGGATTTTGGAGGCTTACCATTTAATTCTCAATCAACAAGTGTTAATCCATTTTTCAATTATAGTGATACTGGCTGGGCTGATGTAATTTTAATCGCCTGCAATTACGGTTGTTGCGATACAATAATTGTTGACAGTGCAATACACATACTTCCGCCAGTAGCGAAATTCACGATTGAAAAAGATTGCAACACTCCTTTTACTTTAATACTTCATGCAGGAAGTTCAATTGATGCTGATTTATTCAGCTGGCAAGTTACCGGAGCAACCGCTACTTCTTTAACAGATAGTACAATAACTATAACTTATTCCACAAGTGGAAGCTATCAGATAAAATTAACTGTAACAAACTTAGCAACAGGTTGCACTGATCAAAATGTTAAAACAGTTCAGATTAGAAATGTACAGGCTGGATTTACTGCTCCAACAAATGGTTGCAAACCATTCAGTTTCTGTTTCACTAATACATCAATAGATGCTAGTTCTTACAAATGGTTGATTACTGATACCGTTGGTAATACGGTTTTCACTTCAACTGCAACTTCTCCTTGTCCAACCCTAATTAATTCCGGGAAATATTCAGTGCGGTTAATTTCCACAGATGTTAATCAATGCTCTGATACTTTATTCATGCAGAATTATATAACTGTTTACGGAACATATGTGGATTTTACAGCAACTCCATTAAGTGGTTGTACGCCTTTGAATGTGCAATTTACTGATAACTCAACCTCAACTAATTCAATACCCTTTGTTTGGAAATGGAATTTCGGTGATCCTGGATCAAATCCGTTAAATACATCAAACCAGCCAAATCCACTACATACTTATAATCAGTCAGGCTATTATACAGTTACATTAGTTGTTACCGATAACCATGGCTGTATTGATTCACTAACAAAAACAAATTACATAAATACACTTTCTCCAACTATTGATTTTGGTGCAACAACTTCTAATGTATGCCTTGGAGATCCCGCTTGTTTTTATAATAACACCGTTGGCAACAGCACATTAAATTTTGTTTGGAATTTTGGTGATGGAAACACATCAAATGCTGCAACTCCATGTCACAACTACTCTTCAAATGGAATTTACAATGTTACGCTGACGGCAACTGATACTTCAGGATGTATTTCAACAATGTTTGATACTGCTTCTGTAACAGTTAGCATGCCACTGGCAAATTTCATTGCAGACACCACAAATTCAACATGTCCCCCGCTTGCAGTACAATTCAGCAACCTATCTACAAATACAGATTCAGCTTCAACTTATTTTTGGGATTTTGGAGACGGAAATACATCTTCAATTCAAAATCCAATTCATACCTATAACATTGCTGGCAATTATGATGTGAGTTTAATTGCAACTGATATCAACGGATGTAGTGACACAATTACTTTTACTAATTATATTTCTATTAATGGTCCTAGCGGAAGTACAGCTTCTCACATTGGTACAGGATGTATTCCTCTAAATGCTTGCTTTGAAGCAACTACAAATAATGCAGTAAGTTTTGATTGGAATTTTGGTGATGGTACTGTAGTCACCAACACACTTGATTCGATTTGTTACACCTATTCAACTCCCGGAATTTTCTTTCCGGAGGTAATACTAAGTGATGGATTAGGTTGCAGCGTAGCTATTTTGTTAGATACTGTAGTTGTTGGAAGTCCTGCTGTTAATTTCGGAATTAATCCAAATCCAATATGTGATTCGGGGATTGTTTCGTTCTTTGATTCAACATTTTCATCCGTTTCAATTACGGATTGGAACTGGAACTTTGGTGATGCATCAAGCGGAATTAACAACACTTCATCGTTACAGAACCCAACCCACAATTATTCAACTCCCGGTTTTTATTCGGTAACGCTTGATGTTACAACAAGCGCCGGTTGCTTCGGCCAATTCATTGACACAGTTTATGTTTTTGCTTCACCTGTTTCTGCATTTTCAATGGATGATTCAACGATTTGTCCGAATCAGACAGTTGCATTTAAAGATATCTCACAGCCAACCGGAACTATTGCCTCATGGAATTGGAATTTTGGCGACCCGGCAAGCGGCATATTAAACGCTTCAACACTACAATATCCGTTTCATACTTTTTCTACAATAGGCACATATACCATTACTCTTTCAGTTCAATCAGTAAATGGCTGTACTGACATCACAACAAATATCATTACTGTTGTTTCAAACCCCTTAGCCAGTGCAGGACCTGACGCAACTATCTGTTTGAATTCATCAGTAATTTTAAATGCAAACGGAGGAATATTGTTCAACTGGTCTCCTTCTATAGGATTAAACGACTCAACAATTTTTAACCCAATTGCATCACCAATTTCAAATACAACTTATTCATTAATTGTTACTGATTTAAATGGCTGTACTGCAACAGATAATATAATAGTTAATGTTTTATCACTTCCAATTGTAACAGCAAATCCGGATACAACTGTTTGTCCTGGTCAAAGTGTGCAGATTCAGGCAAATGGTGCCATTACTTATACCTGGTCCCCATTGAACGGATTAAACAATGGCGGTATATCAAACCCAACTTGTATTACAACAGTGCCAACCTCATATGTTGTTACAGGTTCTGATGCAAACGGTTGTACAAATAATGCAACAATTACTATTTCATTATTCCCATCAGCAATTGCAAATGCCGGCACGGATACTTCAATATGTATAGGCAATTCTGTTCAACTTAATGGAACCGGAGGAATAAGTTATAACTGGTCTCCTTCGACAGATCTTGATTCTGCAACTTCGTATAATCCTATTTCAACACCTGTTGCTTCTTCAACTTATACATTAATAATAACCGATTCGAACGGTTGCACTGCCACAGATAATGTTATTGTAACAGTTAATCCTTTACCGATTGTTGATGCCGGGGCAGATGTTCAAATTTGTTTTCAATCAAGTACAGTTCTTTCTGCCAGTGGAGCTTTTCAATATTTATGGAGTTCATCACTAACACTAAGTTCATCAACAGGAGCAACTATCAGTGCTGCACCAGATACCTTAACAACTTATACAGTGATAGGGACTGATGTCAACGGATGCAGTGCAATGGATTCTGTTTCAGTTTTTGTATTACCTGAATTAAATGCGATTGCTGGAAATGGAGGTGATATATGCAGAGGAGGTGTTTTACAATTAAATGTTTCAGGCGGAAATCAATATGTATGGACTCCTGCAAACAGTCTTGACAACCCATTTGCATCGAATCCATTTGCATCACCGCAACAAACAACTACCTATACAGTAATCATTTCGGATGGCCTTTGTGATGCTGATACACTGAATATTGTTGTCAATGTCAACGAATCACCTTATTGCAATGCCGGACAGGATTTTGAAATTCCGGTGGGTACTGAAATTCAACTTGGTGGTGAAGTTGCACTTGGTACAACTTATAGCTGGAGCCCTCCAGAAGGATTAAGCTGTATTGATTGCCTGACTCCAACAGTAATTGCAACTGTTAATACAACATACACACTTACCACAACATCAAGTAATGGTTGTAAGAGCGAAGATGAAATGATAATAATTGTTGCATGTCCGAGTGATTTGTTATTCGTTCCAAATGCTTTTACACCGAATGGTGATAATAAAAATGAAATATTCAGAGTCAGAGCCATTGGAATCAAAGAACTGAAGTATTTCAATGTATTCAATCGGTGGGGGCAATTGGTTTGGCAAACAAGCGATATAACTCAAGGATGGGATGGAACATTTCTGGGATCAAAAGTTCCTCCGGGAGTATATGTATACTATCTGCAGGCAGTTTGTTCAGGAGGTCAAAATATTAGTAAACAAGGAAATATTACAGTACTACGATAATGATTACGCATGAAAAATTTTTTAACCCACTTAAATCCTATAGCATGAAAAAGATTTACTCATTCTTGCTTTTCAGCTCAATGGTGCTTGCATCAAAAGCACAGGATATTCATTTCTCGCAGTTTTATGCTGCGCCACTTTATATGAACCCTGCTAAAACAGGTTTCTTCAATGGCAATTACCGTATGACTGCCATATATAGAAATCAATGGCGAAGTGTTACTGTGCCATATCAAACAATAAGCGGCTCATTGGATTTCAGCATTCCAACAGGATTCGACAAGAAAGATATG
This sequence comes from Chitinophagaceae bacterium, assembly GCA_947469485.1. Classification (GTDB taxonomy): domain Bacteria; phylum Bacteroidota; class Bacteroidia; order Chitinophagales; family UBA10324; genus UBA10324. The sequence goes on along the minus strand of CANIPU010000017.1, from coordinate 23,064 downwards.
TTTGGAATTGGAATGATGACTTTTTCTGACAGAGCCGGAGATTCGCATTTCACTACCAATATGTTTGAAGGATCTGTTGCTTATAATAAGTCACTTGATCGTTGGGGTAGATCCTACTTAGGTTTTGGAATTCAGGCAGGCTATATAAATAGCTTTCTGGATTACACATACCTAAGCTTTGACGAAAATTTTGAGGGTGGAAATACCACTGAAAATTTTGCCTACAATACAGCAGGATATGTGGATGTTAATTCCGGTGTGGAATACAACTATATGCCAAATAAATTCACTAATGTAAATTTTGGATTTAATGTATCTCACATCAATAGACCGGTTCAAACTTTTATGAATGATATTTCGTCAGCTGTTCCTCGTAAATATGTTGCAAGTTTTGGAGCAACATTGCCTATAGCATCAATGGCAGCTATATACCCTAAAATTGCCTATAGCAAACAAGGTCCGCATCAGGAATTTGTTTGTGGTGCGTTTGGAAAAGTGGCTATGGATAAGAGGAAAGGGCAAGAGAAATCAGTTTATATAGGAGCATTGAACAGATGGAAAGATGCAGCAATCTTTGTTGCCCGAATGGACATTGATCAGGTTTCGTTTACCTTTTCGTATGATTTAAATTACTCTAAACTTGCTAAAGTGAGTCATGCTCAGGGAGGTCCAGAAATAGCAATACAATATATTGGATCAATTCCTTCTATGAAGAAAAACAAAGTTTACTGTCCGCACTTTTAAAAACGGAATTACGATTACCTAAAAACAAGGTTGACAGCAACGGCAAATTAATCCGGGGCTAAGGGCTGCATGTGGTGTGCAGCCCTTTTTTTATTTTTTGTACGACGAATGGAATACATCTTTGCAAAAAAAAGTCAAGTGTTTCGCAGAGAAATAGAAAATGAAATTTTTCGAATTGAAAACAAAGAACAGTTTGAAAAACTGTCTCTGGAAATTTTTCATTATCAGGCAGAAAATAATTCTGTTTACAAAAATTTTATTCAGCTGCAGAAAATAAATATGAATGAGGTGAATTCAATTTTAAAAATCCCATTTCTTCCAATTGATTTTTTTAAAACACATTCCGTTACAAATGGAGAATTTACCTCTGAAAAAATATTCCAAAGCAGCGGAACAACTGGTCAGCAAAACAGCAAGCACTTTGTAAAGGATGTTTCGCTTTATGAAAAAAGTTTTACCGAAGGATTTAAATACTTCTTCGGCAATCCTCAAGATTTTACTTTTCTCGCATTGCTTCCCTCCTATCTTGAAAGAAACGATTCATCACTTGTTTACATGATGGAACATTTAATTTCTCTCAGTAACGATAAGCGCTCAGGATTTTATCTGGATGCAACTACAGATTTAGTTCAGTTGATTGATGCACTGAACAAAGAAAAAAAGAAACACATTTTAATAGGTGTAACATTCGCACTGCTCGATTTTCCGTTTGAAAAAGGACAAGATTATTCGAATACCATTATTATGGAAACTGGTGGAATGAAAGGAAGAAAAAAAGAAATGATTCGCGATGAAGTGCATGCAGAACTGAAAAATAAATTCGGAGTAAAAACTATTTACTCAGAATACGGAATGACTGAACTGCTTTCGCAGGCATACTCAAAAGCTGATGGAAATTATTTTACACCTCCGTGGATGAAAATTTTTATCCGCGAACCGAACGACCCGTTGGAAATTCTTTCGCCCACTCAGGCAGGTGCCATAAATATTATTGACCTGGCAAATATTTACTCGTGTTCATTCATTGCTACTGATGATTTAGGAAGAATAAATGCAGATGGTATTTTTTCTATTTCAGGCAGAATGGATAACAGTGATTTAAGAGGTTGTAATCTTCTTATTGTTTAATTCATCGAAATCACACTCGCTTCATTACTGAAAACCAAATCACCTTCTTTGTTGATATCTACCCAAATCACAGATTCAGACTGCACTTCGCCGGAAAGAATTTTCTTCGACAATTCGTTCACCAATTCCTTTTGAATTACTCGCTTCAATGGTCGTGCACCTAAAGTCGGGTCGTAACCCAAATCACCAAGTGTCTTTTTCGCTTTATCAGAAATATTTAGTTTGATATTGTTTTTCATCAGCATTGCTTGTAATTGCTTCACTTGTATTTCTACTATACCAACAATCTCGTTCTTCATTAGCGGAGTGAACATAATGATATCGTCAATGCGATTTAAAAATTCAGGGCGGATGGTTTTTCGCAGCAAGTCCATCACTTCCACTTTAGTGGTTTCTAAAATTCCGTACTTGTTCTTCTCGTTAATCTTCGCAAAGTTTTCCTGAATCACATGCGAGCCCATGTTGCTGGTCATAATGATGATGGTGTTCTTGAAGTTGACAGTTCTTCCCTTGTTATCAGTCAAACGACCGTCATCCAATACCTGCAACAGTATGTTGAATACATCAGGATGAGCCTTTTCAATTTCATCTAACAGCACAACAGAATATGGTTTGCGCCGAACCGCTTCTGTTAACTGCCCGCCTTCATCGTACCCAACATAACCCGGAGGCGCTCCAATTAATCGTGATACTGCGTGGCGCTCCTGATATTCACTCATATCAATTCGTGTCATTGCACTTTCATCGTTGAATAAAAATTCAGCGAGAGCTTTTGCCAATTCTGTTTTACCTACTCCGGTTGTTCCGAGAAAAATAAATGACCCTATTGGCTTGCGCGGGTCCTGCAATCCTGCACGGCTGCGACGAATGGCATCGCTCACTGCAGTAATTGCTTCTTCCTGACCTACTACTCTTTTATGTAAATCATCTTCAAGGTGTAACAATTTTTCTTTTTCGCTCTGCAGCATTTTAGTCACCGGAATTCCGGTCCACTTCGAAACGATGGAGGCAATGTCTTCAGCATCCACTTCTTCTTTCAGCATGCGGGTGCCCTGATTCATTTTCTTTATTTCATCTTCTGCTTTTTTCAGTTTCAATTCGGCATCGCGGATTTTGCCATATCGGATTTCAGCAACTTTTCCGTAATCACCTGCGCGCTCTGCCTGTTCAGCTTCAAGTTTATAATTTTCAATTGAAGATTTTATTTCCTGAACTGAATTAGCAACATCTTTTTCTGCCTGCCACTTTGCTTTCAGATTATTTCTTTCTTCAGAAAGGTTAGCGATTTCTTCACTCAGTTCTTTCACCTTCTTCGCATCTTTTTCGCGCTTGATAGCTTCACGCTCAATTTCCAACTGACGGATTCTTCTTTCTATTTCATCCAATTCCTCTGGTAGCGAATCCATTTCCAAACGCAATTTTGCAGCAGCTTCATCAATTAAATCAATTGCTTTATCAGGAAGGAAGCGATCGCTGATGTAACGGTTCGATAATTCAACTGCAGAAATAATTGCTTCATCTTTTATCCGGACCTTATGATGTGTTTCGTAGCGTTCCTTCAATCCGCGCAAAATGGAAATTGCATCTTCTTCATTCGGTTCGTCAATTATTACTTTCTGAAATCTTCGCTCAAGTGCTTTATCCTTTTCAAAATATTTCTGATACTCATTTAAAGTTGTTGCTCCAACAGTTCTTAATTCGCCTCGTGCCAAAGCAGGTTTTAAAATATTAGCTGCATCCATTGCGCCTTCGGTTGCACCAGCTCCAATGAGTGTATGAATTTCATCAATGAATAAAATGATTTCGCCATTGCTTTCAGTTACTTCGCGCACCACTGCTTTTAATCTTTCTTCAAACTCACCGCGATATTTTGCACCAGCCATTAACGCGCCCATATCGAGAGAAAAAATAATTTTACTTTTTAAATTTTCAGGAACATCGCCATTTACAATTCTGTGCGCGATGCCTTCAGCTATTGCGGTTTTACCAACTCCGGGCTCTCCAACCAGAACAGGATTATTCTTAGTACGGCGCGAAAGAATGTGTAATACTCTGCGTATTTCTTCATCACGACCAATTACCGGATCGAGCTTTCCGCTTTGTGCCAGATCGTTTAAATTTTTTGCGTACTTGTTCAGCGCATTATAAGTTGATTCCACATTCTGATCTTTCACGGTGCTGCCTTTGCGCAATTCTTTAATAGCAGTTTTCAGATCTTTTTCATTCACACCACTTTCCTTTAACAATCGCGCTGTTTCATCTTTTCCGGAAAGTATTCCCAACAACAAATGTTCAATGGAAACAAACTCATCACCGAATTCCTTTAAGAGTGATTGCGCTTTTGAAATTGCCGAATTGGCTTCATTAGATAAATAAATTTGTCCGCCTGAAACTTTTGATTGTTTTTGAATGATCGCATCTGCCTTTTGCTCAAGTAAAGAAATATTCACTCCTAATTTCTTCAACAGAAAAGGTGTAACATTTTCATCCACTTCAATTATTCCTTTAAGTATGTGCGCTGTATCTAATTGTTGTTGTTGAAATCCGGTTGCAATTTCTTGTGCCTTTTGAATTGCTTCCTGAGATTTTATGGTGAATTGATTTAAATTCATAACAGCTTATTTTTTCATTTTTTTCTCAAATGTGAGACCATAAAGTTTAAATAAACTAATATCAGAAATTATGACTTGAATCAGAATAAAAAAAAGACTTCTTGTCGCCTATTCAATAAGAAGATTGACAAAATGATAATTATCATTTAATCAATTGACGATGGTCTTTGTTCTGATAGCCATCTTTGGTTATCATTGTTGCCAATAACAAGCATTAATTTAAAGCAACAAACAATTAAACCGGTTCTAATCCGTCAGAATAAAATATGTTAGCAATCATTCTCTTTTTTATACTTCATTGGTATTTGTCTCTTTTTACTCAATCATTTTTTTATCATAGATATGCTGCCCATGGTGCTTTTACTATGAATAAATTCTGGGAAAAAGTTTTTTATTTTTTATCTTATGTTTTTCAGGGATCATCATACCTGAGTCCGCGTACATATGCAATACTTCATCGGGCACATCATGCATATACCGACACAGAAAAAGATCCGCATTCACCGAAATATTTTTCAAGTATTTTTTCGATGATGTGGGCTACTGCAAAAATTTATATGGATTTATTTACCGGTAAAGTAAAATTTGAAGAACGATTTGAAAAGAATTTACCGAACTGGAAAGCACTCGACAATTTTGGTCACACCTGGTTTTCAAGAATTGCTTGGGTTGTACTTTATATTGCTTTTTATGCGTACTTCGCGCCAACACTCTGGTTGTTTTTATTGCTTCCAATTCAAGTGGTGATGGGACCTTTTCATGGTGCAATTATTAATTGGTTTGCTCACAAGTACGGAAATGTGAAATACCCTCAGGAAAATACATCAACAAATTTATTTCGTGTTGATATTCTGATGCTTGGTGAGTCGTATCACAACAATCATCATAAGTTTCCGTCAGCAATAAATTTCGGAAAAAGATGGTATGAGGTAGACCCGCTTTATCCGGTTATTTTATTTTTAAATTGGCTTGGAGTTATTAAAGTAAAAAATCAAGCTCTCGCTTCGGTTCCTTCGGAATTTTAACACAACAATTACTCAGGTGTTTTATCTGTGATGGAAATAATTTTTCCAGCCTTCCAACACAACTCATACTGACAATCCTTTGCGCCGTCGTTTGTTTTAATGGTATAGCAAGTGGATGAGTCGCTTTGGCTTGCAGAAATAATAACCGGATCTCTTAAATCTTTCATATCCATATCAGCTGTGTTTAAGTCGGGCACGACAGCAAATTTTATGATAGCATCTGTTACACTCTGATATTTTCCATCGAGCGTTTTCATGAATTGCTCCATCTCAGGTGTTGTTTTAACATCAGTAGTATTTGAACTGCTGCATGCCTGCATTAAAATTATTGTGAAACAAAATGAGGCGGTTATGGAAATTATTTTTTTCATGTTTGAAATTTATTTACGGATAAACATAAAAAAGTGATTTCACTTGGATGCAATTATTTTTGACCACGCATGGAACCATCAGAAATTCGAAACCACACTCAGCAAATTAAAACCGAAGCAGCGCGATTGGGTTTTGATTTTTGCGGAATTGCTAAAGCTGAATTTTTAAGTGAAGATGCTCGACGATTGGAGAGTTGGTTGAATCAAGGCATGCACGGAAAAATGCATTACATGGAAAACTGGTTCGACAAAAGAGTTGACCCACGAAAATTAGTCTCAAACGCAAAATCAGTTGTATCGTTAATGCTGAATTATTTTCCAGAACAACAACAGCCAAAAGGTTTTCCGAAAATTTCAAAATATGCTTTTGGTAAGGATTATCATTTAGTGATAAAGGGGAAACTGAAAGAGTTACTTGCTTTTATTGATGAAAATATTGGCGAAGTTAATGGAAGAGCATTTGTTGATTCAGCTCCGGTTTTGGAGCGAACATGGGCACAGAAAACGGGGCTGGGTTGGATTGGAAAAAACGGAATGCTGATTAATAAAATGGCAGGTTCGTATTTTTTTCTGGCCGAATTAATTCTTGATATTGAATTGAGTTATGATTCAGCAATGGCAAATGACCATTGCGGCACTTGCACAAAATGTATTGATGCCTGCCCGACTGATGCTATTCTCCCAAATAAAGTAGTGGATGGAAGCAAGTGCATTTCGTATTTAACAATTGAACTAAAAGATAAAATCCCCAATGAGTTTAAAAACAAAATGGATGGTTGGGCGTTTGGTTGTGATGTATGTCAGGAAGCTTGTCCATGGAACCGGTTTTCGAAACCGAATGGTGTGCCTGAGTTTAATGCCGTTGCTGAGCAATTAAATTTAACTGCGCGCGACTGGACTGAATTGACTGATGAGGTTTTTAATAAACTATTTAAGGACTCACCTATTAAGCGAACCAAATTGGCAGGGATGAAAAGAAATGTTTCGTTTTTATTCCCAACGGAATAGTTTGGTTGCAAGTGCATAAACTATGATTCCCCAAATGCCGAGCGCACCAAGGTCTTTCCAGATATCGATGAATCCGGCACCTTCGAATGAAACTTTGCGCATTGCATCGTTTAAAAATGTGAGCGGTAGTAATTTGCAAATTGGTTGAAGCCAATCGGGGAAATTGGTAATGGAGAAAAATGTTCCGGATAAAAGAAACTGCGGCAGTGTAATGAGGTTTGCCAAAGGTGGAACCGCACTTTCGTTTTTTGCAAGGCCACTCACTACAAATCCGAATCCCATGAAAATGATGAGGCCGAGTGCACAAAGCGACATCATAGTAAGAAAGGTTGCTATGCCGTGAATCATTGTGAAGCCAAAAGCAAAATGACCCAGTGTGAGGATGAATGAGGCTCCGATTAATCCGAAAACTATCCGGCTCATTGCTTCACCTAAAACAATGAAAGGTCGTTTTATTGGGGTTGCGAAAAACCGTTTTATCACCAGAGTCTGACGAAGGTTTAAAAACACAAACGCGGTACCGAAAACTCCTGTGCTGAGCAATGAAAACCCTAGCTGTCCTGGGAGTATGAAGTCAATTGTTTTGTATTCACGACCATGAATAACAGGTTGATCTTCCATTGAAAATGGCAAAGCGATATTTGGCATTGCTGCTAAATTCAACTCGCTGATAATTTGCTTTATAATTCCTTTAAAAAGTTGCCCGTTTTGAACGGCAATATCTGAAGTAGCCACTTTCACTACATAGCCAGAATCTTGTTTTTCGATATGAGCGATTGCATCGAGGTCGCCTTTTTTTAATGCCCGATAAATTTCAGAATCGCTGTCGGCATAAAGTTTAACAGCAGGATTGTTATCGAGGATTTTATAAATAGCGTTGAGCGTATCGCTCGTATTATCAACAGCAATATGTACACGCACACCACCGCTGTTTCCGATAAAACCAAATACAAGAATGAATATGAGCGGAAATGCCAGTGTAAAAACAACAGCGCTCGGGCTGCGCGTGGTGCTTCTGAAACTTGCTTTTGCAATAGAGAGCATCGCTCTCATTTGATTATATTTTTTCATACAATGTTTTCGTTGTAGTTATAAATACTTTTTTCAAATAAATTAATCATCGCGCCATTCGTGCCCAGTGAGATTAATAAAAACATCTTCAAGATTCGCACCCTTCACATCTTTTTGCTTTGTGAAACCTGTTGCAAGCAATTCATCTATTAAGGCATCTGGTGTGTTGAGCGTCATAATTTTACCTGCTTCCATTATTCCAACGCGGTCGCACAGTTGTTCTGCCTCATCCATGTAGTGTGTGGTGATAACTACGGTAGTTCCATTGTCGCGAATACCACGAATTAAATCCCAAAGATTTCTTCTTGCCTGCGGATCGAGCCCGGTTGTTGGTTCATCGAGAAAAACAATTTTCGGATTGTTGATGAGTGTAGTTGCAATGCTGAATCGTTGTTTCTGGCCTCCGCTTAACTCTTTATATTTTGATTTCGCTTTATCCTCGAGTCCAACAGATTTTAAACTTTTCATTTTATCAATGTCAACATTATACAATCCGCTGAAGAGAGAAAGCAGTTCGGTGAGGTTTAAACTCGGATAGTAACCTGCGGCTTGCAATTGCACACCAATAATTTTTTTTATTTCGTTTGGGTCATCATCAACCGATTTTCCATCCACCCAAACTTCACCGCCAGATTTCTCGCGCAGTGTTTCAATGATTTCAAGAGTAGTTGTTTTACCGGCTCCATTCGGTCCGAGCAAACCAAAAATTTCCCCCTCATAAACATTGAAACTGATTCCGTTTACGGCTGTGAAATCGCCATACTGTTTCATCAGGTTTTGAACTTTAATTATTTCATTTGAACCTACCATATACTATTAAATGAGTGCTCAAATATAATTTTCGAGCGAAGAGGATTCTGGAAATTTATTTTTCTGAAATCGGCAAATAAAAAAAGTCCGCTTACCGTAAGCGGACTTTAAACTGTCTGAATGGATATTATTAAATCTACCCTTTTAATTTATTCAACTCATTAATATCAATGGTGTTAATGTTTCTATAAATCATCACTATGATAGCAAGACCAACAGCCACTTCTGCAGCGGCAACTGCCATAATGAAAAATACAAAAATCTGCCCTGCTGCATCGTTATGGTAAGTTGAAAAAGCAGCAAGCAAAAGATTTACAGAATTGAGCATGATTTCAACTGACATAAAAATGATGATTGCATTACGACGAGTAAGCACACCAATTACTCCAATGGAAAATAAAATTGCTGAAAGAATTATATAGTGTTGAATCGGAACTACAGAAAATATATTACTCATAACGAAGGCTTTTTATTTTTTAAGTAGTATGTGGATTTTTCTTTGCTAAAATAACTGCACCAATCATTGCAACTAAAAATAATATGGAGGCAATTTCAAAAGGTAAATTGTATTCGGTGTAAAGAACTTTGCCCAGATTTTTTATTAAACCGATTTGGGTATTTGCAGGATGCGCAGGCATCATAATATTTGTTTTTGACAATACTGCTATCAAAACCAACATTAAACTTCCGCCGGCAATGGCGCCGGCAAATTTGACAAGGTTGGTATTAACAGGCTCTTTGTCGACATTAAGATTTAACAACATTATTACAAAGAGAAATAGCACCATGATAGCGCCTGCATATACAACAATATGAACCAACGCAAGAAATTGCGCATTCAATAAAAGGTAATGCCCTGCAACAGTGAAGAAGGTGAGAATGAGGTATAAAACACTGTGAACAGGATTTTTACTTGCAACAACCATAAATGCAAAAAAGATGGACACGAATGCTAGGAAGTAGAATATGGAGGCGATCATTTTTAGTTCAGTATTTAATTACACTATGATTATAAAATTTCTATCTAATCAAACTATCTTAATTCAATTCTCTTTGTCTGCCAACTTTAACAATGTCAAAAGCCTTGGTGCCTTGTTTTGGTTTTTCAACCAATTTATCTTTTCCGTAAATAAAAGTATCACGCGAGTAATTCGCCACTGCAAAATCCTCTTCTAAAAATATTGCCGCTTTCGGACAAGCTTCTTCGCAGAAACCACAGAAAATGCAACGCAACATGTTTATCTCGTACTTGCTTGCATATTTTTCTTCCCGGTATAAACTTTCTTCACCGGGTTTTCTTTCAGCTGCTTCCATTGTAATTGCCTCAGCCGGGCAAGCGAGTGCGCACAAACCGCAGGCAGTGCAACGCTCAGCACCAATCTCATCGCGCTTTAAAATATGTAATCCGCGATACGCTTCACTAACTGTTCTTTTTTGTTCAGGATATCGAATGGTTGCCGGTTTCCGAAAGAAATGACTGATGGTTATAGCCATTCCTTTCACAATAGCTGGCAGGTACATCCGTTCCCAGATGTTCATTTCCTTTTGTTCTAAAACCTGTTTTCTATTGGTGAATGAAGTTTGCATTTTTTAATTGTTGGTAGTTATTTCTAAAATCCAAAAAGGTGCTGGTGTTTAACCATTTCAATTACTGCCATTGCTGCAAGATTAAACAATGCCAAAGGAATTAAAGATTTCCATCCCAGGTTCATCAATTGATCGTAACGGAATCTTGGAATTGTCCAGCGAACCCACATGAAGAAAAAGATGAAGAAGAAAATTTTTAAAAAGTATGCGCCGACTCCAACGAGCGTAACAATGTTTTGGGAATGAGTGGTCTCAAGCAACCAATCCATACCTGGAAAATTAAATCCGCCAAAAAATAATGCAGAGATAACTGCTGATGAAATAAACATGTTGATGTATTCAGAGAAAAGATAAAAGCCGAGTTTCATTGATGAATATTCGGTATGAAAACCCCCAACCAATTCAGTTTCGCATTCGGGCAAATCAAAAGGTGAACGATTGCATTCAGCAAAAGCACAAATTAAAAAGATGAGAAAACTCAATGGCTGCATTAAAAAATTCCAATGTAAAATTCCACCGTGCTGTTGATTCACAATTTCGCGAAAGCTTAAGGTACCAGTCATTAATACCAAAGCAACTATTGATAAACCCATTGACAATTCATAACTGATAATTTGTGATGAACCGCGAATGGCTCCCATCAACGACCATTTATTATTTGATGCCCAACCGCCAATCATGATTCCATAAACTGAAACAGAAACCACGGCGAATACATATAAGATTCCAATGCTCAAATCAACCGCCTGTAAATAAAAAGTTCTTCCAAACAAAGTCAATTCTCCGCCCCACGGTAATACCACTCCCGTCATTAAACAACATATCATTGCTATGCTTGGTCCGAGAATGAAAAGAAATTTATTTGCTGATGCAGGAATGATTTCTTCTTTGGTAAACATCTTAACACCATCTGCAAAAGGCTGAAGCAAGCCCCATGGCCCTGCACGATTAGGTCCAATTCTATCCTGAAGAAAAGCGGCAACTTTTCGCTCGCCATAAGTTGAGTATAAAGCTATAAGCAAAGTCACTCCAAACATGATGACGATGATGATTATTGAAGGAAGAAAATTTATGAGCGTTTCCATTTTGTATTTTTCAGTTTAAACATTTTCCCATTTCTCATTATTCAATTTTGAATACAGCTCTTTCGGAAGAGCTTTAGTTCCTTCTTCATAATGATTGGCATTGATCACAGATTCATTGGCAATATCTCTGGGACCATCAACAATCCAGTTTTTAGAATCATAATTTTCAAAACGGCAGTCGTTGCAAATGAATTCTTTCAATTCATTGTATTGATCTTTTCTACCTGTAACTCTAAAAATTTCTTCGCCACGCATCCATAGCACAACTTTACCTGAACATTTCTTACAATCACGATGTGCATCCATGGGATTTAAAAACCAAACCCTATTGCGGAAACGGAAATGTTTATCAGTAAGTGCACCAACAGGACAAACATCTATCATGTTTCCACTGAAATCATTCTCAACTGCTTTTTGTATGTAAGTACTTATTTCGGATTTATCGCCGCGCCATAAAATTCCGTGCTCTCGCCCATCGGTGAGTTGATCTGCTACCATAGTGCAGCGATAACAGAGTATACACCGGGTCATGTGCAACTTTATGTCTTCCCCTATATTTATGACATCAAAGGTTCGACGCTCAAAATCATATCGGGTTTGCTGCCGACCATGATCAAAAGCAAAATTCTGTAAATCACATTCGCCTGCCTGGTCGCATACCGGGCAATCAAGAGGATGGTTGATTAAAAGAAATTCAACAATTCCTTTTCTGGTTTCCATTACTTCAGGCGAAGTAATATTCTGAACTACCATACCTTCCTGCACATTGGTACAACAGCTTGCTACTAATTTGGGCATTGGGCGAGGGTCGGCAGTTGAACCCTGAGCAACTTTTACCAAACATGCTCTGCATTTGCCGCCGCTACCTTTTAATGAAGTGTAGTAACACATTGCAGGTGGAACAATATCTCCTCCTACTTTGCGGGCTGCATTCATTATAGTTGTGCTGGGCTCTACATCAATTTCAATATTGTCAATTGTAACTTTCATCAGTTCTGTTATTCCGGTTTAAACTACAAGCGCTGAAAAATATTCTTTAGTTGATTTTAACAATCCATAATTTCTTTTTTGAGCTTCTTGAGCATGCTCAACATGCCACTCGAACTCTTCGCGGAAGTGACGAATTGCACTTGCAACAGGCCACGCTGCTGCATCGCCCAATGGGCATATGGTATTGCCATCTATTTTTTTCTGAATGTCCCAGAGTAAATCAATGTCGCTCATTTTTCCATGGCCGTTTTCTAAATTGTGTAATACTTTTTCCATCCATCCTGTTCCTTCGCGGCACGGACTGCATTGGCCACAGCTTTCATGGTGATAAAATCTTGAAAAATTCCAGGTATTTCGAACAATACACTGGTCTTCGTCATAAACAATGAAACCACCTGAACCTAGCATGGTTCCACTTTCGAAACCTCCATCGCTTAATGATTCATAACTCATTAACCTTGGTTCGCCTTTCTTGGTTTTATAAAACAATTCGGCCGGTAAAATGGGAACTGAAGACCCACCGGCGACAACAGCCTTCAGCATTTTTCCATCTTTTATTCCTCCACAGTATTCTTCAGAATTTAAAAACTCATCAACAGGTAATCCTAACTCAATTTCATATACTCCTGGTTTATTAATGTTTCCGCACGCAGAAATTAATTTGGTTCCTGTGCTTCTTCCAATACCAATTTTTGAATATGCATCACCTCCATTATTTATAATCCATGGAACTGATGCTATAGTTTCAACATTATTTACAACCGTAGGATTTCCATATAACCCTTTCACAGCCGGGAAGGGGGGTTTCATGCGAGGATTACCACGCTTTCCTTCCAATGATTCCAATAAAGCAGTTTCTTCTCCACAGATATAAGCTCCGGCTCCCGGATGCACAATTAAATCCAAACTATATCCGGTTCCTAAAATGTTATGTCCTAACCAACCTGCAGCTCTGGCCTCAGCAATAGCCTGCTCAAGAATTTTTTTTATCCATTTGTATTCTCCCCTGATGTATATAAAACCAAGATTGGATTCGAGCGCAATACATGAAGTTATCATTCCTTCGATTAATAAATGGGGAATGAACTCCATTAAATACCTGTCTTTGAAAGTTCCGGGTTCACTTTCATCGGCATTGCAAACAAGATATCGAGGATTTCCTGATTTTTTGTCAATGAAACTCCATTTCATTCCGGCCGGAAATCCGGCGCCACCTCTTCCCCGCAAACCGCTTTTCTTTACTTCTTCTACTATATCAGCAGGCTTCAATTCTTTCAATGCCTTTTCAACAGAATTGTAACCACCATTCTGTCGATATATTTCGTAAGATTTAATTCCTGGTTTATTTATATGCTCTAATAAAATTTTCTTTCCCATATCAGTTCTTGTTAAATCCTTTCATTCTGAAATCGTCAAGCAATTTGTCAACCTTTTCAGGTGTTTCTAAAAATTCATAGTAATACTCTCCTACCTGCATCATAGGTGCGTATCCACAAGCACCAAGGCATTCAACCGTTTTTAAAGTAAATAATCCGTCGGCGGTTGTTTCGCCCACATTTATTCTCAATTTCTTTTTTAAATAATCTATAAGCCATTCCCCTTTCCGAATTGCACATGGTCCAGTGTGGCATACTTCCAGTAAAAACCTGCCAACCGGTTTTAAATTATACATAGAATAAAAAGTTGCCACTTCATAAACTTCAATCGGGCGAAGCTTCATCAACTCTGCAACCTTATCCATTGCTTCAACACTCAGCCAACCAGCATTTTCATCCTGTACTATGTGTAACACCGGCAGCAAAGCAGATTTGCTTTTCCCCTCAGGATATTGTTCTATCACCTCACGGATTTTGTTTTGAATTTCTTCAGTGAGTATGATAGGTTTATTTGTTTTAACAGCTAACATTTTTCAAATCAATTTTAAGCATCTAATTCACCGGCAATAATATTCATACTACTCATAGCTACAATTGCATCGGACAATAAGCAACCTTTTACCATTTCAGTAAATGCCTGGTAATAAATAAAACAAGGCCGGCGGAAATGCAACCGGTAAGCTGCTCTTCCTCCATCACTTATTAAATAAAATCCAAGTTCTCCGTTTGCTCCTTCAACCGAATGATACACCTCTCCTTTTGGCGCATCAATTTCTCCCATCACTATTTTAAAATGATAAATGAGAGCCTCCATGTTGTTGTAAACTTCTTGTTTTGGAGGAAGATAAAATTGCGGAGCATCAGCGTGGTAAGGACCATCAGGTAATTTATCTAAAGCCTGACGAATGATTTTCAAACTCTCCCATATTTCCTGATTGCGAACCATAAACCTATCATAGGTATCTCCTTTAGTTCCTACCGGAATTTTAAAATCAAAATCTTCGTAACTGCTATAAGGACTCATGACACGAACATCATAATCAACTCCGGTTGCACGAAGATTGGGTCCTGTGAAACCATATTGCAAAGCAAATTCGGCTGTAACCGGAACTGTGCGTGTGCGATCCATAAATATTCTGTTACGCACTAATAAATTCTCAAACTCTTTCCACCCTTTCGGAAAATCTTTTAAAAATGATTCCAGTTTTTTAAAAGCAATGTCATTGAAATCGCGTTCAAGACCTCCAACTCTTCCGATGTTAGTAGTTAATCGGGCACCGCATATTTCTTCAAATATTTCATAAATTTTTTCGCGCCATTGAAAAACATATGTAAAACCTGTAAGTGCCCCTGTATCAACACCAATTACACTGTTGCAAACTATATGATCTGAAATTCGGGCGAGTTCCATTATAATAACACGCAGGTATTGAGCGCGTTTAGGAACTATAATTCCAAGCAATTTTTCAACAGTCATGTGCCAGCCCATGTTATTTATAGGAGAGCTACAATAATTTAATCGATCGGTTAGTGGGGTTACCTGATAAAAGGGCCGGTGCTCTGCTATTTTTTCAAATGCACGATGAATATACCCGATTGTAGAATCGCCGCTTACAATTCTTTCACCATCAATCTCTACCACATTTTGAAAAACACCATGAGTTGCAGGATGAGTAGGCCCGATATTTAATGTAATGGTTTGTTTCTCCACCAAGTCAGAAGCATGCTTAATATTCTGTGGTTTGCTCATCATTATCAGTTTTCACGATTCACATTAATTCTTCCAAACATCTTATCATCTTTATCTGAGCGAGTATTATCTTCTAAAGGATATTCTTTTCTCATAGGAAAAATACTCATTTCATCTACATTCAAAATTCGCTTGAGATTAGGGTGCCCTTCGAAAATTACTCCATAGAAATCATATGTTTCGCGTTCCATCCAGTTTGCACATTTAAATACATCAACTGCAGTTGGAATTTTAGGATCGCTGGATAAAGGAACTTTAATTCTTACTCTTAAATTATTCAGAAATGAATGAATGTGGTAAACCACTTCAAATTTTTCAGCCCTGTCAGGATAATGAACTGCGCATATATCTGTCAAAAAAATAAATTGCATTTCAACATCGTCACGAAGAAATTGCAGAAGGGGAATTATAGAATCCTTATCAGTTTTAAGAGTCAACATTCCAAAAGGATCTTCTGGTGAATGAACTTTCGCACCGAATTTTTCTCCAATGCGCTCTATTACATTTTTATAATCAACTATTGCACTCATCGTATTCCGTATGATTCTAGTAATGCCTTGTATTCAGGTGAGTTTCTTCTGCGCTGTGATTCGTTATGAACTAAATCCTGTATGCGCATAAAGCCGTCAATAATCTGTTCGGGTCTTGGCGGGCAACCAGGCACATATACATCAACAGGAATTATCTGATCTATACCTTGCAATACAGAGTAAGTATCAAAAATTCCACCGCTTGAAGCACATGCTCCAACTGCAATTACCCAGCGAGGTTCGGCCATTTGCTCATAAACCTGTTTAAGAACCGGTCCCATTTTTTTTGCAATGGTTCCCATAACCATTAATAAATCTGCCTGTCTAGGTGAGAAACTCAAACGCTCTGCTCCAAAACGCGACAAATCATAATTAGGTCCCATTGTAGCCATGAACTCAATTCCGCAACATGAAGTTGCAAAAGGCAAAGGCCATATTGAAAATTGTTTTGCTAATCCAATTGCTTTATCAAAACTGGTAGCATAATACCCAGGACCACCAACACCGAGTGGAGGGGCAACAATCTTTGCTTGGGGTGTATTTATATCCAGTGCCATTTATCTATAATTTCATTAATTCATTGCTTTTTTCAAATTAAAAAATCCAAACTTTTATTATTCCCAATCTAACGCGCCGCTTCTAATCACATATATTAAACCACACAACAATAATCCCATAAACAATAGCATGGTAATTAATCCGCTCATTCCAAGATCTAAAAAGTTTATTGCGTATGGATAAAGAAAAATGACTTCGACATCAAACAAAACAAAAAGAATAGCAGTTAAAAAATATTTAATTGCAAAAGGTTGTCTTGCATTACCTATTGACTCTACCCCGCTTTCAAATGGTTTTAATTTTTTCTTTGTTGAAAGTCGTGGCCCAATTATGTGAGTGACAAACATTGTTAACCCAACAAAACCTACTGCAACAAAAAATTGTATAACAATTGGAAAAAAATCAATCGGAGAACTGTTCATTACAATGTTTTAACTCATTTAAAGAGCGACAAAATAAGGTAAGCCCCTTCAATAAAGCAAGGAGTAAAATCAGTACAGAAATGTTGGTTTTTTTATTATGAATTTTTTAAAAATTCTTGTTTAACATATGCTAAAATTTTTAAAGTTATAAAACCAAATACGCAGAAAATAACTAGCCGTTTTTGTCAAATTGACTACATAAAATAAAAATCAGAAATACGACCGATAATAAAACTTGTTTATTATAGTTTATAAATGAAAAGAGATTGTTTATAATCATTAATCCATAATTTATTTTCGCTTTTACTTTTCCAGAAAAATTAACCTCCGTTTGGAAAATAGTACTTCGTCATCGGAAATAAATATCAATCACTTAAACCTTTTGCCGGATTTTGTTGAACTAAAATCTTTTAATTATGGGAATATTGATTTCCGAATGATTGATATAATAAAAATCGAAGCAAAAAAAAGTTATTCAGTATTTTACATAAAAGGCAAAGAACCATATATAAGTCCCCGCAATCTGACCTTTCAGGAAAAAAAATTGAATTCAAAATATTTTTTCAGAGCAACTAAATCATGCTTAATCAATTTTTTTCAAGTTGAAGAAATAATAAAGGCATTACCTGCAGTTATTTTAATGACAGATAAATCCAAAGTTTTTATTTCAAGAAGAAAAACCGCCCATTTTTTAGCGATGTATAAATTTTTTCTTTTTGAATTAAATAAAATTACCTGATACGATACAGATTTTCATTCTTTATTAAATTACTTATTGCCTGCTTTTTCATTTAATTAAAATTTGATTTTACCGAAAATATTTTTGATTGATAAATTTTTCAATTAAAACTATTGAATTAAATATGTTTGCATATAGAATAAAAATATGCATACCAGGTTATCAGTTAACATTAACAAATGTGCAACTCTTCGAAATGCTCGAGGTGGAAATATACCTGATGTTATAAAAGCTGCTAAAGATTGCGAGCGTTTTGGTGCTGAGGGAATTACTGTTCATCCAAGACCAGATGAAAGACACATAAAATATGCTGATGTGCTGGAACTAAAAGATGTAGTGAATACCGAGTTTAATATTGAAGGATATCCAACCAAAGAATTCCTGGAGCTTGTTCAAAAAGTAAAACCTGCCCAATGCACTTTAGTTCCTGATGACGAAAATGTAATTACAAGCAACCAAGGTTGGGACACTTTAAAGCAAAATAAATTTTTAACTGAAGTAATAAATGAATTGCACGAATCCGGAATTCGCGTTTCACTTTTCGTTGATCCGATTGAACAGTTTATTGAAGGTGCAAAAGCTGTAAATGCCGACCGTATTGAATTATACACCGGACCATATGCCCATATTTTTTCTACTGATAAATTCAAGGCAATTGAACCCTATGTTCAATCAGCCAAGTATGCTCAATCCATCGGATTGTTAGTCAATGCAGGCCATGATTTAAGCCTTGACAATCTTTCATATTTCAAAAAAAATCTTCCGTTCATTGCTGAAGTTTCAATAGGTCATGCGCTTATTTGTGATGCGCTTTATTATGGTTTGGAAAATACAATTCAAATGTATTTGCGTCAATTAAAATAAATTTTTTCTCTTGCTAAATTTTTTAAAAACACTCTTTGGGATTTATGCTGCAATAGTGGTTTCAATTGTAATTATCATTTGTATTCCATTTTACTATTTTTTGTTTGTAACAAATATTTTCGGAAAACGAACTCCTCATATTGCACATAAAATTTCTTATGGTATGGCTAAAACCCTCTTCTTATTTTACTTAATAAGAGTAAAAGTGAAAAGGATGCATCATTTGAAAAAAGATGGTGTTTATATTTTTGTAAGTAATCACACATCATTATTAGATGTACCTGTTTGTGCTCTAATTACTCCGGTTACCTTCAGATATCTATCAAAGGAAGAGTTGGTAAAAATTCCTTTTTTTGGTTACATAATCAGAAAACTTTATTTGAGTGTAAACAGAAAAGATGAAGAAAGCAGAGCAAGAAGTATAGAAAACATGAAACGCTCTTTGAATGAAGGGATTAGTATTTTTTTATTTCCGGAAGGCACAAGAAATAAAACAAGCGAACCTTTAAAAAAATTTTATGATGGCGCTTTTAAATTATCTCTGGAAACCGGAATTCCATTGGTTCCTATGACTATTAAAAACTCAGGAAATTTATTACAGGAATTTAAATTAAAACCCGGAATAATTGAATGCTATTGGAGTGACCTTATTTATCCAAAGAAGGCAGATTCGGCAGAGAATCTGAAAGAACTTGTTCGTTCCCGGATGCTAACGGATTTGCAGCATCAATAAATTCTATATCCTTAGGAAGATCAAATATATCTTCCGGAATTATCGGATTTTCCTGGACTTCAACAGCATACATTTCCATTTGAGAATTTCCAATTTTTGTCGAAAATTTTAATGGAATTTTATTCCAGACTTCGTATCGGCCTGACATTTCCAATGCAGGATTTTCCAGAACATAAACTTCACAAAGTCTACCTAAGCATTCAGTTTCACCCTCTTTAGAAATTCCATTTGTTTCCAATGATTGTTTATCCATTTTACCAAAATCAACATGCATTGGATTAAAATTCCCTTTGTTTTTACTTTTTGTACCACTCTTTTTTTCAGGGTCATATGTATAAGTAAAATCGTTTTTAGTTATACTCACTGAACTTGTTACAATTGTCGTATTCTTATATTTGAGTTTTGTATCGGTTTTATTACAGTATTTATCGCCATAATCATCTAAATAAATTGTGGTTTCTATATCTGAACCTAAAATCTGCTTAGAACTTTTCAGCTTTATTATCGCAGACTTCAAAGTATACTTTCTGTCTGTTTCCGGTAACATTCCAACTTCACCTTTGTCATTCTTTGTTTCTTCATTATCAAAAAAACCGCAGCCATAAATAACTGCCATTAGAAAAAAGAATATCGTCCGTTTAAAGTTCACTTGTTAAAAATGTTTCGACCTATTCATCAAACATAGCACTTGTATTACAATGGAAATTAAGAATAAAGACTGTTTTTGATAATAATTTGTGGAAAACTTGTTTCAAATTCTTTTTATTATCTTTACAAAAATTTTAAAATGAAGGACTTGGATATTTATCAGGCTGTCTGGAAAAAATACCTTCCGGTTATAGCAATGAAAATTAAAGAAGCTCAACGCAAAAATGAAGCGGTATCTTTTAATTTATATAAGCCTGAATTTCAAGAAGCTAGCAAAAGAAAAAAAATCTCCTTCGATTTTGAATTGGAAATGAAAGATAGCAGAGTTATGAATAATAGTTCAATTCCTCCTATCGCAAAGGACCTATCAGAAGCACTTCGTCAGAATATTGCTATGAAACAACAAATTGGAATTGGAAGTTTTAAATTCAGTATGAATGCTGATTTTATATTAACTATTCTAGCTGAGCCTCAGGTTGTTGAGTCTAATTAAGGTTGCATTTTTTCAATTTTTGTGTCAAAAAAGGTATATTAGTTAAATAATAGATTTTTATCACTATTGATAATATTATTAATATAATCAATAGTGATTGTTTAATAAATACCTAGTTACCTATAAATTATAATATTTACATATTAATTCAAAATCATTAAAGATTTTACCTATAATAAAATTGTAATTGTTTTATTTTGAATCTTCTAAATAAGAAAACTACCTTCATTAAAATTTTAAATAAATGAAATTTAAATTTTTATTTATTGCAGGCATTATTACTATTTCCTTTTTTTCTTGTAAAGAAAACAAATGGCCTTGCCTTCATGCAAAAGGGAATGTTATAACTAACATTATTGATAATTCAGGCTTTAAAAAACTAAACTTTGAAACCGAAGGAACTGTTTATTTGAAATATGATTCGGTTTATTCAATCACTATTACGGCTTCTGAAAATATTATTGACAAAATTGTTTTTGAAACAAGCGGAGATGCTTTAAACATTTATTCAAAGAGATGTTTAGGTGACCAATCTGATGTTGTAATCAACATATCTTCTCCAGAAATAAATTCAATTTCAACTTCAGGTTCCGGAGTAATTAATACTCTTGATTCAATTTATTCAGATGATATGAGTTTTCAGGTAAGTGGAAGTGGTTCTATTAATGCAAATGCTGTTTCAAATAATACTACTGCAAAAATTAGTGGTAGTGGTTCAATAACTCTAAATGGTATAAGTAATAATCTGGATGTAGATATTTCTGGTTCAGGTGATGTTCATGCATTTCATTTTTTTACAAAAACCTGTACGGTTGATATAAGTGGATCAGGTAATGCTGAAGTAAACGCTATTGAAACTCTTGGAATTAATATAAGCGGAAGTGGAAATGTATATTATCAGGGTTCACCTAAGCTTACTATTAATGTCTCAGGATCAGGTAGTATAGTTGATAGT
Source organism: Chitinophagaceae bacterium (assembly GCA_947469485.1). Lineage (GTDB taxonomy): Bacteria > Bacteroidota > Bacteroidia > Chitinophagales > UBA10324 > UBA10324. The sequence goes on along the minus strand of CANIPU010000017.1, from coordinate 1,565 downwards.
AATTGAGATAAGATATTATTTGCTTTATTTTATTTCCAAACCATCTGCCTTTATTGCAACCTTAATTAAAGGTGAATCTATTAACATAATTTCCTCATTCGGTCTTCCTTTATCCCGTTGCATTTGTTTTAATTCAGCAACTGTGGTAGTATCTAAATATGAAAACCCATGAATAAAAACTGTTTTCCCTTCAATATCTCTTGGTACCGAAAATTTTTTATCCCAATCAACAAATACCTGCTCTCCGTTACCGGCATCCAGATTTAACCAACAACCTTCTCCCTGACAAACCGAAGTAATATTGCCTTTAACCACAACATTTTCACTCGGAGAATTTGAAATTAGCTCTGATACTGAAATCGCATTTGTCGAATCAACTGTTACTCCGAATTGATATTGTTTTTTGAATTCGCAGGAATAAATCATTCCTGAAACCAGTATTGCCAGAAACACTTTTTTCATACTAATAATTTTTATCAAATGAAGTGATACTGGGTCATTCAAAAAAATCATAAAATAGACAGTTAGTTGTTAGGTTAACTTAAATCTCTATTTCTATTTTAGCGCCCCGATAAAAAAAGCATAATCCAATGGGAAGAATATTTCAAACCAGAAAGGCAACCATTTTCGCCCGTAACGACAGAGTCTCAAAAGCATTTACCAAAATAGGAAAAGAAATTGCCATTGCGGTGAAAGCAGGTGGTGGAAATCCTGATACTAACTCTCGACTTCGAACAGCCATGCAAAATGGAAAGGGTGTTGGTATGCCAAAAGATAAAGTGGAGGCAGCCATCAAGCGCGCACTCAATAAGGATGAAAAAAATCTGGAGGAACAGGTGTATGAAGGTTATGCTCCGAATGGAGTTGCGTTGATGATTGAATGTGCCACTGATAATCCGACCCGCACCATTTCAAACCTGCGTGTGATTATGAGCAAAGGTGGCGGCACAATAGGTTCTCAAGGGTCTGTTGCTTTTACCTTCGACCGCATGGGTGTTTTTAAAGTAGATAAAACTAAAGTGAATCTCGACGAAATAGAATTAGACCTGATTGATTTTGGTGCTGAAGAAATTGATTCCGACGATGAAGATATTATCATCTACACACCATACACCGAATTCGGTAAAATGCAAAAGGGATTAGAGTCGAAAAATATTGAAGCCAAGAGTGCTGAGTTGCAACAAATTCCGAATAATTATAAAGAAGGATTAAGTGAAGAACAGGCAAATCAGGTATTACAGTTAGTTGCCAAGTTAGAAGACGATGAGGATGTGCAGCAAGTGTTTCATAATTTGAAATAAGTTCAATGCCTGAAACTTGGTCGGGTAAAAATGAAAGTGTTAACTGAAGAATATTTCACCATTGAAATTCTACAGTTCTTTTATCTTATCAATTGCCTTTTGCTTGTAAGAAGAATTAATATTAGATAAATCTGTTAATACAGTTTTCGCTTTATCCTTTTTATTTAATTCAATTAGCAATATTGCTTTCTCCCACATTGCCTGTGGTTTTAAATCATTATTTAGCTTAATTAGTTTATCCAGCTCCTCAATTGCTTTTTCCTT
>CANIPU010000016.1 GCA_947469485.1 Chitinophagaceae bacterium | reverse complement strand
GAACAAATTCTTATTTCTATTTCTCCAAAAGATTTTTCATTTATGGATGAAGTTAATCTTGAATACATTTTCAGTTTAATGGTTAAACACCGGGTACATTTTAACATGATGCAGAATGCTGCCATCAGTTTTTCATTTTGTGCAGATCATATTCCACAACGCATAAATCCATTTCTCGAAGAAATTTCTGCTAAATATAAAATATTAACCAACGACGGATTGCAATTGCTCACTATTCGCCATTATAATGATGAAGTGATTCAGCAACAAACTGCTAACCGTAAAATACTACTGGAGCAGAAAACAAGGCAGACTATTCAGATGGTGATTTCTAATTGAATTACAAAGGTCTTTTTAATACCTTATATATTTTAAATCGCGAAATCGTGCCCCATTTTATCGCGCTTGGTTTTTAAGTAGCGCTCGTTGTGTGGGTTCACATGCATTCGGATAGGTACATTTTCTACAATCTCTAATCCATAACCTTTCAGTCCGGCTCGCTTCTTCGGATTATTGGTCATGAGTTTTATTTTTTGAACGCCAAGGTCACGCAATATCTGCGCACCAATGCCGTAATCGCGTGCATCCATATCAAAACCTAATTCAAGATTTGCTTCAACTGTATCCATTCCCTCTTCCTGTAATTTGTAGGCTTTCAGTTTATTCAGCAAACCAATTCCACGGCCTTCCTGATTCATGTAAAGAACTACTCCCCTTCCTTCCTCTTCAACCATTTGCATGGCATCATGCAACTGTCCGCCACAATCGCAACGACTTGATCCAAAAACATCACCGGTCAGGCAACAGGAATGAACCCGCACTAAAACCTGTTCGTTCTCTTTCCACTCTCCTTTTACTAATGCAAGGTGAACCTGAGAGGAATCAGTTTGTGAATAAGCATGTAATTTAAAATTTCCCCATTCAGTTGGCATATTAACCTCCACCTCACGGCGAATCATACTATCGTGCTTCAACCGGTACTCAATTAAATCTTTGATGGTAATCAGTTTCAGATCATGCTCTTTAGCAACAGCAATTAACTGAGGCAGGCGAGCCATAGTACCATCATCATTCATTATTTCAACAAGTACTGCCGCCTCTTCAAACCCCGAAAGCCTTGCAAGGTCAATGCATGCTTCAGTATGACCTGCTCTGCGCAACACGCCTCCTTTGCGTGCTTTGAGTGGGAAAATATGACCTGGTCTTCCGAGTTCCTCAGGTTTAGTTTTCGGATTAATGAGTGCCTGCACAGTTTTGCTTCTGTCACCGGCGCTAATTCCTGTTGTACAACCATAACCCAATAAATCAACTGAAACTGTAAATGGCGTTTGATGTAGAGCAGTATTATCGCTTACCATCATTTTCAAATTCAATTCTTCACAACGAGCCTCAGTAAGCGGCGAACATATTAATCCACGGCCGTATTTCGACATGAAATTTATTATTTCAGGAGTAGCATTTCTTGCAGCAGTAATAAAGTCACCTTCATTTTCGCGGTCTTCATCATCTACGACAATAACTAATTTCCCGTTTCGGATATCTTCAAGAGCTTCTTCAATACTGTTAAACATGCTGTTATCTTTTTGTAGGAGTCCATACTCCTGATTTTATTCCTTTAATGAATCTGAACCAACCTACCAGTAAGGCAAAATTCATGGTGTAAAAATAAGAGATGGATTTCCAAATTGGGTTTTCAAAGGGAATTGCTTCCAATAATCTTTGTACAAAAGGTGAAATAAAAAGCACAACCTGCATTAATAAAAGGTAATAATATATGCTGGATTTATCTGAAATGGCTAAAGGAATATTTATGAGAAATGCAGTCAAAATAAAAAATGGCCCTAACCACCTAAGCACTTTATGTGAAAAAAAACAAAATGAAATTGAATTAAACCGTAACAAAAAAATTTCGAAACGGATGAGATTTTGAAAATTGCCCGATGAAATTCTTACTTTCCTTTTGTATTCCTGACGCCAATCTTCTGATACTTCTTCATAAGCTATTGCTTTTGATTCTGAAATGGACTTGAACTTTTGCTTCAGTACATTCATACAGATATAAAAATCATCAACAAGGAAATTTTCCGGAATTGCCTGATAAAGATTTTTTCGCAAAGCATAGAAACCTCCAAATGGTCCAATCATGCACCCGAAATTTTTTCCTTCCAGAAATTTTATCCTGTTCTCGCGATAGATATATGTTTTCTCCTGATTCGAAATTCCTTTACCACTTGCCTTGTTTAAAATATTTCCACCAACTAAACCGATTGCTAAATCAGAAAAGTGTTCTGTCAACTTTATTATAGCATCTTTATCAAATAAAATATTAGCATCAGTTAATAATATGATTTCATGATTGGCTTCTTTCACCAAATCATTCAGCACAGCCGGCTTACCTCTTCGAAAATTGTAATTATGAAAAACCAATTCAGGAAATTCAACTTTAAGCTTATTTAAAATTTCTTTTGTAGAATCGGAAGAACAATCATTCCCGACGATCACTTCAAGTTTATCCTTTGGATAATCGCAGTTAAAAATATTTCTGATTTTTTCAACTAACACCTTTTCCTCGTTGTAAGATGAAAGAAGAATGCTGACAGATGGCAAACCAATGACAGACGCAGGAATTTGTTTTTTCCCTTTAAAAACTGAAACAACTTCAAGAATTACTGGATATAAAAAATAAGAATAAAAGAGAAACCCAACAGGTATCCAGAATAAAAGTTGAAAGAACTGGTAACTGCTCATGCTTTATTTATTTCAGAATAAAAATTTAATAATTCTCCAACCAAAACACGGTAATCAAATTTTTGTTCAGCTAATTTTCTTGATTCAGTTTGAAAACTATTTCTCAATTCATTATCAGACAAAAGTTGAATTATGCATTTTGCAAATTCTTCATTTCCATCAGCAATAAAAATGTTTTTTCCATTTACAACTGGCAATCCTTCTGCTCCTATTGCTGTTGAAACAATTGCTTTTCCGAAAGACATGCCTTCCATTAACTTGACTCTTATTCCGCTTCCTGCATGCAATGGACAAATCATAACTTGTTTTGATTGAATAAATGCAGATGCATTTTCAACCTCTCCAACCATAATAACATTTTTAATTACCTTCTCCTTCCAGCTATTCGGAAAATTTCTTCCGGCGAGGTACAATTTTGCGTCAGGTATTTCCTTTAGAACAATTGGCCAGCAATTATCAATAAACCATTCAAGCCCCAATAGATTTGGTCTCCAATCCATACTGCCTATATGAAATACTGACTTCTCTTCAGTATTTATCTCATTTATTGATTTATTAATTTGTGTATCAACTCCATGTTCGCAAACCTGCATTGGAATTGAGCAACCTAAATTGCTGAAGGTTTCTGCATCACGCTTACTAACCGGAACAATTCCATCATACAGATTGAGCATACTCAACTCAAATTTTTTCATCCGCTTTGCCATAAGTTGCAGATACTTTTTCCTCAACCATGAGCCTGACTTTGCTTCTCGCTCCCAAATTTCAAATTCAACATTTTGGGTGCGCAATACAATTTTAGCCTTAGAATATTTCCGCAGAACGGATACATATTGCGAAAGATATACGCCTTCCAATTGCACTAAATCGAAATCTTGCTTTTGCAGAATTTGTATAAGTTGTTTTTCAAATTCAGAAGAATAAAACCGATCGATGTTATAGCAACTTTGGCCAAAAAGATTGAGAAACATTTTTCCAAAATGAACATTTGTATTTACATCCATGCTTTTAATATCAGCAACATTTTTCCAGTCATTTGGTACTAATTCCGGATGACTGAAATGTTTGCGTGTGTTCATTGCAAGAATAGTCACCTGATTATGGTGATAATAAAACCCTTTAGAATACATCCATATTCCTATCACCTCACCATCTTTAGGCGGGTAAGGAAATTTTTTACAAAGCTGAAGAATCCGCATCCGCAGCGAATGTAATAAGCCGTTGGCTTACTGCTTTCTTAAATAGTAGAAAAACTGTTTTATAATATTGCAGATTCTTAATACGATATTGAATAATGATAAAGAATAAAAAAGTAGTAGTAGTTCTACCTGCATATAATGCAGCCGAAACGCTGGAAAAAACTTACCGAGAAATTGACTTTGCTATTGTTGATGAAGTTGTATTGGTAGATGATGCAAGCAAGGATAATACAGCTGAAGTAGGACGAAAGCTTGGAATCAAGCACATAATCGTTCATGAAAAAAACAAAGGTTATGGTGGTAATCAGAAAAGCTGTTACAACAAGGCTCTTGAAATAGGGGCTGACATTGTAATCATGCTGCATCCGGATTACCAGTATACTCCCTTGTTAATTCCGGCAATGGCAAGCATTATTGCTAATGACTTGTATCCAGTGGTTTTGGGTTCTCGCATTTTAGGTAAGGGCGCTTTGAAAGGTGGTATGCCGTTGTATAAATATTTCTTCAATCGTTTTCTCACATTTTCCCAAAACTTATTAATCGGACAGAAACTGTCGGAATATCACACAGGTTATCGTTCTTTTTCAAAAGAGGTTTTAACCAGAATTAATTACAATGTTAACAACGATGACTTTGTATTTGATAATGAAATGTTATCGCAGATTTTTATGGCTGGGTTTGAAATTGCAGAAGTCACTTGTCCAACAAAATACTTTGAAGAGGCAAGTTCAATCAATTTCACTCGTAGCATGAAATATGGCCGAGGCGTTTTGCGTGTTTCGCTACAACACTTTTTACACAAGAAAGGTATTTTAAAGAATAAAATTTATTCCAATTAACTTATTTGGGCATTCGTCTATAGAATATAAAACCATTCTTTCGACCTATTTCTTTAACTTCTTTATATTGGGTAATATCATATTTTACATCTACTCTGTTTACAATATAAGCCGGCACAGTAATTTTTCCATAAAGCAAGCTGTCAAGTGGAAGTCTTGCTTGATCTTTTGTTTTATCTGAATAAAATAAATGAGCATAACTTTTAAATCCGTAAGCATCAACCAAAACATTTTTGTCTTTAAGTGATTCATAAAAATTTATAGCGGCACCTTGCGTATACAATTCAATTCTCGGAACAATTATTATCTGAGCTAATTGAACAACTACTACTGAGCTTGCAAATAAAGTGATAAAGCGATTTTGAATTCTTTTAATAAAGAGAAATGTTAAAATCAAAGAGCTAGAAAAAATAATTCCAGGCAAATAAGTATACCATTCCCAGTTAACATTTCTATCCAAGGCAGATTTACCAAAACTATCTTTTACATAATCGAATATTAAGTGTTTATGAGTTCCTAAAAATGGAATAAGTATTAACGCAAATGAAATTAATAAACCTATTACAATGCAAATTGTACTCATCAGTTTTTTTCCTCTCCATTCCAAAGCCATATGATAAAGCGTTCGAGCAGCAATAAATGTTAGAGGGAAATAGCAAAGCGATGAGTAATGAACAATTTTTGTTTTTACTAAAGAGAAAAGAATAAGAACCACAAAAAATAAAACCCACATGTAGTTTTTCAATTCTCTTTGAGCTTCCAATTCTCCGCCATGATCCTTTTTTCTCATGAACAATAGAACAGAAGCAGGAAAACAACCAAATAATAAAATAACCCAATGGTACCAAAAAGGTTGTCCGTGTCCTGAATCTCCGGTTGTGAGCAATCGCCACTGATATTGAATAAAGAGTTGAATCTGCTCACTACCATCTTTAAGCCAAATTAAAAGAAACCAGGAAACAGAAATGAAAACAGTAAGAATCGCAACCCAAACCAATTCAGGATTGAATATATTCTTTCTTCCTTGCCTTGTAATTCTTGTAAAAATCCAGCACAATGAGAAAATAATAATTGCAACAGGTCCTTTAGTCAATACAGCAAGTCCAAGAAATAAAGCTGTGAAAGTTGCAAGTTTCCAGGCTGGTCTATTGATTAATTTATTTTGCTCTAATTTGAAATTGTAATAGATAGATAGAAAAATAAACAGATTGAAACTCGGATCAATAATTCCGGATTTGAAATAAAATTGCGGCAAAATACTACCTGCATAACACCATACCCACCACCATGCAAATCTCTCTGTAAATTCCTTTTTCCCGATTGAATAAAGAACATTCATCGTAATGATTCCTACAACCGCATTTGGAAATCGAGCTGCGAACTCATTAACCCCAAATATTTTCATACTGAAAACCTGCATCCAGATAAAGAGTGGTGGCTTTTCCCAAAACGGTAAAAAATTAATTTGAACTTGCAAGAAATCGCGAGAACGAATCATTTCACGGGCACATTCAGCAAAATTTATTTCATCCCAATCAAACAAATGCACCTGACCTAAAAATGGTATGTATAGCAGAACTGCTACAACAGTTATTATATAGTAAGAAGGGTCAAATCTTTTTACCATTTCTGTTTAGTGATATTAATGGATAACTATTTATATTATTAAAATAATTCTGAAAGAAAAAAGTCACTCCTATACTAATTGCAACACCTAATAAAGAACCTGTCCAAACATCTTCTTTAAAATGGGCCATTAAATAAATTCTTGATATGCCAACCAAAGCTGCTGTAATAAATAATATCACTTGCAAAAAATTGTTTTTTATAAAAAAAGCCATCAGTAAAAACATAGCAAATGCTGAAAGAGTGTGCCCCGATGGAAAACTGCCGAACAATAACTTTTCAGCACCATCAGGCAAATGAATATTTACTGAATCACCAAAAAAAGAAATTGGTCGCATTTCGCCTTTAAAAAAAAACTGCTTCATTATTATTGAAGTCAACAAACAAACAAGTGATGTACTTAATGCAATAAAAAAAATTCTTCTATTTATAAAAATTAAAACAAAAACAAAAAGACCAAAAACAAATCCACTTCCCAAATAAGTAATTATTGAAAAAAATTTATCAAACACTAAATTATGCTGTTCATTCCAGTACAACTCAAGAACTCCTTTTGGAAAAATTATCCATAAAATAATTCCCGTTATAAGCCAAACGAACCAAAGGTTAATAAACAAACGAATTTGACTGATAACTTTATTAACCATTATATTTTTCGTCTGTTAAAAATACCTCCAATCCGTTTTAAAATTCCATACCACGATTCGAGGTTAAATAAACTACTATCATGCGTTGATTTACGCACCAAAAAGATTCCAATCGGTAATAAAATTAATGAGGAAAGCCACATACCTGTTAATACTGAGGTGACGCTTTCTTTTGCAAATTTTTCTCCCGCCACCGTTATCATATAAAAGAAAACAAAAAACACAACTGCAATTACAAATGGTAAACCCAAGCCTCCCTTCCTTATAATTGCACCTAAAGGAGCACCAATTAAAAACAACAGTAAGCAGGCAAAAGCGAGTGTTATTTTTCTCCACCATTCAATTTCGTAACGAAGTTTCATTTCGGCCTTAGAATTTTGTGAACCTGAAATAAAAGAAGCGTATCCTTTTATATTGCGGATATTAATTACCGCTATATTAATTATTGAAGATTTTTCAACAAGTGTTTTTTTATCATAAGCCAATGAATCACTCACCATTGCATTTACATTTACATTCACTTTTCTAAAAGCACTATCCAAATTATGTTTTATAAATGATAAGTAAGGTTTTATGAACGAAACCAACTGCGCTTCATTTTTCTCTTTTTCAATATTGAAGGTATCAATAGCTTTTGCAAGCTGACCCTGATTCATCATTTCATAATTATCTTTAAAGAGATTCACATCGGTTCTAGTCATTTTAAAATCAGACAGATCAAATATTTTTTTCCAGTAATCAAAACTTACTCTTGCCTGTTCATGTGCAAGATCTTTTTTTTGATTGTTATTAATTTCCTGATATTGTTTCCCGTTAAACAACTCAAGAATCATGAATCGTTTATCGTCGGTTAAAACCATTTTTCCCTTTTTTGCTACCAATACATTTGTATTTCCCTTTCCTTCAGTATGGTCATAAATCATTACATCAAAAATGGTTTGGTTATCAGCTAATTTTTTACCAACCCGCATACTATATCCATCTATCCCATTATAAAAAACACCTGGTTTAATATTTAATGCCGGCTTTTGTTCGCTAACATCATAAAGCAAAGCTCTGAATTGCAAATAAGAAGCAGGCTGAACATAATTGCTAAACAAATAAGAAGCAAAACATAGAACAATACTTACAGTAAATAAAGACGAACAAATTCGAATCAAGGATAATCCTGAAGCTTTTAAAGCAGTTAATTCATACTGCTCTCCCATTCCTCCAATTGTCATTATTGATGATAATAATATTGCAAGAGGAAGTGCTAAAGGAACAAAACTGCTTGATGCGTAAAACAGCAATTCACCAACAAGGTACCATTCTAACCCTTTGCCAATTAAGTCGTCAGCATATTTCCATAAAAACTGCATGACCAAAACAAACAGCGTTATAAAAAAAGTCACAATAAACGGACCTATGAAACTGGAAAGAACAAGTTTGTCTATTTTTTTCAATCTATATTGCTTGCGATGCAAACAAAAGTAATTCTTTCGGAAGAAGAGAAAATAACAATTGGTAACACCGCTTTTTTTTCTGTTAAACGGGAAATAATTTCAAAAATTATTACCTTATTTGGTGAAATTGGAAATAACAAAACTTTAAATGAAACCTGGAGAAAAATTTTGGTCGATTATGATCAAAAAACTTTTACTCCTAAAATTTCAAAGGGTGAAAATTACCTTGGATTACCATATTTAATTCTTGACTTTCCAAAAAAATTAGAAGATGAAAACCAATTTGCCGTAAGGAATTTTTTTTGGTGGGGAAATTATTTTTCTACCTTTTTCATTTTATCCGGAAAAGAACTGGAAATGCACCTGCCCAAAATTTTATCGAATTATTCGATATTGAATGATAAAAATTTTTACATCTCAACAAATACTGATCGTTGGATTCATTCAGTTGATAATGATTATTACAAGGAAATAAAAAATCTGACAATAAGTGAGTTTGAAGATATTATTTCAAAAACCGGATATTTAAAAATTGCCTCTATACTGCCTTTAAATAAATATGAAATTGCTTATGATTACTTTTTAAAACAACACATGATAATTCAAAATATACTAATATAAAAAGCCACATCTACAAATTGAAAATGTGGCCCTTTAATTTAAACCTGAAAATTATCAGGCACCTAATTGTTGAATCATGTTCTTAATTTGACTATCCCATAAAAACTGAGCATCCTTCATATCCTTAGGGTCGCAAAAATCCGTAATAATTAATACCGTATCACCGGTTATTTCAGTATGGGTAACTTTAAATTCAAAGTATTCGTCAGCCGGACCATCAACCCATTGATAACGAACTAGCTCGTGCTCAATTTCATCAAGTACTCTTGCAACCTGAACATTGCCATCCCAAGTAAAAGTATAAATATCATCTCTGCTTCTGTCAACTTCATCCGCAAACCACTGAGCCATATTTGATGTTGCTGTAACAAAGTCATATAAAATGACCGGAGAACTCTTTATTACATACTCCATTGTAAATAATCTTTTCCCAGAGGATGAAATTTTTGTTGCAAGCGGAATTGCAGGAGGGCCGGCAACCTTATATTCTTTCTTTTTTGTTAAAGTCTTTTTAGGTGGTTTAGGAATTGCTTGTTTTTTTTCTTCCTTAACAACAATTTCCTGCTTCTTGGGTTCAGTTTTTTTTACTTTCTCTTTTATTATCACTGATTTCTTAGCTGTAGCTTTTTTTACTTCAGCCTTTTTAGGAGAATCTTTTTTTGCTAATGGCTTTTTAGAAACCGTTTTCTGCGCTAAAGGTTTTTTCGCTGGAGCCTTCTTAACTGGCGTTTTCTTCGTCGTTTTCATGGGCGTAATGTATAAACATTGATGAAATAAAAAAATATTTAAGAAAAATCTTCAAAGAATTCAATAATTAATCTGTTGTAAACAACTAATAATTGTCATCTTCTCATTATCAATCCCGAAAGTTACTTTTGCCGCGCTTAAAAGAAAAATGATATAAATGATAATAGGAATTTTACGAGAACCATTGGAGGACAGAAGAGTGGTAATGCTCCCTGAAATTGTCGGTCTGTTAGTTAAAATGAATGTTCAGTTAAAAGTAGAATCAGGTGCAGGGAATGGCGCAATGATTAGTGATGATGAATATATAAATGCCGGAGCAACAATAACTTCTAAAGAAGATATATTAAAAAACAGCAATCTGATAGCACGAATTAATGCTGTAAGCAATGATGATATTGCTAAAATGCCGGAAGGAACAGTTCTGCTAAATGTTTTTCAACCATTATTTAATAAAGAAATTGTTTTGGCCTTGTTAAATAAGAATGTCACCAGTTTCAGTATGGATATGATTCCACGAACAACCCGTGCTCAGGCTATGGACATTCTTTCATCACAAGCGACTGCAGCTGGATATAAAGCAGTTTTGGTTGCTGCCACAAACCTTCCTAAGTTCTTTCCTATGTTCATGACTGCGGCAGGAAGTATAGTTCCTGCAAAGGTTTTAATCATTGGTGCTGGTGTTGCCGGTTTACAGGCAATTGCAACCGCAAAAAGATTAGGAGGAGTAGTTGAAGTTTTTGATACCCGTGCTGCTGTAAAAGAAGAGGTAAAATCGTTGGGCGCTAAATTTATAGAAGTAGAAGGTGCTGCTGATTCTTCCGCGGCTGGTGGATATGCTGTTGAGCAATCAAAAGAATTTTTAGATCGTCAAAAACAAAAAATTCATGAAAGCGCTTCGAAGTCTGATGTAATAATAACTACAGCTCAAATTCCCGGAAGAAAGGCTCCTGTATTAATTACTACCCAAACTGTTGAATCAATGAAAGCGGGTAGCGTGATTGTGGATTTGGCTGCATCAACCGGTGGAAACTGCGAACTGACCAAGAATAACGAAACTATCAATCATAAAGGTGTCACTATTATAGGAAACTCCTATCTGCCATCAACTATTCCGGCTGATGCAAGCAAAATGTTTGGTAAAAATGTTTTGAATTTTTTAAAACTCATTATTAACAAAGAAGGTAATCTTCTATTGAACTTTGAAGATGATATAGTAAAAGGAAGTTGTATTACTCACAATAAGGAAATAAACCATCCTAAAGTTAAAGAAACCATAACCACACAAACAGCCTGATAAAATTATATGGAACAGTTACTCACTTTTATTTACTCCAACATGGGAATGATTTACATTCTCATTCTCTCGGTCTTTTTAGGTATTGAGGTTATTTCGCATGTACCTTCAGTGTTACATACTCCGCTTATGTCAGGAGCAAATGCAATTCATGGTGTAGTTATTATAGGCGCCATCATTGTAATGGGGCAAGCTGAACCAGATAATTACCTCGCATTAATTCTGGGCTTTTTAGCCGTAATACTTGGAACATTAAATGTTGTTGGAGGATTTGTAGTTACAGACCGTATGCTTGAGTTATTCAAAAAGAAGAAAAAGTAATTTTAAAAAGCAGAGGAAATAATAAGAGAATTTTAATAAGAAATACGAAATAGAAATAGATGGAAAATCAAATCTTACAAATTATATACTTAATAGGCTCAATCACTTTTATTATAGGTTTAAAAAGACTCAGTCATCCTGATACTGCAAGGCGTGGTAACTTAATTGCGGCTTTTGGAATGACAATAGCAATTGCAGGAACAATATTTCTATATAGAACAGAAAACGGAGAAGCTTTTTCCAACACAAATATTATTTTAATTTTTGTTGCTTTATTAATTGGAACCATTCTCGGAGTCCTTGGAGCAAAAAAAGTAAAAATGACTGCAATGCCTCAAATGGTTTCATTATTTAATGGAATGGGTGGTGCCTGTGCAGCTATAATTTCTGTAATAGAATATCAGCATCATTTTGCAGCGGGTGCTTATGGCTATATGGCTACGGTACTTGCAGGATTATTAATAGGTAGTATATCGTTTAGTGGCAGCATGATTGCTTTTGGCAAACTAAATGGGAACATTAATGACAAAACAATTCCTGGTCAATCAGTTATTAATTTAATTCTTATGGCAGCCTTGATTGGTACCGGCGCTTATCTTACAACCTTGCCTGTACCTAACATGGTTTTATTAGGAGTTTTAACTGCTGGCTGCTTGATTTACGGAATATTTTTCGTTATGCCCATTGGCGGTGCTGATATGCCGGTTGTTATTTCTTTACTCAATTCCTTTACCGGTGTTGCAGCTGCTTTTGGTGGTTTTATTTACAACAACCAGGTTATGCTAACCGGTGGAATTTTAGTTGGTTCTGCCGGAACAATACTTACAATTCTTATGTGTAAGGCAATGAACCGATCTTTGCTTAATGTAATTGTAGGATCATTTGGCGGAGGTGGAACATCGACTGCCGGCATTGGCAACTCTACTCTTGGTACTATTAAAGAGATTTCGGTTTCAGATGCTGCAGTGTTATTGAGTTATTCAAAAAAAGTAATGATAGTTCCAGGTTATGGATTGGCGGTTGCTCAAGCTCAACATGCATGTCATGAATTAGAAACTTTATTGGAAGAAAAAGGCGTTGAAGTTAAATATGCCATTCATCCGGTGGCAGGTCGTATGCCAGGACATATGAATGTTTTATTGGCTGAAGCTGATGTTCCGTATCCAAAATTATTGGAAATGGAAGATGCTAATAATGAATTCAATTCAACCGATGCGGTAATAGTAATTGGAGCGAACGATGTGGTTAATCCTGCTGCAAAAAAGAATCCTCAAAGTCCTATTTACGGAATGCCGATATTGGAAGTTGAATATGCTCAAAATGTAATTGTTATGAAGCGAGGTATGGCCGCTGGTTATGCAGGTATTGAAAACGAATTATTCTACGAACCAAAAACGCGAATGCTTTTTGGTGATGCAAAAGCAACCTTACAAAAATTAATCAGTGAGGTTAAAGCGAATTAATAAATGTCAGATTTAAAAGAATCGTTTAATGCAGATGGATCCAAGGGAAGCCCTATCCTACCCGATCATATTAAGAATTTTTTAATTGATATTGATGGAACTATTTGCGAAGATGTTCCGAATGAAGAGCCTGAAAGAATGAGAACAGCAAAGCTGATTCCTGAAGCTTTGGAATTTGTTAATAAATGGTATGACGAAGGACATTTTATATGCTTTTTTACTTCGAGATTAGAATCTCACAGGGCAATTACTGAAGAATGGCTGAAATCTCATGGCTTTAAATATCACAGTATTTTGTTTGGTAAACCAAGAGGTGGTAATTATCACTGGATTGATGACAGAAATGTGAAAGCCACAAAATTTCTCGGCAAGTTTTCAGATTTTATTGAAGTTGAAAAAACCATACAGGTTTTTAAATCTTAAATTTCTTCAGTTAATTTTTTTCTAAATTCAATTTAATTAAAAATTTCAACCGATAAAATATGCATTTCATCGGAATTTTTCTATAGTTTATTGCTTATATTACTTCTTTGTATATTCTTAACATTAAAGGAGATTTTTTATTAAAAATTCCTTTACTTTTAATGCAACAATTTGAATAAATGTTTTTAATTTTAAAATATTCCCCTATGAAAAACTTCAACAATTTTACAAAATGCATTAAACCAGTGTAGGCACAAAAAAATTCGCTTATGACATTTGGGGCGATACAGTAAATACTGCATCGCGTATGGAATCATCAGGAGAAATTGGAAAAGTAAATATCAGCGGCACTACTTATGAGCTAGTTAAAAACGAATTTAATTACACACATCGCGGCAAGATTGAAGCTAAAAACAAGGGGCAGATTGATATGTATTTTGTAGAACCTTGATTCTATTTTAAACCAGGACAAAGTTTTTTAACCTGGACAAGTGTTCTTGTTTTTTTTGCTCATTTCGTACTATACATGAATTTGTCCAGAAATGGTGCCTTTCCAGAAAATCAATCTGAAGTTCTAACCATTCCTTTTCACTTATATTTTTTCCATTAGAATTTAACTCCAAAAAAAGTCGGTTACTGATAATTTCATAATCATTATCCCCTAAATAATTTAAATCAGCATCACATAAAATTTTTTCGAGCTGAGTTTCCGGTTGCTGTGGAATTTTTGTCTTTAATATCAACTTGCAAATTTGTTCAATTTGGTCGGCGCTATATTCATAACCAGGAAGCACTCTTTTTGCAATTAAGCAGGCCTCTTCTTCAACTTCGTGATCATATACATTTATAAACCCGCAATCGTGAAATATAGCAGCTGTTTTAAGAATTATTAGGTCATTCTCATTTGTAATATTTTCTTCTTTCGCTATTTCAATTGATGCATCCAATACTCCTAATGTATGCGCCAGACTATGATATACCAGAAAAGGCGAAATCTCGGTTTTTAAAACTTGCTGAATATAACTATTAACCTTTTCGAATTGCATATTTATTCTCACGGCTAAAATAATCAAGGTATTTATTTTTAATAACCCAAAACCTATTTTAAACATCTCGTTAAAAAATTTTAATTGAATTATTTTATGTGCTTTTCATTTCTATTTTTGTGCAAACACAACAACAGTTATGCTGAAATTCATTTCAACTTCAATCATTTTAACCGGACTTTCTATTTCTATATTTTCATCATGCAACAGTGGTGGAAACAGTAATGAAGTAGCCAATGTAGATTCATTACTTTCTGACTCAAACAGAATTGACTCATTGAATGACGAAAAAAAATCTTCGATTGAATTTAAATTTGCAATGACTGAGGCAAATCTTCCATCACCATTTGAAATTGTAAACGATATATACAGTTATAACGCTCCTTTTAAAGTTGAATTATTAAATCCATCAAAAAATGCAGGAAACTATGTTTCTTCATTTAAAAAAGAAGTTAATTATGGAGTTTACAATATTGATCTTTCGTACATTAATTTTTATGGTCAGAATCAAGAGTTATTAAATTATTATTCAGCAGCAAAAAAATTAGCGAAAGATTTAAATATTAATCAGGCTTTTGATCAGTTTGCTAACCGATTTAGTCAGAATTCATCAAATAAAGATTCGGTAATTGCGCTGGTTGACCATGCGTTTGCCGAAACCGATAATTATTTAAAAAAGAATGAGCGATATCTGGCAGCAAGCCATGTATTAGCCGGAGCATTAATTGAAATAAATTATTTGAGTCTTAATCTTTTAAAAGACATTCCGAAAACTGCGGAGAACGAAAGAATTTATGATAAAGTTTACAATCAAAAATTATATATCTATCATTTAATTAATTTATATAAAGAATATACTGATAAAGAATCAGTGGAATTAATGAAAAGCCTGGAGTCACTTAAAAAATCATATGACGAAATTGTGAAATCTAAAGATGATTTAACTCCAGAAAATATTGATAAAACAATTTCACTTTTTAAAGTGATAAGAGATAAACTTATCAATTAATTTTTTTCAAGAAGAAATCAATTGCATTTTCCTCAGGCTTTATCTTAGGAAATAACTATTTACTGAATAATGAGTGATAAAATATTAAAAGCTCTGATGCAATTGTTTGCCATTGTAGCCAACCGTGAGGATGTTGGAAATAAAGGGCGAGATATAGTTAATCGTTTTTTAAGCAGACAATTAAGCAGCAGTTTCGTTCAACAATACTTGCTGATATTCGACACTTTTCTTGACCAATTAAGCGGCAAAACTGAAGAAGGAAAAAACAGAAAAAGAATTTCTGTAAATTCAGTAAAAGTTTTAAGAATATGTACAGACATTAATAAGGAACTGGATCAAAAACAAAAGATAATAGTTTTAATTCGTCTGCTTGAATATGTAAAAGCCTCTTCCTTAGAAATAAATGAACAACACCTTGAGTTTTTAAAAACTGTAGCAGAAGTATTTTCAATTGACGAAAACGATTACAACAACTGTTTATTCTTAACAGGCATCGCTTTATCGAAACTCAATCATACTGAAAATTCATTTTTACATATTGATAAAAATGAATTTGCGCCTGATATATCTCTGCATATTCAGAAAGAAAGCTTATCAGGTGAAATTCTGTTTCTCTTTTTTAAAGAACTCAATTTTTTTGTTTTCCGATATAACGGAAACGACCAGCTGTTTTTAAACGGAAGAGCTATCATTCCAAATGCCGTAGGTGTAGTGGATGTTTTCGAACAGGGTTCTGTAATAAAAGGAAGCAAAATAAATTCTATATTCTACAATGATATACTTCATCAATTCATTGGAACAGATATTTCCAATAAAATTCAATTTGATGTAAAAGAACTTGGTTATTCTTTCAGGAACAATAAAATAGGATTGTACGACCTGACATTCTCAGCTTCGTCTGGAACAATGGTAAGTATTATGGGAAACAGTGGAGCAGGAAAAACCACATTGCTCACTTTGTTGAATGGAAGCATAAAACCAACAAAAGGAAATATTTATATTAACGGAACTGATTTACATTCTGATAAAAATAATTTGCATGCCTGGATTGGGAACATTCCTCAGGACGACTTATTAATTGAAGAATTAACAGTATATCAAAATCTGTTTTTCAGTGCCAAATTATATTTTGGAAAGTTAAGCGATGAGGAAATAAATAAAAAGGTAAATGAGTGTCTTATTTCATTAGGCCTTTATGAATCAAAAGACCTTGCTGTTGGCGACCCACTAAATAAATTTATAAGCGGAGGGCAACGCAAAAGATTAAATATTGCACTTGAATTAATCCGACAACCTGAAATATTATTTGTTGACGAACCAACTTCAGGATTATCATCAAATGATGCTGAAAATGTGATGGAGTTATTAAAACAACTTTCTCTTTCAGGCAAATTGGTTTTTGTTGTTATTCACCAACCTTCATCTGATATTTTTAAATTATTTGATAAATTATTACTTCTTGACACTGGTGGGTATCCTGTTTTTTACGGAAATCCTATAGATTCCCTCTCCTATTTTAAACAACAGATGAACTATGTTGATTTTGAAAACAGTGAGTGTATTGAATGCGGAAATATTAACCCGGAAGAAAATTTCAGAATTATTGAATCAAAAACAGTAGATGAGTTTGGCAAATCAACCGCTGACAGAAAAATTTCTTCAAGTGAATGGTATAAACTTTTTAATGCCCATTTTGTACAAAAGACCGAGGGAATAAAAACAGCTTATAATAAAATATCAACTCCGGTATCTAAAGTCTCTAATGCCTTTATACAATACCTGGTTTATTTCAAAAGAAATTTTCTTGCCAAAATAAATAACAAGCAATATTTAGCTATTACTTTAATTGAAGGGCCATTGCTGGCTTTAATACTTGCAGTTGCACTTCGCGCTCATGCACCTGGTGAAGAATATCGGTTTGGAACTAACCCCAATATTCCGGTCTACATATTTATCTGTGCCATTGTTGCTTTGTTTCTTGGACTAATTGTTAGCGCAGAGGAAATAATCCATGACAAAAAAATATTAAAACGAGAATCATTTTTACGATTAAGCAGAAGTAGTTATTTGTTTTCAAAAATTACTTTCCTGTTTATTATTTCAGCAATTCAAACTGTATTGTTTTTAATAGTAGGGAATTTAATTCTTGATGTTTCAAATTTATTTTTTGATTATTGG
This sequence comes from Chitinophagaceae bacterium, assembly GCA_947469485.1. Classification (GTDB taxonomy): domain Bacteria; phylum Bacteroidota; class Bacteroidia; order Chitinophagales; family UBA10324; genus UBA10324. The sequence continues at coordinate 46,810 of CANIPU010000016.1, read as the reverse complement.
TTAGTACTTTTTTCAGTTTCATGTTTTGCCAATGTTCTTGGCTTAAATATTTCTTCCGGTTTAAAAACAAGAGTTGCAGTTTATATATTAATTCCATTTTTGGTTATTCCACAAATTATGCTCAGTGGAGTTATGGTAAAATTTGAAGATTTAAGTCCTGTTGTAAGTAGTCAATCAAAAGTTCCTTTTATTGGAAACATCATGGCTTCTCGCTGGGCTTTTGAAGCATTAGCGGTTGATCAATTTAAAAACAACGATTATGAAAAACCTTTCTTCGAATATGATAAGCAAATGAGTAATGCTACTTATCGAAAAGATTGGTGGCCGGGAGTAATGCAGACACAATTAAGAAACGCAGAACTTTTTGTTAAAACTCATAAATCTTCTTCGGATTCAATTCAACTGATTTCATCATTAATAAAGACTGAATTTTCTGATTTGCAAAGCGAATACCCTAAATTAAAACTTAAGTCAATTTCAGATCTGGAGATGAACTCAAATCCGGATTTTTTCAAATTGTGTTATGAAAATATGGATAGCACAAATAAATTTTTAATTAAGCTATACAATCAGGCTGATGGAACGAAGCAGCAAATGCTTGATGCGCAAGTTCAAAAAATGGGAGAAGATAAGTTAATGGTGCAATTCAGGGAGAATCACTACAATGAAAAGCTCGAAGAATATGTAAAGAATACAATGGGTACTCCAAAAATTCTTATCGCTGAAAATAAAATCATTCGTCGTTTTGAACCTGTGTTCTTTAATGCTTCAACGAAAGGAATATTTTCGGCACCTTTCTTTTCATACTCAAAATCTTTTTTTGGGGTTGAACTCGACACATTTTGGTTTAACCTATTAATGATATGGATAATGACCATATCGCTTTATATAACATTGTATTTTGACCTTTTAAGAAAATTATTGGAACGATAAACTGTCTAAACTTTTATCAGTCTGAAAGTTAAATCAACAAGAGAATTATAATCATCTCCTGCTTCCATCATATCTTCATCATCAGCTTCGTAATGCCATAAAACTTCAATATCGCTTTTGCCGGCTTTTTTAATAGACTCAAATTTCCTTAATATATCCAACAAACATTTCGATGAGCTTGTATTAAAATATTCAAGATTAATTTTTATTTCAGTTTTAGGGGAAGGTTTTGTGGCATAGTTATCTATCCAACTATAAATCGGCTGATAAAATCCGATTGAATTTTCCGGAATTGATTTGCCGGAAATTTCAATAGACCCATTCTCATAATAAAACTTAATTACAGGTGTTTTATTAGTTCCTTCAATAATTAAATTTTCTTCCATGTTTTATTTATTAATTAATTTTAACTGCGAGAGTAAAAAATGAATAAACATCAGATAATTGATGAATTTTATATTCCAGTTTGTTTTCAGATTTACGAGCCATGTCAATTATTCCAAGACCAGCGCCCCCTTTTTCAGATAGTTCCGAAGTACTTAAGCTTCCGAGATAAAATGCCTTTAGCTCATTGGAATCCATTGAATTAACCTTATCTATTCGTTCTTTTAGTACATTAAAATTTTTATTGAGAATAAAATTCCCGGTAAAAATATTGTATCCCCCATCCCCTCTTCTTGTCATCATAAATTGACCGCTTACATTACCTTTCATTAATTCAAATTCTGCACTGCTTCTGAATGTTTCCATATGGTGAAGCACATTTTGAAGACATTCAACTAAAACATGAAATATTTTTTTTCTTCTTTTTTGATCGTCAACTTCTTCTTCTAATCTGTTTTCAATAATCGGATAAAGTGCCGAAATTAATTCCTGACTAATATCACCTTTATATGAAAGAATAACATTTTCATTCTTCATTTCTGAATAAAAAGTATTGATATCAATTTCTGTATTCAAATAATTCCGATTAATTTTTCAAATGTAAATAAATACTTTATTATCTATAAACAATTGATTTATACATTTTACCAAATGAAGTTTTTACATTTTTATTGCTACTAAAAATGTAACCTTCATGAAATATATTGTGCAAATAAAATGACTGCGGAACAACTAGCCACAATTCTTCATCAAACAGATATTTTCAGTTTGGTATCTATTGATATGTTAATGGAAATTATTCCAGAATTAACTATTCATACATTCAAGAAAGATGATTCAATAATCACCAAGGGTGAATCCGGCGATAAAATGTTTGTGCTGGTTTATGGAAGCGCTAAGATTCATGATAGAGACCATGTTCTTGCAAGGGTTGAATCTGGCACCTATTTCGGAGAATTCTTTTTATTTGATTCTGCTCCAAGGTCAATGTCAGTGTCTGCTTTAAATGAAGTTGAGGTAGTCGGCATAAGCAAAGATGTTTTTGTAAAATTATTGAAACATCACCCGGAGATTTATAACAAAATAATTTCATTATTAATCAAGCGGCTACGAGAACAAAATAATAACACCATTAGTATTTTGAAATCGCGAGAACAGGAACTATTGCGATTAGTTGACGAACGCACATTAGAATTAAATAATAAGTCAAAAGAACTTGAAATAAAAAACAGAGAAATTACTGATAGCATAGTATATGCTCAGCGAATACAATCAGCAATACTCCCTGAAACAAAAAAAATTGCAGAAACATTTAAAGATTCATTCATTTTGTTTCTTCCCAAGGATATAGTTAGTGGCGACTTTTATGCTTTTTTCCTAAAAGATGATTATTCTATAATCGTGGCTGCAGATTGCACAGGTCACGGAGTTGCCGGTGCTTTCATGAGCATGATTGGCAGTTCTCTGTTAAACAGAATTATTATTGAAAAGGGAATAACCAAACCTGCAATAATTTTAGATCAACTTCATAAAGCAGTAATAGAATCATTAAGGCAAACAGAAAACGAATCAAATGACGGAATGGATGTATCTATTTGTTGTTTTAATTTTATTCAAAACAAATTGGAATATGCCGGAGCAAACAGGCCTTTGTGGTTAATTAGAGATAATGGGCTGGAAGTTATCAAGCCAGATAAATTTCCTATTGGAGGAACACAGATATGTCGTCAAAACGATTACACCAATCATATTTTAGAATTAAATGCCAATGACTCCATATACATTTTTACTGATGGATTTGCCGATCAGTTTGGCGGAATAAATTTTAAAAAGCTGATGACAGGTAAGTTAAAGGAACTTTTACTTTCAATACAAAATTTAACTATGCCGGAACAGAAAAACTTTCTGCAAAATTCCTTTAACAATTGGAAAGGAATTAATGAACAAGTAGATGATGTTCTTGTAATTGGAATAAAAGTTTAGGTGTTTTTTAATGAAATAATGTTCTTATAAAATTTTCAATTACTAATGCTAAACAGAAAAAAACTATCTAACCAAAGTTACATTTCCTTCTTTTCTATAGGTGGTTTCATCCCCCTTAATACTATATACTATATAAAAAGCATAAACACCAAAACTACATGCAATGCCATCCCTGTTGTTTCCATCCCAGTTTAATTCAACATCCCTATATACAATTTGCCCCCAGCGATTAAAGACTTGAACATCCTTAATGTTTACTATTTCACCCTTTATTAATTGAAACAAATCATTAAACCCATCATTATTAGGGGTAAATGCATTTGGAACAAAAATGTATGTAGTTGGAAGAACAATTACAACAACACTATCAGAATTGATACATCCTGTCCCATCTTCAATTACAATAATTGTATATGTTGTTGTTGAGGTAGGGCTAACTATTGTGCCAAATGAATTCGGATAATTTGCAAATTCAATTGGAGTCCATGAGTAGGTATAATTCCCACTTTGAGACAACTGTATACCCAGAGTTGCATCATTTCCATTAACAATTGTTGTATCTGCGAAAGCATTGACAGTAAATAATTCATTAGACAAAACAGTATTCCCAGCAGTAGCGGTACAACCATGAGAATCAGTCACAATAACATCATAGTATCCGATTGTTAAATTGTTAATTGTTGGAGCTATTAATCCAGAAGGATTTATCCAATTGTAAAAATATTGTGCGGTTCCACCTGATGGTAATGCACTGGCATTTCCATCAGTTCCAAGCGGGCATGAAGTCGGCGTTGTAATAACTGTGACTGAAAGTGGCAAAGGTTCTGTAACAATCGCATTTGAGCTTCCTGTGCATCCATTAAAATCTGTTAGAGTAATGCTGTAATTACCAGCATACAAATTTTTTAAAGTATCAAATGGAATTCCTCCTGGCATCCAGATTAATGAATAAGGCAAAGTAGCATTTTGTTGTGTAAATGTTACCCAGCCATCAGACAGGCCTGAGCAACTTACATTGCTGGGGTTTGTATTAATAATAATAGCTGATGGCTGATTTACCGACCCGCTTCCTAATAAAGTACATCCATTTGCATCGCTTGCAGAAACATTATATGGTCCTGCACAAAGTCCTGAAACAAAAGTATCAGTTGAGTTATCAAACCAAATCAAACTATATGGTGGTGTTCCTAATGATACAATTGCAGTCATAGATCCGTCGCAACCTCCATTACAAGTTGTACTTGCAGGAATCATATTAATATTCATCCCAGCCGGTTCCGTAATTGTCAAAGTATCATAGGCAGTACATTGATTCGCATCAGTAACTGTAACAGAATAAGCCCCAGCGCATAAATTTGTTGGGTTTGGGACTGAAGGCAAACTACTATTCCAAAAGTATACAAATGGTGCCAATCCAATATTCGAAGGAGTAAGCGAAATTGAACCATCGCAATAACTCAAACATGCAGCATTAACAACTGAAGAAGTTAATGTAAATGTTGGATGCAAAACCAAAGAAACAGAATCAACCGCAACACAATTATTTTGATCGGAAACAGTAACTATATAAGTTCCAGAACTTAAATTATTTATTATGGAAGTTGTGCTTCCTGGATTACTCCACAAATAATTAAAAGGAGCAGTTCCAGAATTTACAACTGAAGTTACAATTCCATCATTCCCTACACATCCTGGATCTGTTCCAATTGCATCTACAGAAAATCCAGAACAATAAGCTATGCATGTTGCAGTACTTAATACAAATGGAATTCCTGAACATTGATTATTTACCCAACTCCCAACGGTTCCATCTCCAACTGCTGTTATACTTACAGAAAGATCTGAATTTGCACATGTTGAATTTACTGAAACTGAAAAACATAAATTCCATTGACAAGTTCCTGTTAATGTATAATCTCCATAATCATTCCCAGGGTCTCCATCAAGGGATCCAAAGAAATTATATCGATCATAAAAAAATCCTGGTCCATAAGTTCCTCCATTCCCACTGCTAGTTACACTTTGATAAAACCCCCAAACCCCATCACCATCACAAGAATTAGGTAATAAAGTCGGGGTTAAAGATGCGGCATTCCAACCATTGCCTAATGTTATAATAAACCCATCAACCCAATTTGATCCAAATTGAAAAAACCCATTCATTGAATAACAAAATGTCACTGTGGTATCTGTACCATATTGATTCGATGCATCAGGTAATGGATTTGATGAATAAGATTCTTGGCCGGCACATTGAGCATAAGAATTTCTACTTTTAAGTATAAAAACAATACTTAAAATACAAAATACAGCAATTTTGAAATAATATGATGCTCTAGTGTTATGCATTAAAGGATTAAAAATAATCTTTGTTGTCGTTTTTACTAAATATAAACCATATAGTTATTACTCGTTCTTTTCAACAATGTTTAATAAAAATCCCCTTTTCTGCTAATGCAAAAAAGGGGATATCTAAAAATTCAAATATTAATGAGCAATAACTAACTTGGAAACTGCTTGATTATTGCCTGAAATAACCTGAAACAAATAATTTCCGCTGGCAATATTTAACAGACCAAATTTCAGATTATAAATACCAACAGGCATTTTACCATAATTAATAGTTCTTACCAACTTACCACTATTGTCAATCAAGTTTCCTGTAACATTGGTGCTTCCCCAACTTAATTGAGAAATGAAAGTAATTTCATCTGATGCAGGATTTGGGAATAATTTCAATTCAGACTTAATAGTTTCAGGTTCCTGAGTTGAAACATCAGAATTGCTGAATGTTCTCCAAACTCCATTACCATATGTACTTGCATAAATTGCATTAAGATAATTTCCAACAACTAATTGACGCAATTTAGTTATCGGAACTCTTGCCATTGTATTATTTTGTTCAGTCCATGAAGAGCCTCCATTTTCTGTAGCCCAGATGCCAAGTTCAGTACCAATAATAATTGTGTTTGCATCTGTAGGATCAATGGCAGAACAATAAACAGGCATTTTAGGCAACCCCGTACCTGTTATACTGGTAAATACAGAAGTAGTTAATGCATCATTTGATTCATACACATAATCAGTATTTCCATAATTACCCAAGACAGCTATCACATGATTTGAATTGCTTTTATCTACGGTGATACCTGTAATAAATCTTCCTCCAAAACTATGAATCAATGTTGTAGTAATTCCAACACTGTCAGGTGAAAAAACTCCTAAAGTATCGTAAGCATAAGAAGTGTCTAATCCATCGATTCGATACAAGCTACCTCCTTCAGTTCCCGCAAACAATGATTTTCCATCGGATGTAATTGCTAATGAAATTACAACACCACTGATTGTTGTTTTACTCAATTTAAACCATGTTGGCGTAACCGAAAAATTCATTGCTTGCTGAGTCATCCAGACCCCACCATTAACACCAAGAAAGAATTTACTGTATTTATTAATATCACTTGCTAATGTTACATTTTCGTACAGTAAAATTGGAGCAATAAAAGCAGCTCCTGCATCTGGTTCTCCATCAGGCGTTCCACTTGGACCTGCATCAATGCGAGCATCAAACATTCCTAAAAAACTCTGGCCGTTATTCGAAGAGCGTTCAACACTTCCATTTACATATTCTGCAAAAATTGCATTTGGATTTACTTTACTAACCTGCACATCACCTCCATCACCCCCTTTTATTTCCACTCCTGTTTTTACAGTGTTTCCTGAAAAATCAACTCTGAAATTTCCATTATCCTGTGCGCCGGCGACAAATATTCCAGAAGATTCTCTTGCATCACATGAATAAAATTGTGTTGTATTAAACCCTAAATTACGCGTACCAAAAATTGGCTGAGGAGCTGATGCATTTGAGGTCATACTAAAACCGCCATCTGAAGCAACATACATTATCTCAGAGTTAGTAGGATGAAAAACAAATGAATGAATATCAGCATGAACATAAAGAGAATACCAAGGTGGGTAAGTCCATCTTGAAATTTTATTCCATGCATATGTACCATTTGTTTGCATTTGGTATTTATAACAATCCAAGCCTCCAATAAAAACCACATTTTCATCTGAAGGAGAAACCCCTAATGCCAATGCATATGTACCTTGAGTTATCGGACTCCAATTCACACTATTGTTAGATGATTGCTGTGGAGCAATTTGTGTAAAAATTAATCCGCCATCAGTTGACTTATATACACCTTTTAATAAATCTCCAGTTGATGTTCCATAAGTTGCTATTACATAAATATAATTTGGATTACTAGGTGAAACGGCAACAGCCATTCTGCTAACTGAGGCTGAAGATGGCAATCCGGTAATTCCTGTGTTTGTAAAATCACTAACTCCATTTGAAGAATGATAATATTTATTTCCAACAATTGCGTGTACAGAACCATTTGAAGCAACCTCAACATCGCTGCCTAAACCTATTAATGCTGATGCACCATTTGTGCAATTAGACCATGTCATTCCATCATCTGAATATTGAACACCTGAAGTAGAACCTCCGGCTTTAATTGAAGCATATATTCTATTTGGAAACAAATTTCCACCGGAAGCCAAATTTGTAACAAAAGACCATGCAGTTGAAGTAGATGGATTTGTTGAACCGCTTGTTTTTACATGCGCCCATGTTGCGCCATGATCTGTTGATTTCCATATTCCATCACCAGGAAAACCAGTAGCTCCGCCAACAACTGAAGTTGTAAAAAACCCAAAATATTCTCCTGTTCCTACATAAATATTCCCATCAGCGGTTTGAGCCATGCTAGAAATATTCTGATTATTCCAAATTGCTGCATCATTAAATCCATTTACACGAGTCCATGATTGTCCAAGGTTTTGAGATTCCCATAAGCCACCACTAACTCCTCCTCCGAAAACATGATTAGGATTTGCTCTATCGAAAAGAATAGCGCGTGCACGACCTCCAACATTATCAGGTCCCATTTCTTCCCATGTCAGGCTTAAAGCCCGATCACCATTTGATAAATTTTCATCGGCAGTCTTTCGCGCATTTTGTATATCCATGATATCAATACTATGCGTTATTTGATTTGCACGCATTGTATTCCACCAATTTGCGGCTCCAGCAATTTCCATTCTTTCCTCCTGCAATTCATTTTCCATTTCATTTTGCTCAGCAAAATGTTTTTCGGCTTTCTTCAAATTAAAAACTACAAGTGTAGCAGTGGCCGTAGCCATTAAAATGAAGATTGAGATTTTAATTTTATTATTCATGTTTTGGTATTTTTTCAAATTGAATTTTAAAATTATAAATGAAAATGATCTTTTATTTCATTTATAAACTTTGTGACAAAAATGTGACTTTATCTGACAACTGCAAGTTTTATTTTAAATGCTTTTCAGCATGGTAAGAAGATCTAACTAATGGACCGCTTTCCACAATCTTAAATCCTTTTTTCATTCCTTCTTCATTATAGAATTTAAAAAGCTCAGGGTGTATCCATTCTTTTACTTCTAAATGATTTTTTGTTGGCTGCAAGTATTGCCCGATCGTCATCACATCGCATCCACTTACAAGCAAATCATCCATAACCTGCAAAACCTCTTCTTTTTGTTCTCCGAGGCCTACCATTATTCCTGATTTTGTCCGCATTCCACCATCCTTTAGCAGTTTTATCACATTTAGTGATCTTTCATACTTAGCTTGTGGACGAACATGCTTGTATAATCTTTTAATTGTTTCCATGTTATGCGAAACCACTTCAGGAGCAACTTCAATTATTTTTTCAACACTTTCAACATTCCCTTTAAAATCAGGAATAAGGGTTTCCATTGTTGTGCCAACGCTAATTTCTCTGACAGCTTTTACAGTTGCTGCCCAAATTGATGCTCCACCATCTTTCATTTCGTCACGATTGACAGAAGTGAGAACAGCATGTTTAACTTTCATTAATTTAATTGCCTCAGCAACTCTGCGGGGTTCATCCCAATCTAATTCAGTTGGCATTCCGGTTTTAACTGCACAAAAACCACAACTCCGGGTACAAACATTTCCCAAAATCATAAATGTTGCAGTTCCTGCTCCCCAGCATTCGCCCATATTTGGACAATTGCCACTTTCACAAATTGTATGAAGTTTATATTGATCAACCAAAGATCTAACATGCCTATACCCTTCGCCTGTCGGCAATTTAACCCTAAGCCATTCTGGTTTTCTTCTTCTTTCTTCGGGTTTTACTTCTGGAGTTTCAATCATTTCAATTACTAAGACTTTTTACCAAACTCAAAACCAACATAAATACCAGGATAAAATTGCTGGTTTTTTTTCAATATCATCAGTGGAACACTTTTGTAATAGGCATTAAAAAAAACACCTGCTTCTATTGATTTTAAATACTCATCATAAATAGCATAATCAAAATGCAATCCCATTTTAGAATGAAAACCAGGAATAAACTTTAATTGAGTTAAACCATATTGATAACCTGATCCCCCATAAATTGAATTTATATCCAAAAATTTATCCCTATTAATTTCAGAATATCTTTCAGAAACAAGATTCGCTGAAAAATTATCAATCGGGTATAATAAATCAAGATAATAGGGTTTTAAAATTCCAAGAGAGAAACCTCCAATTGCTTTTATGCCAATACTAACACCAGCCCTATCAGCCTTACTTCCCAGTTCTTTATAAACTCCATAGGAAATATTCAGATTGTAAAACGAATTCTCCTTGCCATATACAAAAGGTTTAGGGTTGGGAACTCCAACCTGAGAAAAACCAAAATCCTGAGTTTGCTTGTATTCCTTAGGGTGATGAATTGTTGTAAATTCCACTTCGAAAAATTTGCGGGTATGAACATTAGTAATTTGCCCTCTTGCATAATTAAAATTAAAGCCGCTATTGGTAATATTTAAACCCGATGACCAGAATTTTTCAAAAAGCATATCCTTGCTAACTGATTGTCCAGTCGCTTTAATTGATATAATTAAGACAGCAATTATTACAAATGCTTTTTTCACACATCAATATTAATACTTTTGGTTTGCTTAAAAAACGATGATTTAAAATTGTTTTAACATGACATCAGAAATAATTTACAAGGGAGAATTGCGCTGTGAAATGAAACATCTGAAATCAGGTGAATTAGTTATCACTGATGCACCAATTGACAATAATGGAAAAGGAGAAGCTTTTTCGCCAACAGATATTGTAGCATCTGCTTGTGGCAGTTGTGCATTAACCGTTATGGGAATTGCAGCTCGAACTCATAATATTTTAATGGATGGAACAAAAGTTACAGTTCTAAAAGTGATGTCAATTAATCCAAGAAAAATTTCAGAAGTGCATCTGGCCTTTTACTTTCCATCAAATAATTATTCACAAAAAGAAAAAGACATTCTGGAACACACTGCCAAAACCTGCCCTGTTTTATTAAGTTTGAATTCTGATCTGAAACAGAATTTAAAATTTCATTATTGAGTTATAATTCCAAAACAATTCCAATACTTGGGAGAATTGTTCCTGATACATTTTTTATAAGTGTTGTATTATATCTGAACAAATCATTTTGATTAACAGTTGGATTTCCAAATTCATCGCGCTGTACATCTAAATATGGCTGACCTTCGGATTTAAAATTATAAGCATTCTGAATATCAATGTAGGTGTTCAGATTTATCTTTTTAAAGAAGAACTTTTTATCAATTCTGAAATCTAACTGATGAAATGATTTTATTCTATAGGAATTTAGTTGTGAATAATCAAGCAATCCTCTGCCGGATATATCCCAAACAGAAATTAATGAACTTCTTGAAACATCAAATGGTGTATAAGGAGTGCCTCCGCTAAATCTCCACTTCGCTCCTATTTCCCATGTTTTCCCAATCTTTTTTCCGGCAGTGATTGCAATTACAATCTGATTATCCCAGGCTGAGGGAATTAATACTTTATCTCTGTTTTCAAATAAACTTCTGTAAAGAGTAACTGAAGCTAAACCGTAAAATCCCTTAAAATATTTTTGCTGAATCAAGAACTCTATTCCGTAACTTTTGCCTTCAGAGTTTGAAATTGCCGGTTCATTTCCTATCACGCCAAAATCGCCCCCAAGATTTGCAAGCGAAACTGAATCATTGGTAAGAAATGGATAATTATTATAAAACTTATAAAATCCTTCAACAGCAATTCTGGTGTTTGTCATAGTATTATATTCTGTTCCAACTACCAAATGTTTACTCGATATATATTTGATTCCATTCAATTTGTTTACTAATAAATTATTGGAATCCCTATAACCCAAAACCGTATATGCCGGCAACTGATAATAAATTCCTGAATTAAAATTCAAAGAAAGCTTCTCTGAAATATTATATGTAATAGAAGCGCGAGGGGAAATTTGCTTAAAGGGATTTTTCATGTCTTTAGAAAAATCGTTAAAATCAGTTCTTCCTCCTAAAGAAACAATAAATCTTTCACCAAAAAAACCTCTTGTTGCCTGAATAAATAATGAAAATTTATTAAAATTTAATTCTGAAGCGAAGTCTATTAACTGAATACCTGATGGGATCGAAATCCGATTGAATGTATTGTTTTTATATTGAACAAATTCATAGCCTGAACCATAATTAATTTTAAAACCGTTGTGGTTATAAGTATTTTCAATTCTCAGCTTGTTTTCAATCTCTTCCGAAGCGTATTTTAAAATCAGATTCTGAGACTCATCATTATTAAAATATTTAAATGAAGTATTGTTTAAATGATTTCTGCTAACTACAACTGATTGATAACTTCTTTTCGAAAAATGCTTGTATACTATTCCGCCAGTATAGCTCCACTGTTCATTTGAAGGAAGATATCCCAAAATATATTTCTGGGAAGGAGTTGAATCGGCTGATAGGTTTAGAGCAAAATCATCAATAGCCCCCAAGCCGATAATTGTAATTTCATTTTTCGTATTAATTTTTATTCTGTTCTTAAATTGAAAGTCATTGTAAGTTGGAAGAAACGGTAATCCTAAAGTTTTAAATAAAAATTGCAAATAAGACCTTCGTGCAGAAATCAGAAATGTTGATTTTTTTGTAATAGGTCCTTCAAGTGTTAATCCAATATCACTTGAACCAACAGTTGCAGTAAGCCCAAGATGATCGCTTCTTCCATCCTTTTGTGTAAAATTAAATACTGAACTCAGGGTATTTCCTCTGTTTGCAGGAAACGCTCCTGAATAAAATTCAACCTCTTTAATAAAATCAACATTTATCATTCCAACAGGACCTCCAGATGCCCCCTGAGTAGCAAAATGATTAATATTTGGAACTTCCACCCCATCCAAATAAAACCTGTTTTCATTTGGTGCCCCGCCTCTTATAATAATATCATTTCGGAAACTTGCTGTATAGGATACGCCCGGAAATGACTGTATAACTTTACTTATATCTCTATTTCCTCCTGGGTTCCTTTGAATTTCATTAACACCAATTGTTCTTAATGACACAGGGCTTTCCTCTGATCGGTTAAAAGAACTACCCTGAACGACTATTTCATTTAATTCGCTGGCTGTTTCATCTAAATCAACATCAACTATTGCTGGTTTTGCATTGGAAACTTGAATTTCAAGTACCGATTTTTTTTTGAATCCTACATAACTTACTACTAAATTGTATAAACCAGGAGATAGATTTTTGAATTCATAGTTCCCTGTTTCGTTTGTTTGCATTCCTAAAGTAGTGCCTTCAATAGCAACAGTTGCAAATTCAATTGGTTGGTTTGAAGTTGAATTAAACACAAAGCCCTTAATAACCCCCGACTGGGCCAACAGATTAAAAGGAAGAATTATTAATAATAAAATTATTTTCATCATGCTTTATATACAATTGAAACTTGAAATTGTTTACAATATCACAAACATAAATAGTAGTTAGTATTAACAGAATGACTTTTTAACTTTGCTTTTAAATTTTATATGGAAAAAGAGTGGTTTGAAAGCTGGTTTGACTCACCTTATTATAAATTATTGTATCAACATCGAGATGAAATTGAAGCTGCTTCATTTATAAAAAAACTTCTGAAAGAAATCCATTTAGAAAAAGGTTCCAAAATATTGGATATACCATGTGGTAACGGGCGACACTCATTAGTAATGGCTGAATTAGGTTATGATGTAATCGGGATTGATTTATCAGAACGGAATATTTTTGAAGCTTTATTAAATGAAATACCGAATCTTCATTTTTTTGAACATGATATGCGAGCTCCGCTTTTTAAAAATCAATTTGATTTGGCGATGAACTTGTTTACCAGCTTTGGCTATTTTGATTCGGAAGAAGAAAACAATAAAGTAATGCAATCAATTTCTCAATCATTAAAACCGGGTGGAATTTTAGTGATTGATTTTTTTAATAAAATGAAGCTTGTAAAAAATTTAAAATCTACTGACAGAATTAAAGCCGGTGAAGTTGACTTTATTATTGAGCGAAAAATTGAAAATAATTTTGTGAATAAATCAATTCATATAAAAGATGGGCTTAAGGAGTTTGATTTTGAAGAATGCGTTCAATTATTAGAATTAAAAGATTTTGAAAAATTCTATACCCCTTTTGGTTTAATTACAGAAAAAGTTTTTGGAGATTATGAACTCAATGTATTCGATGAAAATTCCGAACGGTTAATCATTCTAGCTAAAAAACAAAATGATTGACTGGTTGATTTCATTGGATAAAAAATTGTTCCTTTTCTTTCATGAAAGAATAAGTAATTCGCTTTTTGATTTTTTAATGCCCTGGCTTCGTAATAAATACTTCTGGATACCGCTATATATTTATTTCATTTTTCTCATTATTTACTATTTCCGAAAACAAAGCTGGATGGTAATTATTGCGGCATTTATTACTGTAGGAATTTCTGATTTTATAAGCAGCGGGATTTTTAAACCTTTTTTTCATCGTTTGCGGCCTTGTCAAAATTCAGAGTTGGTTTCACACATACATAACATTATCATATGTGGTAGTGGATTCAGCTTTGTTTCATCACATGCCGCTAATCATTTTGCAGTGGCGGTTTTTTTAGGAATAATCTTCAAAAATAAAATCAACTGGCTACTCGGGATTCTTCTTATTTGGGCTGCAACAATTTCATTTGCTCAAGTATATGTAGCTTATCATTATCCATCAGATATTTTCGGAGGAGCAATTGTTGGAATTATTTCAGGATTATTTGTTTCATATTTTCTTAATTATTGGCTAAAGAAATCATCTTCGCATTTGTTATGAATCATTTGTATGAAATTTTCATTTTGTTTATTGCTCCTTTAATCGGAGCAATTGTGGCTTTAATCGTGAGGCAGAAAGATGACGCCAATTTCAAACTCGTACTTTCATTCAGCGGTGCTTTTTTATTCAGTGTAATGTTGTTGCATCTGCTACCCGAAATTTTTCAAACCCAAGGCATAAACGCAGGTTTGTTTATGTTAATTGGATTTTTTATTCAGGTTTTTTTAGAGCAGGCAACTCATGGAATTGAGCACGGACATTTTCATCATCACAGCGAAAGCAATACATTTTTAATTTCTCTTTTTGTTGGATTAAGTGTGCATTCATTTTTCGATGGTATTCCTGCTGCGTTACCCCATACCGGCGAACATGAACATTCATCATTACTTTATGGCATTGCATTGCATAAAATTCCGGAAGGATTTGCATTAGCTAGTATTTTTCTTTTTTCCAAATTCACAAAAAACACAACCCTGATTATTGTTTTATTGTTTTCGTTAATTGCCCCTGCAGGAGTTTTAGTCTCTTCTTTCATACAGGAAACTTCCAGTAATTACTACCCGCTATTTCTTGCAATTGTTGCCGGTTCATTGCTGCATGTTTCTACAACTATTTTGTTTGAATCGGAAAGCGGAAAACATACATATACATTCAAAAAAATTGCTGTGATTATTTTTGCTATTACACTCTCATTACTCACCCTTTAACCTTTCTATATTATGTCATTTGAATTCATAATTGTTAATCCTCAGGTAGAAAAACATGTTGCTCTTATTCAGCTAAATCGCCCCAAAGAATTAAATGCACTAAACCTTCAACTCATGGGGGAATTGCGAGATGCGTTAAAAGAATTGGATAACAATGATGATGTTCGTGCAATTATATTAACAGGAAACGAAAAAGCATTTGCGGCCGGAGCTGATATAAAACAGATGGCTGATAAAACAGCTATTGACATGATGAATATCGATCAATTCAGTACTTGGGATCAGATTAAAAAAACTAAAAAGCCAATTATTGCTGCTGTTTCCGGATTTGCTTTGGGTGGAGGTTGTGAGTTAATGATGCATTGTGATATGATAATTGCTTCTGAATCTGCTCGCATTGGGCAACCGGAAATAAAGATTGGAGTTATGCCAGGTGCCGGTGGAACCCAACGATTAACACGCGCAGTAGGAAAAGCATTAGCAATGGAAATTGTTTTAACCGGGAAATTTATAACTGCAGAAGAAGCTTTACGGGCAGGCTTAATAAATAAAGTTGTACCAAATGAAATGTATTTAAAAGAAGCCTTCTCATTAGCAAAACAGATTGTAGATAAATCACCCGTTGCAATAAAACTTGCTAAAGAAGCAGTGCTTGCTGCTTTTAATACATCATTAGATGAAGGACTAATTTTTGAACGAAAGAATTTTTATTTGTGCTTTGCTTCTGAAGATCAAAAAGAAGGAATGAAAGCTTTTATTGAAAAGAGAGCAGCAGACTTCAAAGGAAATTAACCTTTCCTCATTTGCTCCCACATATCCCAAGCTTCTTTAGGAATTTTATCGAAGTGAGTAAATTGACCTGCATTATATAACCATTCACCACCATCTATAACAACAACTTCCCCATTTATATACCCTGAAAAATCCGACAACAAATAAGTTGCGAGATTAGCTAACTCTTCATGATTACCAACTCTTTTCATTGGTAATCGCTGCATAGGGTCTATTATTTTTTGCAAAGGTTCCGGAAACAGCCTTGTCCAGGCCCCTTCTGTAGGAAACGGCCCCGGAGCAATTGCATTACATCGAATATTATACCTTGCCCATTCAGCTGCAAGTGATCGTGTTAAAGCCAGCACTCCTGCTTTTGCGCAGGCTGATGGAACTACAAACCCTGAACCAGTAAAAGCATATGTTGTTACTATGTTCAACATATTACCCGACATTTTTTTTTCAATCCAGTATTTTCCAAATGCAAGCGAACAGTTATAGGTACCCTTTAGAACTATATCAACAACAGTATCAAATGCCTTAGGTGTAAGTCTTTCAGTTGGCATTATAAAATTACCCGCTGCATTATTTAACAGCGAATCAACCTTCCCAAATTCGCTAATGGTTTTATTTAACATGCTTTCAACCTCTTCATATTTCCGCACATCACAAACAACAGGAAGAACTTTATTGCCTGTTAAAGCAGTAATTTCATTCGCAGTTTTTTCAAGAACATCTTTTTTTCTACTAGTAATAACTACAGAAGCCCCAAGTTGTGATAACATTTCACTCATGCTTCTACCCAATCCTGTGCCTCCTCCTGTAACGACAATTACCTTTTCTTTTAAGGCATCATCACGCAACATTATATTCTTCATAAACTATTTTTTGTAAAACTGTTTTATTGGAATGTCAATATTAGTAATCAGAACAAATCAATTTAATGATGGATCATCGGGCAAATTAGATAACAATTTAAACTTGTCACCCATATTTTTTAAAACAGCCCTCCACATATTGTTTGACTCGTTTGAAAATATATAATCACTGCTTGCTTCTACAATAATCCATG
Organism: Chitinophagaceae bacterium; assembly: GCA_947469485.1. Lineage (GTDB taxonomy): Bacteria > Bacteroidota > Bacteroidia > Chitinophagales > UBA10324 > UBA10324. The sequence goes on along the minus strand of CANIPU010000016.1, from coordinate 29,722 downwards.
CTTTTTCTTCGCATTCAGTTTCTAATTGACCATTGTCCCAACCGCTATACCCAAGAAAAAATTTCACTTCATCTTCTGCAATCTGTTTGGTATCAAGCAACTCTTTTAACTTATCAAAATCTCCTCCCCAAAAAACGCCTTCAATCACTTCAATACTATCTTCAATTAAATCGCCTCTGCTGTGTAAAAAATGCAATGTGTCATTTTGTACTGGTCCTCCTAAAAATAATTGTGCTTTTATTTCCGGAAAATCCTGAACTGCCTGATTTATAGTTAAATCCAAAGGCCGATTTAAAACAAAGCCAAAAGTGCCATTGTTATTATGCTCACATAAAAACAAAACAGTTGATCGAAAATTATCATCAGCCATATATGGCTCAGATAATAAAAAACAGCCGGCTTCCGGACTTTGTAATTGTTTTTGCACGGTGCGAAAATAGAACATACAATCATTTGCTTTTCATTAACAAAATGTTTTTTATGTTCCTTAGCAGAAAATTTATTTTCAAAAGTGAGATTTAATTATACCAATCAATTTGCGATTTTACTGCTAATTGCTTTTTGTATTTATTTTTATTCATGTAACTCTAATAAATCCCGTAACCAACTGGAAAGCATCAATACAAGCCATGATTCTATTCGCCCAGAAAAATCATTTCATCAATTCGATAAAACTTTAGCTAATCAAATCATAACTAGCGTTAACAAATATTCATCCGATACAACGCAGAGTTATGAGGTCTATCTTCCTTCTGATTATGATACTTTAAAGAGTTTTCCGTTGGTAATTTTTTTTGACGCTCATGCGCGTGGAAAATTGCCTTTGAAAAAATACCTTGCCTTATCAGAGAAATATCATTTTGTATTTGTCAGTTCAAACAATTCACAAAATGGAATGTCTCTTCCCGAAACACAAAAAATTGCATCAGTAATTCTTAAAGATGCAACTGCAAGATTCAATATTAATGGAAATTTAATTTTTACTTCAGGTTTTTCAGGCGGGGCAAAAGTGGCTTGCACTTTTGCTTTCACTAATTCCGCAATAAGAGGAGTAATTGCCTGTGCTTCTCCATTCAGCGAAAGAATTTCAGAAATTAAAAACATGCCACAAATTTTTCTTTTATCAGGAAACAAAGATTTTAATATGCTTTCAATGGTTCAGACAGATTTAGAATTAAGCGATGCAGGATTTACTCATCAATTATATGTATATGATGGTATTCATGACTGGCCAGATGAAAAATATTTTGAAATTGCAATGAAGTGGCTCATTACAAAAGCTGTAAATCAAAATTTAATTGAAAAAAAGAATCAGCCAAATGAAATTCCGGATTTCAACGAGTGGTATAATACTCGTGTAACTGATGCAGTAATATTGAAACAAGAAGCCGCTGAACAGCAAGCCCTAAATGATCAATTCCAGATCTGGGATATTCCAAAGTGGAATGATAAAATCAAAGAACTTAAAGCCAAAGAAAAATCCGGTTTTCCATCAAGCATTAGATTTCTTGCATCAAGAGAATTGAATTACATAAGTATGCTGGGTTTCATTTATTCTGAAAACTTTCTCAATCAAAACAACCTGAAAACTGCAAAACACTTTTTAGAAATTTATGAATTAGCTAATGCAAAAAATCCAGATGTCTGGTTCTTGAAAGCAGTATATTATTCTAAATCCGGAGACAACAAAGCAACATTTGATTGTTTAAAAAAATCAGCTCAGCTTGGATTTTCTGATGTCAACAGGCTGAAAAATGAAAATTCTTTTTCATCATTTACTAAAACAATTGAATATCAGAACTTAGTTTTTAAAATTGTATTGCTGAATTCGGAAAAATATTAAGTTTAAGAATATTGTTTTAACCGTTTCGGTTTCTGCTTATTATTTTCACCGCCATAAAAACAACAACTCATGAAAAAATCATTACGCAATTTATTAGCAATTACATTTTCGTTATCAATTCTTTTAAGTGCATGTTCAAAAGCACCAAACAAAATTCTTCCCAAAAAGGATGGTTTATGGAATGCAAACTATACAATAATTAATACTGTTGGTGCAGCTTCAAGCACTCAAACAGGAGCTCTAAGCATGACTTTTAAAGATGATGGCACAGGCACAGTTAATGATGGAACTGTCTCAACAGCCTTTACTTGGTCATATAGCAAGGATAATAAGACATTGACTTTTACTGAAACAGGAGCTACAACTGCATCAATTTATACTGTTGAAGAAATGAAATCTAAATCTGAAAAATGGACAAGAAATTATACCATTACACTTTCCGGTATCACCTATGTTACAGATGAAACAATTAATCTTACTAAAGTTGATTAATACTTATTTTCATTGAAATAAAAAAACCGCATCAATTCAGCTGCGGTTTTTTTATTTAAGCTCTGCTTTTACGCTAATTTATTTTAGGAAACTCATTCAGAAACTCAAACTCCTTATCCTCCCAATAAATTTTACAACAGTAAGTAATATTTCCATTACTGACAATCAGATAAGGGACTTTAAGGGTAAGATTGTACATAGCTGCCTGGTCAAAAACTTCCTGCGTAATGTTTACTGATGGTGCTTTGCATTCTAAAATCATAAATGCAGAACCTCCCCTGTCATAAACAACCATATCCATTCTTTTAGGTTTACCGTTTACATTCAATCCTTTTTCAATTCCAATCAAGCCTTTCGGATACTGTAATTCAAAAATCAAATAGTTGATTAATTTTTGCCTCACTTTTTCTTCTGGTGTAAGCGCAACAAATTTTTTTCTAAGAATATCAAACACTTCGTCTTTACCTGAACGCTTTCGGAAACGAAAAGAATATTCTTTAAATATTATAGGCAGAGCTTTCATAATTCGGCGAAGCTAATCAGGAACAGTTTAGCTACAATGAATAATCATTGTAATCATTACTTTTAGCCATTGAACTTTTTAAATGAAAACAAAAAAAGAAATAGTTGACAATTGGCTTCCCCGGTATACCGGCCTTGAAATAAATGAATTCAGCAAGTACATCCTTCTAACTAATTTCAGCAATTATGTTGAATTATTTGCGAAATGGAATAAAGTTGAAGTAAAAGGAAAAGATCGTGCAATGCATAATGCAACTGCTGAAGGAATAACAATAATTAATATTGGTATGGGTAGCCCAAATGCAGCAACAATAATGGATTTGCTTAGTGCTGTTCAACCTAAAGCGGTATTGTTTTTAGGAAAATGCGGTGGGTTGAAGAAGAAAAACAAACTAGGTGATTTAATACTACCAATTGCAGCTATAAGAGGCGAAGGAACATCTAATGATTATTTTCCTCCTGAAGTTCCTGCCTTACCTTCATTCGCTTTGCAAAAAGCAATAAGTACAACTATTCGCGATAACAAACAAGATTACTGGACAGGAACAGTATATAGCACAAACCGAAGAGTTTGGGAGCACGATGATGTTTTTAAAAAATACCTTCAGAAAATTCGTGTTATGGGAATTGATATGGAAACAGCCACAATTTTCATAACTGCATTTGCCAATAAAATTCCTGCCGGTTCTTTATTGCTTGTTAGTGATCAGCCAATGGTATCGGAAGGGGTTAAAACGGAAAGAAGTGATAAAATTGTAACAGAAAAATTTGTTGAAAATCATTTAAAAATTGGCATAGAATCATTAAAACAATTAATTAATAACGGCCATACGGTAAAGCATTTGAGATTCTGATTTATATGAAAAAAGAATATTCTGATGTAATTAAAGAATTGAAAAGTAAAATTTATCACCCTGTTTATTTTCTAGAGGGCGAAGAAGGTTTTTACATTGATAGCATCAGTAATTTCATTGAACACAATGTATTAACTGATTCGGAAAAAAGCTTTAATCAGTTTGTTTTATATGGAAAAGACACCAATGTTAACCAAATAAATGATTACGCACGCGGATACCCAATGATGGGTACATACCAGGTAGTTGTTGTAAAAGAAGCACAGAATATTAAAGTAGATGAATGGGAAATGATGATTCCGTATTTCGAAAAACCATTGAAGTCAACCATTTTGGTGATTTGTCATAAACACAAGAAATTAGATAAGCGTAAAAAATTTGTTAAAACAATTGTTGATCATTCAGTATTTGTAACTTCAGATAAAATCTATGACAGCAAACTCCCGCAATGGATTGAGAACCACATTAAGGAGGAAGGATTTAAAATAAACGAACCCGCTGCCGCTTTAATGGCTGAATTTGTTGGAAATGATTTAAACAGAATTGCTACGGAAGTAGAAAAATTAATCATCAACATTCCAAAAGAAAAGACAATAGATGTTGATGACATTACTAAAAACATTGGTTTGTCGCGCGAATACAATTCGTTTGAATTAAACAGAGCACTTGCATTCAGGGATGTTTTAAAAGCAAATCGAATTATTAAATATTTTGCATCAAACCTAAAAAGCAATCCTGCTGTTTTAGTAACAGGTACTTTATTCGGTTATTTTCAAAAAGTATATGTCGCACATTCATTTGGCGCACGCGATAAAAATTCTGTCGCCTCTGCAATAGGCATCAATCCCTTTTTTGCCGATGAATATTTAACGGCAATGAAAAATTATCCTCCAAAAAAAACTGAACTTGTTTTGCAAACAATCGGTGAATATGAAATGAAATTTAAAGGGGTTAATTCAACCAATACTTCACAAGACGAATTAATGAAAGAAATGATATTTAAAATTTTACATTGATGATAAAATACCTTTTAATAATACTAACAGTTACTCAAATGAGTAAGTGCAATCAACAGGGTTCGGTTAAATCAAAACCCGAAATGAAAATTTATTATGGCACTTCTCAATCATGGTCGGGTGGAGCAATGGGGTCAGGAAAAGGCACTAACTATCGCTTTTACATTTCAAGGTCAGACTCAACCATTGCCTTTGATTCTGTTTGGGTTAATGGTTACCGACTCGCTTTAAAAAAAAGAAATGACTTCAGCTCAAAAGACACATTGGTATTTGATGCTACAGCATTTTTTCCCGGAAGCAAGCCTAATGCTCCAGAAGGAGTCCCTGAAAAAAAAGGGCCTGTTGAATCTCTTAAACCTTGTTGTGACGATGCTTTATTTGTTATCCGCTTCATATTTGACAATGACAAAGACTTTTTATCATCCTCTTCACTCAGAATTCTGCCCCGGATAAATTATCCTTAACAAATCCGACTTTTTCATTCCTTATGAATCAGTAGATAACTATTCAATATTCTACTTCCATGATAAAGTATTGCAATTATTTTCGCAGCACCGAAAAATTTAACAACAATGAATCTTCACGAATATCAAGGCAAGGAAATACTAAAGAAAAACGGAGTACCAATTCAGGAAGGAATTGCAGTAGCTACATTACATGATGCAATTGAAGCTGCTGATAATTTAAAACAAACCACCGGAACAACTTGCTGGGTAGTGAAGGCACAGATACATGCAGGTGGTCGTGGTAAAGGAGGAGGTGTTAAAGTTGCCACTTCTATGGATAAACTAAAAGAGAAAGTCACTGATATTTTAGGTATGACTTTAATTACTCCGCAAACAGGACCTGCCGGAAAAAAAGTAAACAAAGTATTAATTGCACAGGATGTATATGGTGGTGAACCTGAGCAACGGAAAGAATTTTACATGAGCATTTTGCTTGATCGTGAAAAAAAACAAAATGTGATTATTTATTCCACTGAAGGAGGAATGGAGATTGAAGAAGTAGCTGACAAGCATCCTGAAAAAATACAGAAAGAATGGATTGACCCTAAAGGAATGTTGCAGGCCTTTCAGGCAAGAAAAATTGCATATAACCTCGGCTTGAGTGGTGAGGCTTTTAAAAACATGGTGAAGTTTGTAAGCAGTTTATACAATGCATATATCAACAGTGATGCTGCAATGCTTGAAATTAATCCTGTATTAAAAACACATGATAACCGGATTATTGCTGTGGATGCAAAAGTGAGTATTGATGACAATGCTATTTATCGTCATCCGGTTTATCCTGAACTTCGAGATATTACCGAAGAAGATCCAACAGAAGTAGAAGCTGGTAAGTACAATCTGAATTTTATAAAATTAGATGGCAATGTTGGATGCATGGTGAATGGTGCAGGTTTGGCAATGGCAACCATGGATATGATTAAATTAGCCGGAGGTTCACCAGCTAATTTTTTAGATGTTGGTGGTTCGGCAAATGCCCAAACAGTTGAGGCTGGTTTCAGAATAATATTAGCCGACCCGAATGTGAAAGCAATTCTTATAAATATTTTCGGTGGAATTGTTCGTTGCGACCGTGTTGCTCAAGGAGTGGTTGATGCTTATAAAAACATTGGTGAAATAAAAATTCCAATTATCGTTCGTCTCCAGGGCACTAATGCAGAATTAGGAAAAGAATTGATTGACAACAGTGGATTAAAAGTTCATTCCGCAATTTTATTGAGCGAAGCTGCTGAGTTGGTTAGTCAGGTAGTGAAAAATTAATTCAAAAGTTAAAGATGAATGAATTCTAAAAACCATACACTTTCAAGGCGGAGTTTTTTGTAGTTCAATTTTACAATTTATGATTTACTCATCTTTTCTAATTCAACTCTGATTTTTTCTTTAAGTGAATCAGAAACTGATGTTAATGGCAGACGAACATGCGATTCACATAAATTCATTTGAGATAAAATTTCCTTTACACCACAAGGGTTGCCTTCTGCAAACATTAACTCTGTAACATCTAATAACTTATAATGATCTTTTTCTGCTGTTGAAAATTTTCCTGCCAATGCTGCCCGAACCATTTTCGAAGTTTCCTTAGGAAAAGCATTAGCCGCAACACTAATAACACCATCCATACCGAATGATATACATGGAAGGGTTAAGGGATCATCACCAGATATAACTAAAAAACCTTTCGGACGATTTTGTACTATTTGCATCATTTGAATTAGGTTACCGGAAGCCTCTTTAATTCCAATTATTTTTCCAGATGCATTTGCCAGCCTTATGGTTGTTTCAGCTGTTATGTTACTCATTGTTCGAGATGGAACATTGTAAAGAATAATTGGTAATGGACTGCTCGCTGCCAGAGTAATAAAATGCTGATAAATTCCTTCTTGAGATGGTTTGTTATAATATGGGCTAACAGAAAGGATGGCATCGTATCCTTCCAAATTTAAATTACTAAGCTGGCTTACAACTTCATTGGTATTATTTCCTCCTACTCCCGCAACTAAACCAATTTTCTTTTTAGCGCGATTGAGAACAAATGAGAAAACTTCTTGCTTTTCATCATTACTAAGTGTAACATTTTCTCCTGTTGTACCAAGTACTACAATGTATTCGCATTTTCCTTTAATAATATAATCAACTATATTACCAAGTGCATTAAAATTTATTCGGTGATCAGCAAAAAATGGTGTAACAATAGCTACACCTGTTCCTCTTAATTTTGATTGCATGGTTTACAGTATATGTAAGTAATGTTTTACCTGATCAATGTATTTCTGTAAAGTTTTATTTCCTTTCAAATCAATCATAAGATCATAGCAATATAATTTATTCGGGTCATAAAGGCCAACTCGGTAAGAGGCTTGCGATAAAGCAGAAATATATTCCAATGGCAGGTTTTCTTTTATGCTAACATTAATCAAAATATCAAATTTACGGTCAATGAATTCCTCCACTAAAATACCTGATGGTTCGAGATACCAATTAAGATCCTTCTTATTGAAATAAGGAAAGTTAAAATTAATGGCCGGCTTTGGAATATTATAAAAGCCAAACATGTAAATCTTTTTCTTCAATCCCTTTAATGAGTCTACAAACTGATTAATTATTGCAGTCTGGTCAACATCAGTTGCATCGAAAATGATCCCAATCTCTTTAGCATCATTTATATTTAAAAGTTGCCGTTGAGCTTTATGAAACTTCAATTCCTTTTTGAGGAAGTAAAAGTGAAACCATTTTTTTATTTGATTAATCATGAAAAGCCAAAATAAATATTAATCGTTAAAAACACCCATTGAAGAAAATTTTTCTATCCTCATTTCAATTCGTTCTTCAGGTTTTAAATTTTCCAATTCAGCCAAGTATTTTTTAATTTCCTTCTTTAAAGTAACAGCCATCTCATCTGGGTTATTATGCGCTCCACCTAATGGTTCAGAAACAATACCATCAATCAATTTAAACTTCTTCATATGCTCAGGAGTAAGCTTTAACTCTTCGGCAGCCTGTTCTTTAAAGTCCCAGCTGTGCCATAAAATTGAAGAACAAGATTCAGGAGATATTACTGAGTACCAAGTGTTTTCCAACATCAAAACTTTATCTCCAATACCAATGCCAAGTGCTCCACCAGATGCCCCTTCACCAATTATGATACAAATAACAGGAACTTTCAAGGTGGTCATTTCCATTAGGTTTTTTGCTATTGCCTCACCTTGTCCTCTTTCTTCAGCTTCTAATCCGGGAAATGCGCCAGGAGTATCAATAAGAGAAACAATCGGAATATTAAATTTTTCTGCCATTTTCATAAGACGCATTGCCTTACGATACCCTTCAGGATTTGCCATTCCAAAATTCCTATACTGCCTTTGTTTTGTATTCTCACCCTTTTGTTGACCAACGAACATTACTGGTTTTCCATCAATTTCGCCCAAGCCACCAATCATAGCTTTGTCATCGCCGAAATTTCTATCGCCATGCAATTCAATAAACCGGTTACAAAGTTTACTTATATAAAAAAGTGTATATGGTCTCTCAGGGTGTCTGCTAAGCTGAACTCGCTGCCAACCACTTAATGAGCTATATATACTTTTCTTGGCATCGCTGATTTTTGTTTCCAATTCTGTTACGGCTGAATCAACATCTACCTTACCACTTTCACCAATCTTTCTGAGCTTTTCAAGCTGCTCATACAATTCTTCAATCGGTTTCTCAAAATCTAAATATATCATTTCAATTATTTTAGTTTGAAGAAATTAATTTCACAAAACAGACACTAATCAAAATCCTCAGTCAACAAAAATATTCATTTCTAATTAGGATAGAAATTTGCACCAAAAAAGCTGTTGAAATCAAGTCCCGTCTATATTCCTAATACATCTTTTAACCTGGTGTACCCAGACTTACTTAATGGGATCTTTACCCCAGATTTAAGTAAAGCACAATAAGATTCCTTTTCCATCAGTTCAATTCTCTTGATTTGTGATAGATTAATTATAAAAGACCGATGCACCCGAACGAATTCTTTTTCATTTAATACACTTTCGTAAAAACTCATTGTTTTCTTTTTCATGAAAACTTCAGCATCGGTATGAATCTTTACATAATCGTCACAAGCTTCAATGCAACTGATTTCTGAAATCGAAATAATTCGAATTTGGTTTCCTGTTTTAACAACAACCCTGAATTGTTCATCATTTTGAGGCAGAAGATTTTTAAAGACTTCTCTTAAGCTCTCAACTTGCTTACTATTTTCTTTTTGAAGCCGCCATTTCTGAATCGCCTTATCAAACCTCTCTTTACTGAATGGTTTTAATAAATAGTCGATAGCATTTGAATCGAAAGCTTTCATTGCATATTCATCAAACGCTGTAGTAAAAATAATTGCAGGGAGTTTTTCAATCAGATCTAACATTTCGAAACCTGTAATTTTTGGCATTTGAATATCCAAGAAGATCAAATCCGGATTTTGATGCTGTATTGCCTTAACTCCTTCAAAACCATCATTACATTCCTGCAATAACTCAAAGTCACTGTATGGCTGGAGATATTCTTTTACAATTGCTCGGGCAAGCGGTTCATCATCAATTATTAAATATTTGATCATAACTGAGGTATTTTAATAGTTGCAGTAAACTCCTTCTCATCAGCTTCACATTTAAGCAAATCATTTCTGGAAAATAACAGAAACAATCTTCGTTGCACTGAGTTTAAACCAAAGCCAGTTCCTTTTTGTGTTTTTGCAACTAAAAAATCGAAAGGATTTTGAACCTGTATATGTAAATAATTTTCTTTGCAAAGTATTTTAATCCGAATAAACACCTCTCCTAAAGAACCATACAACCCGAATTTTATAGCATTTTCAACAATTGGTTGCAATATAAATGAAGGCAATTTCATCTGTAAACATTCATATTCACAATATATTTCTGTATTCATGCGATGGCCGAATCGTACTTTTTCAATCTCCAGATACAATCTCAATTGTTCCAACTCATCAGTCATTGTTGCAAATTGTTGTTCATCATTTTTCAATGTCCCTCTTAAAAAATCAGAAAGCTGTTGAATCATTTTACGCGCCAGTTCCGGTTGGGATCCTGCAAGTGCACTGATAGAATTTAAACTGTTGAATAAAAAGTGAGGTTGCAACTGCTGGCGCAGATTATATAATTCAGCTTCTTTTGAAATTTTTTCTAAAGCACTTTTTCTCATTAAACTTTCCTGCTGACTTTTAAAATTATTCCACAAGTACATAAACAAACTAAATGAGGTCAGTAAAAAAGTTTCGTATGCTACTCTGAAAATTAATGTTGAATTTATCAGCGCTTTTTCCTGAATAAAAATCTCAGTAAATAAATGTTCGAATAAATAACTGAAAATTATTGTTACAGCTTTCGCCAAAATAATATTCCAGATAAAAACATAAAATAATTTTTTTGGAGTTGGCTGATAAAAACGAAGTGCGTTAAATAAAATAAAAACAACAAACACATTTAATAAGTTACTAATCGCACTATCTATAATTGCGAATTGCCAACTCAAACCTGACCAATACAATCCAAATGCGTGCAGGAATGACCACAACAAAGTCACAGTTAGTAAAAGCAATAAGCTGCTGAATAAACCCGGTGATTTTGTTACTCTCATATTTATAAAGCAACAAATGTATTTACAGGTATCTTATATGCATTTTGAGGTCTGTTTTTTACTTGCGCAATAAATTCAAAAGCTGAATCAGTTTCTTGCGTATTTGAAAATAAAAGCGTTCCATTATTTAATTCAGCTATTTCATTTATCGTTTCGACTCCAATGAATTTCCACTCAACTGATTTACCGCTAGATGACAGGAATCGTTCCTCCTCTTTATATCCAATTTGAAAAGTCTGAAATAATGCTTCATCAATTGAATAATCAAGAATTAATCTCCACTGAATATCAAACTGTCCTTTATTTTCATTGCTAACAATAATCCTGAAAATCAATTTTGCGACGAACCATTTCATTTTATTTGATTTAGGTTAGTTTGAAAATTAATAGCTCCTGATTTCAATACCTCCAAATACACAATTACCCTCAAGAATCAGAATCTTATTTTGATCAGAAACTGAATTAGAAGAAACAGCTCTTTTATCATCAACCCCACCAAGAATCGCCACGATTTCAGATTTTAAAATCCAATGAGAAGGAAGAATCAATTTAGTACCACCGAATACCTGATTTATTTCAAGCTTCACAGGAGAAGTTAAGTCAGCATTCATTAGATTAATTTCAGTTCCGCCAAAAAAACAATTCACTTCACCTCCTTTAAAATCCTTTGTCATAACATTCTTTTTGACACCTCCGAAAACGGTAGTCACATCTAAAACATCATCTTTAGAAGTGTTATCATTATTATAACTTTCAAACTTATTCCACTTTTTACAATCTTTTCTACCCCTACCTCTTGGGCGAAAAACCATAAATAATCCTACAGATATTAATACAATTGGCCATAAGTACTGTTTAAATTCAACTCCAGGATAAAATTCATCAATCATCATTACACCTCCGATCAATATTAATATAAACCATGCTGCATTTTGAAACATGCTGCGAAGACCAATATAAACTCCCAGGCCTATCAAAAACATTTGCCATGTAAAAACCCAATCAGGAAAAAAGATTCCCATTTGTTTTGCTAAGTATAAACAACCAAGTGAAATAATAAACAAACCTCCTAAAACCCGCCCGGCAGGGTTTCTATTATTTCTGAATTTGTTTTCAGAGTTATTTGCATCGGGATGATTAATTGTTTCCATTTTTTTATTTTATTTTGATAGAACAAAAGTATTTCAGTCATAATAGCAGACAACATCAAATAGGCAGATCTATTGGAATAGTCGGTGAATAGCGGATATCCGGAAGGAAAAACCAATTGATTTTTAAAAAATATGAGAACATTTTTTTTTCCAATTTTCAAAATCCATAATAATGCATCCCGTTTTCGTGTGGTGCATTTATCCATTCTTTAATTTTATTATAATGTGTTTCGTCTTTTACAAAATCTGCCTTCGTTACATTAATAATTAAAACAGGAAAACCTTTTACAGTTTTAAAAAAATCGAAATAGGTATTTTGAATACTGCTTAAATAATCAGGAGAAATATTTAGCTCATACTCTCTTCCTCTCATACTTATATTTTTAAGTAATCTTTCAACATCACAATGCAGGTATACCAGTATATCAGGTTCAGGCAAAGTAGAATGAATTATCTGAAACAAGCGCTGATATAATTTAAATTCTTCTTCAGTAAGATTCACTTTAGCAAACAATAAACTTTTTATAAAAATATAATCTGCAATTGTGGTGGTTTGAAATAAATCCTGCTTGCTCAAAGTATCTTTCAGTTGCTGAAAACGCTCGGCAACAAAAAATAATTCAAGCGGAAAAGCATACCGTTCTCGGTCGGAATAAAACTGAGGAAGAAAAGGATTATCGGCAAACTGCTCAAGCACCAATCTGGCGTTCAATTCTTCAGCATATTTTTCAGCAAGTGAAGTTTTGCCAGCGCCTATATTGCCTTCTATTACAATATAATTATACATGCGATAGCCGTTTCACTTTCAAACTACCAGAACATGCTTTAAGCATCTCAATTGAACTAAGTTTTAAAAGCGGGTGAACAAAATCAGGAGCAATTTCAACTAAAGGTTCTAAAACAAATTTCCTTTCATGAATATAAGGATGCGGTATTTTCAGTTCGTTTTCATCTATAATTTCATTATTAAAATATAGAATATCAATATCAATGTTGCGTGATTCCCATTTATTCTGCCGAATTCTTCCCATTTTTTCTTCAATTAATAATAGCTCTTTCATAAAATTTATTGCTTCAAAATTCGTCATCATCTGCAAAACCAAATTTAAAAAAGAAGGTTGGTTGGTATTTCCCCACGCTTCAGTTTCGTAAACCGATGAAATTCTTTTCACCTCCCCTTTTTCCTTCAAAAAATCAGTTGCCTTCGCTAATTGTTCAGAGCGATTGCCAACATTACTTCCCAACGATAAATAAACCTGATTCAATTTCACAACTATTGAGGCGAATGTAAACACAATTCACTTTTCACTTACTTTTGCACTCCTTATAAAAACAAACAAATACTAAAAACATAAAACCCCAATGAAACAGTTCTTTAAATTTTTCTTTGCCTCCATGCTCGGCTTTATTGTCGGCTCTGTTGTACTCGTATTTATTATGATCGGAATTATTGCCGGAATTGTTTCTTCCGTTTCAGAACCCGATAAAAAAGCTGCTTCAACAAATAGTGTTCTTGAATTGTCGCTTAGCTATGCGGTGCCTGAACAAACCAACTTTAATCCACTTGCCAATTTAAATTTTGGCGGAATGGATATGGAAATGCCAATGGGCTTAAATGACATATTGCACCTGATAAAAAAAGCAAAATCAGACAATAACATCAAAGGCATTTATATAAATGTCGGAACTTTCGGTAGCGGCATTTCTACTGCTAAGCAAGTTCGCGACGCGCTGATTGATTTTAAAGAATCGAAAAAATTTATTGTGGCTTATGCCGATGCTTATTCTCAAAAAGGATATTATGTAGCAAGTGTTGCTGATAAAATTGTGTTGAATCCATCTGGTGTTGTGGAGTGGAGAGGTTTGAATGCTCAGATTATGTTTTTTAAAGGAATGCTCGAAAAAATTGGTGTTGATGTGCAGGTGTTTTACGATGGTCGTTTTAAAACAGCAACTGAGCCTTTCCGATACGATAAAATGAGTGAGTCAAATAAAATAATGACTCTTGCTTTATTAAAAGACATTCAAGCCAACTATGCAAGCGCTGTTAGTGCTTCTCGGAATATTGATACATCAATTGTTAATCACATTGCTGACAGTATGCTTATACGCACTGCTTATCAGGCGCTCAGTTATCATTTTGTGGATGAAATTGGTTACAGTGATGCTGCTAAAAAATTCATTCATGAAAAATTAAAGACTGACGATAAAAAGAAAATTAATTTCATAACTCTTTCTAAATATTCGAACACGCCGGATACTGAAAAGAAAAGCATTGACCAGGATAAAATTGCAGTGGTTTATGCTCAAGGTGATATAGTTGACGGGCAGGGCGATAAAGAAAATATTGGCGGCGATCGATTTGCTGCATTGTTTGAAAAACTCCGTCGTGATGATAAAATAAAAGCAATTGTGTTTCGTGTAAATTCTCCTGGTGGCAGCGCAGTTGCTTCAGATGTGATATGGAGAGAAGTTACTCTAACTAAAGCGATAAAACCTGTGGTGGTTTCAATGGGTGATTATGCAGCTTCCGGAGGCTACTTTATTTCCTGCAGCGCAAGTAAAATTGTTGCGCAGCCAACTACTTTGACCGGAAGCATTGGAGTTTTTGCAATTATTCCATGTGCTCAGAAATTATTGAACGATAAACTCGGAATTACTTTTGACCATGTAGGTACCGGGAAATTTTCGGACTTTGGTGATTTAACCCGACCTTTCAACGATGGCGAAAAAAGCATTATTCAAAACGAGGTCGACAGTATTTATGCGCAGTTTAAAAAGCGTGTTTACACCGGCAGAAATCTTGATCCAGTTTTAGTAGATTCAATTGCGCAGGGAAGAGTATGGACTGGTACACAGGGATTAGCATGGGGCTTGGTTGATACTTTAGGCGGAATACAGGATGCCATAAATATTGCTGCTAAAATGATAAAGAGTAATAATTACCGCCTGGTTGAATACCCAACGGTTGACAACAAATGGTCGCAAATTTTCAGTGCTTTGCAGGATGCTAAGGAGGATGAAGTGAAAGTTCAGTTAGGCGATTTCTATACCATGTTTCAGCAAATAAAATCAGTTAGCGAATTAAAAGGAATGCAAATGCGCATACCATATTCTATTGAAATAAATTAATTGAAATAATTTATAAAAAAAGCTGCTCTTGGATTAAGAGCGGCTTTTTTTATTCTTCCTCAGCACAATCACACTCGCCATAGTAACGGCAGGGTTCACGCATACCCTCCACCCACATTCCATTTTGTTGTGTTACCACATAGCCTGGGTAGTATATCAGAAAAAAATCAGTTTTCTTTTTATACCATCCCACTAAATTTTGCTTAAGAGATTGAAACGGACCATAGCCATCCACTGGCATATTGAAATAGTCCATTCGTGCATCCAGCAATTTATTATTTAGGTAAACCACTACCCATGCAGGTTCATATAAATAATCTTCATAAGCAGAATCAGTATGGCAGTAAAGTATTTCAAACGAATCTTGCTTTAAATATTCGCAGGCATTTAAACTTACATGAAAAACCATGGTATCACTTGGCTGATTGTTGTAAGTGATTTCATCAATTTTTTCGAGGTATGTTTTTCCTCCAATCTGCTCCTTCCAGCGAAACCGCCAATAATTTTCTTCCGGATCTCCTAACAATGGTTTTTGAAAAGCATCACCAGCAAATTTTTCTGAATTTTTTATTTCCGAAAATTTTAAATCGAACAACTTCCCTTCATCAACCTTTTCAGAAATCAAATAATAAGGAGTATCGGGTTGAAACGCTGCCTTGAAATTTCCCATCAAAAAAAATGGATCGGGGTTCGTGCAACATTCCTCTTCCTGTTGTATGTAAAGGTTTGTCATCTTTCCCAAGCCCTGAATTCCATTTTTTGTTAACACACATATCTCTCCAAAAACTTTTGGCGAAAACATTGAATCGGTCCGCAACAAATAATATTCTCCCTTCTGATTTCTTTCATAAAAAGGAAGCGGTTGTTGAGCATTCAATTCATTTAAAAACAGTACCGCAATAAAAAACAGGGATAAAAAATATTTCATTAGGAAGTCAAAGGTGCAATTAAAATACATTAAATAAAAAAGCCGCCGCAGAAACTGCGACGGCTTTTGTTATAAAAAAAGAGTTTGAATTATTTCAGTTTCACAATTTTTGAATGAAGTGTAGTTGTTCCATCATTCAATTTGAGAAAATAAGTGCCTGCCGAAAGTGATTGAACATTTAAAATAGTACTTGCTGAAAAATTTTTTTGTTCAAGTACTTTTCGTCCTGTTGCATCAAACAACTCAATAATCAGGTTATTATTTACTCCTGAATACTGAATATTCAGTTCGTTATTCATCGGATTTGGATAGATTTTCCAGGCGGCATTTTGCTTGCCGGCTTCATCAATTCCGATATAAATTACCTGAAAGCCTGCAATGTCATCGCGGTTACGCGGCCACAATTTCCAGTTGCCGAATGCGCGGGTAAACATTCCATAGATATAATCCAATGATTGATTAAAAACCAACGAGTCAGCATTAAACCCAAAAGCAATATCATTTGACTGATCATCGCAGCGAAGTTGTCCAACTGGAAATGGATTTTTATATATAGCCCACTCACCAAAATCACTTGGCGCATCAGGATTCAAACTAACCACAGTAACAGTATCATAACCAAGCAGCATGCTCTCATAAGGCTCTGTGAAATTGAATTTAATGGCTATGATGCTATCTATGTCTATAGTGGTAATAGCGGCAGGCAAAGCATTTGCAGTTGAAAGAACGGTAAATGAAATTGAATCCAGAGTGGTAACTGTATTTGTTTCTAAAATTTTTGCTTTTGTTATTTTTACTAAGTCACCACGCTTAAGAGTGGTAAGTCCTGTACCACTTAATGAAATTCCACTCCATGAATTGTTGCTGCTCTGAATCATAACCTGTCCTAAATCATACAAGCTTCCCGATTCGCACATAACAATTCCCTGAACATTCATGTTATCAATATTTTGATTGGCATACGGTGATGCACCATAGCCAAGTGGATGCCACTGTAATTGTTGAATACTGGTAATTCCTGAATTCTTAACTAAATAAAATTTGTTAGTACCTAACGAATCAGGGAAATTGGTATAATACCCCTGATTATCCGTGGCTTTAATCCAGTATTTCACATAAGTGCTGTCAGGTCCAATTGCTGGAATTGTAGCCTGCCAGTTATTTGCACCAATGTTTGTCATTGGAACATTCAGGAAAGTATTGTTGGATAAACCGCTCGCGTAAAACAATACTGCAGAAGCAACTGATTGATCATCCGTAATAACAGCAGTAACGGTTTGAGTTTGTGTTGTTGAAGGAACAGGATTACTTAAAGTAACGGCTCCAACTGTGGGTGCTGCGTAAGTAACAGGACCGATATCAGCTAAAGTTAAAGGCGCGAGAAAATACTCATAAGGACCTGCACCTGTTTTAAATTCAACAATGACTCCACGAACGAATGCTAAAACAGAATTAACAATCGGAGTATCAAAAGCAGCAGGAGTAAAACTTCCGGATGATGTACAAAAGTTGTCGGAAGTATCATTACGAATCCATCCGCTCATATCACGGATTTTAATTTTATTTCCGAAATTATCTTGAATACTCCAGTTGATTCTTGTTCCACCGCTTACTACTAACACATCAACTACTCTTACATTCTGCATCTCAACATATACTCCTTCATATTTTTCTCCTGAAGGTATTTGAATCACTTGCCCTCCCTGCCCATCGCTCAATTCAAAGGAATCAATTGGAAGAATTACCGGTGCGGGTACCGGATTTGATACACTTGTAACTGTTGATGGAATTGGTAAAATATTTAACTGAGTGTTATTGGAAAAAGAAGCAAGAATTCCGGTAACCTTAACAGTATTCCCATAAACACAATTATCCTGAAACAAAGAATTATTACTTAATTGCGAAACTGCAGCAGGTCCGCTGCCTGCACCTATTACGGAAGGGTCAATGATTATCTGCATACCACTCCAGGGGCCGATAGAATTTATATCTGAAATAAAAGTTGCAACACGGCTACCAGTTGTGCTCTGACCATAAGCACATGGATCAAAAGTTACAACCCCTTCAACCTGCACCGTATCACCTATATAAAAAAGTGCAGAGTCAAGGCCATTCGCAAGATTCTGGTCATCCACATACTGCAAGTCATGTATGCTTACTAATGGATATGTTTGTGAAAATGCCATTGCAGGAATAATCAAAAGCAAAGCAAGGATTAAATTTTTTTTCATTGTGTTTTGTGTTTTATCCCCTCTTTAGGGGCTGCAAGTATCTGAATTTCAACTGAGATATTATACTTTTTGAAGTTAAATAAATAATAAGACAGAAATTTTAGAATTATTAAAATATTTGCTTTAACCCGCCGAAGCAGCTGCTGCTCTAATTGAATTTATCTGGTATGTACCTATAAATAAAAGAAGAAACAGGTTTTTATCTCTGTTGTATTTTTCGTTGCTTTCAATATTTAATTTCAATTTCAGTCCAAAAACTGGTTTATACTTCATAATATTTGCTCCGGCTTCATCTTCCCATGAATATACTGAATGAAAAAATCCTGCCTTTTTGAAATGATAGTTATTAAAATCAATTGTGCATTTCATTAACTTTCTCCATCCGTTGTATTTAAAAGTACAAACTACAATCTGAGTGTTCTTTTCAATAACCAGTACTTCAGCTGACCAAAAACTTTTTCTTTTAATAATCCATGCCCCATTATTAGTTGCAACTTCTGCTTCATTATTTTTCACAAAGAATGAATTTCTATACTTCATCCCTGCGATTTGAGAACCATCGTCTTTAGTCAGTATATATTCCCGTTTCCAGAATGATGGTTGTGAAAGGTATAAATTCATTATAAAATTATTTATCGTTCAATTACAAAACTACCAGTTTTTATAACTCCGGTTTTCAAATCCTTAACAGAAAACAAATAAATACCTTGCGAAATTGCCTGCTTGCTTTCACTTAATATATCCCAGAAATGCTCACCACCTGACAGCACCCGATCATTTGGACTTCCTGCATAATTACTAAACCATTGCACATCTTCACCACGATAATTATCATCATGATTCAATACAGTTACAACATCACCTGCTGAGGTGTAAATTGTAATTGTGCATTCAGCGGGCAAATTATAAAAGCTTATTCTTCTTGTTTGCGAAGTTGCTCCATCCCACGCTGCTTGAATATGATACGGATTTGGATAAACACCAGGCTTAAGAGAATCTTTTTTTGTATCGTAAATTTTACCTTCTGTTCCTGCAAATACCCTATAAGTATTTGCTGTTATTGATGATTCAAGGCTTTGTAGATTCAACTCTTTATTTCCTTCATCGAAAGAGGTAAGTGCAAATACATATTGCCAACCACTTAGCAATCCATCAATTCTATAGTGATAATTGTATTGTGTTGTATCCCCTTCAAATATTTTCGGAGCACTTAATAATACTGGGCTGAATCCATTATTAAATCCTAAATCATTTGCGACTTTATCCCATTGAGCAATTTGATTTAAGTTGACTGAAGTTTGCACATTTAAATCATCTCCTGCATTGCTTCTGTAAATTCTATATCCTTCAAAATCTTTTTGTTTGCTGATGGGATCAATAGAATTTTCAGCTTCATTATTCCAATAAATATCAACTGCCCCTTCTGATGGAATCATTCTTAAAATTGGATCAGCTGGTGGTTCAGGCAAAATAAACCGATCAAGAATCTGGTTATTATTAAGGTCTTCATCTGCATCAAGAACACCATTTTCATTTACATCTTCGCCAAGGTAAGTTCTCTTAGCCCAACCCAAATGCTGATTTAATTCTGTTCGCGCTTCAGGAGCATCCAATGTGGTTCCGGGTAATTGCGCGGCACAAACAATCGCAATCGAGTATTGAAAACTTTCACCCGGCATTAATTGAGTCAATGGTCCTGCTGATAACAAATCAGTTCTGTTAGAAGCTGAAGAAAATGTATTGGTAATTGCAGAATTTGAAAAATCCAGTGGTGTTTTTAAGCGACCATATTTTAATAAGTCATCAGCCGGATAAGTACCCAAAAAACCATCATCAGTTTTATACTTCCAGAAATTTGCATTCACTTCAGGTAAAGGCAATCCTTCATTTAAAAATTGTGATGCATTATTCGGGTGAAAAAATTTATCGCGCCAAACAATTCCTAAAAACTGAGCTGCTCCATAAGAATTTGTATACCCCGGATCGCCATTTACATCATACGCATATAAAGCATATAATGAATCGATATAACCAACTCCTCCCTTGCTAAAAAAAGCAGATCCATTATCGGTTGCAACATTCACATTTCTAACAACCAAGTCGGTCCACATTCCAAGATAAACACTATCCCAGGTTTGATTAGAATTATTTGTAATTGTATAATTCAGAATTACAAAATAATCGGCAAATGAATAGTTCCAGGCATATGTTTCAAGATGAACATCTGCGTTTAAAGGTGAAGTGTGACCAGTAATTGGAATTGTTGTTCCCGGTACAATTGTATTTGCATCGGTAAAATCCATTACAAAATCCTGATGAGATATTGCATCAGGTGAATATTGATTATCATAAGTAAGCGTAGATCGCTGATTAATGACACTTCCTTGCTGAGCACTGAATTCAAATCCTGCTGCACCAGTGGTGTAACCACTTGCGGCATCAACAGAGGCCGTAGAAACAACAGTTTGTCCGCCTATAACTGCACCGATCCAAATTCCACCTTCAAATAAATGTTCAATGCCTGAGTTTATAGGATATTCCAAAGAAGGCACATCATCGGGATTGCTGATTATAACAGGATTGCCAATGGTTCCAAAATTTGAAATTGTCATTCCTGTATTTCCAATATCAATTGTTTTCTTTTGAAATGAAGATTGAGCAATTGATTTATAAGAACCTGTAATAAAAGAAACCAGAAGAACAACCAGCCAACAAACAATTCCTTTTGTTTTATTTTTCATTCGAGGTGCAAGATAGAAAAATAAAAAAATGGAAATAAAAATGAAATTCAAACTGAACTCCGAATGTTATAACATATTTATTTCTGAATTTTAAAACTCAATCTTATATCCTATCACAGGAATTAAAGATGTTTGAAAATAAGTGACTAACGATGAAGAATTAGGTTCAAAATAACTTCCATATACATTTTTTCTATTGGTAGCATTTTGCAAATCAACAGAGAATGTACTCGTTTGTTTTGACCTGTTAATTTTTAAACTTAAACGAATATCAGTTCTGAAATAATCAGTATTTCTTTTTGAATAAGCCAGTTCCTCAAATACAACAGTTGTTTCCTGTAATTTTGATTCGTCGAGATTTATAGGTGTGTATCTGAATCCTCCGGTATAAATCACTTTTGCATTTATTCCAAGCAAAGTGTTTTCAGTTTTTTTAGAAAGTACAAATTCTTTTCCTCCTGTGAATGTACCAGAGTAATTTCCATTATATCGGGTATCGTGCTCAATATTATCAGAACCTTTGTATTTGGATTCATATAGCGACAGAGACAACATAAAATAATAGCGGTTGCTTAAAAATTTTTCAAGAGTTAACTCAGTACCATAGTTTTTGCCGGTACCCTTGTTTGCTAAAGCTTCTGTTACAAAACCGTCAGCCTGATTCAACATTGAAAAGGAAGTTGCTGAATCTTTAGTAACAGGAATATTAAATAATTGCTGATAATACCACTCACTTCTTACTCGAAAATCGTGTGTGATTAAAAAATTATAAGAAAACACTAAATGATTTGCTTTTGAAAAATCAATATTCTTATTAGGGAATACAATTTCTCCTGCTGAATTTGTTTGCTGAGCAAAACATGATCCCAAGGGTTGCATTTGACTGTGCATTCCATATCCTAAACTAATGTTTTGTTTTTCAGAAATATCCCAGCTAATGCTTGCCCTGGGCTCAATTGATTGCACCTTATTTAACCAAAGCAATAAATAATGTGCTCCGGCATTAATTGTTAATTTATCATTTGCATGAAATTGAAATTGTGCAAATGATTGTGTTGTAAATGTGTAACCACTTTCGTTTACAGTTACATTCAATTCACCACCTGGAGTTTCTGCATTGGCCGTGTTTAATGAATACTGTAATCGCGATTGAATTACTCCGGTCCTTAACGATAATTTAGAGGTGAATTTATAATTCAGCAATGATGAAATAGTTTGCTTTTGCTGACTGTATTTATTATCGACCGTTACAAATGGTTTGTATTCATCGCTTGTAAAAATCTGCTGGTATCCGTTTTTAGCATCAGAAACTGAAAAGGTTGTTTTCAGATAAGCTTTTGAATTAAAAATATAAGAGTGTGTAAATCCGGCCAGACCGGTATTTGCATAAAACTTACCGCCAAAACGGTCATAAAAATGTTCCCACAATGAGGAATCTTTTGACACATTAAATTTCTGTCCGCTCAATCCTCCAAACCCAAACAAACTGAAGTACCCCACTTTTTTTGTTGGCAAAAAAATGTTGTAGGCTAAATCCTGAAAAGTAGTGGCATTACCCAAACCTAAAACTCCCATCTTGCTTAAAATACCGAGCGTAGAAAACCGATAGTTGATTAAATAAGATCCGTTGTAATTTTTAGCAAATGGCCCCTCGGCAGCAAGGTTTAATCCCAGTACATTTACCTGAGCAGTCCATTCTTTTTTTTCATTGTTTCCTTTTCTTAATTTCAAATCAAAAACACCGGATAATGCATTTCCATATTCTGCAGCAAATGCACCGGATACAAAATCTGAATTAGAAAGTAGTTGTGCACTTAAAATTGAAACCCCTCCTCCTGAGGTTCCAACATCAGAAAAGTGATTTGGATTAGGAATATCTGCCCCTTCCATTTTCCATAACAATCCATTGGGAGAATTCCCACGAATAGCCAATTTATTATTTCCATCATCAGGTGCTGTTACACCAGCATATGAGGTAACCATTCGCGCCGGATCATTTACGGCCGCTGCATACTTCTGAGTTTCTTCCACCGAAAATGTTCTGGTACTCACTGCAGACATTTCATTCAGTGGTAAATCCTTTCGTTTATCAGCTGTAACAACAATTTCATTTCCCTCCATAACACTTTCCTCCATCTCAATTGTTAAAACACTTTCTTTTCCAGAGCTCACTATAACATTAGGAATTACAGTAGGTTTGTATCCAACATAAGTTACAGTTATGGTATAAGTTCCAACAGCAACATTGTCGATCCTGAAAAAACCGGACTCATCAGTGAAGGAACCAAGGGTTGGAGTTGAAGAAATAATTAATGTTGCCCCGATCAATGGATTCTTTACCTGTTTATCAATAATCTGACCTCGCAAAACCTGCTTCAATTGCTGAGCGCTTGCTGTTTGCAATAAAATGAGTGATATAACACTCAAGACAATTCTTTTCATACATTTTGTTTAATTAATAAATGCAGAAAAGACAAAAGGTTACAGTTCCCTTTGAAATAATAATTAGGAAATCCTGTTTCAACCAATGCTAAATGCCCAGTTGAATAAGTATTGTTTTAATTTTTTGTTTGAGCAACAGTTTGTTTTACACCATCGCTGTATGATGTTGTTTTAAAATCAAATCGCTTTGAGAATTTTGAAGAATCGAAATAATAATCACGATCATATTGATATGCCATCTCAGGCATTTCTCTCATAAAAGGTATAAATATTCCAAGCACTTTCATTAACCAAACAGGTAGCACCGAAACAGTTTTTGATGCATTCATTTCTTTATTAAATAACGCAATTATTTCGTTTGCTGTAATCGGGTTTTTATCGGTTGGTAAATGCCACACCTGATTATAGGCATCAGGAGTGTTTCCTAAAATTGCAGTTGCTTTTGCTGCATCAGGGGTATAGGTAAACGAATGTTTTTTAGTAGCATCAGAAAACCAGTTGGGCTTCTTTCCTTTTTTAATGTTTTTATAAACCGTTTCAATCAGCATGCTTTTTTCATTATCAGGTCCATAAAAATCGGCGGCACGGGCAATAAGTGCCGTTAACTTTCCTTCCTTCACTTTATTCAACAACATATCAGCAATTTCCTTTCGAACCATTCCTTTTTTACTTGGTGGATTCAGGGCTGAGTTTTCAGTCATGTTGCCGACTTCTTTAATATCCAATGAATAAATGTTATCGAAGAAAACCAGTTTTGAATTATGTTTTATACAGGCATCAATAGTTGTTTTCATCAGTTTGGGCCATTTATCCTGCCAAACCTTAATGTTATAATCAAACCCGACTAACAAGTAAACAACCTCAGAACCGGCAATTGCTTTTTCAACCTGTGCTGAATCAGAAAGGTCGGCAGGGAACAATTCATCTGTTTCATTAACTTTTCTTGGATTGCGACTTACTAATCTGATCTGGCTGGTATATGCTTTTAATTCTTTAGCCAAAATTGTTGCAATAGTTCCGTTTGCCCCTAAAATTGTTTGCATTATTCTGTTTTTTATCACTTAAGGCGTTAAAAGTATCATTATATTTTATTCAGTCTTTCAACAACAATTTTCGCCTTAATGTTTACCAATATTTAAGCTCAGGCACTTTAAATACCAATTGCCCCTTACATTCGCGGCCTCAAAAAAAATCATTAATGTTAAGTGCAAGAAATATTTCATTAAGTTATGGTAAGCGGGTGCTGTTTGACGAAGTTAATATCGCTTTCACAAAGGGCAATTGTTATGGTGTAATTGGAGCTAATGGTGCCGGAAAGAGTACATTTTTAAAAATACTGAGCGGAGAGATAGAACCCAATAAAGGAACTGTTGAGGTTGGTAAAGGCGAGCGGATGAGTTTTTTAAAACAAAATCAGTTTGAGTTCGATGAATTCACCGTGTTGCATACTGTGATGATGGGGCATAAAAAAATGATGGAGGTTCAACTGATTAAAGACACCATTTATGCCGACCCTAATGCTACTGAAAAAGATTATATGGTAGCCGGTGATTTAGAAGCAGAGTTTGGCGAAATGGGCGGATACACGGCCGAGAGCGATGCTGCTACCTTTTTAAGTGAACTTGGGGTGAAGGAAGAATTTCATCAGTCATTGATGAAAGAAATTCCGAGTAACTTTAAACTGCGGGTGTTACTTGCACAGGCCTTGTTCGGTAATCCGGATATTTTATTGCTGGATGAGCCAACAAACGGACTGGATATTGAAACCATTATATGGCTGGAGAATTTTTTAGCTGATTATGAAAACATTGTATTGGTGGTAAGCCACGACCGTCACTTTCTTGATACTGTTTGCACGCATGTGGCCGATGTTGACAAGAGTAAAATAAAAGTTTACACCGGTAATTATAGTTTCTGGTACGAGGGTAGTCAGTTAGCAGCCCGTCAACTGAACGATAAAAATAAAAAGACTGAAGAAAAGCGTGCGCAATTGCTTGATTTTATTGCGCGTTTCTCGGCCAATGCAAGTAAGAGCCGCCAGGCAACCAGCAGAAAGAAAGCTTTGGAAAAATTAAACATTGACGAAATTGAACCAAGCAACCGTAAGTATCCGGGCATTATTTTCAATCCACTTCGCGAAGTAGGAAATCAGATTTTAAATGTTGATCATCTTTCAAAATCAGTTGACGGAAGAAAACTGTTTGATAAAGTTTCGTTCAGCATTCATAAAGGAGAAAAGATTGCCATACTGAGCAAGGATCCGCTGGCTGTTACCACCTTTTTTGAAATTATAAACGGCGATGTAAAAGCCGACAATGGAAAATTTGAATGGGGTACCACTGTTTACAAAGCATACCTGCCTCAGGAAAACGAATCGTTTTTTAATTCGGGCTTAAACCTGATGGATTGGCTGCGGCAGTTTGTTCCATCTTACATTACTGATGCCGATGAACCTTTCATTCGCGGGTATTTAGGAAAAATGTTATTTGGTGGTGATGATATAAATAAAAAAACCAATGTGCTGAGCGGTGGCGAAAAAGTGCGATGCATGATTAGCCGCATGATGCTGCAAAACCCGAATGTGATAATTCTCGACCAGCCAACCAATCACCTCGACCTGGAAAGCATACAAAGTTTTAACGAAGGCTGTCAGAGTTTCCCGGGCATTGTGTTGCTTACTTCACATGACCATACTTTTATGGAAACTGTTGCCAACCGTATTATTGAAATTACTCCCAATGGAATTATTGACCGCCTCATGGATTTTGATGAGTACATTAATGATAAAAAAGTGAAGGAGTTACGAAGTCAGATGTACTGACCCTTTTAATTTCGTTTGCTTTTGTTCCAGACAAAAATCCAGCATAAGTAAAATTGCAGGAAGTATCAATGTATTATTCAGTTATCTAAACCTTTAATAAAATTGGTGACAAAACTGATTAATCTCATGCCTGAAAAATGAATATGCATGGAACTTTACATTACAGAATTGAATTCTGTGTAATGAAGTGATGAGATTTTGTTTCAATAGCATGAAAAAGGTTTTAGCCATATTTCTGATAACATCAATTATCGGTGGTTCATTACATTTTGATGAGCTGGCTAAGGTTCCGCACCTGAAGCAACATTACTACCAGCATAAAATGCAGCATCCCGCTGACGGGGTTTTTGATTTTATGTATAAGCATTACATACTTAATCAGAAACCAGAATCTGAAAAGGATAAAAACGAAGATTCGCAGTTACCGTTTAAATCATTCCAAAGCTACTTCTCACATTTTACTCCATATACATTAGAGCAAAGGTCTTTGCTATTAATATCTGAAACAGTAAACGAATTGAAAATTTCATTTACTGAATTGATTATAACTTCCTGTCTGTTCAATATCTGGCAACCACCCAAATAACTTTTTATCAGGCAACATATTCTGCCTGCTGAATTTGCTGAATGGTTGAATTGAATTTCCATTAATAAATCTTTTAAATAAAACTAATTATGAATAGCACACACGCGCACTTATTGCTCAATCACTTTCCTGTAATCGGTACATTAATCGGAACAATGATTTTGCTATACGGGCTTTTAATAAAAAACATAAATATTCAAAAAGTGTCATTAGCAACAATAGTAGTAATGACATTAATTGCAATACCGGTTTTCCTTACAGGAGAACCAGCTGAAGAAGCAGTTGAAAATCTTCCGGGGGTTGTAGAATCCATAATAGAGTCACACGAAGAAGCTGCTGAAGTGGCTTTCTGGGTAATGATGCTTACAGGTGTATTTGCGCTTATAACGCTGGGACTGCAAATCGTTAATAATCCATTTTCAAAAACATTTGTTCTTATCGCATTGATTTCTGGAATTGTATCATTCGGCCTGATGGGGCGCACTGCATACCTGGGTGGTCAAATACGACACACCGAAATCAGAAGCAATTCAACTGTAGTAAATAATCCGGCTAATGAAACAAATACATCGGAGCAAGGTGATGATGATTAACCAAACTCAAACTTTTAAACTGATTAAACATTAAAACCAAAAAGCCCCTGAGAAATTCTCCGGGGCTTTTTAATTTTTAACCAAGCTATAAATCAGTTGTGCATTAAATGCTGAAAATGATTTTTCATATGCGCATTCAACTGATTTTCGGTTAACCGCTCAGCCGATTCAATACTTATTTTTTTGTTGCTGAAATGCTGGTCGGCAGCCATCAGGTTTTTTAATTGCTCTTGCGATTTGCCCGGACCAATCAATAATATCTCGTCAAACTCCTTCAGTTTTTCGGCCACTGCTTTCAGGTAATGGTGCAACTCGCCTTGCTCGGCATTATGATGGCGGTGTTCGCCACCCGATGATGAATGATGACTTGCGTGTATTTTTTCGCGTATGGCAAACTCACCATGATTTTTATGGTCTTCGGTAGTAACCATTAATGCTTCAGAATGGTCAATCCACACACCTGCCAGTTTCTTGTGATTATCGTGTTTCATTTTATACGGGGTTTTTGTTTTCACAAAACTCACCCTACTCTATAAAATTATTTATGATTTATGCTTTACTGAAACATGATACTTATCATTTTCAGAACACACCCTGCTTCAATTCTATTTTGGCAGGTGTCGCAGTATATAAATGGAAATTGCAAAAACAAGACAAAGCACCACAACCTTCCATATAACAGATTTCTGCCAGGCACCGCAATACTTGCAGGTATCACTATTCTTCGCAATTTCAGCACCGCAACTGCGGCAGCTTTTATACTTATCGGTTTCGGGCATGTAAATGTTTAAACTATAATTTAAATTTCAGGTTAAACAAATACAATATGATTCTTACTTAACTCAAAGGTATCATTAAAAAAGCAGGAAAATTTTTTCCTGCTTTTTTAATACAACAATCTTTTGGGTATTGTTACTGTATTACCACTTCCACCGGATTGGTAAATTTCAGTTCATTGCTGGTGCCCTTATATGCGCCAATGGCTGTGTAGCGTTCACCTGATTTAAGCCCTTCAATATAAAAACTACGCCGTGTATCAATGGTGGTAGGCCACAGGTTGCGGTCAACACCTACATCGTTTGTAATGCGCACCATGTATGCCGCACCGTTCATGGCACCAAAATCAATATTGGCGCGACCGGGTTGCCTGTCGGCTAAAACAGTAAACTTTTTAGGCACTTCAAATGGCCCCCTTGGCTGCGGAGTTTTTGCAAACACATAACCACTGCCGGCAAGTTTTACTTCATCGCCATTTGCAGTTGTGTTTACATAAACCGCATTGGAGCGCATGGCTGTAAGCAGGTCATCCTTCGCCACATTTTTTTCGGCGGTTTGCGCCACAGTGCCATGAAAAGCAGCGGCAAGCTTTGCCAGAAAAGTAGTAATAAGTGTTAGAAAAGTATTGAGCGCAACGGGCGGCGATGGAAAATCGGAATTGCCGGTTAGCGAATCGTGCACACCCTGTGCAATTGGGCCTATCTCCGCCTGGCGGAATTTTTTGTAGTTAATGATTACTGAAGATTTTTTCATAAGCTTGGTTTTGGTTTTTGTTTTTAAAATTTTTAAGAATGCAATTTTACAGACACCGCAACCAACGGTAACTTTTAAGTAACCAGCTATACAAATTTCAATTTAACAGTATAATTCATGTAGTGAATGGTACCGCATAAAAAACAAGCGCGCATACCTTGCCTGCATATTTTATTTCAGTAAAACAACTTCGGATCAATGAAAAATGCGGCGCGACAATGGAATTTCAACTCCCGATTTTAATACCAGGCTTTTTTTATGTTTTTGTTTTTTAAACAACGCAATATGACGGCAGTTAATTATATATGATTTATGCACCCGCTTAATTCCCTTGTTTATTATACCATTACCTATTTGACTGAGCGAAAACGACGATGCTATAATTTCATCTTTCTCATTAGCCCGCAGATGAATGGAGCTGCAGCGCCCCTTACCTTGTACATATTGAAGTTCCGCTGCATCAACCACTATACTTTCGGTTCTTGATTTTTGAATGAGCAGGTTGCCTTCCGTCCCCGCAAAGTCTTCCGCAGGAGACTTTGCGGATAAAACCGCCTGCATACATTTATCGGGGCAATGTCAGTCAGAACTGAAATAGAAAAAGAAGTCGGGATATACTTCATCACCATCACTTGTCACAAATGGCTGCCGCTGTTTCAGATGGCTGATGCTTATGAGTCAATCTTCAATTGGTTCAGAG
>CANIPU010000015.1 GCA_947469485.1 Chitinophagaceae bacterium | reverse complement strand
TATAAGTATATGCAGGAGTTCCGCCGTTTACTACCAGACTTACCGTTCCGTTGGTTCCGCCATTGCAACTTACCGCCGTGGCGGATGCATTGGCATTCGGTCCTATCGCATTGGTTATGGTTGCACTCGTTGTTGCGGTACACCCATTGACATCGGTGATGGTAACACTGAATGTTCCTGCCGAAAGAGTCGTTATATCCTGAGTGGTGGCTCCATTACTCCAAATATAATTGTACCCAGGGGTTCCGCCACTTACTATTAAGTCTATACTTCCATTACTATTTCCACAGGTTGTATTAATATAGGTTGATGAAGGAATAATTGCTGTTGGTTGTGTAATAGTCGCGTTTGCTGTTGCTGTACATCCGTTTGAAGCTGTAACGGTTACTGCATAAACTCCAACAGGTAAATTTAAAAGATCCTGAGTGGTTGTGCCATTACTCCAATTGTATGAAAATGTGAGCCATCCAGTAACAGATAGATCGATACTTGCTGTTGCTCCTCCATTACAAAGTACATTAACTTGTGAAGTGGTAGCTGTTGCCGGCAATGTACTGACCAACAGGGCAATTTCTGTTCCGGTACATCCGTTCGCACCGGTTACAGTAACCGAGTAACTTACAGGGCCAAGATTTGTTATACCTATTCCAGTTTCACCATTACTCCAAAGATAACTATAGGGTCCTGCAACCCCAACAATCGCATCAACCAATATGCTCCCATTATTTAAACCACAAGATGGGTCAACAACTAATAATGAGACATCTAAAGTTGGTGGATCAATGACCGTTGTAGTGTTGGTGGCGGTACATCCATTACCATCGGTGATAGTAACAGAATAGGTTCCAGACCCAAGCGTATTAATTGCTGTTGTAGTTGCTCCATTTGACCAGGCATAACTATAAAGTGGTGTGCCTCCAGAAACGGTTGAGGAAACAGACCCATTTATTCCGCCATTGCATGTTACATTAATGGGGGATAAAATTATTAAGAGAGGCAATGACTGTGTAAGATTTGTTGTGCCGGTAGCGATACAATTATTCGCATCAGTTACTGTTACACTATAACTTCCAGCAGTTAATCCTGAAATATTTTGTGTCGTTGCTCCGTTTGACCATAGGTATGTAAAAGGTGTTGTTCCATTTGAAACCGTTATTGAAACGCTTCCATTATTTCCGCCGTTACAGGCAATGGGTACAGGAGTTGGTATTAAGGTTGGCCCTCCAGAATTATTAATACTTATAGTTACAGTTGAGGTGCAACTATTCACATCGGTGACTGTGATGGAATAATTTCCAGCCAAAAGCCCCCCAATTGCAGCAAGCGTACTTCCATTGCTCCATAAATAGGAAAAACCTGGTGTTCCACTTGAAACGGAAACACTAGCCGTTCCATTTGCATTTCCACAAGTGGCATCTGTATGTGCAGGTGTAATGATGGGAAGAGGATAAATTGTTACAACAGCTGTTGTAGTTCCGGTACATCCGGCAGCATTGGTTCCAATAATCGTGTATGTAGATGTAACCAATGGATTTACAGAAACTGATGTTCCTGTTGTTGCGCTCAATCCAGTCGATGGACTCCAAGTATATGTTGTTGCGCCGGTTGCTGTAAGTGTTGAACTACTTCCATTACAAATTGAAACAGGCGGCACATTAATTATTGGTTGTGAATTTACAGTTACAATTACAGAAGTAGTATTCGTACAGCCATTCGCATTCGTTCCATTCACCGTATATGTTGTAGTGGCAATTGGATTGACTGTAACTGTACTTCCAGTTGTTGCACTGATTCCTGAATTAGGACTCCATGTATAAGTTGATGCACCTATTGCGGTCAGTGTTCCGCTTTGTCCTGAGCAAATGGTTGTTGGTGGAACATTAAGA
Source organism: Chitinophagaceae bacterium (assembly GCA_947469485.1). GTDB lineage: Bacteria > Bacteroidota > Bacteroidia > Chitinophagales > UBA10324 > UBA10324. The sequence goes on along the minus strand of CANIPU010000015.1, from coordinate 69,328 downwards.
ATTGGTTGTGGATTTACTGTTACAACAGCAGTTGTAGTTCCGGTGCATCCTGTTGCATTTGTTCCGATAATAGTGTAAGTCGATGTAACCAATGGATTGACTGTAACTGTACTTCCAGTTGTTGCACTGATTCCTGAATTAGGACTCCATGTATAAGTTGATGCACCTGTTGCGGTCAGTGTTCCGCTTTGTCCTGAGCAAATTGTTGTTGATGGAACATTAATTATTGGTTGCGGATTTATTGTTACAATTGCGGTGGTAGTTCCGGTACATCCGGCAGCATTGGTTCCAATAATCGTGTATGTAGATGTAACCAATGGATTTACAGAAACTGATGTTCCGGTTGTTGAACTGATTGCGGTATTCGGACTCCATGTATATGTACTTGCACCTGTTGCAGTCAATGTTCCGCTTTGCCCTGAACAAATTGTTAATGGTGAAACATTGATAACAAGGGGAACAGGTTGTGTTAAAATAATTCCATCCACTTTTGTACAGCCGTTGGCATCAGTAACTGTTACAATGTATGTTCCTGCAACTAAATTTATTAAATCCTGAGTAGTTGAACCATTACTCCATAAATAAGTGTAAGTACCAACACCTCCGGATGGAGTTAAATCTATTGCCCCGGTTGATGCGCCATTGCAAATAATATTTGTCGGAGCAAAAATATTTGTAATTGCTGTCGGCTGTGTAACAGTCACACTTGTTGTTACAGTACATCCTCCTGTTGAAGTTACAGTAACTGTATAGACTCCGGCACCTAAACCTGTAAGGTCTTCAGAAGTTGCGCCATTAGACCATAAAAAAGTAAATGGCAAAGTACCTCCAACCGTTGATAAATTAATACTTCCATTCGCTCCTCCAAAACACGGAGGACTTACAAATGTTGTTGATAGAATTGGGGCAGTATTCACAGTTACAATACAAATTGTTTGTGCCGTACAACCAACCGCACTTGTTCCAATTATTGTGTAGGTAGTAGTTATCGTAGGATTTACTAAAACAGATGCTCCAGTTGTTACACTCAATCCTGTTGATGGGCTCCAAACATAGCTACTTGCTCCATTCGCCCCAACTATTACACTTTGGCCGTTACAAATTGAGACGAATGGAATTCCAATACTTGGAAGTGGATTGACAATAACAGGAACTGTTACCAACGGCGATAGACAAGCACCTAAGGCCACGGGGCCAGTAATTTGAAGTGAAATATTATAGGTTGCAGCTGCTGCAAAATTGACTGTATATGGCCCTGCTCCTGTTCCGCTTAAAACCGTGACATTTGCAGGCCAAGTCCAAGCGTATGTTGATCCGGGACAGGCAGTGCCAACAAAGGTTACTACTGCAATTTGTCCTACACAAATTGGATTAGGGGCAACAGTAAAAGTTGCAATTGGTTTTGGTCGAACTGTTAAAGGAATAATTAATGGTGTACCAACACATCCATTAAATGTTGGCGTAACAGTATAGGTTATTAATATGTCAGCACAAGTGTTGTTCGGAATAGGGTAACTGATTGGAGTTCCAGTTCCACTGCTGCCATCAGATCCTGTCCATGTTATAGTTGCTCCAGCAGGATTTGGAAAAAGATTTATTGTAGCTGCAGAAGCTGTGGCTAATGTTGGCCCTGAACAAATTGAATAACTCGGCAGTGCAGATGTTACACTCGGTATCGGATTAACCGTGACTGTAACAGTTGTTGAATTCGTGCATCCGTTAACCGCAGTGCCGATAACAGTATAAACTGTGGTGATGGTTGGATTCGCATTGACCGTTGCACCTGTTGTTGCACTCAATCCTGTTGATGGACTCCAGGTATATGTTGATGCCCCACTTGCATTTAATGCTCCACTTAATCCATTACATATTATCAATGGAGGCACAACAACTATTGGTTGTGGGTTTACTGTAACTACTGATGTGGCAGTTCCTGAACATCCAACTGAAACTGTTCCAGTAACAGTATATGTGGTAGAAATTGTTGGACTAGCAGTTACTGAAGCACCCGTTGTTGCACTCAATCCTGTGGAAGGAGCCCATGTATATGTTGTAGCACCTGTTGCAGTTAATACTCCACTTTGTCCGTTACAAATCGTGAGTGTATTTACATTAATTACCGGAGGTGGATTAACAGTTATTGCAGAAGTAGCCGTGGCGGTGCATCCACACGAATTTGTAACCGTTAAAGTATAAGTTGTTGAACTGATTGGACAAGCAACCGGATTTAAAATATTTGTTGCAGATAACCCTGCAACTGGCAACCAGGAATAAGTATATGTGTTTTGATTTGCAACAGTTACAGACCATGAAATTAAGCTTCCAACATCCCCTGCTGCATCATCACCTATCCATAAAGTCCAGTTTCCGTTTATGCTTGTACCATTAAGTCCAGAAAAATTTCCTTCTGGAATATAGGATCCTCCGAAAGGCGCTGCACCAGCTGTGATTGCAGTTCCGGCAGTCATTGTAAAACAGGTACCATTATAATTATCGCCAGCCCCGCCATTATCATCACTTAGATTTATTATCACTCCATTGGGTCCTTGCAAGAAAATATTTAAATCTGCATCAAATGTGTGGGCTATGTTTAAACAAATTATTAAAGTTTGCCCTGTAGTAAATGTACTTCCACAAAAACCTGAAATATTAATTGTAGATGAAGCCCATGTTCCGTTATTTATATTTCCAGCATTTCCAGCTCCAATTCCGGCATCAGGAATATTCTTACAGGCGCTACTTGAAAATGTAACATTCCCCGGGCCAACATTAGCGTTTACAGTAGCATTTAAATTTACACAACCACCAATACATATAGATGCAGAAGCTGGAACTATTGAAACTGTTGGAGGTCCACTATAGACTCCGCTAAATGTAGATATACAACCATTACCATCATTCACACTAAACGAATATGTTTGCCCTGGAGTCAATCCTGTTATAACTGCATTCCCTCCACTTGTAACTGAGGTAGAACTTAAAGTTCCAGGACCGGTATTTGTCAAAGTATACAGAGCAGGAAAATACTGAGGATATCCACCGTTTATTTCAACCACTGCTGTACCATTACAATTTGGGATTGGGTTAAAAGAAATAGGATTCAGGTAAGTAACTGAAATCGGGTCACCAATATCATAGCAACCGTCTCCGTTTGCATCATGACCAAGACCTGTTGCAGGAGGATCATTATCTCCGTTATCTGCTGTAATTGGAACAAAAACAAATGTGTTATTCGGAGGGCTCATTGAAGCATATCCGGCAACAGAAGGGAATCCAAACAATGGCGAACAACTCCCAGCTGTATTTCCATTTAATCCCCCACTATTTGCTGTAGTAAAACTTTGAGCTGTCCAGTAATAAGCCGTCCAATTCGGATCTACATTTGGGTTTGGACCAGTTGGACCAGGATAAGCATAAATTGCATAAATCAATTCAGGTACACAAGCACCACACCCTGATGCAGGTAATGTAAAGTTGTTATTACTAACCAAGCTTACAGTTCCCCCTGGACATAAAACAACCTGTGTAGTTCCATTTGCTAATACAGTTTGCGTTCCATTTGTTTGGCTTACAGTTGTTGTTCCTGCATTTGCTCCCCCACAACTTGGTTCATTAAAAGTTACAGGAATAATAATTGGTGAACCTGCAGAAGAGTAAACTGCTGTAACAGTACAATTTCCTCCGTTTCCGCTTGATGGTGGTAATGACCAATTCAAAGGACTTGTAAATGGAGCATTATATACAACGCTGCCGCCACATGAATTTGTTATAGTCAATGTTCCTGTTGCGGGTAAGCAGCCAGTTGTTAAAGTCCCCGATAAAACATATTGGCAACTCGTACATGGTCCGGCAGAAACTGTTAATGTGTTACAGCTTGGTGCGTTGTATGTAGTTGGTAAAACAATCGGAGCACCGCCAGCGGAAAATACAGCTGTAACAGAACATGAATTTCCATTGCCACAAATATTTGGAATTGAATATGGAATTGGGCTTGTGAATGGAGCAATAATAACTGCACTCCCACCGCATGAATTTGTAATAGTTAATGTTCCTGTTGCGGGAGGTGCAGGAACAATGACAGTTCCTGTTAAAGTATATTGTCCTGCAGCACACGGACCTGGAATTGCTGTAAGAATATTACAATTTGTTGCTCCTGCCCCTGCTTGTCCTGTGTTTGTTTGAGTAAAATTAATTACACCGGTTTGATTGGAGAAATTTGTAATCAGTACCATGTACCATTGCCCTGCAATTGCACCGGGAATAGTTGCAGTTTCAATAGCTGCAGTTGAATAACTGCATGAAACTATATTACCTGCTGTTAAGCCAGCACACATCGCAGCTTGCGATGCAAATGGGCCCCAAATAACAAAGTCAACATCAATACCTACTCCTCCAGGTGTTTGCTGAGAAATATTAAAAATGATTGGTCCACTTGTCGCAATATTCACATAATAAAAAGCTGGATTTGGTGTAGAAAGTAAGCAGCCATATATACCAGCTCCACCAAGTGAAGCGACATTAGTAGTATTACAGTAGTCGGTTGAAACACCTGTACAAAACGGATCAGCAGTTGCGCATGAACTGTTTGAACCTTGAGCGGTACATGGAACTCCTGATTTTGCACAAATGGAAAATGTTCCGTTATTATTATTTCCATATTGCCAGAAACGGATAAAAACAGTTGTGCCGGGTGTTAAACCTGTTTGAGAAATGGAAGGCATTAAACCATTTGCGCTTCCGTCATCGTCACAGCCAACTAAAGTTAATGCACCACATGGACCGGTATAAATTGCCATTCCTCCATCTGTTATTACTCCGGTGTTTGAATCAAAAATTAAAGTACCACTTGCCGGAACAACGGCACTGAACCATACATCGCCACCCAAATAATTTGCACAGCCAGGTGCGGGAACACCAGCGGTTGCAGTAGCTCCTGCATTTGTATATTGAGTATAATTACAAGCTGCCCCCACTGGTAATGCAACAGCATTACAAGGATTATCATTAGCAGGTTGTGCAATTACCGGAATGGTAAAAACCAAAAAGAGAAAAAATAATATGTAATTATATATTTTCAATTTCCTTTGTTATTAGTCTTTAATAAAATAAAATTCATTCAAAAAATTAAAACTTATTCCTGCACCAAGCATCAATTCCTTCAATTCAACAGAATCAAAAGAATTAATCACATTTAACCGAACTATTCCAGGAGAAACAAATTCAGTATTTAGAAACCTGATATCTTTATTTAAGAAACCTAATATAGTTTTTGTTGAAACTGAATTAGTACATGATTTTATTTCAACAGTAAATGCTTTAGCAATGCCGTCTAATAAAATTTTTCGGGTTGCTTTATTTAAATCAATTTTCTTCTGAACATCAAATGGCATTTGGTTATAATCAAATAAACCAACCTCTTTTTCTTTATTGCCTTCAATCAAAAATATTGAGGCATTATTACTAGAACTAATTTCATTATTTGAAATTACTGAATTTGATTGAATAGAGTTTAGAGACTCCTTATCAATTCTATTATTTACGCCAGATAGAGTCTTAAACTCAGCATTATAACCCGGAATAGTGTTTTCTTTCTCAGGGTTTTCAGAATTATCTACTGTTTGAGCTAAACTAGTTTGACTCAATAATAAAAAAAATAAAAACAGAAACTTGAATTGTAGAAATCTAATCATTCAATTCTTTATTAAAAGTTAAATAAACAAAGCAAGCGAACGACTAAAACCAAATCCATTAAATTAGACCAAATTGCTTTTCAGGTGGAAAGATAAACTCAAAAGTGCTTTATCCAAATACTTTCGTCAACCTTTCAATGTTAGCCTATTTATTGAACATGTAATACACTTAATTTTATAAAATGAAACTATTCTAAATAAATATAGATTTATTTACAATTTAAAGAAGATTTATACTAATTTATAGTAAGAAAATACCTTCTAAGTACAAAATGATTCATTTAGAGCAGTAAGAATTTATAACCGATGGTATAAAAGGAATGATGATTAATAAAAATATAAATCCAAAAGACCGTTAAGCATATTTAGGTTCATTAAAATAAGACATTACGAAAAGCCATGTTAAATTAATATCCAATCCAAATAGATTTTGCATTTAGTCGTTATATATTTTAGCTAATCTTTATGAACGATAACCCTATATTAAAAACCAAACAATCAATCTACATTAAGATATTAAAAATTATCGGTGTTTTATTTCTATTGACAATATTGAGTGGTGTTTTTATTGGGCTAGTTTTCGGAAATGATATTAAACAATTAGTTGTCACCGAAATAAACAAGCAACTTGCAGTTGAGGTGAAAGTTAACGGCGAAATTGACTTTTCTGTTCTCCGAAATTTTCCATACGCTTCTGTTACTTTTAATGAAATTGAAATAAAAGAAAGTTTTAAAGGCAGCAAATCAAATTTATTGGAATCAAAAACTATTTCGTTGCTTTTTAATCTGATTGACATCTGGCAAGGAAATTATTCGATTAAGAAAATTATAATAGGAAAAGGAAAATTGAATGTTGTAATAAATGAAAAAGGTGACGGCAACTATTTCATTTTTAAAAGCGGAACAGATACTACTTCAGATTCAGTAACTGTTAATATCGAAAAAATTCAGTTTAGCGATCTTGAAACAAAATTTATTGATGATGAAAATCAACAACTATATGAATTCCAGATTCATGATGGAATATTAAACGGAGTGTTTAGCTCCGATTTTTTAAAACTCAAGCTTAAAACAAACTTGTTGTGTAAGCATCTGTTTGTTTCTTCTGATGACTATTTACAAAACAAAGAATTATCCGTTTCGACTGATTTAAATTTATATCTTAAAAAAGAGGAATACGATTTTTTAAATACAGATATTGAAATAGAAAATTTTGCTTTCAATACTTCGGGGAAAATAAAACAAAAGAAAAATTTAACTTTTCTTGATATCATTTTTACTGGAAAACAAATTGGAATTGAATCATTCGCCGGGATTTTGCCCGACCAATATTCTGTTTATTTAAAAAAGTATAGCACCATAGGAAATTTAATTTTAAATGGAAAAATAAAAGGAGACTATAGTACAAAACGAAAACCTGATATAAGCATTGCATTTTCTGTAAAAGATGCTACAATAAGTAACACAGAGATTTCAAAAAAATTTGAGCATGTAAATTTTAATGCTCAATTCTCAAACGGTACTTCGAGAAATTTATTCAGCAGCCAACTTATTTTAAAAAATGCATCAGCATTAATTAATGGTAAAACAGTAAGTTTCAGTTTAGAAATCCGGAATTTTATAAAACCATATCTTGATCTGCAGCTTAATACTGTTTTAGATTTATCTGAAATTTATCCTTTATTTAAAATACCTGAATTAATGAATGCCTCCGGAGAACTGCAGCTTAACAAGTGTTTCTATTCTGGACCGGTAAGTCAATTAACTCTGTCTCCTGATTTTAAAACAATAAAATCCGGGGGGGAAATAATTCTGTTAAACGGGAAAATGAATTACAATGGAACATCTTTTGAATCGATAAACGCAAATCTCAAATTACAAAACGGCAACTTATTGATTGAAAAAATTGAATCAAAAACAACATCATCAGATTTTATAATACATGGAAATTGTTTAAATCTCCTTCCTTTCATTTTTAATAATTCAGAAAAAGGTAAAACCTCGTTGAAAATCGGGACTAATTTAACAATTGCTTCTACCAAAATTGTTGCAAATGAATTCAGTGAAAATCACACATCAGAACAAACTGGAATGGCAGGGTCAACTGCCATAGCTTCTCTGCTTGAGATATTTACCGGAAATATAAATTTTACTATAGATCACTTTAAATATGATAGATTTAATGCAACTGATTTTAAAGGGACACTTGTATGTACCGGTGACAAGATATTTTTTAATAATATTTCAATGAATGCTGAAAAAGGGAAAGCAATTATTAATGCTCAACTGAATTTTCAAGACTGGAATCGCCCAACATTAGATGGAACATTTACAGGAAACAACATTGACATCAATCAAATGTTCTATGAGTTTAACAACTGGGGACAAACCGAAATTACCGACAAAAATCTAAAAGGAAATTTAACCGCAAATGTGGTTTTAAAAGCCGGCTGGAATAAAAATGAGTTTGATTACAATAAGCTGGTTGTGGTTGCTGATGTTACAATTGATAAAGGCGAATTGAATAATTTCGAACCAATGAAATCGCTTTCATCATTTATAAAAATTTCTGAATTAGAAAACATAAGATTTACTCAGTTAAAAAACCAAATTGAAATAAGAAATAGTACTATAAATATTCCGACAATGAATATTTCTACAAATGCTTTAAATCTTGAATTAACCGGCTCACATACATTCGAAAACATTATTGATTACAGAATCAAATTAAACTTGCTTCAATTACTCTCAAATAAATTCAAAACAAAAAACAATTTTGATTCGGATGCAATAGAACAAAATTCTGAAGGTTTAATGTTTTTGTTTATTACTATGAAAGGACCAGCCTCAAATCCTATAATAAAATATGATAAGAAATCAGTAAAAGAAAAAATAAAAACCGATGTACAACTTGAAAAACAAAATTTAAAAACTATTTTACAACAGGAATTTAGCAATCAACAAAATCAACAGCAGGAAATTATAGATTGGAAAGCACCTGAAGAGTTTGAGATAATGAAATTCGAGGATACAACTAGTATGGAAGAAATAAATTTTAATATCATTGATAATTCTGAATCTGAAAATTCAATAACAAAACAAAAACAAAAAGAAGCATTTAATCAGTTCAAAAAGTCATTACAGAAAAAGCAAGGAACTCCAAAATGAACTTATACAGGCAAACTCAATACTGGAAAATTTTACTGATTGGTTTGTTAATGCTTATTGTTATTACAACTATTTTATACTCTAATTATTTAGCTCAAAAATTAGCTGGTGAAGAGAGAAAGAAAATTGAATTAATAGCAAATGTTTACAAAAAATTAAACAGCGCATCTGATAATCTTGATATCAGTTTCATGTTTGAAATAATAAGCAGTAACACAACTGTTCCATTAATTCTTGCAGATGATAAAGGGAATATAATTGGTTTTAAAAACATTGACTCTATTCGAGCAGAGTCTGACAAGGTTTATCTTCAACAAACACTTGAAGATATGAAAAAAGAAAAAGAACCTATCCAGATTGTCTTTTCGGAAAACTCAAGAAATTTTATTTATTACAATGACTCTTATCTGCTCAGGCAATTAATTTACTTCCCTTATATACAATCTTCTATTATTGTTTTCTTTTTGATTATTGCTTATTTCGCATTTAGCAGTTCAAGGCGGGCCGAACAAAACAGAGTTTGGGTTGGCATGGCAAAAGAAACTGCACATCAATTAGGTACACCACTTTCGTCTCTTAGCGCCTGGGCAGACTATTTGGAAAACATACTTCCTGAAAACATTAAAGAAAAGTTTCTTCCTGAATTAACAAAAGATATTCAGCGACTGGAAACTATTACTAATCGTTTCAGCAAAATCGGAAGTCAACCGGTTTTAACTGAAGAAAATCTATATACTGAAATTGAAACGATGGTAGATTACATAAGGCAGCGCGCTAGTGGTAAAGTTGATTTTGTTATTCATCAATCTGAAGGTGCCAATATCCGTGCTTTGATTTCAGTTCCTTTGTTTGGTTGGGTTCTTGAGAATTTATTGAAGAATGCGCTTGACGCCATGGACGGAAAAGGCAAAATTGATATATATATAAGCTCAGATAATATTCATGCAACTGTTGATATTAAGGACACAGGAAAAGGTATTCATTCTTCAAATTTCAAAACAGTTTTCAAACCTGGTTATAGTACAAAACAGCGAGGCTGGGGATTAGGCCTTTCATTGAGCAAACGAATTATTGAAAATTATTTAAAGGGGAAACTTTTTGTTAAAGAATCAGTTGTTGGAAAAGGAACAACTTTCAGAATAATCCTGGATGAACAAAGCAGTAAATAGGAAAATAAAAAACGCTACTTCTCTCCCATTAATTTTATCAAATCATATTCTGATTTTACAAGTGGCATAACTGATAACCTTCCGATTTTTATCAATCCAATATTTTTCAATTCCGTTTTGGTTTTCATTTCAGTCAAAGTAACAGGTCTCTTAAATTCTTTTAACGCTTCAATTTCAACAGCAACCCATGCTTCATCATTTGTTGTTGGGTCCTGAAAAAACTCGCGTTTAACTTTTGTAATTCCAACTACGGCTAAACCTTCATTACTGTGATAAAATAAAACCAAATCACCTTTTTTCATTCCTTTTAAATGAATACGAGCGGCATAATTTCGAACACCTGTCCATTCAGTTTTTTTGTCCTTTACTAATTCCTTCCACCCATAAGTTTCAGGATCAGATTTTACAAGCCAGTAATTCATCCTTTAATAATTTAAATAAAGTATAATGACTATAAAAAAAACGAGTTAGTTAATCCTTAACATAAATTACTTCTCCTTTTAATATTAAATCCATCTCACCTTCAAAAGCATTAGTATAAAGGAATATTCGCTTATCAAACTTACCCATAATCTTAGCATCATATGTTGCCTTAACAAAACCTTTTTCACCCGGTGCAATTTCGGTTTTTGTATAGTCAACTAAAGTACAATTGCATGAAGGATCAGCTTTTGTAATTAATAGTGGAGCGTTTCCGGAATTCTTAATTTCAAAAGTTATTGAAACAGGAGTACCTAAAGGAACATTTCCAAAATTATATACATTGGTTTCTATCCATACTTTTGATGATGGAGTTGCATCTTTAGAACCACCAACTTCTATTTGACCAAAAGATGCCGAATAAGTCAAAAACAAAATGAATGCTGTTAGTAATTGTTTTTTCATTTTAAAAATTTATTTGAGATTAAAATTATGAAAAATTCTTTATGCAAATTTATTGCCGAATAATATTCATTTCGTTTATCAGATATCCTGCTCCGGCAAATTTATCAATCAGAAACAGAGTATAACGAATATCAACTGAAACATTTCGGCAAATATCCGGATTATAGTAAATATCACTCATGGTTCCTTCCCAAACACGGTCAAAGTTTGTTCCGATTAAATTACCATCTGCATCAATAACAGGGCTACCGCTGTTTCCTCCTGTTGTATGGCAGGTAGTAATAAAACATGAATTTAAATTCCCATCTGCACTAGCATATTGACCAAAGTCCTTTTGCTTAATCAGATACAATAATTTCTCAGGAACAGCATACAAAAGTGAATTTGGATTGTTCTTTTGAATAATTCCATCGGCAGTTGTAAACCACTTATACTTAACAGCATCAACCGGATAGTACTCTTTCACATTGCCATAAGCAACACGCAAGGTACTGTTAGCATCAGGATAGAACTTTTTTGAAGCATTATTCATCATTAACTGAATATGCATGAATTTCTGGTTAAGACTATTTACACGAGAATTAATTCGCGAAATAGGTTTTACAAAATCATTGGTATAGTGGTCGCGGATATTGCGAGCAAGTTGAATTACCATACTCCCTGCAATCTTCTGATTCTTTCCTGCAGAAATTTCATTAGCGGCTTTCAAAGCATCGTTTTTATTGGAAAGAAAATTTTTGTCGTAAAGAGCTTCTACCATAGCATTCATATTGTTTTTAAACTTGCTCAGGTTTAGCGTTAAAAGATCCGGATGATATTTTGCTGGCACATCAGTCACAAATAACTTAAACAATGCTACTGTAACGCGTTTGTCAAGTTCAGGGTTATAATCTTTATAGAAATCTTCGATAGCAACTAACAGATCTTTTTTCTTTTTTTCAAGCCCGTTCATAGATTCAGCGCCTTGAGCTTCATCAATTGCATCAAGCCATTTTTGAGCAAATGAAATAAGTTCACTCCCGTTAAGTGCTTCAGCATAATAATCAGCTGGAAAATACAATTCACTTAATGTATCATAAGCCAGTTTCAGATCCTGAATAACATTTGAATATGGAATAAATTCTTTTTTAAAATTGAAGTATTGCATAATACTATCCTCCTTTTTCCTTTTCATTTCAGCAACATTATATCTTTTCAAACCCAGCATTTCACCTTGCCATTTCTTCCACCCATTTGCAATGCCTGAATATTTTGCTGCGTATTGAATATTTACAGTATCATTTTGTTGCATTTCATCCATCCACAAATTGAGCTTAACAGTCCTAATCTTTACCCTATCTGGGTCTGATACATTTTTTATAAAATCAACTGCATAGGATGTTATATATTCAGTTGTTCTTCCAGGGAAACCATAAACCATGGCAAAATCTCCTTCATTTACTCCTTTAATTGAAATAGGGAAAAAATATTTTGGTTTATATGGAATATTCTCTTCGGAATATTCAGCAGGCTCATTGTTTTTATCAGCATAAATTCTGAACAAAGAAAAATCACCTGTATGCCTTGGCCACATCCAATTTTCATCGTCTCCACCAAAATTGCCAATGTTTTCCGGCGGAGCGCCGACCAGTCGAACATCGCGATAAACCTGCGAAATAATTAATATGTATTGATTGCCATAATAAATTGGTCGAACATTAGCCGCATATTTTGTTCCTGCAATTGATTCTTTTATTATAACCTGAGTAATAGAATCAATAATTCTGTTTTTATTTATTTCATCAATACCCTTACTTATATACTTTAAAATTTTATCAGTCACATCTTCCATTCGAACGATAAAAGTTACAGAGAGACCTGCACATGCAAATTCTTCTTTCTTATTCATTGCCCAGAAACCATTTTTTACATAATCATTTTCAATAGAACTGTGTTCCTGTACATATCCAAATCCGCAATGGTGATTAGTCAGCAACAATCCTTCACCGGAAATCATTTCACCGGTACAACCTCCATTAAACAACAATATTCCGTCTTTCAAACTGGTTTGATTGACTGAGTATATGTCTTCTGCACTCATTCGGCATCCAGCTGCCTGCATATCTTTAATAGTAGATTGCTCTAGAAGAAATGGTAACCACATACCTTCATCAGCAAATGAATTAAAAGACAAAAAACAAAGCGCTGCAGTTATAAAAATATTTTTCATGAAAATGGAATTATTCTGTTAATGAACATAAAATTTAATTTTAAAGGAGCAAAGTTTTTACTTTTTTTCTAAAATAATAAATAACTCCTTACCATTTCGGGGTTTTATGGAATTATAACAAGTTTCAAAAACATTAAATTTAAAAAAAGGAGTAAAATAGTTTTTGTATTCATCCCAATCACCACCAAATGGAGGCTTATCAGCATTCATTTTATCATTAAATAAAACGCCAATCAGTTTTCCGTTTTTCCTTAGCAACTCATACATATGTTGAGCATATTCTTTTCTAAGCGATGGATGAATAGCGCAGAAAAAAGTTTGCTCAATTATTAAATCATATTTACCAGAGTGTTGAAAGAAATCGGTACAAATCAATTGTTGCTTTGGAAATTTTGGAATCCGGGTTTGAATATTATGCAATGGTTCTTTGGTTATATCAACAACAGTTACATTTTTAAAACCATTTTTAAATAAATATTCTGCTTCGTAACTGTTTCCTGCTCCTGGAATTAATATATTAATCGATTTATCTTTTATCTGGTCTATGTACTCTTTTAATGGAGTGGTAATGGCCCCTGTATCCCATCCGGTTTCGTTTTCGGTATATCGGTTACTCCAAAATTTTTTATCCGGTATTATCATTTCAAAAAATTTTATCCCGCTACAAAATCTTTTTTAAACTCTGAGGTAAAATGAAATTTAACTTTAGGATGGTTTTGAATTAAAGTGTCGAGCATGTATCTGGTTTCAGCCATGTAAACGAAATGGTCATCTTTATCCAAACAAATTTGCTGCCCACGCAAACGAACGAATTCTTGAAGTTCAATTTTATCGTCAGCAGTTACCCAACAAGCCTTGTGTAATTGCAACGGTCTCCATGAACAGGATGCACCATATTCATTTTGCAAACGATACTGAATTACTTCAAACTGCAACTCTCCTACTGTTCCAACAATTTTACGATTGCCTGGTTGTTGTGTAAACAGTTGTGCTACTCCTTCATCTGTCAATTGCCTGATACCTTTATCCAATTGTTTTGTTTTCATTGGGTCGGTATTAACTAACTCTTTAAAAATTTCAGGTGAAAAACTTGGTATTCCTTTGTAATGAATGTGCTCACCTTCGGTCAGAGTATCGCCAATTTTAAAATTACCTGAATCATACAATCCAATTACATCTCCCGGAAAGGCTTCTTCAACTATACTTTTTGCTGAAGCCATGAATGATGCAGGACTACTGAATCTTAATTCTTTTTGTAAGCGTGTGTGCGTATAAAACTTATTTCTTTCGAATTTTCCGGAACAGATTCTTACAAATGCTATTCGGTCACGATGGCGAGGATCGAGGTTGGCGTGAATTTTAAATACAAATCCGGTGAAAAGTTTTTCTTCTGGTTTTACTTCCCGTAAATCGGTTCCGCGAGGAATTGGTGGAGGAGCAATAGAAGTAAAGGCATTTAACAATTCACGAACACCAAAATTATTTACGGCACTGCCGAAAAACACAGGGGCTAATTTTCCTGCGAGATAAGCTTTGTGATCAAAAGAATCATAAACTCCTTCTATTAAGCTCACATCTTCCCTTAACTGATTGGTGAAAGGTGCTATGTAATCATCCAATGAATCGTCATTCAATGAACTGATGTTAACAATATCATCAGTTAACCGAGTTTGGCTTGGATTAAAAATGTTCAACGACTTTTCGTAGAGATTATAAACTCCCTTGAATGACTGACCAATGCTTATTGGCCAACTTAACGGGCGAACTTTTATATTCAATTTTTCTTCCAGTTCATCTAATAAATCAAACGGATCACGACCTTCACGATCCATTTTGTTTATGAAAATAATTACAGGTGCATCGCGCATTCGACAAACCTCCATAAGCTTTTCCGTTTGTGCCTCCACTCCCTTTACACAATCTATTACAAGTATCACACTATCAACTGCAGTTAGTGTACGGTAAGTATCTTCAGCAAAGTCTTTGTGACCGGGAGTATCTAACAGGTTTATGATTTTATCGTTGTATTCAAAAGTCATAACCGAAGTAGCTACTGATATACCACGCTGCCTTTCAATATCCATAAAATCTGAAGTCGCAGCCTTTTTAATTTTATTGCTTTTAACCGCTCCAGCAGTTTGAATAGCACCTCCGAATAACAAAAACTTTTCAGTTAAAGTAGTTTTTCCGGCATCGGGGTGACTGATAATGGCGAATGTACGGCGCTTGGCAATTTCCTCCTCTAATGTCATTTTATTTTTTGGTGGCGCAAATGTAATTCAACTCACCACTTAATTTCCAAGTCAAAAATGGATTTTACCGAAGTTCTTAATCATTTAAAATGAGTAATTACATTTACACTTACAAGAAATAAAAAACATTTGCTGCGATTTTATTTTTCACTTGCATCGAGGTTGCCACTTGGTATTTTATATGTGAAGTCGAATGTTATTGCTTTTCTGTTACAATATATTTTCAGGTACAGGAGGCAGGTTATATTAGAAAACATGAAGAACTCATTTCCGGAAAAAACCGGAGATGAGCTGCAAACAATAAGGACTGAATATTATAAACATATGAGCGACCTTATTGTGGAAAGTATAAAAGGTTTCAGAATAAAAAAGCAGGATTTGAAGCGGCGAATACGAATTGTAAACCTTCCTGATTTTAACCGTTATGCTGATGAAAGACAAAGTGTAATTGTGTTGCTGGGTCATACCAGCAATTGGGAATGGAACGGATTGATGATGGGATTAACAGCTAACTTCAGTGCACAGGTTGTATACCGTCAATTAAGCAATAAAAACATAGATCGTCTTGTATTCGATTTACGGAGTCGTTTTGGTTGTAAGCCAATCAGTGAAAAAAACATAGCGAGAAATTTAATTTCTAAAAAACTTGAGCAAACTGCCACAGCTTTTATTGCTGACCAAACCCCATCGAATAAGCAAGCCTATAAAACAACCTTTTTAAATCAGGAGACCTATTTTTTCAATGGAGCTGAAAAATTATCCAGAAAGTTAAACCTTCCGGTATTATATGCAAGCACCCGAAAATTGAAGCGGGGTTATTATTTATATCGTTTTGAAATTATTACTGATGACCCTGCCTCAACTCCGGAGAATTATATTATGCAGACCTTTGCAGAAAAATTAGAACGGGATATCAAGAATCAACCATGGAACTGGTTGTGGAGCCATAAAAGGTGGAAAAAGAAATTACTTTAAATAATTATAAAAGTCAGTAGGAGAGCAATTCGTCAATTTCTGTTTTCACTCCCATTTTGTCTGCAATTTCAACACTTTTTCAATAACATCACGCACACACCCCTTACCTCCTCCAAATGTTGATATATATTCACTTATAAATAAAATTTCACTGCAGGCATCAGAAGGGCAACATTTAATACCGGCAAGCTTCATTGCTTCGACATCAATCATATCATCACCTATATAAATCACTTCTTCAGGTTTCAGGTTTTTTATCTGTAGCCAGTGAAGAAAAGTTTCCTTTTTGTTTTTGACACCTGTGTAAATAGTTTGTACTCCAAGTTTATGTAAACGGATTTTTACTCCTTCGGAATCTGCTCCTGTTATAACACAAAGTTCAAGTCCTTTCTTAACTGCTAATTGAATTGCATATCCATCACGGATATTCATGGTGCGCAATTCTGTTCCATCTTCGTGAACCAATAATGAACTATCAGTAAGTACTCCATCCACATCCATGGCAATTGCTTTAATTGATTTAAGCTTTGAGAGTAACGGATGGCTTGCCATTTATTTTTTCAATTTTATTTGTTGAGTAATGATCGAATATAAATTTTTCAAATCAGCTGCATCAGAAAGATATTTCAAATGTTTTTGAATGGTTTTATCATCCTCTCTTTTTGCTGGGCCTGTTTGGCTTTTTGAAGGAGGATTTTCCTTTACTTTTCGAATCGTCTCCTCAATTAAAGGCAACAAAATTTTATACGAAATATTTTCTTTATTCAATATTTCTTCGGCAACAGTAAATAAATAGTTAGAGAAATTATTTGCAAAGACAGCGGCAACATGAACAGCAAGCCGTTGTTGTTGATTTACCTCCAGCACCTCATTTGAAAGTGAAGATGCAACTTGTTTTAAAATTGAAATTGTACTTGGGTTGTTACCTTCTATAAGAATTGGAATATTATTAAAATCAACTTCCACTTCCCTCGAAAAAGATTGAAGCGGATAAAACACTCCAATATTTTCAGAGCAATTTTTTAACAAATTCATATCCACACTTGCCGAACAGTGTGCGACTATTTTTCCTCTTAAAGATAGTTGATTTGCGACTTCTTCCAATGCATCGTCTTTCACAGGTAAAAAGTAAATATCTGAATCTTCATTTATCAGATTCAACTCATCAATAAAATCAATTTTATATTTTGATATGCGTGTTTTGGATTTATCTCTCGTAAAAACCTGTGTAACTGTATACCCTGCCTTTGACAAATGGTTTACTAAATGAAAACCAAGATTACCATAGCCAATTATTGCAATCTTAAACTGATTCAACATTCTTAATTGCTGGTTTTTTCTTTTGAAATACCCGAAGAAGACTTACCAGAAATCCAGCTACACATAAAATAATTCCAAGCCACACTAAATTTATAAATGGAAATACAATGGCCTTCATTACAATGTAATCCTGTTCAGGTTTTACTTCGGCAATATCAATTTGAACTTTGTTTTGGTCTGGAAGAATTTTTGTTAAACGAAAAATTAATCCTAACTCATCAACTTTATCATTAATGGGAGTTGCAACACCCCCTTGAATAAGATATAACGGTTCCGCCACATAATCATTTCCATCCATTGGGTAAACATGTAGCTTTGCTCCTACACACAAATCTCCTTCAACCAATTTTACCTTTTCAGTTTTGTCAACCTTTTCAACGCTTTCTAATATTACATAACTCTTGCTGGTAAAAATGGTGTCGCCTTTTGCAATCTGGTGCTCTGTAAATTTTTCTTCTTCAGTTTTAGCATCATTATTTTTTTCAGGAACTGTAGTTACATGTGTGTAAACATCACGGTCCCAATAGTGGCGAGTTGCAGGGTTTGAAATTAAACCCATTTTAGGGTTAATCTGCGCATTCGGATGCAATACAAATTTTTCTTTCACTTCATTTGAAGTAGTATCCATCAACTCAAAAAGCACTTTGTAATAATGATTGGGTTCTGAAGTTGAATCACCTATATAAGTTGCATAATAACTTCCCATTTTCTCACGACTATTCTTTGGCATAAACTGGTTCGTATGCAACTCAAGGTTATTCATGCGTTCGCCATAATCAACTCCCCTGTAATTTAAACTAATAGTATGCTTGTTGGCCGATGAAATTAAAACTCCTAATAAAAAAATCCCAAACCCAAAGTGAGCCAATGCAGGGCCATACAAGCGATGTTTGCCTTTTAAAATGATACCCATATAATACAGGTTCGATACAATTGAAAAAACAGATGCAAACAGTAAAGCAAAATAAGTTGGATAGGTTAAATCGCCAATCCAGGCAATTGCTATAGTAGAAAATATTGTGATTACAGATATAAAAATCATCCGGCGATAAAACTGTTTCATTTCACTCTTTTTGAATTTCAGATATAAAGCGAATGATGAAAGCAATAAAATTAATACCGCTACCGGAAGTTGGTATGAGTTGTAAGTTTGTATTGGCTCTGTTGGCGGAGCAATTTCAACTCCTGTTAATGAATGTATTAATCCTTTATAAACAGGAATGGAAGTATAAAGTGTTATTTGAAATGCCGAAATGAAAAGTATTCCTGCTCCAACGAAAATCCAGAATTCACGGGATGCCATTGCTTCTTCTTTTACAGGTGCAGGGATTTTTTTCCAGTTTAAAATCAATAGAATTATTGCAGGGACTGCTAATGCAATAAGATAAAATACAAGGTGCCCGCTCATTCCTAAATCGGTAAATGCGTGAACACTGCTATTACCAAGAATTCCGCTTCTTGTTAAAAAAGTTGAATACAAAACCAGAATGAAAGAAAGCAGATAAAATAAAAAAGTTGAGCGCAATGAATGACCCGTTTTTTTGTAGGCCAGCATGGTATGAATTCCTCCAACTAAAATTAACCAAGGAACCAAGGAAGCATTTTCAACCGGGTCCCAGGCCCAATATCCTCCAAAAGTTAATGATTCATATGCCCATGCTCCACCCATCATAATACCTGTTCCCAGTATTGCACCAGAAAACAAAGTCCATGGTGTAACCGAATCAATCCAACCACCATAATCTTTTTTCCAAAGTGCAGCCATTGCATAAGCAAAAGGAACCAATGTGCTTGCAAAACCTAAAAACAAAATTGGTGGATGAATAACCATCCAGTAATTCTGCAATAAAGGATTAAGTCCGTTTCCATCTTTAATAAAACTTAAATAATCAACTCGTTGAAAAATTGGTGCGCCGACCATTACCTCTCTCAACAAACTAAAAGGTGTACTTCCTACTTTGTAATCCCAGAAATAAATGCCCAGCAACATTGATGAGAGAAAACACTGAACCCCCATGAAGATTGAAAGAACCGGAGCTTCCCATTTATTACCCGCTCTGAATATCAGAAATGCGCCTAACACCATGTTCCAGAACATCCACAATAAAAAACTACCCTCTTGTCCCTCCCAAAAACATGCTAAAAGATACTGCATTGGCAGTTGCATGCTGCTATGCTCCCAGGCATAATGATATTCAAACCTGTGTTCATGAATGATATAATAGAGGGTAATAACAATTCCTAAAACAGAAATTGCCTGAACACCAAATAACATTCGTGCAACCTTCTTCCAGGAAATTTGAATGATTTCATTTTTTGATTGAGCTGAAATAAAATAAGTTATCGCCGATAATATTGATGAAACAAAAACAGTTAAAACAAACAACTGTCCGATTATGCCTGGCCATCTTAATTCATTCTCAAATACCATTATCTATCATTTGTCTTTATTCGGCAATATTAGCAACTAATACAAGAGACTATTTATTATTTTTTGGCCTTCATTTATTTGAATCAGCTTGATCGATAAATTGATTAGCTCTTTGGTGTGGCATCAACTTCTTGATAATTATTAATATCAAGTTTATCATTTTTATACTTACTCGGACACTTCATTAAAATATGAGAAGCATCAAAAAAATCTCCATTCATTCTGCCTGTAAGCACTATTGATTCAGATCGCTCAAAGTCCTGAGGCTTTGCACCATGAAAAACGACTTTGCATGCTTCACTATTCTTATCTTTTAAAACAAATGAAAAATAGTTTGGATCCTTTTCAGCATCATATTCCAATTCATGTGTCTTATCCAAAGTACCTACTATCTGAAAATCTTTTCCTGTTTTCAATTTAGCTGAAGAAAAAGTTTCATAACTGCTGTAATCACTTGCCATTGAAATTATTATTCCAATTGCAACAGCTATTATTCCTAAACCAATTATATGAACCTTCTTCATTTTTCTAAATTACACTTTTTTACGGCTTCAAAACTAGGTGAAAGAAACCGAATTTGAATTAGTCTTTTATTAACGAGAAAATGAAAATTACTGAACAAAATTCCTGATAAAGAAAAATTAAAATCCTTTGAGAGTTTCAAATTGTATTCTTCACTTACTTTTGCCATTATATTACCTTTCAAATGGATCAGTTGACAAAAGAACAAAAGATTAAAGAATTTGACATAAACGCTCCTGCATCTGCAGAGGCAAATTTATTCGGATTACCTTTTACAGAAAAGGAATCTGAAATTGTTATTCTTCCTGTTCCATGGGAAGTTACTGTTTCTTATCGGGGAGGAACTGCTAAAGCGCCGGAAGCAATAAAGAAAGCGAGTTTGCAGGTTGATTTATTTGACGCAGATGTAGCTGATGCCTGGAAAAACGGCATTTATCTTCTTCCAATTAATAAAAAATGGAAACAAACTAGTAAGCAACTTAGAAAAAAAGCTGAGCGGGTTATTGAATTGCTGGAGAAAGGTGTATCTGAAAAGAATAAAGAAATAAAGAATTTAACTAAAGAAGTTTCTGATTCAGGAGTAAAATTAAAGAACTGGATAAAAAACGAAATTCTGAGTCAAATAAATAATGGAAAACTGCCCGGACTGCTTGGCGGTGATCATAGCACTCCACTTGGCTTCATTGAGGCTTTGGCTGAAAAAAATTCATCGTTTGGAATTTTACAGATTGATGCGCATTGTGATTTGAGAAAAGCTTATGAAGGTTTTACTTATTCTCATGCATCAATCATGTATAATGCTTTGCAAATAAAACAGGTAAGCAAATTGGTGCAGGTTGGTATAAGAGATTTTTGTCAACAGGAAATGGATGTGGCAAAAGCTGAAGGGGAAAGAGTGAAAATATTCTTTGATCGTGATATAAAACGCAGCATGTTCGAAGGCTTCAATTGGAAAGATATTTGCGATGCTATTATTAATTCTCTGCCTGAAAAGGTATATGTGAGTTTTGATATTGATGGATTAGAAGCATCACTATGCCCAAACACTGGAACTCCGGTTGCCGGAGGTTTACAATATGAACAGGCAGTTTATCTCCTTTGGAAATTAGCCATATCAGGAAAAACTATTATAGGGTTCGATTTGAATGAGGTAGCCCCTGGAAAAGATGAATGGGATGCAAATGTTGGTGCACGATTACTCTACAAGCTTTGCAACTTAATGGCTTTGAGTCAAACTCAAAAGAAAAGTGTAAAATCCTCAAATGATAAAAAGTGGGAAGTTGAAAAGGAACAAGCAGATTAATCATGTCTAATCTCACTCAAATCCCTAATCTTGTTTATTCTGATTCACAAGGAAATATTTTTGATGCACCTGGTTTATGGATGAGTGGCAGAAGTGGTAATGATTTTGTCGCAATGACTCCTGAAGATTTTATTGAACTTCCGGATGGAAGCGATTTATATACACTTGAAGGAAGACATCCAATTGGCTTTGATAAAGAGACAGGTGATCCAATTGTTTATAAAGATGGATTTGCAGTTGGAGCACAAATGGCTCCAGCTCATACCATGTTTTATTTATCGGCTTTTGAAACTAATGAAGATGCTCCAACCCTTCCCCTTTTTGCCTATACCGCAGTTGGTTGGCACAAAGGAAAATTTTATGTTCCAGCTGTTCGAATTGACAATGATAAAAGACAAGAGCCAAGGGATTTTGACCGCCAGTTGATTGAACGAAATGTTCATTCAATGATTAAAGAATTTCCTGATAACCGATTACTCAAACACATTGGAGAAACTTGCGCTCTGACTTATTGTTGTCCTGCAGCACGCAATCATTTCATGCATCGGTTTGAAGCCCCAATTCCAACTTCCCCAGCTTGTAACAGCAATTGTATTGGTTGTATTTCATTTCAACCTACCACCGAAAATATTACCAGTACACAGGAGCGATTAACTTTTAAACCAACAGTTAAAGAAATTACCGAATACACAATTCCGCATCTACAAAATGTTAAATCAGCAATAGTAAGTTTTGGCCAAGGCTGCGAAGGCGAACCATTATTGATGTGGGAAACCATTAAGGAGTCAATTATTGAAATCAGAAAACACACAGAAAAAGGAAGCATCAATATAAATACCAACGGCAGTATGCCCAAGGCGGTAGAAGAATTATGTAATGCCGGATTAAATAGTATTAGAGTTAGTTTAAATAGTGTTCGTGAAAGCATATATAACTCCTACTATCTTCCAAATAACTATAAATTCAGTGCTTTGAAAGAAAGCATTAAGGTCATAAGAAACCATGGAGGATGGGCGTCGCTTAATTACTTTGTATTCCCTGGAGTAACCGATGAAATTGAAGAGTATGAAGAACTCAGGAAATTTATCAAGGAAACAGGCTTAAACATGATACAATGGCGAAATTTTAATATCGACCCGGATTGGTACCTTGAAAAAATTAAATATACTCCATCAGAAAAAACAATTGGTATTAGCAAAATGATGAAGTTATTAAAAGCAGAGTTTCCCCATTTATACTATGGATACTTTAATCCACCCGCAGAAATTATTAAAACTATTCTCACAGAAAAAGCCGCTATTACTTAAAATATCAAGGAAAAAGCTGTTTTATACTCATTTTCACATCCACTTTAATCTAAATGTAACATCAGTGCTTTTGTTTCGTAAATAGGTAGCCATAAATAGGTAACACCAAAATAATACGAAATGAAAAAAATACTCTACATTTTAGCTTTGAGTTTCATCAGTTTCGAAAGCTACTCGCAAACTCAAAGGTTAATTCTTGTTGAAGAATTTACAAATGCTTCTAGTGGTCCTTGTGCAGTATCTAATCCTGCATTCAATGCATTAATGAGTGCCAATTCAACTAAAGTGGTTGCAATTAGAAATCACACTAGTTTTCCAGGATATGATCCATTTTATGCTCAAAATTCTTTTCAAAATCAGGCAAGAACTATATATTATCAGGTAACAAACGCCCCAATCGGTAAAATGGATGGCTCAGGAAGTTTACTCAGTGATATAACTCAATCAACAATAGATGCCGAATATGCAATTGCTCCTTTTTACAACATTAAACTAAATTATCACATTTCTAATGATAATGATTCATTATATGCAACTGCAACCGTTAAGGCTTTAAGCTATATAACAGGTACCTTAAGAGCACAAATTGTCGTAGTTGAAAAAATGATTTCATTATCAACTCCTCCGGGCAGTAATGGTGAAATGGCTTTTCCAATGGTTATGAAGAAAATGCTCCCTTCTGAAAACGGAACTACACTTCCTTCTACTATGTACCCAGGTGATTCAGTTGTTATAAATGTTGGATGGTTATTAGCTAATGTTTTTAATATAAACCAACTTGCCGTTGTAGGTTTTGTACAGGATAATGTAAATAAAAATGTAAAACAGGCTGCATATGCTCCAACTGCTACTTCAGTTGCACCATCTACTCCTCCTACAATTGCATTAAACACTTTGAACAATACATCATGCAGTGCAACTGGTTCAATTAACATAAATGTTAGCGGAGGTACAACTCCATACACATATTTATGGTCAAACGGCGCTACTTCAGAAGATATTTCCGGTTTGGCCGAAGGAACTTATTCAGTAACAGTAACGGGTGGAACATCTAATTCAACGGCAAGTTATGCAGTTTCAAATACACTTGGTCTTCCTACAATTACATCGTTAAGCGATATTACTTCATGTTCAGTTAAAATGAATTGGAATTTAGTAAATGGAGCACAGACATATACTGCCAGATATAAAGAATCAACTGCTTCAATCTGGAGTTCTGATATTAATATAGGAAATACAACAAGTTATATATTTAATGGAATCAACGCAGGTACTAATTATGATTTCGAGCTCGCTGCTTCATGTATATCAGGATATAATAATGGATTTGCAGGAACAGCAGGACTAACCGGTCCTTGTCAAATGGTTACAAATTCATCTGCCGCTCCGAACTCAAGTACAAGTGCAACAATTTCATGGGTTGCACCTTGTTCTTCAGTTGGGTATAGATTTATTTATAGAAAACAGGGTGTAACTGCCTGGACTGATGGATTTTATGGATCAAACAGCGTAACAATAAATAATTTACTACCAAATACGACTTATGAATATAGAATTAGAAACAGATGCGGTGCAGCGCCAAATGTTACTGATTGGAGTACATTAGCAAGTTTTACAACCCCTGCACAGAGATTAGAAGAGCAAGTAGAATCTAATGTCTATACTAATCTTGTTTTATATCCTAATCCTACTTCATCTCAATTCAAAATATCGGGATTTTTTGATAAAACAGCTATAAATGCCGAACTATTCATTTCAAATGTTTTGGGAGAAATAGTTTATCAAGAGACTATATTGCTTGAGACCGGAATTTTTGAAAAGTCAATTGAATTAAACCCTCAAATTATTAATGGAATTTATTTTCTCAGCGTGATTTCTAACAACAAGGAAAAACTCGCATCAAGATTATTAATTCAAAAATAATTTCGAACATTAATAAGTCATTTAAAAGGGCAAATAACTTTGCCCTTTTTTTATAATTTTTATTTCTTGAAAAGATGTGTTTTCCATAATTATATTATCTGCTCAATCCTTATATATTTGCACCTCTTTTTTAAAACCAAAACTTCAATTAAAATTTAATATGCGCGGAAAAGGATTAGTACAGTTTTTTGCAATAGCACTTATACTTGTTTGTATCTATCAACTGTCATTTAACATTGTAACAAGTCGCGTTGAAAGTCGCGCGGATAATTATGCAGAAGCGAAGGTAATGATGGGTAAATCATTGGATGCAGTTCCTGCGAACCAAAAAGATTCAATGAATGGAGTTATTCGTGAATACCGTCAGGTGTATTTGGATTCTATAGGCAATGAAAAAGTTTTTAACCTTGGAATTGTTTCATTTACTTATTTAAAATGTAAAGAGCAGCAATTAAATCTCGGGTTGGATTTACAAGGTGGAATGAGTGTTGTTCTTCAGGTTTCCATGAAAGACTTAATCAAGTCTCTTTCTGGAAACAATACTGATCCTGCTTTTTTAAAATCGCTTTTAAGAGCAGATGAAAAAGTTAAAACTGAATCTCAAAAAGACTATGTAACACTTTTCGGAGAAGCATTTAACGAGATTTCTCCAAATGGAAAATTATCTTCAATATTCAGTACTAAAGAAAACGCGGACCGTATAAAATATAACTCTACTAACGAAGAAGTATTAGCGGTTATTAAAAAAGAAGCTGATAATGCTTTTAACCGCACTTTTAACATATTGAGCGCTCGTATTAATAAATTCGGAGTAGCACAACCAAGCATAACACCACAACCGTCAACAGGTAGAATAGTTGTTGAATTACCTGGAGTTGACAATCCTAACCGTGTAAGAAAATTGTTACAGGCAGCAGCAAAATTGGAGTTTTGGGAAACTTATAAGGCTGTTGAAATTTATCAGTTTCTTGAGCAAGTAAACAATACACTTGCTGCCCGTCAGACTGTAAAAGACAGCGCAACAATTATTGGTGATTCTTCTTCTCAAAGCAATTCAAATGAATCAGCTCTTTTAACATCAACTGATTCAACAAAAAAGGATTCTTCTTCAAATGCGCTTACTTCAAATCTAGATTCTGCCGGATCAAAAACCGACTCTTCAGAAATTGCTAAAAATCAAGCAGCATCAAATCCATTGTTCACCATACTTTATATTCCTAATTATAAAGATGAATCAACCGGAAAGCAAATGGTTTCGCCTGGTCCGGTTTGTGGATTGGCATTAGGAAAAGATACCGCGAAAGTTAATAAATACCTTAAGCTTGATTACATACAAGCTATAATGCCTCGTGATGTAAAATTCTTATGGGGTGCTAAATCAGAAGAAGGTACTCAATCAACCTATTCTTTATATGCTATTAAAAAGCAAATAGGCGATGATAATCCACCTTTAGATGGATCAGCTGTTATAAATGCCCGTCAGGATTACGACCAAAATAATCGCCCTGAAGTCGCAATGAACATGAATGATGAAGGTGCAAGAATTTGGAAACTATTAACAGGCAAAAATGTAGACCGATCAATTGCTATTGTTTTAGATGATTATGTTCAATCTGCTCCAAATGTATTAGGGGAAATTGGTGGTGGTCGCTCTTCTATTTCTGGAGGCTTTAGTATTGAAGAAGCAAAAGATTTGGCAAATATTCTTCAAGCAGGTAAGCTTCCGGCTCCTGCTGTTATTATTGGTGAAGATGTGGTTGGACCATCGCTTGGAAAAGAGTCAATTGCAAAAGGAATTCAATCAATGGTTTTTGCTTTCATTGCTGTTATGGCTTTTATGGTATTGTATTACAGCACTTCAGGTGTAATTTCAAACCTTGCGTTAATACTCAACCTCTTTTTCATTGTTGGTGTGTTGGCTTCTTTAGGAGCAACTCTTACACTTTCTGGAATCGCAGGTATCGTTTTAACAATGGGAATGGCTGTTGATGCGAATGTTATCATTCATGAGAGAATAAAGGAAGAACTCTCAAAAGGAAAAACTTACATTAAAGCAGTTGCTGATGGTCATACAAAATCATATTCAGCAATTTTTGACTCAAACATAACTACCCTTTTAACAGGTTTAATTCTTGCGTATTATGGATTGGGGCCTGTACTCGGATATGCTACTACACTTAACATTGGAATCATTTTCACTTTATTCACCGCTGTTTTTGTTGCCCATATCATGTTTGATTGGTATTCAAAAAAGGGAAAGGAATTAAAATTCACTACAGCTATCAGTAAGAATAATTTCAACAACATGAATATTCAATTTGTTGAGAAAAGAAAATATGCATATATATTTTCAGGCGCTTTAGCACTGATTGGGTTGATTTCAATATTCACCCGTGGGTTTGATTATGGAGTTGATTTTACCGGTGGAAGAAGTTATGTTGTTCGCTTTGACCAAAATGTTAATACTTCAGAAGTAAGAGATGAAATGATTAAAATAACTGGCTCTACTCCAGTCGTTAAAACTTACGGAAGTGATAATCAGGTTAAAATTACCACTCAATATATGCTTGAAGCAAAAGATAGTTCAGCTGAAGCTGGATTATATGCTAGCTTAAAAAAGTTTATTGGCAAAGATGTTTCAGAAAAGGAATTTATGGCAAAGTATGTAATGAGCTCATCAATTATCGGAGCTACAATTTCTGATGACATAAGAAACAGTGCTTATAAAGCAGTTCTTCTTTCGCTATTAGGAATTGGCTTGTATGTGCTTGTTCGGTTCAGAAAATGGCAATATTCAGCAGGAGTAATTGTTGCACTTGCTCATGATGTATTAATGGTAATGGGCTTCTTCTCTTTGTTAAAAGGATTGTTACCGTTTTCATTAGATGTCGATGAAACATTTATTGCCGCTGCATTAACTGTAATGGGTTATTCTGTTAATGATACGGTTATTGTGTTTGACAGAATTCGTGAGTATTTAAAGGAGCATCCTGCTTCCGATATGAAACATGTAATTAATAATGCTATCAACAGCACCTTGAACAGAACAATTATGACATCAGTTACCGTAATGATTGTGGTGCTTATTCTGTTTATTTTTGGTGGTGACGCTATTAAAGGATTTGCCTTTGCCATGATGATTGGGGTTGGATTTGGAACCTATTCATCAATATTTGTTGCAACCCCATTGGTTATTGACTTTACTAAGGATGCAAACAAGTTGAAATTTGAAGATGTTGATGCCAAGAAAAAGGCTCATGAAGCAATGGCTAGAGCAAAGTAATTTTAAAGATTAGTAAAATAAAAAAGCCGCTCAATTTGATTGAGCGGCTTTTTTATTTTACTCCTATCTAATCTACTTGAAGCTATTTTTAATTGTATTAATATAACCTTTCGATATAAAATATTCTGTTGAAACTTCTTAAATTACAAATCAGACAAATTAGAATTTATAGTTTGAATAGATATTTTCTATCAAAGTATACACCTCAAAAATTAGGACACTCAAGTTTCTTTTTAGGATTTGCGTTGTTGTTAAACTTGAAATTCCTTAACTCAAGAATCAATACCAATTCATGAGTTCCTTGGGTGTTAGATCTTAAATCGCTAATAGTTAAATCGTAACTATATCCAATCTTATATACTACAGACTCTTTATTCTGATCTCCTGCTAAGCCAAAATTTACAATTATTGCATCAGCTCTTTTTATATAGGTAACAAGAGGAGTTTGATTTCTATAAGCCAAGCCAGCAAACAATGGTTTCATTAATACATTAAATGAAAAAATAAATGCCTTCATTGTTGTCTGGCTCTCCCACATTACAGAAGGAGCCAGTAATATCTTATATTTTTTCACTTCATATCGAACCGGAATTACAGCACCTGCATGCAAAACCAACTTCTGAGGCAATCTTGAAACTTGGCCGGTAATACTTTCATCAGGTTGAGTTAAGTGATGAAGAGCAGCTCCAAAAGTGTAAGTAGCAATAAGGTTTTTCAACCGGCTTCTTTGATTACCTTTAATAAGAGCGCCGGCTGTAAAATCAACAAAAGTTCTTGCTTGTTGATAAGGCGTTGGGTTACTTGTTGGATTTGTAATTCCAAATAAAGGATGAAGCTGATCGCTAAAAACTAATTTAGACCAATCAATCTTTTTATTAATTATTGAAGTGTTAAATCCAGCTTGAAAAATCCAATTTTTTGGTGAAAGAATAACTCTATATGAATACAAACCACTTATGCACTGAGTTCTCAGATAACCTTCACCTTCAGTATCGCTCCAGGCATTTAATCCAATTCCACTACTTAAACTCAAATCCTGTGCATCTAAAGCAAGTGAATAAGTTGGAAATTTACTTGGTATTCTTGGCCATAAATCCCTGTAATTCAATCCTGCGCGAAAACCAGAATTAATTCCTGTAAAAGCCGGATTAACATATAACTGGTTAAAATAAAACTGGGAAAATGTTGGGTCTTGAGCTTTCGATACAAATGAAACATTGATCAGAAAAACTACTACTGAACTGCATTTTAAGTAAAAATTAATTTTTTTTCGAATGAGATTCATAAGACTGTTGGCAATATAACGAGATTTAAAGCATATTTGAAAATTGAATTTCAGAAAACAACTTAAATATTGCAACTTTTAAAGTGCAGATAAAAAAAATATTAATAATTCGATTTAGCTCAATTGGTGATATTGTACTTACAAGTCCTGTCATCCGGTGCATAAAAAAACAAATGCCCGAAACAGAAATACATTATTTAACTAAGAAATCCTTTTCGATTTTAGTAGAATCAAATCCGTACATAGATAAAATACATTTATTGGATGATAACCTTTCTAAAACACTTAAGGATCTTGAAAGCGAAAACTTTGATTTCATTATAGATCTACATAATAATATCAGAACATTTAAAATTAAATGGCATTTAGAAAAACCGGTTCGTTCTTTTAATAAAATAAATATCAGAAAATGGCTACTAGTTAATTTCAAGTTAAATATTCTTCCTGAAAAACATATTGTTCAACGATATCTCGAAGCAGCAAGAAGATTAAAAGTTTTTGATGATGGTGAAGGACTTGATTATTTCATACCTCAAAAAGATGAAATAAAACTGAGCGATTTCCCCCTTACTCATTTACATGGTTATGCAGCGCTTGTAATTGGTGCTCAACATTACACTAAAAAACTACCTTTAATAAAACTTAAAGAACTATGCGAAAAAATTCAGATTCCAGTAATTGTTATTGGTGGAATAGAAGATTCTGTAACAGGAAATGAATTAGAAAAACTTTTTCCATATAAGGTTTTTAACGCATGCGGAAAGTTTAACCTTAACCAATCAGCATCAATAATCCGTCAGTCAAAAATTGTAATTACAAATGACACTTCAATGATGCATATTGCTGCTGCCTTTAAAAAGATTATTCATTCATTTTGGGGAAATACTGTTCCTATATTCGGAATGCAACCCTATTTCGGCAGTAATACAAAATATCAGTCACTTTACAAAAGCAATTCATTTTTACACGAAGCAAAAAATGTTAATTGTCGGCCTTGTTCAAAGATAGGATTTCAAAAATGTCCGAAAGGTCATTTTGATTGTATGATGAAACAGAATTTTGACACTTTGTTAAATGAATTACCTAAGAATTAATTAAAAGTTGTTTTCTATTCCACGAACAATTAATTCTATATCCTTATCCATCTGCGGGTCATAAGTAATTTTTAAATCATATCCCCATAAACTTCCGGCGCTTTGCCAGAAAAATGCTGACATGGGGTTTTTAAATTCTTTAATCAATTCATAACAATTCTGACCTGTTTCTCGCGCAATTAACTTCACAAGTATATCGCCCTGAGTTGTAGTGAGATTTTTTAATTTATCCTGAAACTGTTCATCCAATTCTTTTTCTTTTTGTTTCAGGAATTTTTTTCTGTCGTGTTTACTGTCTTTGGCAGTTAATTCCAACTGCACTTCTCTGAAAATTTCCCCAGCTTTTTTTGCATATGGGTAAACGATTAGTATATTTTTTTTTAACGAATTAAACTTGTTTTGTTCAAATGAAGAGGCAAATATCCGCTTTGAAACAACAACTATTTCAGGAAGAGTTAGAATAGGAAATGAGTCGTTATTTACAACAATTACAGGAACATATGCACTGCCATCTGTTTGGGCTTTTAAATGAAAGTTACAACAAAGAACCAAAGCAAAAAGCAAATTGATTTTTCTAAGAAAATTCATATTAACAAATTTAAGCTTATCCTACCTAATTCAATTCACAAGCCAAAATCATTTAACGCTACATTTATGAGTATGTTATGTTAAAAACTTGTTTTTAATTTTAGTTGCAAAGGATAGGCTAAAACTCATAACTTTGGCGCACAAAAAAATCTCACAAAAACTATTTATGAAAAAAACATTTTTAATTCTGTGTGGTGCCGGGCTTATTTCGCTCGCAGTTGCAAGTTGCAATCAAGCACCAAAACCTATGGATGCAGCTGCAATTACTGCAAAAGCTGATTCAGTTTTTAATTCGAAAAAACAAAGCCTGGTTGATGCTGCAAATAATGCATGTATGACTGCCGGAGCTGCTAAAACTAAAGCTGTTTGCGATTCAGTTTGTGAAGCTAACGGGGTTAAAATGTAAACTATAATTAAAACAGAAAACGAAACAAAAATGAAAAAATCAATCATACTTACCGGAGCTATTGCATTTGCAATCAGTTTCCAGTCTTGCCAATCAGGCGACAACGGTGCACAAGCCGCTAAAGATCTTGTAGCTATTGACAGCATTTCAAATTTAAAGGTCACAGCTTTTTCTGATTCATTAAACATGGAATGCAT
The DNA here is from genome assembly GCA_947469485.1 of Chitinophagaceae bacterium. Taxonomy (GTDB): domain Bacteria; phylum Bacteroidota; class Bacteroidia; order Chitinophagales; family UBA10324; genus UBA10324. Next base: position 37,321 of record CANIPU010000015.1, on the reverse strand, counting down.
GAAAGCTGCAACAGAAAAGGGAATGTACCTTGCTGATTCTATGATGAATGCAGCTAAAAAAGGTGGAAAGAAAACAACACCAAAAGTTACTCCTCCTCCTCCACCGCCACCTCCTCCAGCTGATCCTAAGAAAGACAAAATGGGTGGGAATTCAAATACTCAGACAAAGACTGATAAGATGAGTGGAGATTCAAAAACCACCACCGATGCGAAAAAAGATAAAATGGGTGGTAAGCCTAAATAATTAATTTCGTAATTAATTAAAATAAAAAAACCCGTTCATAACTGAACGGGTTTTTTTATTTTAATTTCTTTGGAATATTAGTTAGTCCATGTTGAAGTACAAACATCAGAAATACCAGAACCAGTGTCAGTAACTGTGTAACTCCAAGTAATTGAGTTTCCAGCTGCATTGATTGTACCAGTTCCACTAACAGTAAATCCATCATTATCTGGCTCCTGGGTTAAGATGGTAATAGTAGTTCCACTAACACTTGCGTTAACTGAATTAACAAAACTGTTCCAAACATTAGTGATTTTCACATCAAAAATACCAGTGCCTGAAGAAACACTAACACCATAAGAAGCTGAACCAGAAAGGCTGCAACCATCAGCTGCTGTCCAAGGACCTTTAAATTTAGCTCTGATTTCAGTTCCACAATCATCACCTTCGAATCCTGAAGCGCAATTACAGGTTCCGTCAACGCAGGTTCCTGCATTTAAACAAGATACATCCTTACATGGATCAGTACAAGATGTGTAGAAAGTTACAATTGCTAAAGAGAACACCATTAAGATGCCTGCTGTTAAAATGCTTAATTTTTTCATTTTTTATTTGTTTGTTTTTGGTTTAAAATTTAGTTGCAAAGATATTTTTTCATTTGAACCATTCAAATATTTGTAAAATCTAAATTAAGATTTTACTCACATGTGATTTACCTTCGTTCTAATGATTAATCAATTTCAGGATTTTATTGAGTCTAATCAATTATTTTCAAAGAATGTTCCGGTTTTGCTTGCAGTAAGCGGTGGAATTGATTCGGTTGTTTTAGTAAATTTATTTAAAACAATTAATCAGCCGTTTGCAATTACACATTGTAATTTCCAGCTACGAGGAATTGAATCAGAAAAAGATGAACAATTTGTAAAAGAACTAGCCTCAACATTAAAAGTTGAATGTTTTACAGAGCGATTTTCCACCAAAGAAGTTGCAAAGGATGAAAAAATTTCTATTCAAATGGCCGCCAGGCAAATCAGATACAACTGGTTTGAAGAAGTTAGGAAAAAAAACGGGTTTCATTTTATTGCTACAGCACACCATAAAGATGATTCAATTGAAACAGTTTTAATGAACCTAATTAAAGGGACAGGTATTCGAGGATTGCATGGAATTTTACCAAAACAAGGAAAAATAATTCGCCCTCTTTTGTTTTCCAGCAAAAAAGAAATCAGGAAATATGCTGAAGAAAATAAAATAAGCTTCCGGGAAGATAGTTCAAATAGAAAATCTGATTACCAAAGAAATTTTATTCGCCATAAAATAATTCCAATACTAGAAGAAATAAACCCTTCATTTAAAGAATCGTTTGATTCTAGCATTAAGCATTTCCAAGATACTGAAATTTTATATGATTTCAGCATTACAAATTTTAAGAAAAAATTATTGAATCAAGAGGGAAGCGGCTTTTCAATTGATATACCTTCTTTGATCAATACTCCTGCTCCAAAAACAATATTGTTTGAATTGCTAAAGAGTTTTGGTTTTGAAGAAAAAACAATTGAAAAGATTTTTTATTCTTTAATAAGCGAGAGCGGAAAAGAATTTCTTTCAAATACCCACCGAATTATTAAAGACAGAAAAAAATTATTCATACTTGAAAAAGAAGTTTCGGCTTCGATTATTTATTTAATCGAAGAAAAGAAGTCACAAATAATTCCAATCCTGGAAGGCGATATTGAAATAAAAATAAAGAAAGCATCATCGCGTAATCGGACAGGATTGATTGAATTAGATGCAGATAAAATCCAATTCCCGCTTTTTCTGCGACAGTGGAAAGCAGGAGATTACTTCTACCCTGCCGGGATGAAAATGAAAAAGAAAAAGCTGAGTAATTTTTTTGTGGATTTAAAACTTCCTATACATCTGAAGGAAAAGCAATTAATTCTTCAAGATAAAACTGATAAAATTATTTGTGTCGTTGGATTACGAGGAGATGAAAGATTTGCTATAACCAATTCCACTAAAAATTATTTATCCCTAAAAACAAAAAGCCGCTAACTCTTGTAGCGGCTTTTCAAAATAAATATTTTAAGGATTTACTTCTTACTGCAACATTCTTTTTTTCCTTCAGTGCAACATCCTTTGTTTCCCTCTTCTTTGCATTTTCCATTATTACTGCAATCAGATTTGCATTTATCCTTGCATTCTCCGCAACAAGCTCCTGAATGCATATCAGAACCCTTCATGTTGCATTCCATATTATTATGCCCTTCACAATTACCCATTTCACCTTTACAATGCTCCATTCCATGTTTGCAATTTGAAGAATCCCCTTCAGTCATTCCACCTTTGCAACAATTCATGCCCATATGACCTCCGCAATTTTCTTTTCCTTCAGAACATCCCTCACTATTCATCATTCCATGATCACAACATTCCATTTTATGCATACAACCATCTTGACCACTGTTTTCAACACTTGAATTAATAAAAGGATGACCTATTGATGGAGCAATAACCAAACTAACAATAGACATTAACTTAATTAATATATTCATGGAAGGTCCACTGGTATCTTTAAACGGATCTCCAACAGTATCACCTGTTACTGAAGCTTTATGTGGCTCTGATTTTTTGTAGAATGTTTCACCATTAATTACTGCCCCTTTTTCAAAACTTTTTTTAGCATTATCCCATGCGCCACCTGCGTTTGATTGAAACATTCCCATCAATACACCTGAAACAGTTACTCCGGCTAACATTCCGCCTAAAACTTCAGCACCAAAAGTGAACCCAACCACTACCGGTACAATAATAGCAATTGCACCAGGAGCCATCATTTCACGAATTGATGCTTTAGTTGAAATTGCCACACATTTATCATATTCCGGTTTGCCTGTACCTTCCATAATTCCAGGAATCTCACGAAACTGACGACGAACCTCTTCAACCATTGCCATTGCTGCACGACCAACAGCTGCAATTGCTAATGATGAAAAGATAAACGGAATCATCGCTCCGATAAATAACCCTGCAAGTACATCAGCCTGGTAAATGTCAATTTTATTAATTCCGGCTATTCCAACAAATGCAGCAAACAAGGCAAGAGAAGTTAATGCAGCAGAAGCAATTGCAAATCCTTTTCCTGTTGCAGCTGTAGTATTTCCAACGGCATCAAGGGTATCAGTTTTTTCGCGAACTTCTTTTTCCAATTCACTCATTTCCGCTATACCACCAGCATTATCAGCAATGGGTCCGAAAGCATCAATTGCTAATTGCATAGCTGTAGTTGCCATCATTCCGGCAGCTGCGATTGCAACTCCATATAATCCAGCGAACATGAAAGAGCCATAAATACCTGCCGCTAAAACAATAATAGGAGCAACAGTTGACTCCATTCCAACAGCAAGACCAGCAATAATATTTGTTGCATGTCCAGTTGATGATTGACGAATTATGGAATTAACTGGTCGCTTTCCCATCGAAGTATAATATTCAGTAATTAAACTCATTAATGTTCCAACCACCAAACCAAGAATCACAGCACCGAACACTCCCATTTTAGTAAATTCATGACCACGCAAATCCATTGTATCTGGTAACAACCAATTAATTAAAAAATAACTTGATATAGCAGTTAGAATAATCGCTCCCCAATTCCCTTTATTTAATGCTGCTTGTACAATAGATGTAGATGCTTCAGCTGTATCTTTAATTTTCACGAAGAATGTTGCAATCATTGAAAATATTATTCCCATTCCACAAAGCATCATTGGCAGAAGTATTGGAGATAATCCACCAAAATTATCTACAACTGTAATTTCTCTTCCCAGAACCATTGTTGCAAGGATAGTTGCAACAAAAGACCCGAAAAGATCGGCTCCCATTCCGGCAACATCTCCAACATTATCACCAACATTATCAGCGATTGTTGCAGGGTTGCGTGGATCATCTTCCGGAATGCCTGCTTCTACCTTTCCTACCAAATCAGCTCCCACATCTGCAGCCTTCGTATAAATTCCACCCCCTACGCGCGCAAAAAGTGCAATACTTTCGGCGCCAAGCGAAAAACCAGTTAGTACTTCAAGTGCTGTTTGTAATCCAGCAGGACCATTTCCCTCAGCAAACATGTAATACAGACCAATAAATAAAGACCCCAAACCAAGAACTGCCATTCCGGTTACTCCCATTCCCATAACAGAACCACCGGTGAATGAGACATTAAGTGCTTTTGATAAACTTGTACGGGCTGCATGAGCGGTACGAACATTTGCTTTTGTAGCGATATTCATACCTATATAACCTGCAGTAGCAGAAAATACTGCGCCAATAATAAATGCAATAGCAATTAGCCAACTTGACTCAGGATTTGAATAACCGAGAATGGCTAAAAGTATTGCAGCTATTACAACAAAATAGCCTAAAACTTTCCATTCGGCTTTTAAAAATGCCATTGCACCCTCAGCAATGTAAGTTGAAATTTCTTTCATTCTATCATTTCCTGCGTCTTGTTTTGAAACCCAAGCAGATTTCCAGGCAGTAAACAACAAGGCAACAATTCCGAAACACGGTATCAGGTAGAAATAAGGACTCATTTTCTTTTAAATTTTGGTCGGCAAAAATAACTTTACACACCTCAAATCCAAAGAATAGATTTCAGATTAATAAAATCATCTTATCGAAAAATTTGTTTATTAATTATTTCACCGCTTATATTTGGAAAAAACCTGAAAAAATTATGACTAAGACTCAGGAGTTAGAACTCATAGAAGATTATAATATTGATGTTGATGGTTCAAGTGTTATTGTGTTAAATGATGACTGGCACACATTTGAAGAAGTTATAAGGCAATTGAAAAGAGCTATTCATTGCTCAACTCAACAAGCTGAAGCATTTGCAATTGAAATTCATACAAAAGGAAAGGCAAAAGTTTATTCTGGTACCATGGAAGATTGCCTCTTTATAAGTGCTGTTTTAGAAGAGATTGATTTAATGACTTCAGTTGAAGCATAATTGTTAAAATAATTTATTATCGCATTGCTTTAATCATTCGGTTATTACCGTTAATGTCTTTTTTCAATTCTACTTGCGAAAAATAATTATCTGCTAATAGTTTTTTAACCTCATCTCCATATTGCTGATTTATCTCGAAAAACAACCGACCGCTTTCATTTAAGTATTGATTACAGAATTGAATTATTTTTTTATAAAAAATCAATGCATCATCTCCTTTAGCAAATAAGGCAGTGTATGGTTCGAAATCAATAACATTATTATCGAGTGATGATTTTTCTGATTCAGCTATATATGGAGGATTACTTATTATTATATCAAATTTTATATTGAAAGTGTTTTCTAATTCTAGAATGTCAGAATTTGCAAAATGAATTTTTTTATTCAGTTTTTCAGAATTGATTTCAGCAACTTTTAATGCATCTTTACTTATATCAGTTGCATACAATTCTGCCAGTGGCAAATTCTCTTTTAAAGAAATTGCAATGCATCCACTTCCGGTTCCAATATCCAAAATGTTTTGCTGCTTATTTCCTGTACCTTCCAATACCCATTGAACAAGCTCTTCTGTTTCAGGTCTCGGAATTAAAACCGAAGAATTTACATGAAAAATATTACCGAAAAAATACGACTTACCAGTTACATATTGTACAGGCTCCCAGGATTTTAGTCGTTCAATAATTTTAAATAAGCTATTCGCGTTTTCTTCAGAAAATTCTTTATCCCCTTCCATAACAATATTTGAAGGCAGTAATCCAAAAACATCTTCAAAAACAATTCTGGCAATTGCTTCCACTTCATCTCTTTCATATAAACTACCTATTGAATCTAGTAAGATCTGAAAAGCACTATTTATTGTCATAATTAAAATGTGAGTACAAATAAAAAATTTCTTTCTGTTAAATATTTTACAATTTGCATTTTTACATTTGAACAAATACAAAAATCATGAAACAGCTAGTGTTTTTTCTTGCAATCTTTTTTATTTCAGCTAATGCAATTGCACAAACAGAAACAACTCAAACTCCTGCTCCACCTTTAAAAGACAGAATAGTTGGCAAATGGATATATAAAGGCACCGAAGAATTTGCGGTGCTTACTCCAGCCGACTCAACTCAGAAAAATGATTATGTAGAAATAACAGCCGACGGAAATTATATGATGGTAACAAATGGAAAAGAAGAAACCGGGGCTTATAAATTAGTCGCAGATTACAAACAAATTTACTTTACAAGTAATTCAACCAAGAAAACAAAAATGTATACTGTCAAATCCTCTTTAAATGGAAAATTGGTATTAGATTTTCAAACTCCCGATTTAATTCATACAAAGTATCAATATGAAAAAGCGAAACAATAATTCCTGCGATGGAAATCATTAATTAAAAAGCAATTTTAGTTAACAAAAAGAGTTGAGACTTTCCCATCAAGAAAAAACTGAATGATAAAAAACAAAAGAATAGGAGTATTTACATCAGGAGGAGATTCACCAGGCATGAATGCAGCTATTCGTGCTGTTGTTCGAACAGCCATTTTCAATAATCTAGAAGTTATTGGAATTAAACGGGGATTCGAAGGGATGATAGATAATGATATGATTGAAATGAATTCTCAATCAGTTAGCAATATTATTCAGAGGGGCGGAACTATTTTAAAAACCGCTCGCAGCAAAAAGTTTATTACAGAAGAAGGAATGAATATGGCTGCTGAAAATTTAAAGAAGCAAAACATTGAAGGTTTGGTGGCACTTGGTGGCGACGGAACATTTCGTGGTTGCTTCGAATTCAGAATGCGACATAATATTTCAAGTATTGGCGTTCCTTGTACAATTGATAATGATTTATTTGGAACTGATTTTACAATAGGCTATGACACCGCAATTAATACTGCAATGGAAGCAATTGATAAAATCCGAGATACTGCCGATTCTCACAATCGTTTATTTTTTATTGAAGTAATGGGTAGAGATGCCGGATTTATTGCCTTGAGAAGTGGAATTGGAGGAGGAGCTGAAGCTATTCTGGTTCCCGAAACAAAAACAGACATTCCTCATTTGATTTCAATACTTGAAAAAGGATGGAACAGAAATAAATCAAGTTGCATTGTTGTTGTTGCAGAAGGAGATGAATCAGGCGGTGCTTATGATATAGCAAAACAGGTGAAGGAGCATTTTGATTATTATGACACTAGAGTTTCAATACTTGGGCATATGCAGCGTGGTGGCAACCCTACTTGTATGGACAGAGTGCTTGCAAGCAGATTAGGTGTTGCTGCAGTTGAGGCTTTAATTGCCGGAAGAGAAAATGAAATGGTAGGAGTAATTCACCGAGATATTGAATTCACTCCATTCGAAAAAGCTACCAAGCATAATTTAGATATTAATTTAAACCTGTTACGAATTCAGGAAATTCTTGCAACATAGTTATGAGCTACACTATTATAAGAAATGCACAGATTGTAAATGAAGGAAAGATAAAAACTCAAGACCTTTTAATTAATGGAGAAAGAATTGAAAAAATTTGTGAAAACATTTCTATAAAATCATTGCACAGAGAAATTGATGCAACAGGAAGTTATTTATTTCCCGGATTGATTGATGATCAGGTTCACTTTCGTGAACCAGGAATGACTCAGAAAGCAACTATATATACTGAAGCAAAAGCTGCCGTAGCAGGGGGTATTACTTCATTTATGGAAATGCCTAATACCATTCCGCCGGCAACTACTCATGAATTGCTGGAACAGAAATATGAAATTGCCAGAAACCATTCGTTGGCTAATTATTCATTTTATCTCGGCACTTCTAATTCCAATTTAGAAGAAATAAAAAAGGTTGATCCGTTAAAAATCTGTGGTATTAAAATATTTATGGGTTCATCAACCGGTGATTTGGTTGTTGACAATGCCGCTTCTTTAGAAAATATTTTTAAGCACTCTCCTATCCTTATTGCAACTCATTGCGAAGATGACATAAGAATTAAGGAAAATACAGTGCCGCTTCGCATGCAGTATGGCGATGCTATACCCATGCGTTATCATCCAATTATCCGCGATGAGAAAGCTTGCTTTGATTCATCGAAATATGCAGTTGAGCTGGCAAAAAAACATAACAGTCGTTTACACATTTTCCATCTTTCTACTCTGGATGAAATTGCGTTATTAGAAAACTCAACTCCATTAGCGGAAAAAAGAATCACCGCCGAAGTTTGTGTACATCACTTGTGGTTTGACAGCAACGATTATGCTACGCTTGGTTCATTAATAAAATGCAATCCAGCAATTAAAGGTCCTGAGCATAAACCAAAATTATTGCAGGCCCTAAAGGATGGATTCATTGATGTGTTGGCTACTGACCATGCGCCACACACCATGCAGGAAAAAATGACTCGCACTCCCGATGGAAGTATCAATTACTTTAAAGCACCAAGTGGTTTGCCATTGGTTCAACATTCACTTTATATGTTATTGGATTTTTGGAATAACAAACAAATAAGATTAGTTGAAATAGCTGAGAAGGCTGCCCACAATCCGGCAATTTGTTTTGGAATAAAAGACAGAGGATTTATCAGGGAGGGTTATTATGCAGATTTAGTATTAGTGAATCCGGAAAGTGAATGGGAAGTTGGAAGTGAAAATATTTATTATAAATGTGGCTGGTCTCCTCTCGAAGGTTATAAATTCAAAAGTAAAATATCTCACACATTTGTGAATGGACATTTAGTATATAACAACGGATTATTTAATGAAAACAATTTAGGAAAGCGATTAGAATTTACCAGATAAATACATATTACTATCTTCAATTCTCTACTTGGTTATACTTATTGATTAAATAATTTTATTTTCGGCAAAAACCCAGAAAATAAAATGGCTGATAACAAAGATTTAGATTTTACCTACACTACAATTGATAAAATATTCCGCTTAAGTATGGGCGAAACCGGTGATTACTCAGGAGCAAAATACGATGGCGATTTTTCTATGACTCTGGAAGCCGCGCAAAAAGCAAAACACAAATTCATTGCGGACAGTTTAAATATTTCAAATGGCAGCAAAGTTTTAGACATGGCGTGCGGATGGGGGCCTTTTTCAAATTACATTACGAAAGACCGAGGAGCTAAAAGTTTGGGCTTAACACTTTCACAAGGTCAGGCTGATGCATGCAATGCTAATGGTTTAAATGTGATGGTGAAAGATTGTAGATACATTACACCAAAAGATTTCGGAACTTTTGATGCAGTCACTTGTATTGGAGGATTGGAACATTTTGTTTCAGCTGAAGAATGGAAAGCCGGAAAACAGGAAGAAATTTATAAAGACTTTTTTAAAAAAATTTACGACTTATTACCAGTAGGCGGAAGGTACTATATGCAGACCATGACTTTCAGCAAAAACATGATTCCGTATGATCAGTTTAATATTTCTGCCGATAAAAATTCTGCAGCTTATATCTGTGCTTTAATGGAAAAGGAGTTTCCAAATTCATGGTTGCCTTATGGTCCTGAAATGGTAATCAGAAATGCTGAGCCACATTTCAAGCTGATTTCACAAAGCAGTGGCCGGTTGGATTACATTGAAACCATTGGACAATGGAGAAAAAAATTCCGACAGTTCAATCTGAAAAAATATTTTTTGTACTTGTCATTAGTGCCGAAATATGTTTTCAATAAAGAGTTCCGACATCAGGTAGCAATCTTCAGAGTAAGTCCTAACAGGGTTTGCTTCGAACAAGAAATCATGGACCATTATCGTTTGGTATTTGAAAAAATCTGATTCTTATTCCAAATGAAATTGTAAAATAAAAAATGCCGCTTCAAAAATTCTGAAGCGGCATTTCTATTTGTATTTATCATTTAATATTTAACAACCTTCTGTACCAAGGTTTTGTTTCTCGATTGAAGAGTAAGCAAGTAAGTTCCTGATTCATATTTTGAAATATCAATATGTTGAACAAAGTTTTTTCCACTTATAGTATTCCGGAAAAGAATTTTTCCATCAATAGATGTAAGTGTGAAAGAAGAATTTTCATCTGAATCGGTGCATGCTACAGTTAATTCATTTCTTGCAGGATTAGGGAAAACCAAAAACTGAAAATCGCTGGTTGCCTTGTTAATTCCACTTGCATTTCGGTAATCGAATGCAAATTTTCCTGGTGTAACTCCTGCAACAAAGGCATTTAGTAAACTTCCATTTGTCGAATAAATCAAAACCAAACCATAGGAACTGAAATCAGTTTCTGAGGCATATAAGCGCTGATTTAGCAAATCAGCTTCCATAGCGTAAATACTTCGATTAATAAAAAGGGAGTCGCTTATGCTTTGTGCATTCACATCAAATTGTCCGATAAAATTCTCGCTATAAGTCTGGTAAGCAATTTTTGAATTTATAAATGCAGAGCCCTGACAACCACCGGCATTGTTTAGATTGGTAGTTACAACATTTAAATTTGAAATATCAATACTGCTAATTGATGCAAATGAATAATCTCTGTTATTTACAGTATAAATTTTGTTATTATCAATCAAAATATTTTCAGGATTTATTCCATCAGCACCAAGTGAAATTTCAGGTAAATAATTTTGATTTAACAAATCAACTTGACCTACAATTCCAACAGCTCCTCCCCAAACAAAACCATTATTGATTGCTATGTATGCAATATTGTCTTTAATAACAATACCATCTGAGGCATAATGAGGGCCATTCAAAGTATCAAGTTGGTAATCAAAACTTAAATCAGATTTATTATAAACCTGAAAGTATGAATCATAAGTTGTCAAGTATTCTCCTCTCGTCACTAAAATTTTATCATTCCATAATGCCAGCTTACGAATGCCATTAACACTTTGTGTAGAAACTAACTGAAGCGTATTCAAATCATATTTCAATAAAACATTATCTGCTGAAACAAAAATATTTGCATCATCAACAACAACATCAGATGCAAATCGGGCATTTTCTATTGTATCAAAAACAAAATATGTATTTGTTGTTGGATTGTAAGTGCCCACAGTAACAGGCTTATCTATTTGCTGAAGAGAATAGTCATATCTGCCTTCGTTAAGTATAATTACCTGATTAAGGGTTTGCTGTGCATTAGCAACAATACTGCAAAAAAGTATTGCAACAATTAGAAATCTTTTTGTCAATTTGTTTTTCATATCGGATTTATGTTTTGAATTTAAATTTTTAGTTGCGAGAAAATAGTTGCAACAGCTAACAGCGAAATAAATTTCACTTGTAATCTGAGCAACCTTTCCTCCGAAGGCATTTTGATTCTTTTGTCATGGCAGGTCTTCTGACTTATCTTATTTGCAAACTGCCTTCCCGATTTTTCAGTGGCGACTTATTGTTTGCAATTTCAAGATTCACAGCAGCGGGGACTGTTGAGGTTTTAAACCTCATTCCCTTTTCATTCCCTTCATCTTTCAGGAAACCACGACGGGACGAAAGTAATCAGCATTTTGCAATTTATTTCATTGCAGCCACTTTCATTTCATTGGCTAATTCAGCTCCAAGATATTTATCAATAACATTATGAACCAGGTACATTACAGGAGTAAGAACAATTGCCGCAAAAAATTTATATGTGTAATTGAATAAGCATATTGCCAGAACTAAATTCATGCTCCAACCCTGTCCAATATAAAATGCAATAAATAAAACAATAAAACTATCTACAAGCTGTGATACAAAAGTGCTTCCGGTTGCTCGGAGCCACATTTTTTTTTCACCGGTTTTTCTTTTCACCCAATGAAATACTGTAACATCCACAACCTGACTTACAAGAAAGGCTGTAAGTGATCCAAAAATAATCCACATTCCTTGGCCAAAAATTGCATTAAATGCTGAAGGCATATCAGGAACACCTTTATCAGAATTCACTCCAATCCAAAAGTCAGCAGGTGCAAGTTGCATAGCAAAATAAAACATCATAAATGCATATAAAATTAAACTAACCGCGATGTATGAAACACGCCTTACCCCTTTTGGTCCAAAATATTCATTTATAATATCTGTCATAATAAATTCCAAAGGCCATAATAAAACACCGCAAGTCAAGGTAAACGATATTCCAGGTTGATTAAATATTGTGGCATTCAGGGGATTAAATCCAAATGTTTTTTCCAATGAAAAAATTTTCACCCCAATACATTCTGCTATTAATGCATTAGCTACAAAGAATGAGCTTAACATCATAAAAACTTTGGTGCTCTTATTTTGAAGAGTGATGTGCATAGTTTGAAATTAAAAATGAAATGGTAAAAGTGAAAAAATTATTTTCGGCAATTCAAACTAAATATTATTACGGCAATTGCATCACATAAAAATTTATACTGATGGTTCTTCAAGAGGAAATCCAGGGCCCGGCGGGTTTGGCGTTATTCTTATATCCGGAGACCATCGAAAAGAAATATCGAAAGGGTTTAAGCTAACTACTAACAACAGAATGGAATTGCTTGCTGTGATAGTTGGATTGGAGGCAATAAAAAACCATGATAATGTTATTGATATTTATTCTGATTCGAAATATGTTGTAGAATCAGTAGAAAAAAAATGGGTGTTTGGCTGGGAGAAAAAAGGATTTAAAGACAAAAAAAATCCTGATTTATGGAAACGATTTTTAGCTATATATGCAAAACACAAAGTTAAATTTCATTGGATTAAAGGACATAATGCTCATCCTGAAAACGAAAGATGTGATGTATTAGCAACAGAAGCGGCTGATGGTTTTGATTTACTAATTGACAGTGGATATCAATCTTGAAAACGAAATAAACTCTTTAAAATAAAAAATCCACATTCATTTCTGAATGTGGATTTTTTATTTTTTTGAAAATTAATTATTTTGAAATCACAAATTTTTCTCGCTTAAAAATTTTCCCTCCTGCAATTACCTGATATAAATAAATACCGCTTGGTAAATCAGAATAATGTAACGAAACAGAACGATTGTAAATTGGTAATTCAATCGCAGAAAGTTTTCTGCCTCCCAAATCATAAAGTTCCAGCCATCCGCTTCCTTCATATGGCAAAAAGTAATTGACATTGAAATTTCCATCACTTGGATTCGGAAATAAACTTACTTCTGAATTATCGCTACCTGATTCTGACTGATAATTAATTCCTGTTGGGTTAAAAGAAGCACATGTATGAGGGGTTCCGATAAAAATATTGGTTGAGGAAGCTATGCCATCGGTAACATCAAACATATTAGAAAGTACCGGAGAATAAACTGCATTTATCGTTTGAGTAGTAACATTTGAAACTGTTAATGAAACAGGAGATTCATGACAAAATCCATTTCCGTTTTCATCAATTGTACACAGATAAGCCCAGTAAGCCATACCTGAAATTGCATAAGTATGTTCGGTTATATGGCATATATCATAAGCATCATCATATCCGGCTCCATTAAACTCATTATTACCTGTTGATTTTTGCCAAACTAAGGTACCACCAGCATCAACACGAAACAATAATGCATTTACATTCTCATCCTGATTCAGATATATATTGCCGGTAACAATAGCACCTCCATCACTGGTTGGTGACATATCGTTAATTGACTCAATTCCATTTGTGCCATACCTCTTAAACCACAAAAGATTTCCATTCAAATCTGTTTTTAGAATAAAAGGATTATTGGAAGCTGAAGCCCCACCTATATATGTTCCTGCAATCATTAAACAATTATCAGAAGTTCTAATGAAAGATTTGATAACGGGTTGTTGAGAATCTGAAAACTTTTTTCCCCAAAGAATATTACCTCCCGCATCAGTCATAAACAATGAAATATAATTTGAAGAAATTTCATTCAATCTACCTGAAACGAACATGCTTCCATCAGAATTCACAATAATTTTGTTTGCAGATCCTGTTGATCCATTCAGTGAATAATCTTTCATCCATAGTAAACTTCCTTGTGCATCTGCTTTTAGAATCAAATGGTTTGTTGAGCAACCTCCACCGGTTAATATTACCCCGTTATCATTATCAGCTGAAATTCCATAAATAAAATCGGAACCTTGTTTATGCAAAAACTTAAACCACTCCAATGCACCATCTGATGACATTCTGATTAGTGCAATTTGCGCCACCCCGCCAGAGGTATCTGTTGATTGACATGCCGCAACTATATCTCCATTCGTTGTTTCGCACATTCCGGAAATTATCAAATTTGTTGTTTGGGTTATACCTCTCGACCAGATTATATTTCCTGCAGAATCTGATTTAATAAAATTTTTTCCATCGGATACAACAATATTCCCATCCTGCGTTCGAACCAATTTTTGAAAATTCAAACCTTGGTAAGATCGAAAAGTAATATCGTTACCAGAGGCAATTGTATTTGGAGAGCGTGAAAACTGAAATATAAAAATCACAAGCCCTGCAATTAAAGCAAGGCAAAATGTGCCAATCATTATAGCACGGGTGGTTCTTACGCGCACCGATTGTCGTGTTTTTACTAAAAAAAGTAGTCGAATTCTTCTCATGCACGCAGTGTTTAAAAATTCTAAATCGGCGGGTGTTACGCTATTAAATGAGAATTGTTTTATTGTTTTTTAGACTGGAATTTAACTATTTACTTATTTTGTTTAATTATTTTTATAATTTGTTAAACAATTTATTATTTTATTGGTTATTCATATACAAAACCATAAAAAAATGAAAAAACTAAAAACACTCTTAATCGGCCTGACGGCGATTCTTTCAAGTAATTTTGTATTTGCACAAAATGCTGAAATTCAAATCATTCATAATGCTGCTGATCCTGGTGCAGCATTAGTTGACATCTATGTTGATGGCAATTTAACATTAGATAATTTTGCTTTCAGAGAAGCAACCCCTTTTCTTTCATTGCCATCTGGAACTATTAATGTTGGCGTTGCACCTCCTAACAGTTCTTCTGCTTCCGATATTATTGCTACATTTCCTGTAACACTTGTTTCCGGTGAAAGATATATAGCTGTTGCAAATGGCGTTTTAAACCCTTCATCATTTGCTTCAAATCCAAATGGAATTTCAACTGCTTTCAATATTTGGGTTCAAGATGGAATTCAAAACATGGCAATGAATACAGGTGAAGTTGATTTTGTTATTGTACACGGTGCAACCGATGCCCCGTCAGTAGCAGTTGCTGCTAAAGGAGTAGCACAACTCTTAAATAACGCTAGTTACGGAGCTATAAGCAACTATATCTCTGTTCCAGCATCAGACTACTTAATTGATATTTCAGCTGCTGGTACTACTTATCCTATAGTTGCAACTTTTGGAGCCGATTTAACCGGTCTTTCAAATGGTTCTGCTGTAATTCTAGCTTCCGGATTTTTAGACCCTTCAATGAACCTAAACGGATCAGCATTTAATTTAATTGCAGTTCTGGCTGATGGAACGGTGGCAATTTTGCCTGCAAAATCAAGAATTCAAATTTTGCATAATAGTCCGGATGTTACAGTACAAACAGTAGATGTTTGGGTAGATAATGTTCTAACATTAGATAATTTTCAATTCAGAAACGCAACTCCATACTTGACTTTAAATTCAGGAGCTCATACAGTAGGATTTGCATTATCTAACAGCACAATGCCTTCAGATATTATAGTAAGCTTTCCGGTAAATTTAATTTCAGGGCAAAGTTATTTTGCTGTGGCAAGTGGTGTTACAGTTCCTTCAAATTACGCAATAAATCCTGATGGCTTACCAATAGCCTTTACTACATTACTTCAAAATGATATGCACGAAGAGTCATGGAATGGAAACTCAGTAGATTTAAGAGTAATTCATGGTTCAACAGATGCTCCTACAGTTGATGTTTTAGCTAGAAATGTTGGAACTTTATTAAATGATGTTCCTTATGGTGCTATTTCAAATTACTTGTCAGTTCCGGCAGCCAATTATATTATAGATATCACTCCAGGAAACGACAATTTGAATTTAGTTAAATCTTATCAAGCTGATATTACTTCTTTATCAGGTGGATCTGCTACGATAGTTGCTTCAGGATTTTTTAATCCATCTGCAAATTTGAATGGAGAAGCATTTGCCTTAATAGCAATTTTATCTGACGGAACTGTAATTAC
The DNA here is from genome assembly GCA_947469485.1 of Chitinophagaceae bacterium. Taxonomy (GTDB): domain Bacteria; phylum Bacteroidota; class Bacteroidia; order Chitinophagales; family UBA10324; genus UBA10324. The sequence continues at coordinate 21,004 of CANIPU010000015.1, read as the reverse complement.
TTTACCTGAAGTAGTAAATACTACATCTCAACTTCAAGTAATACATAATGCTGCTGACCCAGCAGCTGCATCAGTTGACATTTATATTAATGGTCAACTTAAAGCAGATAATTTCCAATTCAGAACAGCAACATCTTTTCTAAGTCTTCCAGGTGACTATTTGCTTAATGTAGGTGTAGCTCCAGGTAACAGTACTTCTGTTAACGATACATTAGTTAATTTTTCAGTTACCCTTGCAGGAAATACAAATTATGTAGCGATTGCAAATGGTGTTTTGGCTCCAGCTTCTTTTGCTTCCAATCCTGATGGCGTTAGTACTGCGTTTACATTATTCATAAAAGCAAATGCTCAAACTTCTGCAATGAGTGGAACAATGGTTGATTTTTGTGTAATACATGGTTCAAGTGATGCTCCAACAGTTGATGTATTGGTAGATGGAACAGCTACTCCTTTAGTTGATAATGCTAAGTATGGTGATATTACTTCTTACCTTTCAGTGCCTCCAACTAGTTATATTTTAAACATCACTCCGGGCAATAATAATTCTTCAAGCGTTGCAAAATATGTTGCTGATTTAACCGGTTTAGGCGGTGGCTCTGCAACAGTATTTGCTTCAGGATTCCTTGACCCTTCAATGAATCAGAACGGTTTACCATTTGGATTATTTGCAGCTCTTGCAAATGGTACAGTTGTTCCTTTCTCGGTTTATTCTGGCATAAATGAAACATCTGAATTAAATGAAGTAAGTATTTTCCCAAATCCAACAAGTGGTTTAATAAACATTAATGGTGTAAATAATTGCACAATTGAAGTTTACAATTCTGTTGGACAATTGGTTAAAAATACAAATTCTTCAACTGAAAACTTAAAAATTAATTTATCAGATTTCACTTCTGGACAATACATTTTTAAAATAATTTCAAATAATGAAACAGTGATTAAAACAATTTCAGTTCTATAATTTTTTGAACTAATTGCTAATAAAAAAGGCTCTGAGTTTCAGAGCCTTTTTTTATGCATTTGTTTTAAAAAGTTTAACAGCAAGTGCTAGCAATATTACCCCAAATACTTTTCTTAAAATAGATATACCACTAGGACCTAGTATTTTCTCTAACCTGTATACCTTACGCAATACCACATAAACAAAAAACAAATTGATAAGAATTGCGATAATAATATTCTCAACATGTTTGTATTCAGCCCGTAATGAAAGCAAAGTAGTTAGTGTACCTGCTCCGGCAATTAATGGAAACGCTATAGGTACAATTGAGGCCGTTTTAGGAGAATCATCTTTACTGAATTTCCAACCAAGAATCATTTCAAAAGCGAGAATGAATAAAATAAATGAACCGGCTATTGCAAAAGACTCAATATCAATTCCAATCAAATCAAGAATAGAATTACCTAAAAACAAGAAAACAATCATTATAGCCCCAGAAACAATTGTAATTCTTAATGGATGAATTTCGCCAACCTTGCTCCTTAAATCTACAATAACTGGAAGCGATCCAATGACATCAATAACAGCAAACAATATCATTGTTATAGTAGCAACGGCTCTGAAATCAATTTCCATAAGTTAATTTTTTTACAAAATTAGTTTTTGAGACGAAACCAAATAAAGAAGTCCCGATTTGTTGGCAAACCGAGACTTCGCATTTTATTCTAAATAACTTTAAATTCCTGAATTATCAGGATCTCACGGTATTCTCTACAGGTTGAGTTTTGGAAATCATACCTGGACAACCGCTTCTACGGCCACAAGATGATAATGCCAACACTCCTACTGTTAAAACAACTAATAATATAATGGTTTTAACTTTTAAGATTTGATGCTTCATGAAGATTGGTGTTTTTACTAATTCTAACATTATTACGATTAAATTTCTTTAAAGGTTCAACGAATGTACATACATTTTATTGCAATTGGAGGAGCAGTAATGCACAATTTGGCTTTAGCACTTCACACACAAGGACACAAAGTTACAGGATCTGATGACGAAGTATTTGACCCGGCTTTATCCAGATTAAAAAAAGCAGGAATTCTTCCACAGAATTTGGGTTGGTATCCTGAGAAAATAAACTCATCAATTGATGCAATAATACTAGGAATGCATGCCCATGCTGATAATCCAGAACTCGCAAAAGCGAAGGAACTGGGACTAAGAATATACTCTTTTCCTGAATACATATATGAACAAAGCAAGAACAAAAAAAGAGTGGTTATTGGGGGTAGTCATGGAAAGACAACTATCACCTCAATGATTATGCATGTGTTGCAAGCAACCGGAAAAGACTTTGATTACATGGTTGGTTCGAAACTCGAAGGGTTTGAATTGATGGTAAAACTGACTGACTCTGCTCCTGTTATCATTTTAGAAGGTGATGAATATCCTGATTCTGCGTTAAACAAAACACCTAAATTCTTACTATACAAACCTGAAATTGCCTTCATAAGTGGCATTGCGTGGGACCATATAAATGTGTTTCCGACTTTTGAAAAATATTGCGAGCAGTTTCAATTTTTTATTGACATGGTTCCTGCACATGGAAAAATTATTTACAATATTGAAGATGCCGAAGTGGAAAAAGTGGCTGATAAAACCTCTTCGGGTTCAATTAAAATTCCTTACAGAACTCCCGAATATGTTATTGAGAATGGAACAACTTATTATTTACATAATGGCAATAAAACTTCATTGCAGGTTTTTGGTAAACACAATTTATCGAACATGGCCGGGGCTTTTGAAGTTTGTAAACAGTTAGATGTAACAGAAACTGAATTTTTATCCGCAATTAAAACTTTCACGGGAGCCGCAAATAGGTTGGAGAAAATTGCGAGCAATAAACAGGTTACTGTTTTTAAAGATTTCGCCCACTCTCCTTCTAAATTGAAAGCAACCATATCGGCTGTGAAAGAACAATTTGAAGGAAGAAAAATTATTGCCTGCATGGAATTACATACTTACAGCAGTTTGAATAAAGAGTTCATTGCTGAATATAAAAACTGCATGGATGGTGCTGATGTGAAAGTGGTATTCTTCAATCCGCACACCATTGAATTAAAACGATTAGAGAAAATCACCAACGAAGAAGTGAAAAAACTATTCGGGCATGATGATTTAGTAGTGCTGAATAAAAAAGATGAGATTGAGCATTTTCTACATCAGCAGTATTTTACAAATTCAGTTTTATTACTTATGAGCAGTGGAACTTTTGATGGAATGAATTTGCCTGAAATGATTCAGTTTGTGTTAAAACAGACTGCGTAATTTTTCTATCCACATTTTTCCACTATAAATATTTTACTGTTCAGCTATACAGCAAATTCGTTTAGGTTTGCGTCGCAAAAAAAATTATGAATTTAAATTTAACAAAGCCTCTCGCTTTTATTGATCTGGAAACAACAGGTATGGATTTTTCCAAGGATCGCATTGTTGAAATTGCCGTTGTAAAAGTTCTACCATCAGGTGAAGTATTAGAATATTGTGAACGGATAAACCCTCAGATTCCAATTCCAGCAGAGGTAGTTGCAATTCATGGAATCACAAACGAGGCAGTAAAAGATTGCCCATCGTTTCCACAGGTCGCCCAAAAGTATTTCGACATTATTAATGACAGCGATTGGAGTGGCTACAACAGCAGCCGCTTTGATTTTCCATTTATGACTGAAGAATTCGGTCGTGCAGGATTTGTTTTTGATAACACAAATCGAAGAATGGTGGATGTTCAACGGATTTTTCATTTAATGGAGCCGCGGAATCTTTCAGCAGCTTACAAATATTACTGCGAGAAAAATTTAGAAAACGCTCACAGCGCATTGGCGGATACCCGTGCAACTTTTCAAATACTTGAATCGCAACTTGACCGTTATAGCGATAAAATTAAAAACGACATTGACTTCTTACACAAATTCACGAAGGATGGCGACTTTGTTGATATGGGGCGAAAAATGTATTTTAACAAAGGTATTGAGACATTCAATTTCGGAAAGCACAAAGGTGTACCTGTGAAGGAAGTTTTTAAAAAGGAACCAAATTATTATGATTGGATTATGAAGAGCGACTTTCCTCTTGATTTTAAGGAAAAGATAAAATCAATTAAAGAGCGTAATTAAATTCGTCCTAATTTAAAAATTCAAATTCAGTTGAAAGAAAGTCTTGTAATTATTCCAACTTACAACGAGAAAGAAAATATAGCTCGAATGGTGAGCGAAGTATTTTCTCTTTCACCTGATATTCATATATTAATAATTGATGACGGATCACCTGATGGTACTGCAGCAATAATTAAAGATTTACAAATCCAAAACTCATCCCGCTTGTTTCTAATTGAGCGAAGTGGAAAACTGGGGTTAGGCACTGCTTATATTTTAGGGTTTAAATGGGCCCTTGATAGAAATTACCAATTCATATTTGAAATGGATTGTGATTTTTCGCATCCTCCGAAAGATTTGCTTCGGCTTTATGAAGAAGCAACAAAAGGAACTGCTGTTGTAGTTGGTTCAAGGTATTGTAAGGGCGGAAAAGTAAAGAATTGGCCAATTGGCAGAATTCTAATGTCGTATTTTGCAAGTGTGTATGTGCGGCTAATTACCTGGATGCCTGTTACTGATACCACTGCCGGATTTGTTTGTTACAGAAAAGAATTTTTAGAAAAACTGGATTTCAGTAAAATCACTTTCATTGGATATGCATTTCAGATTGAAATGAAATTTGCTGCCTGGCGTTTAGGTTTTAAGTTAAAAGAAATTCCAATCACTTTTACAGACAGAATAGAAGGCGCATCCAAAATGAGCAAAGGAATTTTCAAAGAAGCCATTCTTGGTGTACTGAAGATGAAATGGAAAAGTTTGTCTCAGAAAAATGCATACAGAAAATAGAAATCTCCTATATATTATTTAAATATATTTTATTAAGTGAAAATTCGTGAAGAGATTTTAAAAGAGCATTCGCGCACTCAAGCAGAAAAAATTGCTTCATATATTGGTGAGAATGAAATTCGATTTGCTGAATTGATGAAGTTGTTTTTTGGAAACACTTATCGTGTTACACAGCGTGCAGCATGGATAGTCAGTATATGTACGGAACGAAATCCGTTTTTGATTGAACCATTTCTATCGAAGATGGTGAATAATCTGGAGCGTGAAGTTCATGATGCTGTGAAGCGAAATACACTTCGGATTTTTCAGTCAATTGAATTACCAAAAAAATTATGGGGTAAAACGGCAAATATTTGTTTTCGTTTTTTGATAGATGCTGACGAACCAATTGCAGTCAAAGTTTTTGCAATGACCGTTTTAAGCAACATTTGTATATACGAACCCGAATTAAAAAACGAATTAAAATTGGTTCTGGAAGACCAGCTCGAAAATGCAAGTGCTGGTTTTAAATCAAGAGCACAAAAAGTTTTAAATGGAATTAATATTAGCTATTAATTCATTTTAAAATAAAATTTTAAATACAAAAATTACTTATCCTCTATGTGTCGGAAATTGATTCCAAAGATTTTTAATTAAATCTTTGTGCACGGTAATGTCAACAATTTTGAGCTTCAAATAATCTTCGTGAAAATAATAGTATCCGAAACTTTCATTGCTATTTCCAACATTTCGTGAACCTGCACCACTATCCTTAATCAGGTACCAATCCTTTCCATTTTTTTCCATGTAACCAACTAAGTGCATGCCATGATCATCGGTTGTTGTCTGATTATTGAATCGGAACTGGCGGGCATTCTCATCAATGAAATCTGATGGAATATCAAAACTCGGAACCATGCAAACATTACTCATATTGAACCCCGGTTCACTTACATCACCACCAATTGTAATGCTATAACCTGCACGAATGCCTCTTTTTACAATAGCCAAAAAAGTATCAAGAGGTACATTGTAGTAAGTGCTGTCGTGCCACCAATTGTCAGGAACTTTGTATTCCATTTGAGTCCAATAAGGTTTTTCCATCAGCGAAATCACATCTACATAATCATCCATATTAAGTTTGCATACCTGAGACAGAAAATCTTTTGGTGTGTAAACTTTTTTCTGCCAGGTTACACTAGTTGGTGGTGTTCCGATGTAATGATTCAAAATAGATTTAATGGTTGCAATTACTTCTTCTTCATTCCACGCGTTAGATGCTTTCACACTTGTGAGATAATTTTTCATCTCAGCAACCATTGCGTTGTGATTGTAAATTTTTATATCGCCTGTATAGCCAGGAAAATCTTCGTAAGGCACACATCCATATTCTTTGTAAACTCTTTTCACGGCATTGGCTTCACTGCCTTCGTCGAAATTGCTTTCGCCACGGGTATCAACAAAACCTTTTGCTTTCTGTACATATTCCCAGTAAACAGTAAATAACTGCGAGAGCAAAATATTTTGTTTAGTCAGCCTATTTATTTCAGTTTCATAATATGAAGTAGAAGAAAAACTCCAGCAGGTTCCGGTATTGCCTTGCGAAATCGGCGTATTACGAAATACTGAAGTGAATTGCGATGGTGAAGTTGGAATATCAATTCCGGTTGGATCCATCTTGAAATATTTCTGTGTTTTAGGTGGCTCCTTTTTTTCGGTCTGTTCATTTATTCCTCGCATAATCGTGTTCTGGTAATAACCGGCCTTGTAGTCTTTAAAGATGGCTTTATCGTGGCGGTTTTGTGCAGATAAATTAAGAGTGAAAAATGAAAATTGAAAAACTGAAATGGATAGTAATGCGAAAAGAAATTTATTCATGTAGTTTGTGTTTGGGGTGGTGAATGTATGCCAAATTGAAGATTAGAAAAACATGATTTTAGGTATTGTAATCATTATGGTAAAAATCATTAACGGGTTACTTTTCATTTTTAATTAGCTTCACAATACTTTTCGCTGCAACAAATCCGCTAGTCCATGCATGTTGGAAATTAAATCCGCCGGTAATACCATCCACATCCAATATCTCTCCACCAAAATATAATCCCTGATATTTTTTACTCATCATGGTATTTGCATCAATTTCGCTTAAAGCAATTCCTCCTGCACTTACAAACTCCTCTTTGAAAGTTGTTTTACCTTCAGCATTCATTTCATAAGCGCAACAGTTTTTAGCGAGTTTATTAATAGATATGCTTGTTAAATCGCTCCATTTTTTTGCATCATCTATTCCAGATTCTAATAACATAAACTCCCAAAGTCGTGATGCAAGTCCGGTAAAATTTCCGTTCGAGGGTTTCTTTGCCGGAAATAATTTTCGTTGCTCGTGAATCTGTTTTACAAAAGTTTGCTCATTAAATTCAGAACACCAGTTTACCATTACTGAAAATTTATAGTTTATCTTTTCTAAATCTCTTGCCGCAAATGCTGATAACCTAAGTACTGCCGGGCCACTTAATCCCCAATGAGTAATGAGGATTGGTCCTTCAGATGAAAGTTTTGTTCCGGCAATTTTAATTGATGAATTAGGAGCAGTTATTCCCATTAAATTATTCAATGGATGCTTTGGAAAATTGAAAGTGAATAAAGAAGGAACAGGTGTCACTATTTTCAAATCCAGATTCTTTAACCAATCAAACTGATTTATTTTTTGAAAACCGCCACAGGCAATCATCACAAACTCAGGGTGAATTATTTCTCCATTCGTAAAACTTACTTCGAATCCATTTTCATAAGGTTCAATTTTTTCAACTGAATGGTGAAGTTGTAACTCAACTTTATAATCATCCATTTCCTTCATCAGGCAATCAATAATTGTTTGAGAGTTGTTTGATTGGGGAAACATTCGATAATCGTCTTCAGTTTTCAAAGGCACTCCCCTGCTTTCAAACCATTCAATTGTATCGTTTGTAAAAAACTGATGAAAAGCTTTGCGCACAAAGCGGTCACCACGCGGATAACACTTTGCCATTTCATCAATATCAAAACAAGCATGGGTAACATTGCATCTTCCACCTCCGCTTACTTTTACCTTTTGTAAAACACTTCCACCCTTTTCAACTATAATAACATTCAGAAAGGGGTTCATTCTGGCTGCATTTACTGCGCAAAAAAAACCTGCAGCACCTCCCCCAATCACTACTAATTTCTTCGAATTCATTTTATTCAATTACTACAAATTTAAAATTGTATGGTTAGTGTTTTTATAATAAATGTTATAAGTGCTTAAGCTTAAATCACAAGTGCTTACTTTCGCCGCACATGCAACAACCCTCCATCATACTTATCAACTGTCCGCTTTATGTTACTCCTTATTTAAAAACCGAAGTGGAAGCTCTTGGTTACACCATTACATGGGAGCACCCTAACGGAGTGGAAATAAAAGGAACCATGAATGATTGTATTCGGCTTAATTATTTTTTGCGAAGCGCCAGTAAAGTTTTGTGGATGATAAAGAAAGTAAAAGCTGCTGATGCAAACGAGTTATTCAATAAAGTATCAGAAGTTCCATGGGAAAATTATTTGCGTAAGGATGAACAATTTGCTGTTACCTCATTCACCCGCAATGGCACTATCAATACAACTCTTTACACCAACCTGAAATGCAAGGATGCAATTGTTGATCGTTTCCGTCGCAAAATCGGCTATCGCCCGGATAGTGGAAGCGAGCGTACAGGGGCAGTTGTATTTGTATTTTGGGATAACAATGATGTTTCATTGTACCTCGATACTTCAGGTGTTTCTTTGAATAAGCGTGGATATCGCAAGTATCCTTTCGCTGCACCAATGCAGGAAAATTTAGCTGCAGGAGTAATTATGGCAGCTGAGTGGGATATGAATTCAACTTTTGTTAACCCAATGTGTGGCAGTGGAACATTTGCAATTGAAGCTGCGCTTATGGCTTTGAATCGATATCCCGGTTATTTGAGAAAAGAATTTTCGTTCCAGCATTTTAAAGATTATAACGAAGAAGAATATTATCGCGAATTGGATAATGAAAATACTTTAAAAGCAAAAAGCCATCTTGATTTTAAAATTATAGCCACTGATATACATCCTGATGCGATTAAAGATGCAAAGTTAAATGCAGAGGCTGCAGGAGTAAGTGAGTTCATTGATTTTGTTGAATGTGCTGTTGAAGAAACACCTGTGCCTGACGAAAAAGGAATTGTAATTATGAATCCTCCATATGGTGACAGAATGGGTGGAGGTGATGACGAATTGATTGAATTATATAAAACCATTGGAAATTTCATGAAAAGAAAATGCAGTGGTTATAAAGGATTTGTTTTCACTGGAAATTTAGAAGCTGCAAAATTCATAGGTCTGAAACCAAAACGCAAAATAAGATTTATGAATGCTCAGATTGACTGCAAACTTTTTGGCTATGATTTATATGCCGGAAAAAAATACCAGGAAACAAAAAATGAACAGGATTAAGATTATTTGAATTTAATAATCTGAATGTTTTTCCCGAAGTCGTTACCTAAAACAACATCCTGAGTTAAATCGGTGTTTTGAACTACAATAATTGCGTCAAACTCTAAGGACTTATCTTTAGCAATATTCACCGCTTTTTCGCAAAATGAATTTATTCGAACTTTATACGGGTCTCCGGCATTGTTAGCAACACCAATACCTGTTTGCCCCAACGAACCTTTCTCAAATGTATCAAGCACATCATATGGTTTATTAGGTACTGCAGCAAAATAAACATACTTCGGTCCTGTTTTTTTTGTATTGTATATGTAAGGATAAGCCGCACCATTTTCATTTACTGCGCCGAGCCCGTTATTAAATTTAATATATTCCATATTTTTGAATTCACCGTAAACAATTACTGCATCAAAATTTTTCATTTTCCCTTTAGACTCTTTCTTAACAGCTGCATCTATTGCCTGAGTAATTTGAGAAGTCATTGTGCCGGCATCTTCATTAGGCTTTCCTTCATCAACAACAGTATATGCCTGAACAGGAGTAGTCATAACGAAAACTATTTTTTGTCCATATAAACTGGTAGTACCAACTGGCCCATTGGGTAAATCTTCGCCTGGCGAAACGCTGCAAATTCTAAATGAGGTTGAAAAGAATACGATCAATACCAAGGTGAATTTTATAAGAATATTTTTTTTGATTGTAAGAAGTTTTAGTGACTGCAAGGTAAATGAATAAATGTTTTCACATAACTTCTTCTAAAATATAATCAAGAAAAGGCATGAATTAACAGAAAAGCCAAACAGCTATGAATTAATTTATGTTTGCGAATAGAAACTTAAATTATGAAATTCAAAATACTATTCGTGCTTTTTATATCGTGTTACTTTACACCTGAATCTTTGAAAGCGCAAGTTATCTCCTCGCTTAATTTTCCCTATAAAGTTGGTTATTCGCTTAAGTTTAAAAGGTACTGCAATTACCTATAAAAGTGATGGATCTAAGCAAACCGATTCGTCATTCACTTATTACAATATTGATAAAGAATCAGACTTTAAGGGAAAACACTGGGTTAATTTCCATTTAAAATTAATCAGTGATTCTGTTCGAATTCTTAATTCCCCACTATCTATAAATGAAAATGGAATGTTTTATAATTCACCAGGAAAAAACAAAATAAAGAAAAAATACATTGTACATGCAATTTCACTTCCACTTACTTCGGGGAAAACCTGGAATACAATTCTTGAGGGTTGTAAAGCAACATGTTCAGTAATTTCATTAAATACTTTTGTTGCTACTCCTGAAGGAAACATTGATGCTTTTTGCATTCAGACAATTGCATTAATTGAAAAACATAAAGACTATGATTTAAAACTCAAGATGCTTGAATTTTACAATCAGCGAATCGGAAAAATTGCCTATTCATCATATTATTTCTATGAAACCCATGATGGGAAAGTCATCAACTTATATGAAGTTAATGAAGTAGTTTCTGATTATTCATTTACGAAAAACTAATATTAAACAGATAAAATGATAAAAAAATATTCTAATTAAATGTTGCCTACTTATTATATTTGATAAACAATCTGGAAAAATGAAAACAAAATTTACACTTGTAATTGCCTTTCTCCTGAGCTTCCAATTTTCGAACGCTCAATTAACTATTCAAGCAGGTTTAAGTGATACATCGATGGCGAATCTTCTCGAAGGTTTAGGTGTAACAATTTCAAATCTTTCAATTAACTGCAGCAATCAGGCTTATGGGCATTTTAACGGCTCATCAGAATTGTCAATTACAAATGGAGTAGTTATAAGCACAGGTAATGTTAATGATCTTGGAGCTTCAAATACGAATTCATCAACATCAACTTCTTTTTCCCTTCCCGGAGATTCTGATTTAACAACACTTGCCGGAATTACTACTTATGATGCCTGTATAATGGAATTTGATTGTATCCCAACAGGCGATACACTTGAATTTAATTTTGCATTTGGTTCAGAGGAATATCCTGAATTTGTTGGTAGTTCATTCAACGATGTTTTTGCAATTTTAATTTCAGGTCCAGGCATTACCGGAGAATTCAATTCGGCTGCATTACCCGGTGGTACAATTCCTGTTGCAACAAACAATGTAAATGCTGTTTCAAACTCAAATTATTTTTATGATAATGAGAATCCGGCAGGACAGTTTATTTCATTTGATGGATTAACTCTTAATTTAACTGCATTTGCAGTTGTTGTTCCTTCAGCAACCTATCATTTTAAAATTGCACTTGCAGATGCTGGTGATGGTGTTTATGACAGTGGAGTTTTTCTTGAAGCTTTCAGCTTCAGAAGCAATGAAGGAGGTGGAAGTGGGATAAAATCAATTGATAATTCATTAATTAAAATTTTCCCTAATCCTGCGTCAGATCATTTTACACTTACATCAGCTCAACCACTAAATCAGATTCGTATAATTAATTTGACCGGAGATTTAATTCACGAATATTTAACAGAAGAAAAATACTTTCAAATATCAACTAACGACCTTTCATCTGGCGTTTATTTTGTTGAGTCAATATCTTCTGATAATTATTCAATTTGCAAGCTAATTGTACTCTAAGCAAATTCGACTATTATTTTATTAGTGTAATGAAATTTTATCTGACTTTATTATTTATAACAACTATATCGATTTCAAGTTTTGCACAGACTATTTATAAAATAACAGAGTTTAAACCAATAACGGAGTCGTTTAGTTATTTGTTGCTACCGAACAATAAAATAGAAGATAACGATACGATCAACGAAATCATTATCGACCTGGTTAATCCAATACTTTTAGACTCAACAATTGAAAAAAGAAAAGCTCACTTAAGCGTGTTTGCACTAGGTTGGCTAATTAATGTAATTGGCGGATATAACTGGAGAGCTGAAAGTATGACAAAGCAAAAATTTGCCGGCACTGTAACAAGAAATACTCGCAGCAGTAAGGAACGATATTCGGAATACGATATAAACTTTGATTTGAATTTTCATTTAGAAAAATATCTATCAAAACAGTTTGTGGCATATGACCTGCAAAAAAAAATTGGCCGTCAGGATTACCGGAGGGGAATTCATTTAAAAGATTATGCAAAGTCACCCTTTGTCCGTGACACCAACAATATTGATATAACTCTGTATCGTTTGCATTGTGAACTAACACCGCCTGATAAATTTCGTATTGAATTAAATAATTTATTTTATCCAACCATACCAGATGGGAAAGGGTTAATTGATCATCGCAACTTTCAAGTTCAATTTCCATCTATGGGATTTTATGGAACTACCTGTTTGGATTGTAATCATAGTTGTCATCCTGAACTTCACCCTTATGAGTGGGCATGGTGGCTAAAAGCAACTCAAAACGATACTTCAACAGCAAAGACATGGATGATTGGGTTGTTTCATGAAAGTAGTAAACGGATGAAAAGCTGGAGTCGCAATCCAATGACTGGCAGCATTTCAATTCCTTTCGTTATAAATAATGCAATTGCGTATAATTCGCCTCAAGTAATATTAATAGAACATCTTGTTTATGGAAAATTCGAGACCAGTGAGTTTAGAAAGTATTCTATTCCTGATAAAACCATTAATAACGAATCAAAATATACTGAGGTTGTTTTTGAAGGACATAATTTTTCAATTCAAATTCCTTTACAAATAAATTTCAATTCGATACTTAATTCTGACAATATAAAATATTGGTTCAGCAATTTATCTTACGACGAAATTCAAAATAATTTAAGCGGGTATTTCCATTTTGCAACCTCTGTTGAAGACCTCTATACAACCCGAATTACTTTTCAGGAACGATAATAAAAATCACACCCTTATTATTTAAACTAAAAAACCACATCATTTCTGATGTGGTTTTAAAATTTTACAAAAAAATATTTACCATTTTAAATCATCATCATTACCTGTAGGAGCCGATGAAGATTTATTACTTTCAATTGGTTTTTCATCATGAAGTTTTACATCTTCATTAGCGTTACCGGTATTGATATTACCTGAATTAGAATTCTCAATGATTCGACCGGAGTTGTCATCATTATTTTTTGAATCTGAAATATTTTCTGATGTATATCCTGCTTCGCTACCCGGATTTAGTGCCTGTTCAGCTTTCATACGATCGTACTCTTCTTGTTTTTTAGTAAACTCATCGTAATCATACTCAGGCATTCTTTCGGTTTTTACATGATTAACAACATCGTTCATTGACTCCATAAACTTGTTGAAATCTTCTTTATACAAATAGATTTTATGTCGATCATATCCTCCATCCTGACGCTTCTTACTCTCAGTAATTGTGATATAAAAGTCATTCCCTTTGGTTTCTCTTACATCTAAAAAATAAGTGCGCCTGCGGCCAGCTCTCATTTTAATTGTATAAACCGGCTCTTCTCTTTGTCCTTTAAAATTGTTTTCTTCCACTTGATTTCTTTTAGTAAATGATTAAATATTCTCGTATGTGTTAGGCAAATATAGATTTTTCAGCTATCTGCCAAAACATTCTTAGTTTTTTTCTTCTGATTGTTGCAATTCGAAAAGTTGGTAATACAAACCTTTTTTCAAAATCAATTGGTCATGCGTTCCTTCTTCAACTATTTTTCCTTTATCAAGTACAATGATTTTGTCGAAATGAATCAAAGTAAAAATCCTATGAGTAATAACAATCGCAGTTTTTTCTTTTAGCACTTCGTTGAACTGCTGTAAGATTTTATGTTCTGTTCGTGCATCAACTGCAGACAAACAATCATCAAGCACTAAAACAGAAGGAGATTTAATAAGTGCCCTTGCAATTGATATTCTTTGTTTTTGTCCTCCCGAAAGCATTACTCCTCTTTCTCCAACCATAGTATCATATCCATGTTGCAATCTTAATATTTCATCACCAACGGATGCCCGATCTGCAAATTCTTTTGCAAGTATTGGATCTATAGTATTATTTCCAAAAGCAATATTGTTTGTAACAGTATCTGAAAAAAGTAAAACATCCTGAGGCACCACTCCTACTTGTTCTCGTAACTCATGGAGGTTAATTGATCGAATATCGATTCCATCCAAAAGAATACTACCCTCTGTTACATCAAAAACACGGGTAAATAAATTTGCAATGGTGGATTTTCCTGCGCCTGTTCTTCCGATTACCGCCATCTTCTCTCCTGCTTTTAAATGAAATGAAATATTTTTTAGAGCAGTAATTCCGGTATTTGAAAAAGCAAATGAGACATTGTGAAATTCAACATCACCAACAATTGCATGCTTTTCGTTATTTGGATTAATGATTTTGGGCTGAAGAGAAAGAAATTCGTCAAGTCTTTTTTGTGAAGCAGAAGCACGCTGAATTAAAGCCATTACCCAACCCATAGAAGCTATAGGCCATGTAAGCATATTAATATACATAAAAAATTCGGCGATATTTCCTGCTGTTATCTGACCGTTTATTACTTTATTTCCTCCTATAAAAATCACAGAAAGGGTACTGAATCCAACCAACATAAAAATGGTTGGAAAAAAAAACGATTCAACTCTAGCAAGTTTCAATTGACGATTCTTGTATTCTATACTTTCAATATTAAAATGCTCTGCAGCTAATTTTTCCTGAACATATGCTTTAACAACCCTGATTCCTGAATATGTTTCCTGAGCAGTTGTTGTTAATACACTTAATTGCGATTGAATTGCTTCGCTTCTTTTTTCAATAATACTATTAACAAAAAAAATACACACCGCCAAAACCGGCAGAGGGATCAAAGCATACAAAGTGAGTTCTTCATTTACTCTATACATAGTAAATGAAACCATTGCAAATAAAATTATTGTATTAATAATATACATGATTGCAGGCCCTGTATAATTCCGAACTCTAGAAACATCTTCTGTAATTCTTGACATTAGGTCGCCCGTATTGTTATTCTTATAAAATGTTTGATCAAGCTTTTGGTAATGATTATAAAGTTCGTTCTTTTGATCATACTCAATATACCGCGACATAACAATTAGAGTTTGGCGCATGAAAAACAGAAATAAGCCTCTTAATAAAGCGAATACCAATATAATAACTGAAAAAGCAACAATACTTTGTGTTAGATGAGTTCCAAATATGCCTTTAATACTAAATTCATTCAGCAAAGCAGCAAATTTTACTTGACTAATCGTAAAATCAATTGCATATCGAACTACCTCAGGAGACATAACAGCAAATAAATTGCTGAGAAATATAAAAATCACTCCTAACGCAAGCCTCCACCTGTATTTCCAGAAATACTTGTTTAAACTTATTAAATTTTTCACTTAAAACCCCTTCTTTTTGCAACTTGGAAAATAAACATAGATTTGCGACCCATCTTAGGGCACAATTCTAAACATAAAATTCGGACTGCATGACAGTGGTAAAAAGTAAAGTGGAAGCAGCTATTCAAAATCCAGGAATATTTGAACAGATTAGTGGATATGAACATGAACAGGTTGTGTTCTTTAACGACAAGGCAAGCGGGCTAAAATCCATTGTTGCTATTCACAATACAGTACTTGGACCTGCTTTAGGCGGCACAAGATTCTGGAATTATAACAACGAAGCTGAAGCCATTAATGATGTGCTTCGATTGAGCAGAGGAATGACATTTAAGGCTGCAGCTGCAGGTTTAAATCTTGGAGGAGGTAAAGCTGTAATTATTGGAAATTCCCGAACAGATAAGTCGGAAGCAATGATGCGCCGGTATGGGAAATTCATTGAAAGCCTTGGAGGTAAATACATAACTGCTGAAGATGTAGGCACCAGTACCCGCGACATGGAATGGATAAGTCTGGAAACGGAACATGTAACTGGAATTCCCGAAAATATGGGTGGAAGTGGTGACCCCTCACCTTTTACAGCTTATGGAACTTTTTTAGGTGTAAAGGCTTCAGTTAAAGAAATGTATGGCAACGATGATTTAAGCGGAAGAAAAGTTGCAGTTCAAGGAACAGGTCATGTTGGAGAAGTATTAGTTAAACACCTTGTTGAAGCTGGAGCAAAAGTTACTGTCACAGATATTCATGCCGATCGTATTCAATACATGATTAAAACATATAAAGTTGCAGGAATTGAACCGGAAGCTATTTATGATGTTGATATGGACATATATGCTCCTTGTGCCCTTGGTGCGACTCTTAATGATGAAAACATCGAAAGGTTGAAGTGCAATATTGTAGCTGGAGCAGCAAACAATCAATTAGCTGATGAAGTAGTTCATGGAAATCTATTGATTGAAAAAGGAATTTTATATGCACCTGATTTTGTAATTAATGCAGGCGGTTTAATAAATGTTTCAGGAGAATTAGAAGGATATAACCGGGAACGGGTAATGAGCCAAACCGAAAGAATTTACGAACGATTACTGGAAATATTCGGGTTGGCAAAGGCTAATAATATTACAACGCAGCAAGCAGCTATGCAAATGGCAAACGCTCGATTAAAGGATATTGCGGCATTAAATGCGCGACTTTGATTTTGCATTTTTTTGATTAAGATTAGTATTTCATAGTTCTTTTTAAATATAGTTTACATGTTGTTAAGCAGAAGAAATGTTAGAGTCAAAGTTATGCAGGTGCTTTACACTCATGAACAAAGCCTTGATATTCCGTTTACAACATTAGAAAAATCCTTACGAGAAAGAATTAATAATTCATTCCGACTTCTTATTTACAATCTGTATTTAATTACCAAAACTGCTGAATATTCTGTTGAAGATGCAGGTCATAAATCTTCAAAACATTTACCCACAGCTGCAGACAAAAAAGTTTCGGTTCGCATTTTTCATAATCCGATTATACAAAAATTGGTTTTAGATGAAAATTTTAAGCGAATCATTCGAGAGCAAAAGTTATCTTACCTTCCTGATTCAGATTATTTCCGGACCTGGTTTAAAGCACTTGAAGACACATCTGCCTACAAAAACTATATACAGATTAAAAATCCACCTATTGAAGACGATAAAAGATTAATTCTTTACTTATATCGAAAAGTTTTATTGCTCAGTGAGGTATTTACCCAAAATGTTGAAGATTCGTTTACAACCTGGAATGATGATTCTGCCATAATTGAAAATCAATTAGTGCTGCTGATTGATAAAATTGCCACTCAAGTTGAAAAAGAAATAGCGAAGGGGAACGAAAAATTCATTAAATTTCCTGAAGGAATGAGTGAAGAACACGAGTTTGCTAATGAATTACTTAATCGTGCTTTTTATAATGAAGAATATTTGGGGGGATTAGTTACCCCCAAATTAGAAAATTGGGATAAAGAGCGATTAGCACAAATTGATTTATTGTTAATGAAAATGGCTTTGGCAGAAATGTTGTATTTTCCAAACATCCCATTAAAAGCAACAATAAACGAGTACATTGATATAGCAAAAAACTACAGTACTCCTAAAAGCGGGGAATTTATCAATGGTTTAT
Source organism: Chitinophagaceae bacterium (assembly GCA_947469485.1). GTDB lineage: Bacteria > Bacteroidota > Bacteroidia > Chitinophagales > UBA10324 > UBA10324. The sequence continues at coordinate 3,174 of CANIPU010000015.1, read as the reverse complement.
TAGATAAAATCATGAAAGAACTCAAGGATCAGGGTCTGTTGAAAAAGGAAGGAAGAGGTCTTATTGAGAATTAATCGAATGTCTATTTTATATTTAGAGAATTACTAACATTTAACTTTCCATTTAAATTAAACATAGATTTCGATATTCGATTGATAATTCTATATTTGCGCCTCAATTTTTTTAAACCTCATAGTAATGGACGCGATAAAATTTGTTCACGAACAATTAACCCCAAAGAAAACATTCCCAGATTTTAAGGCCGGTGATAATATTACCGTAAATTATAAAATCATTGAAGGAGTAAAAGAAAGAATTCAGGCCTTCCGTGGTGATGTGATTCAGAAAAAAGGTCATGGCGAAACCGCAACTTTTACAGTTCGCAAAATCGCTTCAGGTGTAGGTGTTGACCGCGTTTTCCCTTTTTACTCGCCAAATATTGAAAGCATTGAAGTAAATAAAAAAGGAAAAGTTCGCCGTGCTCGTATTTATTACCTTAGAGATTTGAAAGGTAAAAAGGCGCGTATTAAGGAGAAAATGGTATTGACTGGAGACGCCGCTAAAGCATAAATTATATCAGATTTAAATAAAAAAAGTCCTTCGAAAATTCGAAGGACTTTTTTGTTTTTAGACCACTTAGAAACCGCAAAAAACTATACCTCAATAATCAGTGTCCGCCTTTCTGGCAACACTTCGGTAGATTATTATACGCTTCTTCATTTGCTTTCATATCATCCGCATCATAACCAGTATTACTGACAGCTGTTTTAATTTGCTCAAGAGTTATAATTGCTGGGTTGAAAACCACAGTTAATTTTTTATTATCAAGGTTCAAATCGTGTGATTTAATCCCATCTAATTTATTCAGGGAGGCTTCAATTTTTTCTTTGCATTCGCCGCATTGGGCAGATGTTTGAATAACAGCTTTTTCTTTTCCTCCTTTACTAGCAGCAATTGAATTACTTGTAAGGGTGCTTACAAAGCCAGTAAGCAAAAGTGCTAAAATCATTAATTTGCTTTTCATGTTTTTAATTTTTGGTTTATTGAATTTAATTATTGTTTCTATTTCATTGTAAATCTAATTCCTGCATAAATTGTTCTGCCAGTAAGTGGCCCCCACACTAATGATGAATCAAAATAAGGACCAAAAGGTACATCAGCGCTAATAATTGCATCTTTCTGGCTGAAATCGTTAAGATTTTCACCTCCAACATAAAATTCCCATCGATGCTTTATATATGTAATTTGTCCCAATACTCTGAAATATGAAGGCGAATTTAATTGTAATTGATATTGCTCAGGATTACTTAATGTTGAAGGTATTCGTTGCTTTCCTACCCACTGCAGTGTTGCATCAAATTTCCAGTGGTTTTTTAAAGAATACGCGGCATTAAACAATGCTCGATGCTTAGGCGTTAATGGTTTTTGAATTATCTGCTTATTTAAAGTCTGTTGCACATCATTAAATTTATATGTCAATCTTATTTCAAATTTTTCAATCAGAAAAAAGTTAAATGATGCCTGAAAACTGTTTGCAAAAGACTGTCCATGAAGGTTGCTTATATAAATAATCTGAGGTGATTGGTCATAATCTAAAACACTCTGATTCTTAAATTGCGTTCTGTAAAAATCCAAACTAAAACTTGCCTCCCGATTATTGATATAAAAATTTTGAGTAGCATTTACACCTCCGTTCCATGCACTTTCTTCCTTAAGTTTTTCTAAGAAAACAATTTTTCTTGATGTAGCCATTATTGCCGGATTTTCTGCAAATAAGTTTGAAAACCTGAATCCTCTACCGGCAGACATTCGTAGCGTTGTGTTTTTCAAAATTTTATATCTAATATGCAAACGAGGAGTGATCTGCAAATTCTCATTTACATAATCACTTCTCAATCCAATCACCATTGAGAAATTTTTTAAATCATCAAAAGTGTATTCAAAAAATGCTCCTGGAATATTGTTTTTATATCCAGCATAAATTGTTTCAAAAACTTCTGATGTATGGTCAGAAAAAAAAGTAGTGCCGGTTCTATATTTATGTTTTGTATTGCCAATGATTGATTGCCAAATAAGATTTACATAAAGATTTTTTTCAGTCCCGGAATAATTTTTCAGTCCGAAAAATCCCGTTTGTTCATGATTAATTCCTGACAATTGCAATCCGAGGCTCTGATATTCTTTTTTTGGATTATAACTGGTTTTATAAAACACTTCCTGGCGATTAACTTCCATTTCAGTTTTATATAGTATGCCGCCGTTATGAATATGACCAGGCATTTGACCACCGTTTCTAGAATCAAAAACCAATTTAACCCCAAACATTCCCTCTAAATGCTTACCTGCCAAAAACTTCCATCTATTCATCAACTGCAATTGTTTAAAGTCTGGTTGATCCATAAAAGAATCACCATTTCCATCGTGTGAGTTTTGCATTTGGCTTCCACTTGCTAATAATATTGTACTCAATTTTTTATTGAACCTATGGGCGAATTGCAAATTAATCTCACCCCTCTCCTCTGTATTTCCATAAAGATTTATAAAAAATCTTTCAGCAGTTTCCGGTTTTTTTAATTCAACATTTATTTGTCCTGTTATTGATTCAAAGCCATTCGCAACACTTCCTGTCCCTTTATTCAATTGAATCGACTCCACCCAGGGTCCAGGAATCCAGTTCATACCATTATTGATTGCAAGTCCACGAATAGTTGGTAATACATCAGTCATGGTTTGAACATATATCCCTGACAAACCAAGCATTTGAATTTTTTTTGCCCCCGTTACTGCATCAGTAAATGATACATCTACTGTTGGGTTTGATTCAAAACTTTCTGCAAGATTACAGCATGCATTTTTTCGAAGTTCAGTTGAAGTCAGCACCTCCGTCTTTAAAGGATTCATCGAACTTATATACGAATCGGCTTTTTGACCATTCACTATTACTTCATTTAGAGTTACTGATTTTTTAAGAATAATTTTATTATCAGTCCCAGCTGCATTTATTGTATCATTTATATATCCAATATATGAAATAACAATACTTAAAACATTCTCATTTGGTTTATCAATATGGAACATCCCAGTAACATCAGTAATTGTACCTATTGCAGTTCCAGGAAAAAAAACATTTGCCCCAACAACCGGTATCTCTTTACCTTCTTTTCCAATTTCAAC
>CANIPU010000014.1 GCA_947469485.1 Chitinophagaceae bacterium | reverse complement strand
ATCAAGCAACATAATTGGAAATAACAAACTAAATAATAAAAGTAATTTTGTAACCAGTGAATCAGCAAACAATTATCTTAAATCAGGCAGTTAACTTTAGCGGTACAGTTTGCCGCGGAATTACTGGTACACTATGCGCGGAATATCCATTCAGCTTCAGATGAGAAGGAAGTCATTAATAATCCAGAACATCCAATGGATACCTGGAATGTTGATGAACTTGATCCTGAAATTATTTTTCCTTGGGAGGATGTTTTTAAATGCAGGATTATCCATGATTACAATTGTAATTTGAGTTTGTGTCCCTTGTGTTTTGAAGAAAACCGGAAATCAATTAGAGGTGAAGTTATTATACCGGATAAAATTTTTGAAAAATTTGGTGAGGTGATCACTGTTTATTTCAGAAGTCCGGATTATACATGGAAAGACTTATTTGGTCAGGAAGGATATTTATCAATTTGTATTAAACACAAGCGGCAAATTGGATTTGATTATAAAGTAATGAACTGACACAAAAATTTTTAATTTAAAAAATAACCCATGAAATCACACCGCAACTCTCAAACTGAAATTATTCCGATTGAAAAAATAGATACAGAATTAGAAACGCTGTACGATACAACTGATAAATATGAAACAGTCACTGATGAAGAGGAGCCAACTGTAATTCATTTTATTACAAAGCCGAGTTTGAAATTTGCCGGAGGATGGTGGGTTGAAATCTATGATTCAATTTTTATTCGCCCTTCTGGTACGAATGATCGATTGGGATTAATTTATGCTTTCAATATTCCAATATCACCAAACAAACATTATTTCAAACATAAAAATGAAGAATTGCATTTTACTTTATTCTTTCCGGCATTACCTAAAGGAATAACCCATATTGATATTATAGAAAAACCAGGAGGTGATTCTTCATTCTACAATTTTTATGGTGTGTCAATGGATAAAATAAAATCGGAACCGATAATACATTAAAGTTAAAAAGGGGGCTGCAACAATCTTGTACCTACATCAATACTTATAAATTATTCAGTTCACCGGTTTCTCAAAAGGCTTCATGATTTTACCTGACTGAACATCATCACCGTTTCCACCAAAAGGAACCCATTCACCTTTGCTCCATTTGCCGTTTTTAAATTTAAAGGCATAGATTAAGTAGCTACCATAAAAGTCAACAAACTGTTTTCCATTATGGGTGTAAGTGCAGGTGAAATGCAAAGAAAGGGTATCATTTTCCTTAAGGTCCAGTTCAACATCAAAGCAATTTCCATTGTTTAATAATTTCCGTAAAGTGTTTTCATTTAATCGCTCCATCTGTTCTCCGATATTTGCCGGAGGCATTATTGTTCCAAGCATACCTGCTTCAATACCATTTGGTCTGTTTAATATCCAGTAATGTTTCAATGTTTCAACAATCTCTGTTTTACAGGAACATAGTTTTAATTTATCTGATACTTTACACATTGCAGAAATTGAATATAATTTTAAAAATGTCTTTTATTTTAAATTGTAAGTTCAAGTAATAAATGGAATATTTTGTCAGATCAATTTTTTTCTCTCCCAAAACTCTTTGAGTTTTTTTGCATGTTGTTCCGGGGCTACTTTGATATATCGCATAAATGCTTTTTCTGTTTTATGTCCCGTAATTGCCATTATCCCAATTGATGGATATCCACTTAAATATAGATTAGTCGCAAAACTTCTTCGTGCAGTATGTGTTGTTATTAATTGAAACTTCTTGAAATTAGTTTGTTCTTGTTTGCCTGATTTGCTTCGAGAAAGGGTTATGTTATCTTCTAACTTTGCAATTTTACCAATATCTTTCAAGTATCGGTTGAATGGTTGATTGGAAATTGAGGGAGGCCAATTGTAATTATATTTTATTATAATTTTCTTTAGGATTGGGTGAATCGGAACCACAATATTTTTACCGTTTTTCAGATCTTTTATTTTAACATTTTCATCATCCTTATTTACTTTCTGTAATCTTGTAAAATCAGAAAATCTTAATCCTGTCCAGCAACCAACCAAAAACAAATCTCTTGCTCGTTCCAAACTTTCTGTCTTAGTAAGGTTTGTTTTAAAAAGTATAGATAAATCAGATTCAGTTAAATATATTGAATCAGTTTCTTCGCTAAAAACTTTAAATTTTTTATTCTTAAAATCTATTTTTTTATTTATTCCTCTTTCAGTTGCTTCACTAAGAATAGTTTTTAAAATCTTGATATGCTTACCAATTGTATTTAAACAAAATCTTTTTTCTGTTGTCATATAAGCAATCAACTCATTGTATAAATCAATGGTAATATTTGAAAAGACAATTTTCTTGTTTTTAAATTTCTCGAAATCTTTTAATACTGTTTTTGTTTGTTTGTAAGTACTGATCGTTGATTCTTTTTTTATTGCTGTAACTGTTTCAATAAAAAATTCATAGAACTCCCAAAATTCTTTTCTTTCTTTTGGTTTCCTTTCAAGACTTTCATCTACAAGATTTTTTATTGCATCAGGTGTTACATTCTGATTGGCTGCAAATAGATTGCGATGGGAATTTTTAAATTCCGCTTCTAACTTATCTAATAATTTATTTAGTGTCACACAGTCTGTCATTGAAGCCCTTGCTCTTTGTGTTTCGGGATTCCAATTCTTCGGATGAATTATTTCATCAGTTGAATATTTTATTTTGTTTCTATCATAACGATAAATTAGAATGATAGGAGTTTCTTTTTTTGAATTTGGATTTCTCAGATTGTAAGTAACACTTGCCATAAAATTTTATTTTAACTAATTTCTGTCTGAGCCAAATGTAATTGAAAAATTAATTCGGGGGTCGTTTTGGGGGTCGTTTTTTTCTTATATCAATGAATATTCAACTTTTTTATAATTAGCTGAAATACCTGTAAACACAGCGCTTTACATTGACAAAACAGATAAATATGACAAAGTATATATGCAAAGGTTCGGGTCCCATCCAGACCGCAAGAAAGCTCTCTTTTCAAAGAGAGCTTTTTTATTTAGAAAATATCCTTGAAGAAATATTATAAATAAATAGCGCCCGATTTAGTTGAAATCAAGCGCTTTTATAAGTTAAGAAATGAAAATTATCTCATCAGATACATTTTACCAATTCCGTTTTTGAAATAATTATCAGTTCCGGTATCATATTTATCGATTGCTTCATTTTGCGAATTAGCAATAACTCTATAAAGGTACAATCCGTTTGCAAGAGCATCGCCATATTGATCGGTTCCGTCCCATGCATATTCAGTAATATTTCTTCCAATGTGTAGGTTTCCAAGTTCGCCTTTAAAAATTTCTTTTACTACTTTTCCTGATACAGTCAATATCTGTATTTTCATAAAATCAGGAACTTCTGAACCTGTTAGTGTAAATACAAATTTGGTTTGTGAAGTGAAAGGGTTTGGATAGTTCAACACATTTGAAATCATCTGTTTGTTTATCACTTCAAATGAAACCTGGTAGGCATAATCTCCTGAAGCATTTCCACTTCTATCATACCCCTGTACAAACAAATGATAGATTCCATCAATAGTAAATTCGGGTTTTAAAATTGCAGATGCATTATTGCTTTTGTTTAACTGAGACGAATCAGCAGCAATAAATACAAACTGAGTTCCATCAAAATTTACTTTGTGATACGACCCGTCAGGATAAACAAAATTTATCTTCATTAGTGAAGTATCGTTAATCAATAATTTAAGGTTATTGTCTTTCAAAAGAATATTTATTTCCGGTTTTGCAGAAACGATATCTGCGTCTAAAATTCTGACACCATCAAAAGTTACATCCAGGAAAGGATTAATTAAATCTTTGGTAGAGTTGAATCGGAGGGCACCCAGGTTGTTAAAATGAGTTTGTTCTATCTGATGATCATTATCAAACGGATTTACATCAATAACCAATGAATTCAATCCGGAATAAACACCACTGTTTATTGGGAAATAAAAGGATGTATGCAATGAATCATTTGCTTTTAAACTATCAAGCTTGTTGTATACTAAATGAATTTGGTTGGTAGCATCTGTTATATTGTATTTTATTGTCAAGCTGTCCATATCATAATCACTTACATTTTCAATAGCAACATCAAGTTTCAAATTCTGATAAATATTCACAGTATCTGAAAAGGAAAAATAAGCAGCAGGATTCAATGCAGCTTCCGGTACTCCCATAAAGTTAATCCTCCAGCTATCTAATTGAACGGGTGTTCTGTTTGTAGTGTCGGTTGAACTCAATCTCATTTTTAAATAAGGGTATTGAGAAGCATCAATTCCTGAAATAATCGTATCTGAAGATAAAATCGATGGGATAATTACGGTTGAAATTCCATTGTTGTCAATTCCAATAAGTTCTAAGTTAATGCTGTCGGCATTTGCTTCAATTTCGTGTTTCTTCCAATGTAATGAAGTCCATTGTCTTGCAGGGCCTATTAATGGTGTTTCAAGATATCCTCTGTCCCAGGCACCTTGAACTATAAAATTCGTATCAATAATTGCTGCAAATGAATCTCCGATTATTTCAGTCGCAGGATAATTCGGACTTCCCTTTTTACTGAATAGGACATAAGGAAGCAAGGTCGTAATCGTATCAAGATTAAATCCGCCAATCGAATGAAAAGCATCCCGCATTCCCTGATCCCACAATGGCATGCCAGCATTATTTAATGACATAGCAAGTACATAATTGCCTTGCGGAATCGTATCTATAAATGCTTCGATTAGAGGAAATGATGCAGGATCGTTTCCATCAAAATAAAATGCATTAAGATTTTGAGGCCAGCAGTGAATGTTTCCAAATTGACCATAGCCACTTCCTTGATTTACACTTTCCCATTGTAGTCCGGTTAATGAGTCTATCACAGCAAACATTAAGTTGGCTCCAGTTCCACATGTCCAGTTTGCCATCCGTACATTATTAATAAAATATGAAGGTTCATCCCAACCAAGTGGTCCTGAGTAATAAGTTGTGATTCCGTTATAAACGCCTATTGTTTTTAAGTCGTCTGAATATTTAAATATTCTATTCGGAGGAAGTTCAATACTTGCGAACTTATCTTTCAAATATTGAAAGTAATGCGACTGATTCCATCCTGGAGAAGAGCCATTAATGTATGTAAATGAACTATTGTGCCAGCTAAAACTATTGTTGTATAGCGTGTCAATTGATGTTCTCCAATAATAAACGGTACTGTCTATAAGTGTTAGATTAGGAGTCCATTTTGCAATACCTCCGATTTGATTGATTTTAATTTCTTGATAGGTTGAAGAATTAAAATTTTCAGTAGTGTCTATTTGAAAAACATATTGTTTACTGGAAGCAAAAGCATTTACAGTTGATGCTTTCAGCGTAACATTTTGATGATTTACAATGGAAAATTCGTATGGATAAATTGGAATTATATCATCACTTAAAATTAATAAATCAACTGTCAGGTTGTTATTTGTTTCCGATGATTCATCTATTTGGTTATCTGATTCAACTTTAATAATGAATTGATTTAATCCTAATGCTGTAAATGCGTTTGTTTTAATATTAAAACTTACAGTATCTAAAAAATAAGTAGCTGCAATTTTTTTATGTGCAATCAGGTATTGTTGACCATTTGGAAATACTCTTGTAATATCAACATACATGCTGTCTTGAATAGCTTTTCCAATATTAGTAATAACCAGATTTAATTTAAATGAATCGATTCCGGCAGTAACAATTCCGGGATTAAAACTTACTGAACTCGGTTCAATAACATAATCAGGTTTAGGATGTGTATTTAATTTTAAAGAAGGATCTCCATTCAACCCCATTTGTTCAAGAACCGCACGATCAACACCACTGGGATTATTATTTAGAATATCAGCAATTGAATTTTTTATAACTGTCCCAATCGATTTTTCATAACTTTTGGCAGATAGATTTTGATAAAAATTGTTTGTATAAACGTCGAGACTATTCGAAATTGAAAATGTTGCTGCAGCCAAAAAAGCGATTGCACCAGCATTTTGAGCAAAAACAAATTCGTCGCTTAACCCTGTTCCGTCATAAAACAAGTTGCCTAGTAAACAACCATTAGAAATTATCATTGGATACTTCCCAGAATTTTCATAATTCTCAGGGTGATCTAAATTAAAATCGAAAGAATTGTAAGATGAATGTCCAAAGAAATTAATTAGAGAAACACCAGTATTAATTAAAGAATCAAGAAAATCAGAGGTTGCTGTACTAATTGGATCGGAACTTGTTTTAAAAAAGGAATAAACTTTTCCTCCAAACAAAGTGTCTACAATAATTGGTATATAACTATTCAAATAATATTGAAATATAGTTTGATCCTGTAAATTTTCTCCGCCAGCTAAATGCAAAACTCTTTTCATCCAGGCTTTATCTGAAATAGTTTGTGGTCCATTTTGCGCTGCTACAAATTGTTGTGCTTTTTCTAAATAATTCTTAATGTCATTTGTTGTTAATGCCGGAATCCGGCCTATAGAAATTAATGGTGTTTGATTTGTATTTGTAGAAGTCAGTAAAATATCAGACCCTGGCCATGCCCAGGTCGGGATATAATTATGTGCTTTGCTTGCGGGTAAATCGTTGTAATTAACAAATTCAATACCCTTTCCTATAATAAAAATATGTTTAGCAGAAGTTCCTGCCCATGTATTATTTATGAAATTGCTGAAATTGCGAATTGAAATCGGATGCATTTCAACTCCGTATGCAAATTGATCGTATAAATCTTCAATGTTTGAAATAATTGCCTGATAACCGTTTGAGTTTTTAAAATCTTTATATTGTTGAACATAATTATTTCCAGCTCCATCATTGAAAAAATAAGGATGAGAAATTATTATAAAGTCACCATGATTGGAAACATTTGAATAATCAACAAATGACTTTTGTTGTAAGTTATTTACTAGCAAAATATCGGAACCGGGTGTTTCTGCAATTACCAACAATTGTCTTTCAGTGGCAGAAGGAGGAAGAAGAAATTTAAGAGTATCATTTGATATTACTGCTGTTACCCTTAATCTGTTTGTAAAATCATATAGAACAGGAACTGTACTTTGTTCATTGAAATTATAAATCTCAACATATTTATTGGAAGTTGACGAAGGCAAAGAAAATTTTACATTACTATAATTATCAAAATTGAAAAGTCTTGGATATTTAAGATTTAAATAAGCGATACCATTATTATCGTATGAAGTAGCAGAGTTTGCAGTTGAATATGTAACAGGAGTTGTGTTGTTACTTATGACACTATTTGAAGATAAGGTAATATTGGAAGTAACAGTTGTAAAATCCATATACGAATAAGTCTGTTGCAGAACTCCCCCAATTGACAATTCCATTGAATGGGATCCCGGGAAACGACCAATCCAACCTGATTTGAAAATACCCGTTGGTCCTAACAAATATGGAAAAGGGGTATATAAATTTTTTGTAACTGCGGCATGAGCATAAAATGCATCAATGTATCCTTCGCCATCGCTTAAATCAGAACTGAAAATTGGCTGCCCTTGAATTTCAGGTTTCCCTTTTCCATATGTTGAACTTAATCTGGACTGACCATAAATATTTTCAGTAACATACCAACACCATGTTTCTTTTGGAGGATGACCTGTAATATTGTTAGGTGTATTAACTAATCTTAAATGACCTGCTGTAAAATTATAAGTTAAAAAGTAAGCAGCAGTATCATTAAATAAACTTAATCGGGCATTTCCTTGCCAAGCTTTATTAGCATACATATTTGAATCAAGCGAGCCATCATTCTTTAAAGCATAAAACTCAATATAATCTGAATTCCCAAAAGTTGAATTAGTAGTGACATAAATTGGAACTTCTTGGCCTCGTCCAAAAATTTGAAAATCAGCACCATTTACACTTGATACAGGAACTCCATATTGTTGTAAAACATCGTATGTAATACGATACAATCCATCCTGCGAAATCTTGATTTTGTAATATGTCTGACTATAATTAATCCATTCGTTTCCGTAAAACTGAGCGTTGGATATACTTGAAAGGAAAATGAATAATCCTGAAATCAGCAATAAATATTTCTTCATTATTGTGTTTTATTATTAAGGCTAAATCGCAATGAGAAAACATTTGAATAAAGAGAAGAAGAGAAATTTCCAACATTGGTTAAAGCATAGTCAATCATAATTTTTTTTATATGTAGTCCGACACCAATATTTGGTTGCATTGTTGTAATTTTTCCTCCATCAATATCATTTGTAGCTTTTTGAAAATTTCCAATACCTGCACGCAAATAAATTGTTTTCAAATAATTTGCTTCAACTCCGATTTTCGGATCAACGCTTAAAAATTTAGATGGTATCAAAACATTTTCTTTGCCATCAGTTGTCAATGCTATATTGATTTCAGGGTTTAATGAAAACTTATCACCAATCTTATAATCATAGCATGCACCTAAAATAAATTTAGGCGCTGTTAGCTCAGTGCTGCTCGTTGGAACAATGTTATCAGCTGATAGCAATGCCTGAGCCTCATCATCAGTAAAAGTGAAACTCCACGCATTGAAAGTTGTAGTAATATCTTTTGCCATAAAACCGAATTTCCAATTCCCCTTTTTAAACTGAGCGCCTGCATCAGCCCCTATTCCCCAAGAGTGAGCCATATCTCCAACAGTCCTATGAATTATTTTTGCATTAACACCCCAAGATAAACCCTCAATTGGAGTTGTTGAAGCAAATGATCCAATGAATGCATAATCTGCAACAGAAAATGAAGTTATATTATCATAATTAATGCTGCCATCGGCATTCTTTAAAAACAATGTATTTGGAATATCATCAACACCAAACCGAATTATTGAAAAGCCAATTGCTTTTGATTTATCAGTTAATGGTTTTGCAAAAGCAGCATAATCATATTTAGCAATTCCTGCAAAATATTCACTATGCATAGCAGCAATTTGCATATTCTCTGAAATAGAAAGTAATCCCGCCGGATTCCAGTAGCCTGATGTTACATCATCAACTGAGGCAACCTGAGCACTGCTCATTCCTAAGGCTCTGGCACCAACTCCGATATTTAAAAAATCATTACTGTATTTCCTAAATTGACCTATAGCTGAATAATTAGAAGCTAAAAAAATAATAAGCACTAGGCTTAAAGTCCTTGATTTCATGGTGTGTTTTTTTAATTCTTCGCTACTTAACGAACACATTTCTGTAAAATTACTTATTCCTTTCAATTCACTAATTTTAGAAATGCACGGGCTGTTACGAACTGAATAGTTAAAGGTTTTGGTTAAAAATTATTTATTTAACTCAATTTAATGATTAAAAAAGCACTTTGGTTCAAATACAGATACCAGTTTTTTGTTTTGAACTAATATTTCTCAGTTTCGTTGTTCGGATTGATTTTTATTTTGCACCACTAAATTTTTTTAAGAATGTCTGAAATTATTGAATGTTTGATTATAGGTTCTGGCCCAGCTGGTTATACAGCAGCCATTTATGCAGCGAGAGCAAACCTGAAACCTGTAATGATAACCGGTTTAGAACAAGGGGGGCAATTAATGAATACAACAGATGTTGAGAATTATCCTGGCTATCCTAATGGAATATTGGGACCTGAAATGATGGAAGATTTTAGAAAGCAAGCTGAAAGAATGGGAACTGAGATTCGTTTTGGATATGTGAATAAAGTTGATTTTTCAGGAGCAGTTCATAAAGTTTGGATGGATGAAACTAAAGAATTGCAAGCTAAAACAGTTATTATTTCCACAGGAGCCACGGCTAAATGGTTAGGAATACCCTCTGAAACCAGATTGAACGGGAGTGGAGTTTCAGCCTGCGCAGTTTGTGATGGGTTTTTTTATAAAGGTAAACCTGTTGCAATAGTTGGTGCCGGAGATACTGCTTGTGAGGAGGCAATATATCTTAGTAAACTTTGCACAGAAGTTCATATGATTGTTCGTGGTGATAAAATGCGTGCCTCAAAAGTTATGCAGGATAGGGTTACTAAAACAAAAAACATTAAAGTTTATTGGAACACATTAACCGACGAGGTGCTTGGTGATAAAGCTGTAACTGGTGCCAGATTAGTTAATAATAAAACCAGTGATAAAACAGAAATAAAAATTGATGGTTTTTTTGTTGCCATAGGTCACCAACCAAATTCAGGACCATTCAAAGAATTTATTGACACCGATGAACAGGGATACATAATTACTCAACCAAATTCTTCACGCACAAATGTTGCTGGAGTTTTTGCCTGTGGTGATGTACAGGATAAAATTTATCGCCAGGCAGTAACAGCAGCCGGTTCAGGGTGTATGGCTGCATTGGATTCTGAAAGATATTTATCGGCTTTGGGCCATTAATTAAAACAAATCATGTTTTTAATTGTTGCCTTTAATAAATAGAACATGGTGGAACAAAGCGTACACGATTTTATAGTTAAGGATTTTCTTGATAATGAAATTTGTTTAAATAATTATAACGGAAAAGTTCTTTTAATTGTCAATACAGCAACTGCATGTGGTTACACTCCACAATACTCTAAATTGCAGAAAATTTACGAAACATATAGAGAGAAGGGATTTGAGGTGCTTGCATTTCCATCCAATGATTTTGGCGAACAAGAACCATTAACAGACAGCGGAATAATTCACTTTTGTAAAAATGAATACGGAATAACATTTCCTGTTTTTGCAAAAATAAAAGTACGCGGAAGTGATGCTCATCCATTATATCAGTATCTTAGTAGTAGAAAACGAAATGGTAATATTCAGTCAAAGCCACTTTGGAATTTTCATAAATTCCTAATTGATAAAAATGGAAAGGTTCGCGATTTTTTTATAACTATCACTAACCCTGATAGCAAACGAGTTACTAAAAAAATCGAGGAATTGTTAGTTGAGAATTTTAAATAGTTTCGTTGGCAATCTTTTTTAAAAGATCAACTCAATATTAATTTATGCAAATTGTATTAAAATTATACATATGAATAAAATAAAAATTATGGCCTTTGGTGCTCATCCTGATGATGTAGAAATGAGTTGTTCAGGAACTTTAATGAAACAGGCTTCAATTGGTAATGATTTTGGAATTGTTGATTTAACCAGAGGTGAATTGGGTACCAGGGGATCTGCTGAACTCCGTGAAATAGAAGCAAAAAAAGCAGGAGATATTATTGGAGTTTCTTTTCGCGAGAATCTGAATTTCAGAGATGGATTTTTTCAAAATGATGAAAAGCATCAATTGGCTGTAATAAAGTTGATAAGAAAATATCGGCCAGATGTAATACTTGCAAATGCAATTGAAGACCGCCATCCCGACCATGGAAAAGCAGCTCGGTTAATAAAGGATTCCGCTTTTCTTTCAGGACTTATGAAAGTAAAAACAGATATAGAGGGTGAAGTGCAAGAGTCCTGGCGACCAAAGGCGGTATATCATTATATTCAGGATAAAGATTTAGAACCTGATTTTTTAGTGGATGTTTCAGAGTTCACTGAAAAGAAAATGCAAAGTATTCTTGCTTTCAATTCGCAATTTTATAACTCAGAAAGTTCTGAGCCTTCAACTTATATTTCTTCCCCTGATTTTTTAGATGCTTTAAAAGGGCGAATGCGCTTATGGGGGAAAATTATTGGAGTGCCATATGCAGAGGGCTTTACTGTAAATAAAACTATTGGAGTTGATAATCTTTTTGTATTGAAATAATGCTATTCATTCTGTTAACTTTACATCATAATTATCCATAAGTGAAACTTAAGATTTGTGTTGTTATTTTCTTTTTGTTTATCGCAAAAGTTTCCTTGTGTCAGAATGTAACTATTATAGAAAGTCAGAGCTATAATGCAGGTCATGTTATGGATATTAACTGGCAAACAGTTGCAACAGGTATAGGATTCACTGCCACCATTAACCCGCAAACAACTTTAGACAACAATGTATTTTATTCAACTACTGATATCCTCATTATTTCTTCGGGTGTAATTGCACTTTCCGCTGTAGCGATGACAAATGTTGCCGGATACATTGCACAAGGTGGCCGGGCATATATTGAAGGAGAATATGATTGCTCAGCATATAATACCAATGCGCTCTTCGAAAATCTGATAGCGCAGTTTGGAGGAGGTCCGTTTAATTATCTTGGAACTATTCCAGGAACTTTAGTGCCAATGAATGTTCTTGGAAGTCTATCTACAACCAATAACGCGGTTCCTTCATTAAGTTATTACTGGTATGGTTGCCGTGGCCTTCCTGGCGCCTGTAGTATAGTAGAACCATTTTTGGAATTTGGCGGTGATTATTTTGGATTTATTTATTGTGCACCTAATACAAATGGAGGCCGGGTTATTCAAACTACTGACCAGGATTGGGTTAATCAAAATACTTCAACTCTGTTAATGGAAAATATTCTCACTAATCTTGCATCCAATACTTATAACTGTGCATCGCCAATAACTGTTGGCGTAAATCTTGGTCCCGATATAACAATATGTAATGGTCAACCAACAATACTTGATGCTGGCAATGTCGGCTCAAGCTTTTTATGGAATACAGGAGCAACATCACAAACAATAAGTGTTAATACAAGTGGTACATTTTGGGTAACCGTTACGAATGGAACCTGTGTTGGTGCCGATACAATTACAATCTCCATTCAAAACACCCTCGCAGTCAACTTAAGCAATGACACGATCATATGTTCAGGACAAAGCATGTTACTGGATGCAGGAAATCCGGGTCAAACTTATTTGTGGAATACAAATGCCACAACCCAGACAATCGTAGCTGGTACTTCAGGAATTTACTGGGTAACAGTAGGAAACGGAAACTGCTCAGTAACCGATAGCATTTCAATTACAATAGGCACCTCAGGCTCTCTGAACCTTGGTAACGATACCACCATATGTAACGGACAATCTGTAACACTTGATGCCGGCAATGCCGGAAGCACCTACCTGTGGTCAACCAATGCAACCACGCAAAGCATTAGCGTAAATGCCGCCGGCAATTATTCTGTTGTGGTAACCAATGTTTGTGCAAACCAAAACGATAATATAACTATTTCCATCGCATCATCACCTGTTCCTGCTTTAGGAAACGATACCACCTACTGCAGCAATTTTAATTTGCAATTGAATGCAGCAAACAGCGGCGCCACATACTTGTGGAACAATAACACCAATCAGCAAACGCTGAATGTAAATGCAGCAGGAACCTACTGGGTAATTATTTCCAATAACTGCGGAAGCATAACAGATTCCATTGTCTTCAATCAATATGCCTCACCACAGGTTTCGTTGGGCAATGACACGCTGTACTGTTCAGCCTTCATTCAGTTGCTCGATGCCACCAATGCAGGAGCAAGTTATAGCTGGTCAAACACAAGCAATGCAGCAAGCATTAATGCAAGCACAGCCGGAATTTACTGGGTGAATGTTTCAAACAACTGCGGAACAGCAACCGATACCATAAACATCACACAATCATCACCACCGGTTTCAGCATTAGGGAATGATACACTTTACTGCAGCAATTTCACAAGACTACTGGATGGCGGAACAAGCACAACAAGCTACCTGTGGTCTGATGGAACAACAGATCAAACCATTACAGTAAATCAGGCAGGTACCTACTGGGTTCAATTGAATAACAACTGCGGAGCAATTACAGATACCATTCACATTATACAGGCATCAGCTCCGACAGTAAACCTTGGAAACGACACCTCATTCTGCGGAAGCTTTACAACCAGCTTTGATGCAACATGCATTGCCTGTAACTACCTGTGGTCAAATAATGCAGTTACCCCACAGGTAACTATCAATACAGCCGGACCGCTGATAGTTCTGGTAAGTAACTTATGCGGAGTAGCTACCGACACGGTATCAATCAAGTTAGACCCGTTTCCATATGTAACACTTCCCGGCGATACAGTACTATGCGCTCCGGAGGGATATTTTATACTGGCCTATTCCAATATAAATAATTTTTTATGGTCAACAGGCGACACTACACAATCCATTAATATTCCGAAAGCAGGTACCTATTGGGTTGATGTCAGCAATCCATGCGGATACGATGTTGACACAATAAAAATAACAGAATGTCCGGGTGCATACATAATGCCGAATGCATTTTCACCGAATGGCGATGGAGTGAACGACTTTCTGTTCCCGATAAGAATAGGCAATGCCATGTTGGTTCAGTATGATATTTACAACCGGTGGGGAGAAAAAGTATTTACCTATGCAGACGGCGATATGAATTGGGATGGAAAATACTACGAAACCCCATGCAGTATTGGAGTGTATGCGTATATAGTTCGTTACAAAGACAATATCACCGGAAAAATATTCATGCTGAAAGGCAATGCTACTTTGTTGAGGTAATTGTGAACTTCATTTAAGTTTGCTAAATAAAAGAGCCTCCTGATTTCAACCTTAAAGGCGAATTCTGAAAATCAGCCACAGTTTCCCCTTCAGCCCTTTGTTTAAACTTTCTGATTTTAGCATCAATCATGGTTAACTCACATTGATGCAACTCTATTTGTGTTATATGATAGTTCCTTTGTTTTTGCAATGAATCAATCGTAGGTTCAATAATTATATTCTTTCTGATGATGATATCCTTTCCTTTTGCATTATCAACCAATAATTGTTTCATTTTCCTCCAACTTTGATTCAAATATAAATGTGGAACATAAGTACTCGATTTTTCATATTAGCTGGAGTTAACACAGCAATTAGCATTGTCTTAAATCATTTCTATACAAACTAACAATCGCTAACTAATAACTGAGGTCTGGTATATTTTCTTTAAACCTTCAACCACCTCAGCCACAGCTGGACATATCATACTGTTGTGATAAGTGATTTTTAGCTTTTGAAGTATATCTCTTTGTTGAGTATGAGGGTAATTAGCACAGGCGCTTGGTTTTGATTCATATACAGAACAATAATTATCAGTGCCCAAAAAAGGACAAGGCATAGCCTTAAAAACAAAATCACCATCCTCGTCAATGCGCAAATATTTCTCAGTAAACAAGGAAGGTTTTAGTTTAAAATGAGAAGCAAGCCGTTCAATATCCTTGTTTTTTAATAATGGGCCAGTTGTTCTGCAACAGTTTGCACATTTCAGGCAATCAATGTTCTCAAAAGCCTGATCGTGTAACTCATTTGTTACTCGATCAAGATTTTTAGGCTTTTGTTTTTTTAGCTTTTCAAATAGCTTCTGTGTCTCTGCCTTTTTAAGTTTTGCCGAATCAATTATTTTTTGATATTCTGGCAGCATTAATCGTAACTATATCAATTATTTATATTTAATTGTAACTGTCCCGTCTTGAATCCATACACTATTGTCGGTATAGAATTTAAATTTATAATCTCCGGCATTATAAAAAGTATATTCAATATAAAATGCACTCTTGTCAGGATTAATGGTGTAGTTTTTTGTCTCAACAAAATCATCATAATCACCACCTTTCTTCTTGTATATATCAAGCGTTACCCCGCTTGTTTTCAATGCTTTATCCTGACCTACCCATACATATACATAGCTTCCGCTTTTGCTTATATTAAACACGCTACCGGCATTTGAACAACTATTTAGATTATCTAATTCAGTACAAAATTCAACCTTGGAATCAATGTAATAAAATGTACTGCTTGGGTCATTATAATCAATATCTAGACTGCCACTTTTATTATTAATTGTGATATAACCATCATTAATCCATTTTTCTTCTCCATTATATACATGAACTACATACTCGCCAGCTGTTGCAAAAAAGTAATCGAAATATGTAGCAACAAGAGAAGATTTGATAGTATAGTTTTTTGTTTCAATAAACTGATCATATTTATCTGAACTTCCTTTTTTATAAATGTCAACAACCAAACCGGTTGATTGTATTTGTGTGCTTCCATTGTCAACATAAACAGTAACATTACCTCCTCCACTTTCTATGTTAAAAACCGAACTAACAGTTACCGGATAACCAGCATCATCAACACTTTCACAAAAGGTCACTTTTGAACCAGCATAAATATCTGATGTTGTTGTATTTGAATTGCTATTTGAGCTGTTATTGCTGTTGTTAGAAACCACAGTTTCCTGCCCATCTTCAGGTGGAAACTTATAGGCATTTATAGGTTCAAGAATATTCAGGTTTTTAACACTTACGGCGAAATTTAAATTCTGGCCGCTTTCTAAATAATAAGTAACTATACCTAATGCATCGCCGTTCATATTCATAAGTGGACTTCCGCTATTTCCATGAGAAATAGGGGCGGTTATCTGAATGGTCTCTCCCATTTTCTCATCTGCTCTGACAGATGATACTATTCCGTCTGCAACAGACTTTTCCAAGCCAAGTGGATTTCCAATGATAAAGATTTTTTCACCTTGTTTTGGCGAAACAGCATTCATTTTTAAAAAAGGAAATGTTTCACTTAATTCATTCTTAACGGTAAACTTTAAAAGATCACTCTCTTTACTCCATCCGATCACATTTTCAACGAGGTATGTCTTATTGTCGGAGGTTTTTATTTTAGCTTTGGAAGCGCCCTGAAATACATGGTAGTTAGAAAGAGCAGTACCAGTTGCACTAATAAAAAAACCAGTACCTACAGCATATTCATTACCTGACGCATCGTAAGTAGTAATTTTAAAAATTGACGGTGAGCATTTGTCAATTAATGTTGTAAGATCTGTTTGAGCGAAGGAGTTTAAGCCTGAAATCAAAACTAATAGGAGAATAATTGTGCGTTTCATTTTGTTGATTTATTTTACTTATTGAATAGTTATTTATTTAATTTTTATGTTTCCATCGTTCACCCAAACATCTTCATTGGCATATACGCTTACCACAAAAGAACCTTTAGTACCGAAGTAATAAGTAAAAGATTCACTTAAGCTACCCGAATTTATTGGAAAGTATTTCTTATCAATCAATTCCTGATCCTTTTTTCCTTTTAATCTATAAATATAAATTTTTAATTCATCTGAAATAATTGGCTTATAGTTAGTTACATGAATAGATACATTCCCGACTGGAAATTCAGAGTTGAAATTTACAGGTTCAGAATTACCATTTACAAATTCACAAAATTCAACTTTTGAATCAATGTAATAAAAAGTGTTATTCGGGTCATTATATTTCTCTTCATCATCATATTGTCCTTCTGAAATTGATAATGCATCTTCTTCATTAACATTTAATGAGTAATAATCACTGATAATTTCTTTTTGTGCTTCAATTACAGATAATTTGTATTCTCCGTCTTCTCCCCATTCAATATCTGCAGAAAAAAATTCGGAATTATATCTTTTTACAAGTTTAACCCATTTTATGGGTTGAAATAAGGAATCATTTTTTTTCGATACTAATAAGATTGGCTTAGATATAGAAATATCAGTAGTGTTAAAAATCACTTTATGAAAGCCCGAATAATTTTCAAGGTTAATTGAGTGATTACTAATTGGAGTATGTTTTCCATTCTCTAAAACACCATTACTTAAATAAATAATTTGACCTAATGCAGAGAAAGATATTGGAACAAATAAGAGAAGTGAAATAAGATTTTTAAGCATCGGTAAATTAGCAGGGCTAAAATAATATGGTAATTCAACAATCAATGGTGTAAAAAATAATTCTTTTTCGCAAAAAAGGTCTTGTTCATTTACCGTTAACAAATTTTGTTTATAAAACAAAAGCATGAAAAAAAACATAAATCTTCTAATTGAAATATTAATGATAGTATCATTTTCATTTTTTTCGTGTAATTCAAAGAAAAAAATATATAGTCAAAACGAAAGCTTCGAAAATTTCAAGAAATTGTTTATTGCAACAATTTGGGAAAGAAACCCTGATTGGGCTCTAGCATTAGGAAATCATGAATACGATGAGCGATTAGAAATTCCATCAAAAGAAAACCGCGATAAAAAGATCGGCATCTATAAATCGTTAACAGATAGCTTAAAAAAGTACGATTGGAAAAAAATAACTCCTGAAAATTCAATTGATGCAAGAATCATGATGAATTACCTGGAATCATTTAACTGGAATTGTTATGAATTAAAAAGCTTTGAATGGAACCCAGCTGAGTACAATGTTGGAGAAGGCTTTGATTTAATTTTAGGAAATTCTAAACTCGTTTTAGAAAAAAGATTATCAGTTATTAATAACAGATTAAAGTATGTCCCTGAGTTTTATATAGTTGCAAAATCTAATATCCAAAAACCTACAATAGAACATACGGAATTAGCCATTCTTCAAAACAAAGGGGCTTTGGAAATTTTTGAAAAGAATATTCCTGACAGTATTGGAATAAGCAAATTAACAGTTGAAGAAAAAACTGAATTGAATAATCGATTGTCTCAAGCAATCGTAAGTATAAAGGAGTATGTTTCATACCTGGAGCAGGTTAAAAAAGGCTTTGAAAGTGATACTACAACATCGCGGTCTTTTCGGTTAGGGAAAGCGTTGTATGAAAAGAAATTTCAATTTGAAATGCAAAGTTGTTTTTCGGTTGATCAGATATTTCAAAAAGCAAAAGATCATAAAACTGAAATACAAAATGAAATGATTGGCTATACTAAACAATTATGGTCAAAATATTTTGGCGCTGTTGAAATGCCAGAAGGGCTTGCTTCAGTAAAAATGATGATTGATACATTGAGCAAGCAACATTGTTTGCCAGAATTATATGTTGAGACTATAAAAAAACAAATTCCGGAACTTGAGGTATTTATAAAGCAAAAAAATCTTTTAACCCTTGATAGCAACAAACCTTTGGAGGTGCGTGAAACTCCAAAATACCTGCGAGGAGGAGGGGCAGGAGCAAGTATTAATGCGCCCGGACCTTATGATAAAAACGCGAAAACTTATTACAATGTTACTCCCCTTGATGGGTATTCGCCGGATGATGCAGAAAGTTATCTGAGAGAGTATAATAATTGGATTTTACAAATATTAAATATCCATGAAGCTTTACCCGGGCACTATGCACAATTAGTTTATTCAAATAAAGTAGATGATATTATAAAATCTGTATTTCAGAATAATGCAATGATTGAAGGTTGGGCAGTTTATGGCGAACGAATGATGCTTGAAGAAGGATATGGAAACAACACTCCTGAAATGTGGCTTATGTATTATAAATGGCACCTTCGTTCTACTATTAATACAATACTTGATTACAGTGTTCAATGCTTGAATATGAGTAAAGACGATGCTTTGAAATTAATGATTGAGGAAGGTTTTCAAACCAAAGCTGAAGCTGAAGGAAAATGGAGAAGAGCAACTTTAACACAAACACAGTTATGTTGTTATTTCACAGGATACACAGAAATATATGCATTGCGTGAAGACCAGAAAAAAGTATTGGGTAGCAGTTTTTCTTTAAAATCTTTTCACGAGAAATTTCTGAGTTATGGAAGTGTTCCCGTAAAGTATATATGGGAAATTATGAAAGCAGAAGATAAGAACTAACAGTTTTTAGTTGAAGCACAATAATTAGAGGTGTTTTAAAATAAAAAAAAGGCGCCGCATTGCAGACGCCTTTTTTTAATCAATTACTTATCGAAAAACTATTCTTTAGTCTTTGGTTCTTCGGTAGATTCAGCTGAAGGAGTTTCAGGAGTTGAAGTCGCTTCTGGAGTAGAATCAGTTGCAGCTTTCGGAGCCTCTGATTTTTCCATCTTCTTCTTCAAATCAGCTAATCCCCCCAATTCACCCAAAGTCGATTTCTCAACTTTACGGTTAATGGTTTGAACTGTTGAACGGGTGTCTTTGCGTTCTTTATCTTTAGCTGCCCCTTCTTCTTTCTTTATTTCATCTTTCTTCTCTTCCCAAATTCGGGCATGAGAAACGATCATCTTTTTATTTCCACGGTCAAACTCTAATACCTTAAAGTCAAGAGTTTCATCAGCCTCGGCTGATTTGCCATTTTCCTTTTTAAGGTGCTTGGTTGGTGCAAATGCTTCCAAACCATAAGGGAACAAAATAACAGCTCCTTTGTCATCCTTCTTAATAACTGTAGCCTGATGAATACTTCCAACAGGGAAAGTTGTTTCAAAAGTATCCCAAGGATCTTCTTCAACTTGCTTATGACCTAATGACAACTTGCGATTCTCTTTATCTATTTCAAGAACAACAACATCTAACTCATTACCAATTTTAGTAAATTCATTCGGATGATGAATGCGCTTTAACCATGAAAGGTCGCTTACATGAACAAATCCGGTAATACCTGCTTGCAATTCAACAAATAAACCATAAGCACTGATATTGCGAACTATTCCTTTCTGGCGGCTACCAACAGGGAACTTAACTTCAACATCGCTCCAAGGATCCTGAGTCATTTGCTTCAAACTCAAACTCATTTTGCGTTCAGCACGGTCAAGGGTTACAACCATTGCTTCATATTCGTCATTTTGTTTGAAGAACTCTTTTGAGTTAATAGGAGTGTTGCTCCAGCTGATTTCGCTTACATGAATCAAGCCTTCAACACCAGGAATAATTTCCAGGAATGCGCCATAATCTTCAATGTTTACAATCTTACCTTTTACTTTACTTCCAACTTCAATATTTGTTTCAAGTGTATCCCAAGGTTGAGGAGTCAATTGCTTTAATCCAAGAGAAATACGCTTCTTTTCGTCATCATATTCTAAAACAACCACATTTAATTTCTGGTTTATTTTCAATACCTCATTTGGATGATTAATTCTTCCCCAAGAAATATCAGTTATATAAAGTAAACCATCTACACCACCTAAATCTATAAATGCACCAAAGTCAGTAATGTTTTTAATAGTCCCCTCTAATACCTGACCTTTTTCTAATTTAGAAATAATAACCTGGCGCTGTTGTTCAATATCATTTTCAATTAATGCCTTGTGCGATACAACCGCATTCTTGATAATCTCGTTAATCTTAACCACTTTAAATTCCATAGTTTGACCAACATAAACATCATAATCAGTAATTGGTTTTACATCAATTTGTGAACCCGGTAAGAAAGTTTCTTTACCAAAAATTTCAACAATCAAGCCGCCCTTGGTTTTACTTGTAATGTTACCCATCACAATAGTACCTTCTTTATAAGCGTCAACAATTTGCTGCCAAGCTCTAACAAGTTTAGCGCTCTTGCGAGATAAAATTAATTGGCCTTTAGGGCTTTCTTTATCTACTACTAAAACTTCAACATGGTCTCCTACTTTCAATTCCGTTAAATCCCGGAATTCCGATAATGGAACCAGTCCATCTGATTTAAAACCAACATTCAATACCACATCGTTGTTGGTGATTGAAACAACAGCACCTTCTACAATGTCATTGTTTTGAATGGTTTTAAAAGTGGTGTCATAAATTTTCTCATACTTTTCACGCTCTTCAGCTGCGTAGGTACGAACATTCTTTTTACTTGTTTCCCAATCGAAATCGTCGTGCATGGAAACTTTTACCGGTGCTGCAACATGTGTAGCTCCAGGGTTTGCCGTAGTATCGGCTGTTTGGTTTTCAATTTGGTTTTCTTCCACTTTGTGGTTCCTTTTTGTTTTGTTTTTTAAGGGTTGCAAATGTAATATTCTATATGAAAAAAAAGAATATATTTCAATTCCATAAAGGATTGGTAAACGATAAGTTATAAAACAGGAAGGTAATATATTTTAAAATCTAAAATCAGAATTTTACTTTGTATAATATCAGAAGAATTAAGTTCTATAATTCGTTTAATCGAATCATCCTTTTCTGTTCCTCATCCCATAATTTTAGCTGAAAACACTTCCAAATTTCTATGGGGTTCCACGAGGTCTTCACCACCGATTGCAATTCCGGCATACTTGCCATTGTTTTTTGTAAACTATAAAATGGTATGCGAGAATTCATGTGATGCACATGATGGTAGCCGATATCTCCGGTAAACCAATGCATCAATCGAGGCATACTCATAAAGCTGGTCGAGTACATAGCAGCTGAATCATACTTCCAATCCGGATTCTCGCGAAACTGTGCTGCTGGAAAATTATGCTGACAATAAAACATATATGAACCCATTGCAAATGCAATAAAAAAGGGAGTGAACCAACTGATGAAAAAAGTAACTACACCCAGATAATTGAAAATCAAAATAGAAATACAAACATGCAGCAGAATTGCTACCAAAGAATCTATATGCTTCTTCGGACTTTGTATAAAAGAGCGTATATTAAGCCAATAAAAAAACAAAGTAAAATATCCGAATATAATTACCAGGGGATGCCTGTTCAGTAAATAAATGATGCGTTCAGTTTTTGTCAGCTTTAAAAACCTCTTTTTACTGATAGTAGGATAGGAGCCAATTCCATTAATCGTAAGTTTCGAATTATGGTTGTGATGAAAATCATGTGAGCGTTTCCAAATAGTTTGCGGAGCAAGAATATAAATTCCAAAAAGCTTCATCAGTCGGGCAGCAGCTTTTGATTTCTGCAATATCGAATGATGTTGGTAATCGTGATAAATCACAAACATCCTAACATAAAGCAAGGAAGTAGTTAAACAAAAAAACAATCTGAATATTAAAGGTTGCGGAATAAAAGTGATACTTAATGAAAGTGCAAGTAGTGTAAGAGTGAGAATAGTTTCAAACCAACTGCGGAATCTGTTTTCAATAGTAAAAGGCTTGGTAGCCAGAATCAATTCCTTTCCTGTTCGCATCTATAGGTATTAAGGCAAAGATAATTTTTATAACGAAAAACTTGTAGTGAGTGAATATCTAAGAATGAAGTGTGAAGGATATTTCCCCGCAATTCACTATTCACTTTTAACTATTCACTGTTCACTAATAGTTTCTCTTATGTTTCCATCTTCTATGAGACCATAACCATATAGAAGGATCAATATTTATTTCTTTCTCCAATCGTTTGGTAAAAGCATCAAGAATTTCATTTTCCTTAGTTTCTTTAGGATGCAAAAAAAGCAACTCAGGAAATACCTCGTAACAGCCTCTCTTTGTTCGCTTCACATTCATATAAACTACAGGATAATCAAATTTTTTAGCAAGCTTTTCAGGTCCGGTGAATATTGCTGTATCCTGATTTAAAAATTCTGTCCAGTATGCATTTTCTGGAGTTGCAGTTTGGTCAGCAATAAAGGCTGTGGCGGTTATCGATTTTCGATTGGCAACCATATCTCTGAGAGTACTATTTACGGCAGTAATTTTTGTTCCATGTCTTGTACGCATTCCAACAGTCATCTTTTCAAAGTAGGGATTTGAAAGCGGTCTGTAAATTACCACTAATTGGAACTTTGTAGATAGTGAAAATGCTGGTCCTGCCCACTCCCAGTTTCCATAATGACCCATCAATACAATAATACTTTTACCTTCTGCATAAATTTCATTTAACCATTCGGGGTTATGAAACACGCACCTTTTTTGAGCCTGACCAGAACTCATGGTCATTGTTTTCAGTGTTTCAAGTATCAAATCACATAAATATTGAAAGAAGCGATTACTTATTTCTTTTATCTCCTTTTCATTTTTATATGGGAACGAATTACGAAGATTATTTAGCACAACGGTTTTTCTGTAACCGGATAATTTAAGAAGAATGCAAAAGAAATCAGACAGACCATAAAGCATCCAAAAAGGCAGACATGAAATCAGATATAACAATGGATAAACTAAATAAAACCAGAAGGCCTGCATTGGTGCGAATATAATTTATATTGAAATAAAAGTTTATTTCATATGAATAAGCCGCTATCATTTGATAGCGGCTTATTCATTAACACCTCTGAAATTTTATAAGAAGTTTGAAAATAGTAGTTTCGAAAAAGTTATTCAGCAAGTTTTAAAAATTTCTGAACAAATTCCTGATTTCCTGATTTTACTTTAACAAAGTATAAACCAGGTGCAAGATCGTTGACTCCAAAATTAAATTCAGTTGCTATTGAATATGCCTGAATTTGTTTTTTTAATTCTCTTCCTGATAAATCAAGAATTGTAGCAATAACTTTATCAGATGGATCAGGTAATTGCATGGTAACATCAATCATATCAATTGCAGGGTTGGGCACAACATCCATTGAGGATTCAACTTTTGGAATATCATTGACATCAAGAGGAAAATTAATTTTAAAATTATGAATGTACTCAGCGCCGAAATCTGAAGGAAAGGCTTTTAAAATTGTTGGTAGTTCAGCTTTTTTTATTCTTGAATATCCACTGCCCTGAGCAGAATTTGCCCAGAAACTTAATCCGTCTTCACCTGCATCAAATATTTCGAAAGTATAACACTCATATGAGTTAAAACTTATTGTATCCTTATAAGTAGTATTGGCTGCAAGGTTATTTCTATCAACAAGTATTATTCCACCAGTTTTTCGTAATTGATAGGAAGTTTCAAAGCCATAAGCATTTGTTTTAACTTCAACTATAAATTTCTGTGTTGTTGATGCAGAAAGATTATAAACAGCAGGTGCATTAAAATGAGAAGTCGCCTTGTCGTTTTTACTGTTGCCATCAATACCTCCATTAGGTGAACTAATTGTAGCATAAAACTTATTTGAGCCATCACCAACCCACCACATTGATGGCAATGTTACATCTGCTTTCTGTAAAAAGCCCAGAGTGCCGGTCCAGTTATATGTATAAACGGCACCGCCTACTAAACCATATGTAATAGTTGCAGATGTTAATGGCGTTGTTCCACCGTTTCTGATTCTTACAGTAGGTTCAGAACATATTGGATTTAATCTGCTCCATTCATCTTTATCTGATGGCGTAAGTATATCGTACATTTCAGCATCAAGAGTGAAATTCGGTTCTTTAAAACTAATTAATTGTGAAGCAATTACATAAGTACCATTGCTTCCACTATATGGTTCCAGGTTTAAATCAATTGTTTCAGAATCGCCTGGCGTTACATAAGGTGTCAATTCCCAGTTATACTCCCACACCTCAGCTCCCGGACACCAGTTGGCTCGTTGATAAACCCATGTTCCTCCCTGAGGATAAAGTGGGTTTCTTCCACAATCATCCCTCCATATTAATTGCTGAAATTGCTGTACACCATTAACTTTTCCATATTGGTACTTTGCACAGAACTCTGCACAGTTTTGCGGGCCATTCATACCATGACCGGTTGTGATTGTTCTCCACATAGTATTTTTTGCAGCAGGATCAATTTTTAACCTTATTGGTGTTAATGCATTTTCAATGTTTGCATCATAAGAATAACCATACCCGTTCCATAAATTTTTTACGCTAATTGGATCTCTGGCAGGCTTGCCTTTTATCATAATGAATTTCATATCAAGCCATTCCTGCCAGTTGCCTGCTGATAAATGAACGGAATCGTGTAAAAGAGGCGCAAGGTTTGTTAAATCATAAACCCATGTTCTTCCATTTGGGCCTACTGTAGTGCCATTTCCATACAAAGTAATAAATCGTCCCAATTCATAGCGATCAACAATTTCAAATGGTGCACTGTAATAATACCAGGTTTGTTTATATAATGTATCATCTGGATTTTCAAATGAAGAATCAATAGCATTACCAGCATTGTTGTATAAATAATTAGTATAAAAATTTGACCAGACATAAACAGTATCAGTTGCGGTGGTCGGATTCAATGAGTCGCCATACAGTACTATTGTAAATGGAGCATTTTCAATAGTATCAATAACTAAAGTTGAATCAAGATGGGAATTAAAAATTCCTTGCTCGAAAGTTATGTTCGGTCTTTCGTAAATTTTTACATAATTCCTGAAAAGAGTTTGTGAAGAAACAAATGGATTATCCAAATTGCTCATAACGATTGCAGTATGGTTGCCTGATGAGCCATCAGCAAATGTGTTGTTTGTTTTTACATTGAAATTATAATAACAAACCAGATTAGAATAATTCGGATGCAGAGCATCAATATCTTTATACATGTACTCTTGAATAGTGGCAGCATTTAGCTCTGTATTCCAAACTGAAAATTCATCCATTGCACCTCTGTATGATTGTGCCCCGTTCCAGTTGCCTTTTCCTATCCTGAAATATTCAATGCCATTCATTGGTTTTGTCATTCCGGTAGCACTGTTCCAAAGATTTCCGTTCAAATATATTTTCATTGATCCGGTTGCAATATTTTTAGTAAATGCCCAATAGTTCCATTGACCTTCGGTTTGAGCGGTTGTGGCAGCATAATTAATTCGATCGAAATTTGATCCGTCGCTTCCTGCATCCCAATATATATTGCTGTTACTCCAAGGACAATGTGCATTTAAAATACGGTGACCATCGGCAGCAACTGCTTCAAAAC
Organism: Chitinophagaceae bacterium; assembly: GCA_947469485.1. Taxonomy (GTDB): domain Bacteria; phylum Bacteroidota; class Bacteroidia; order Chitinophagales; family UBA10324; genus UBA10324. The sequence goes on along the minus strand of CANIPU010000014.1, from coordinate 45,392 downwards.
AAGTTCCATCGTTTGGTTGAGACGAAGGATCACCATAAGACCAATAAGCAACTGTTACAAATGAATCAATACTACTAAAAGCCTCTTTTGGAACCTGAACAAATTCAGAACCATTAAAAAATATATTTCGATCATTGCCTGATGATGTTATGCCGGCACTCCAGATTTCTGGAGTGGTTTCAATCAAGTTGTCCCACCCGATACCATCATTATCATAACACACCTCAATTAGCAGATTAGAAGTTCCGTCCCATAAATAGGGTTGAATAAATTGAAGAGTATTTGCGCCAGTTGAAAGGTATGTATTATGGTCAAAAACCTGAACCCACGATGCAGATAACAGGCCATCTTCCATTGAATCAATGTTTGTTGATGCAAGTCGTATTTTTAAATGATTTAATTCAGTAGACCATGAAAAAGCGGCGGTTAATTTAATTGATGAAATATTTCCAGCCGTTAAGCCTGCTGATGAAAGTTCTGATGCTTTCCATAAATAAACTGATCGGGCTCTTGCATCAGCAGTTGTATTAAATGGATGTACTGAAGATTGAGTACCTGTACCTATTGAAAATAAATTAGAAGAAATAGTACTATCAATAATCAAGGAATATTGCAAAGAAGTTTGATAGGAATAGGATGGAGAGTTCATGTAAGAAATTGAATCAGGTGAATTTCCGTCCACAGTAAAACTTGAGTGATTTAATAATGTACTATCCATTACTCCTGTGTGATCGTATAAAAAAGTATAAGTAAGATAATCCCACTCACCACACTGAGTTGGATCAGGACAATGAAGATTATACATCATCAGAATCTTTCTGTATTGATTGGTATCTGATGGGAAATTAAACCAGGCGTCTTGCGGAGATTGATAAGTGAAACACTGAACAACAGTGGTGTCTTCAGTTGAAGTTTGCGCTTCGGCAGAATTTAAAATAAAAACAAAAAAGATAAATGGAAGAATTGACAGAAAAGTTTTTTTCATCATGTAATTTTATTGGGTGTGTAAATGTAAAAGCAAAACTTGCTTAAACTATTGACAGAAAAAAATGCGTTGACAATTATACAAACAGATAGGTAATTCTCATTTGCATCTGTGGCCTGTATTATTAGTTTTGTCGCGCACAAAAAAACAGGATGACAGAATTAGTTTGGTTAGTGCCGTTATTACCCTTAATTGGTTTCATTATTAACGGGTTGGGTTTTGGTAAAATATCAAAAAATCTTGCAGCAATTATTGGTTGTGGTTCTGTTTTTCTTTCATTTATTATTGCCGCTGGAATTTTTTATGAAGACCTTGGCCGCAGTGGAACCGCTGTTCAGAAAACTTATTTCACCTGGATAACTGCCGGAAATATTTCTGTTGATTTTTCTTTTTTAATTGACCGCCTAAGCATAATTATGATGCTGATTGTAACGGGGGTTGGTTTCCTTATACATATTTACTCAGCAGGATATATGCATGATGATGCTGGATTCGGGAAGTTTTTTGCCTACATGAATTTATTCATGTTTAGTATGTTGGTTTTGGTTCTGGGTTCTAATTATGTAATGCTATTTATAGGCTGGGAAGGAGTTGGTCTTTGTTCATATCTCTTAATTGGTTTCTGGTACAAGAATCATGATTACACTGCCGCAGCTAACAAGGCATTCATTATGAATCGTATTGGTGATCTAGGGTTTTTACTTGGCATATTTTTGATCTTTAAAACTTTCGGTACTTCTGATTTCGCTTCAGTATTTAATAGCGCAAGAAGCTTTTCTTCAGGTAATACAACCATTGCGCTTATAACTCTTTTCCTTTTTATTGGGGCAATGGGTAAAAGTGCACAGATACCACTCTTTACTTGGTTGCCTGATGCAATGGCCGGACCTACACCTGTGAGTGCACTTATACATGCAGCTACAATGGTTACAGCAGGTATTTACATGATAGCCCGTTCAAACATTATGTATGCACTTGCACCTTCAACAAGTGAGTTTGTTGCAATTATTGGTGCACTTACCGCTTTGATAGCGGGAATTATTGCACTTACACAAACAGACATTAAAAAGGTATTGGCTTATTCAACAGTTAGTCAGCTGGGATACATGTTTGTTGCGCTTGGTGTTACTGCCTATTCAAGTGCAATGTTCCATGTGATGACACATGCTTTTTTCAAAGCACTTTTATTTCTTGGTGCAGGAAGTGTGATTCATGCAATGAGCGGCGAACAAAACATGCGCAAGATGGGAGGACTTAGAAAAAATTTACCTATTACTTTCATCACAATGGCGATTGCAACTTTGGCAATTGCTGGATTCCCTCCATTTGCAGGTTTCTTTTCAAAAGATGAAATATTAGCTGCTGCTTATTCTCATTCAATGTTTTTGTTTGTGATTCTAGCTGTTACTTCAGTTCTCACATCATTATATATGTTCCGCTTATTTTTCCTGACTTTTTTTGGAGCCTTTCGTGGAACAAAACACCAACTGGATCACCTTCACGAGTCGCCCAAATCAATGACAGTTCCTTTAATGATATTGATGGTGTTTTCAGCTGTAGGTGGATTCTTTGGAATTCCTGAAGCATTAGGCGGAAAACATTTTCTCAATGAATATTTCTCTCCTGTTTTTGGAGGCAATACAAGAATTCAATCTCATGAAGTTTCTCATTTGTTTGAATATGGATTGATGATAGTTTCTGTTGTATTCATAATACTTATGTATCAATTTACTAAACAGCGCTACGATAAGAAATCAATTGAAAAGAGTGTTGAAGAATCAAAAATGAGTTTATGGTACAAGCTTTCGTTACATAAATTTTATGTTGATGAATTGTATAATAAAATTATAGTAAATCCTTTGAATGGAATGAGCAATTTCTTTTTCAATTCAATAGAGAAAAAAGTAATTGATGGTGCTGTGAACGGGGGCGGGCATACGGTTTACTTTTTCAGTTCAATGTTAAAGAATTTACAAAGCGGAAACATTGGCTTTTATGTTTTAATGATGGTGATTGGAATTGTGGCAATTATTTTTTTCTCACTTGTAAAAAAAGTCAGCTTCTGATATGCACACATTGTTGTTGTTGATTATACCTATTGTTTTCATGGCGATTGTTTTTTTTCTTAAAGGAAAAACAGCCGGATATGTTGCTCTGATAAGTTCAATTTTATCTTTTATTGTTTCAATAATTATTGCAATTTATTTACATTTTAACGGATACTTTGACGAATTCAATCAATCATGGATTTCTTCTTTCGGAATAAATTTTCATGTTGGCATTGATGGCATTTCATTAATTCTCGTTCTGCTTACAACTATTTTAACTCCATTTATCATACTTACTTCACTTCAAAAAGATATTGAAAACTCAAGTGCATTTTATGGGCTTATACTTTTAATGCAAGCCGGAATGTTAGGCGCCTTTACAGCGATGGATTCATTCCTGTTTTATGTAAGTTATGAGGTTGCCCTAATACCGATTTATTTTATTTGTGGATTGTGGGGTGGCGAAAACAGAATAGCTGTTACTCTTAAGTTTTTTATATACACTTTGGCAGGAAGCTTATTCATGCTTATTTCAATTATATATCTGTATTTGCAAACACCCGGAAATCACACTTTCGAAATTTCAGAATTTTATAAACTTAATCTTTCATCGACTGAACAGTCTTGGATTTTCCTTGGATTTTTTCTCGCTTTTGCCGTTAAAGTCCCAATTTTCCCATTTCACAGCTGGCAACCATCAACTTACACCACAGCTCCAACTGTAGGAACTATGTTGCTTGCTGGTATTATGTTGAAGATGGGTTTGTATGGAATAATTCGTTTTGTTCTACCAATTGTTCCTGAAGCTGTTGCACACTGGAACACAGTTGCAATTTTTTTGTGTGTTTGCGGAATTATTTATGGAAGCATAATTGCACTCCGACAGAACGATCTAAAAACTGTAGTTGCTTTTTCATCACTTGCTCATGTCGGTTTAATTGCAGCCGGAATATTTTCTATGAATGTTCAAGGCATTCAAGGTGCAATGATTCAGATGTTCAATCACGGTATAAATGCAGTCGCTCTTTTATTCTTAATTGATTTATTGGAAAGAAGAAGCGGAACACGAATGATGGATAAGTTAGGTGGAGTAGCTTCGGTGAATAAACGAGTTGCTGTGGTTTTTGCGATTGTGATGTTAGGCAGTGTTGGATTGCCCTTGACAAATGGATTTGTCGGAGAGTTTTTATTATTGATGGGAGTTTATCAATGGAATATGTATGCAGCAATGTTTGCAGGACTGACAATTATCTTGGGAGCAGTTTACATGTTGCGTTTATATCGGCATGTTTTCTTCGGGGAAATAAGTGAGGCCGGCAGATCAATTTCCAAGACCACCATTATAGAAACAATAATGAGCTACAAATTGATTGCTTTGATAATTGTATTAGGAATATTCCCGAATCTTTTATTGAATATTTCTGCCCCTGCAGTCAATAAACTATTGAATCTGATTGCTAACCATTCAAACTTAGTTTCAACATTATGAATGTAGTAATCGCTTTAACCATAACCGGGATTTTAAATTTATTCGGAAGCATTTTCAATTACAGAAAAATTACACCTATCCTTTCAGTTATTGGATTAATTACAGCATTGATTTTTAATACAATGTATTGGAATAAGAATCTGCCATTTTTTAATCATATGATGGTGATGGATAATTATGCTTGCTCGTTGGGTGCAGTTTGTATTGTATTGGGAGCTGTTTTAATTGTTTTTTATAATCGTTTTATGGGAGATGAAGACCATCATCTTGCTGAAGTACTTTCAATTATTGTTTTTGCACTAGCAGGATCTATCATAATGGTTTCTTATACCAATTTGCTAATGTTGTTTTTAGGAATTGAAATTCTTTCTATAAGTTTTTATATTCTGGCAGGATTAAAAAAGAAAGATCTTGGCAGCAATGAAGCAGCAATGAAATATTTTCTGATGGGCTCTTTTTCCACTGGATTTTTACTTTTTGGAATTGCATTAATTTATGGTGCCACAGCTTCATTTGATTTAGCAGCAATAACCGCTTTTGTGAAAATGAATGGGGCTGCAACTAATTATCTACTAATTTGTGGTGTGTTAATGATTTTAGTTGGTTTGCTTTTTAAGGTTGCTGCCGCTCCGTTTCATTTTTGGACACCTGATGTTTACCAAGGTGCTCCAACCATTATCACAGGGTTTTTTGCCACGGTCGGAAAGATTGCTTCGTTTGGCGCATTTTATCGATTGTTCCAACTTTGTTTTGCTCCGATTTCTGCTGAGTGGAGTGGTACTATAATGGTAGTAGCAATCTTAACTATGTTCATTGGAAACATTACTGCTCTTCAACAGAAAAATTTGAAGCGCATGCTTGCTTATTCAAGTATTGCACATGCCGGATACATGTTATTGGCATTACTTTCTCCGGCTTATGTTGGAGGGAATGCTATACTTTTCTATTCTTTGGCTTATGGCATTTCATCTATGTCTGCATTTATCTCAATTCATATTATTCAAATCCAAACAGGATCAGATGAAATAAATGGATTTACAGGATTGGCGAAAAAAAATAAAATGCTCTCATTAATTACCGCAATAAGCATGTTGTCCCTTTCTGGAATACCGCTCACTGCAGGATTCATTGGTAAATTTTACTTATTCTCTTCAGCAATTGAGGGTGGATATGTTTTGCTTGTTTGTTTAGCAGTGGTAAATTCATTTATCAGCATTTATTATTATTTCAAACCTTTGATTGAAGCTTATTTCAAAGATTCTCATACAGATAATTTAATTGAACTGAAGAGAACCGAATCTATCCTATTGATCCTTTTATCAATTGCGACAATTGTACTAGGTGTTTTACCAGGCATAATTCACTCTGTTTAGTTTAAGAATTGTCACTCTTTTGTAAAAACAACAACGGAGATATAATGAAAAACTTTTGTAGCCGTTTTTTGTTTTCTGATAATTAAAATTGAAATAAATAATTAGTAATTTTTAATCTGAGTTTTAAGATATGTTTAAATAAATTTCAGATTGTTTTGACGACTTGATTTTAATTCTAAATTTGCAAACCTCTAAAAATTTCAAATTCAAATAAAACAACATGCAGAAGAAAAATAGTAGCCTATCGGCTTTTTTCCCACTTATCGTAATAATCGGATGCTTTGCAGTTTCATATTGCATATTCGAATTTTTCCTTGGAAACTCAGCAAACTTTGTTGATGAGTTAAGAGAAAAACCTAAATCAGGAAGTATTCTTGGAATTATGTATAAAGGAGGATTTTTAGTTCCTATTATATTAACTATGCTTTTAATGGTTATAGTTTTTTCACTTGAAAGAATTTTTACCATTATGAAAGCAAAGGGAAAAGGCAATGTGGTAAACTTTGTGCGTCAGGTGCAATATCATTTGACTGAAAATAATTTAGATGCAGCTGAGGCTGAATGCGATAAACAAAAAGGTTCTGTTGCGAATGTTGTAAAGAATGGTTTAAGAAAGTATCGTGAGATGATGAATAATAAAGAATTAACTCATGAACAAAAAGTTATTGCAATTCAAAAAGAAATTGAGGAATCTACTGCGCTTGAATTACCAATGCTTCAGCAGAATTTACCTTTTATTGCCACAATTGCTCCTCTCGGAACTCTTGCCGGTTTGATAGGTACTGTATTTGGTATGATTCGTTCGTTTGCTGCAATGGGAACATCAGGGGCTGCAGATTCGGTGGCTCTTTCTGTTGGTATTTCTGAGGCCCTTGTTAATACTGCTACAGGTATTATCACTTCTGCATTAGCAATAATTTCATACAACTACTTTTCTCATCAAATAGATTCTTTGACCTATATGATTGATGAGGCAGGATATAGCATTACAAAAACATTTGATTCACGCTTTAACTAAGCACTGACAATGTCTAAAATAAAAATGCCGAAAAGCAGTGTTTCCATTGACATGACGCCAATGGTTGACATGGCTTTTTTGCTCGTTACTTTTTTCATTTTAACAACGCAGTTTCGTCCTGACGAACCTGTTCAGGTTGTTACACCAAGTTCAACTTCAGTATCAAATCCTCCTGAACACGGAAAAATTATTGTAACTATAGCTGATGATGGTAGATTGTTTTTTGATTTGGACAATCAGGTTTTTCGCAAATCGCTAATTGAAAAAATGGGCGATTCATATAATATAGCTTTTTCTGTTGATGAAGTAAATGCATTTGCAACCGGAAGCAGTATTGGCATTCCAATGGGCGGAATGAAGAATTACTTAGACATGAGTCCTGAGGAAAGAAAGAAAGTGGAACAACCTGGAATACCGGTTGATACTACTCAAAATCTTTCAAATGAACTCGGTGTTTGGCTGGTAAATGCAAGAATCGCTGGAAACAATCCTGTTATTCTTATTAAAGGTGATTCTAAGTCAAATTATCCAGCGGTAAAGAATGTTTTTAAAACTCTTGCTGATAGAAAAGTTACCAAATTCGGATTAATAACTGCTGATGAAGCAGCACCTATTGAAACCATAAAATAAAACGCTAACAACAATGGCTGAATTAGAAAGTGGCGGTGGCCCAAAAGGCAAAAAACGAGGAGGGGTTAGGGCAAAAAAAATGTCAACAAGAATTGACATGACACCTATGGTTGATTTAGGATTTTTGCTTGTTACTTTTTTTATATTAACAACAACAATGTCAAAGCCAAAGGCGATGCAGGTAGTTATGCCTGATAAAGATGTTAAAGATTCAACTCAAATGTCAAAGATTCGTGAGTCTGAAGCAATGACGATATTATTAGGATCAAACGATAGAATATTTTATTACTACGGTCAAACCCAACCAACTGTTGAAGTTACATATTTTAATAAAGTTAGAAAAATAATAAAAGATAAAAACGAAGAAGTTCTTGCATTGCAAAAAGCAAATGGCTGGCAATCAAACGGGAATTATAATGGAGTTTATATTGGAATAAAACCTACAGATGAGTCAAAGTATGAAAACTTAGTAAACATGTTGGATGAAATGAAGATTACCGGCATACGGTCATATGCCATTCTTGATCCATCTTCTGAGGAAATAGAAATGTTGCCAAAATAATTTTATGGAATTTAATAAGCAGGCTACTCTTTTAAATAAATTTTAAAACATGGAAGCAAAAGAATTTTTAACCGCAAGTTTTGACGACATGGTTTTCGAAGGCAGAAATAAAGCCTACGGCGCTTATGAGCTTCGCAAAAACTACGATCGTTTTTTATTGATTGCTCTTTTTGTAGGCATGGGGCTTTATATAACAGGATTTACAACCCCGTACATTTTATCAATGTTTAAAACAGCTGAGGTTGAAGTAGCAAAAAAGAAAATTTCTTATACAGAACTTTCAGAACCACCACCTATTGATAAAAATACACCTCCACCTCCTCCACCTAATTTACCTCCACCTCCACCAAAGACAATAAAATTTACTCCTCCTGTTATTAAACCTGATGAAGAGGTAAAGCAAGAAGATGTGCCACCACCCGTTGAGGAATTGCAGAAGGTTGACCCAGGGCCAACCACTGAAGTAGACCCGAATGCAAATGTGAATTTTAATGATGTTGCTCCACCTGTTGCCGAAGAAAAACAACAGCCATTTATGTATGTTGAGCAAATGCCTCAATTTCCAGGCGGAGAAAAAGCTATGACTGCATTTATTAATAAGAATATTCGTTATCCTAATGCAGCTCGTGAAAACAATATTGAAGGAAAAGTAGTGTTGCAGTTTGTAGTAAATCCTGATGGGCAGATTTCAGATATAAAAGTGCTGAGAGATATAGCAGGGGGGTGCACTGATGAAGCAAAGCGTGTGGTAATGATGATGCCAAAATGGTCGCCTGGAAAACAAAATGGAAATGCAGTGCCGGTTTATTTTAATCTGCCAGTAACCTTTAAGCTTGGAAGCGGCGATTAATAAATTTATAAATTGAATAAAATTGTGATATTGGCTCAAGCCCTGATGATTTTGATTTTCATCGGGGCTTCTGTTTATTTAATAGTTTTTCCTCCGGTTCATATGGATCAATTTTCTTCACAACAATACAGGTTGTTTGGGTTTGTATTGTTGTTATATGCAATTTACCGTACTTATAAGGTCTATCGCCAATATTGAGAAATATGAAGCTTAATATATTTTATATTCTTTTATTATTTCTGATTGTTTCCTGTAACGGAAAGAAAACCGGAAATAAGGAACCAATTTCTGGTGATACACCAAATAGCGGAAGAATTTCAATTGCAGTTGATGAATCATTTCTTCCCCTTTTAAATGATGAAGTGTCGGTTTTTGAGAAAGAAACACCTAACTCAAAAATTGAATTAGTGAAACTCCCTGAAGCGAAAGGAATACAGGAGTTTTTAGATAAGAATTTCAGAGCAGTAATTACAACTCGTAAATTAACTGATGATGAAATTAGTTATGGAAAAAAAAATGATTTAAACCCCTTGCACTTTTTTATAGCGTTTGATGCAGTAGTTTTAATCGTTAATAAAAAAAACCCTGATTCAGTTTATAATAAAGCCGGAATTCAAAAACTATTTCAAGGAGAATCGAAGAATGAAAATTCAGTAGTGTTTAATTCAAATGGATCAGGTGAAATTCAATATTTTAAAAATTTATATAACCTAAAAAGTCTTCCTTCTAATTTTTTTGCAACTAATAATCTTTCTGAATTGACTAATTATATTTCAACTCACGAATCAGCAATTGGAGTTATTGGTTTTAATAGTTTGTTATATAATTCAGACTCTATTTTACAAAAAGCAAGAGTTGTTTCCATAAAAAATACTGATTTTAAAAATTATTCTCCAGATGAAACAAATATCCGATCAGGCTTTTATCCTTTTCGAAGAGAAGTATATATTGTGTGCGGTGAATCATGGCCCGGCTTGGGCACGGGGTTTGCAAAATTCATGACCACCGACATAGGTCAAACAATAATTAAGCGGGCCGGATTGATTCCGGCAAGGCTTCCTTTAAGAATGATAGAAGTTAAAAACGATTTTTAAAAAGAAAATATGAACAGGAATAGTAAAATAATAATTGTTGCAATTACATTGTTGATTTCCTTTACTAATCAAGTAAATGCCCAATCTATTGATGATGGATTGAGAGCAATTGACAATGAAAATTACGAAAGTGCGAGAAGAATATTTCTTAACTATACAAAGTCAAATCCAGCCGACGCATTAGGGTGGTATTATCTTGGTAATAATTATTGCTTTTTAGAAAAAAATGATTCTGCAAGAATTGCATATATCCAAGGAACAAAAGTAAATCCCAAGGGAACGGCCTGTTTTGTTGGCATTGGAAAAACTTATTTAAGCGAAAACAAAACAGCAGATGCATTGAAATATTTTGATGAAGCAAAGAGTTTAGTTAATGCTAACAAAGACATTAACATAGCAATATATCTTGCTGATGCATACATATATAACGAAAACCCAAATGCTGAAGAAGCTATACGATTGTTAAAACAAGCTGAAAACATTTCTATAAATGATTCGAGATTATATATGTTAATGGGAGATGGTTATAAAATACTTAACAAAGGAGGGGAGGCTGTTACATCTTATGAAAGAAGTGCAACATTAAATAAAACCAATGCCCGATCTTATTCTAGAATCGGATTTATTTGGAATCTGGCTAGAAATTATTCACAGTCAAAAACGGCATTTGACCAAGCTTTAAGTATTGACCCGAATTTTGCACCAGCTTATAGAGATTTGGCGGAATTGTATTTTAATACAGCTCAGTATGATAAAGCCAAAGAAACATTTACAAAATATTTAGAACTGGCTGATAAAAATGATGAAACTCAATATAGGTATGCACAGTTTTTATTTTTTACAAAAGATTATTCTAAGTGTTTGCAAATTGTAAATGATTTAAAATCACGCAATCCGAAAAATCTAAATTTATTTCGTCTTGCAGGTTATTGTTCTTTTGAAACCGGCGATTATACAAATGGCTTAATTGCTATAGAATATTTCTTCAGCAATGCCGGAAGTAAAAAAATACTTGCATCGGATTATGAATATTATGGAAAACTATTATTGAAGTCTGGTAATGATTCACTTGGTGCATTAAACATAGTAAAATCAGTTGGTATGGATAGTTCAAAAGCAGAAATGCTTGGGGATTTAGCAAAATTATATTATGATAAAAAGGCTTATGGTACTGCTGCCTATTATTATGATTTAAAAATTAAAAAATCAGTTAAGCCAATTATTCAGGATTGGTTTTCTTTAGGTCGTTCATATTATTTTGATTCATCTTATGTAATGGCTGATTCTTCTTTTAAGAGAATAACACAGCTTAGTCCCGCGTGGCCTATTGGCTATCAGTGGAGAGCAAGAAGTAACTTAAACCTGGATAAAATGGATTCATCTGCTCAGGGATTTGCAGTTCCGTATTATTTATTATTAATTGAAAAGGCAACAACAGACTCAGTAACTGCTGCAAAATATCCTAAGGAATTAAAGGAAGCCTATCGGTATTTAGGAGACTATAATACACTTAAGGAAAATTATAATGAGTCACTTGGTTTTTATGAAAAGTACTTGCTACTTGATCCTGAAAATCCGGATGTGAAGAAAACCATTGAAGCTATTAAAGCTTCACAAAAAAGCTTGAAAACAAAATGAGACTTTTTGTTTGCGCAATTTAAACTAAATGACTTTTGTCATTGAGGTATGAGGTTTCAATTTTACCTTTATTGAAATAAAATTTTATGTCTGGCTTATTGTTTCCTACAGATTTTTCTACTGCTTCTCTAAATGCACTTGAATTTGCAATACAGATTGCAAAAAGAAATAACATTCGAATTGTACTATTTCATGCATATCAGGTTCATGTAATGGACCCGAACATGCCTATGCCTGAAATTACTGTTGATGCATTACATGAAAGTGTAATGAAGAAGTTGGATAATTTAAAAAACGAATTGCTGCAAAAAGAAAACCTACATATAGAAACTGCCGCGTCTTTTGGGTTTACTGTAGATGCAATTAATCAGGCGGCTGAAGATTTTGACATAGAATATGTGGTTATGGGAACAACAGGTTCTGCTGGTATAGCCAGGTCCATAATGGGAAGTAATACTGCTGCATGTATAGATAAAATAAAGAAACCGGTTATTGCTATTCCAATTAATGCGCAATTCAGAGGGTTTGATAAAATTATTTTCGCCTCTGCTTTACATCAGGAAGAATTGCCAGCCCTCGAAAAACTAAATGAACTCTTAAAGCATTTTGGTGCTGAAGTACATATTGTGCACACTTTTAATCCTGATGATAAATACAGAATGGAGCTTAATCAGTTTCAGGATTTAGCTGATGCAAAATTGTATAATGTAAAAACCTTTTACCGGCAGTTTAGCGGAAGTATAGTTGAAGGAATTGATCAGGCAATTCGATTGCAAAAAACTGATGCATTGGTTATGGTTACACACCATCGCGGATTTTTTAAAAAGCTATTTGATCGTAGTATAACTAAGGAAATGATTTATCATACTGATGTGCCGCTTATAGCCTTTCACGCTTAAAATTTACAGGTGTAATTTTAACTATTATAAGGGGGTATTTACATTCATGTTTCTGTCAAAATAATTATAAATATCTTCAAAGAAATATAATTTTCCTTCCTTTACCTCGCAAAGATTGTATCTTATATAGACAGGGATTTTTTCACTTAAATTAAGTTGCTTTTTTGTTTTAGAGTCAAGCCAATATTGTATGCTATCGACTGGGTATTTTGTCGAATCTGGAATAGATAATTGAAAAGCAAGATTTACAGCCTGTTCAACTCTTATACACCCATGAGATAAAGCACGGTAATCTTTTTTAAACATATTTCGTGTATTGGTTTCATGAAGATAAATTCCGTACTTGCTTGGAAAAATAAACTTCACTACACCTAAAGAATTATCTAAACCCTCACGCTGCCTTAAAATAAAAGGGAAATATGTTTTAGAATATTTTTTCCAGTTAATTTTTTTTGCATCAATTACTTGTCTGGAAGAATTTAAAACTTCCATGTTTTGTTTTCTCAAGTAAGAGGTGTCGTTTTTTAAATGGGGTAAGATTTCTTTTGTAGCAATACTGAAAGGAACAGTCCAATATGGATATAAAACCAAGTAATTTATCTTGCTGTTTAAAACTGGTGAATTGTGATTTGGTGATCCGCAAATAATTTTTGATTCCAATCTAAGTGTATCGTTTACCCAGTACTCCAGAGAGAAAGAAGGAAGGTTAACATAAATATATCTGTTTGGAAAAGTGTCTAGTTCTGCCCTCCATTGATCAAGTGTATGGTTAATTTGTTTAATTCTTTCTTCCGGAGAAACATTCATTTCTTTTAAAGTTCTTTTTCCGGGAACACCATCAGGAAATAAACCATGTTTTTTCTGGAAAGATTTTATCGCTAACGCAAGCTTTAAGGAATCTGATTTTTTTAAGGAACTGTCAAAATCACAACTTTCAAGTAATCTGATCTTTAATAATTTTTTAAATTCAGACGAAAAACCAAATGAATCCTGAACATTTGTAAAATGAACATTTAAAAAATCCATTCGGTAATTTTTAAGCGCGACTTTAATGTTTAAATATTGTTGGTGGGTTGGTTCAAATTGAGAAATTGGTTGAAAAAGGTTTTTTGTTTTAAGGCCTGTTGAAAGCATTTTTAAAAGTATGGAATCTGAAAATGTTTTTTGATTTCGAATTCGAATACTATCTGGAGATAATTGCGAGAAACAAATGCGATTAGCATAACTGAAGTATGCATCAGTCAATAAAATATCTATGCGGGCGTATAAAGCTGCATCTTTTGAAGAAATTGTGTCAGTTTTAGTTTTATTAATAAGGGATGTGATTTTATTAAGGTGAATAAATTGTGTGTCAATTCCATTATCAGGAGCAGTAACTAGTAAGGCTAAAAGAGAATCAGTTATTGAAAGCCAATCACTACTATCACACCAAACGGAATTAAAAGAATTGCTTTTATAAAACAACAGTAAGGCATCTTTATCAATTAAATCTTCAAAGTTGTCAGTTGAATTTTGAAAGTACATTACTCTTTCTTTAATGTTATTTGTAATCGCTTTGCGAAGGAGTGTTGGATTTTTAATTACATCTACCTCTTTAGGCTTTGATGGATTACAAGCTGTAAAAACAAATAATACAAGAATAAAAATCGAAGTGAATCGAGTCATCAAATTCGGGAATAAATATATTCAATTGATCTTAACTGAAATTTATTTCGGTTATTGTCTTTCAAGAAAATTATTTTTTTATAAATTTTAAAACAATTGAATCATTTTCTGATTTTATTTTAATAAAGTAAAATCCGGAATACAATTGACTAATGCCAATACTTGCAGATAATGAAGTAGCTTGAAAGTTTGACTTAGTTAAAATACTTCTACCGAAAACATCAGTAATTTCAATATCGTAATTGTGATTTTTTTGCAAACCTGAAAAATTTAGAAAATCATTAACCGGATTAGGGAAAATTGAAAAATTGTTTTCAGTCAAATAGCCGAAAACTCCTGTAGTATCAGAGGTCGTATCTACAGGGTAGTAGGTTTCAAGATATAAGCGATATATTTTATTATTTGCAGAACTTAATCCTGTATTTGGAAGAGTTGCTTTTATTCCACCATATAAATATCCAATCATAGTTCTACCTGAATCTTTTCTTGAATTATAAATACCATGATCAAATTGTGCACCTCGCTCTGAAGGAATAAAAACCATATTACTACCCAAGAGCTCGGGCATTTTCAAATCAAGAATTGATTCGAAAGATGAACCATCTTGTTTTTTTATTTGAACTGTTATGTCATTAATAAACGGAACCAATGAATCCTGAATTTGTATGCCAGAACTATCTAAATAATTATATAGGCTAATTCCACCAAAAAATATCTGGTACATTTCTTTCTCAGTACTGTCAAAAAGTGAAACAACCGGACATGTATATTGACTCATCTTTTGATTAAAAGTATCAATAGAATAGTTTGCTCCATCAAAATAAATTGGGTTCAAAAAAGGCCAGTCTTGATTTTTTCTGAATACACCGCCGAAGGCTGCAATTCCGGTTTGACCGTTTGTATCTTTATAATATTCAACATTTAAATCCCTTCTGTGAAAATTGTTTGTATCAGTAATAGAGGTAAAATTTGAAATTGAAACCGTTGTGCCATTATCAATTATATTAAACTTTCTTATAGCTTCAGTGTAATACTGTGTGTAAATCACAAATTGCTGATTATAAAAACCATCAAAACGGTTTCCCATTACAAGATAATAATCATTTCCAAGTTTCATTAATTTACCACCTGTAACAGCTGCAATGGTGTCGTTGGAGCTTCTGATGTGCTGAATTGCTGAGTTTGTCGTATGATTTATAACCGCGTCAATCATTTCGTCAACATCAATCGAGATTATATATGGAGAGGTATAAAATCCCACACTCGCTTCCCAGGTATATCCTCCTAAAATAAAAAGATTGTTTCCGTCCTGGTAAAATTGAGTATTTGTTGAACGAAGAATAGAATGGTAAATTGAGTCAAGAGAATCAACTGGGAATGTATATAACTGCCAGTTTGAAGTATCAATAACTAATAAATTGCTGTTGGCATAAACAGATTCGAAAGAATTATTAGTGCTGAATCCATGAAGGCCTTCAATTCTACCTGTTACAATCAACCATCTGCTTCCGGATTTTGCATATGCGAACGAGTGAATTCCCGGAAGATCAGCTATGCTACTGTCTATTTCTTCAATGCTAATTGAAAAGGGTAATGAATCAATTGTGGATTGTGAAACCCCATGTATTGAAAAAAGCATGAAAGTGATTAACAGGATTGTTTTTTTCATTGGACGAAGCTAATTGCAACTTGAAATGGTTCAATAATTAGTTAAAAATAATAATTTCATCTATTTCAATTCACGATGTTTATATACATTGGCACTGTTATTTTATTACCTAATTGTTTTTAATTGAATGGAGAAAGCAAAAAATAAATTATTTAATAGTGTTATCATATTATCAGTTGTTCATATTATTTCAATATGGGGGTTAAAATCTGAAGCTGCTATGGATTTCTATTTCCCATATATTGCTGTAGATTTAGTTTTATGTTTAGTATTTCTTCTCTATTATCAATTGCATTGGAATATAAATGCGCTTCTTTTTATTTTTTTTACATTTTGTTCTGGATTTTTAATTCAAGCAATTGGTGTTAACACTGTTTATAATGTTAATAATGTTTTTTATGGAGGATATCCATTTGGACCTTTCGTTTATGGAGCAGCGTTGCAACCAAAGGTTTGGAATACTCCATTACTTATAGGCGTTAATTGGCTAATATTAATTTATTGCGTTGGATTATTATTAAAAAATCTAACATACACCAAGGTTCAGAAATCTTTATTAGGAGCCTTTATGTTGGTTTTGTATGATATTGTTTTAGAACCAATTGCAAAGAAAAATGAAATGTGGTATTGGCTCACAAAAAAAGATCCTCTATCAAAATACAATCCTGTTCCATTACAGAATTATGCTGCATGGTTTTTGTTTGCGTTTTTAATGTTATTATATTTCTATAATGCAAAAGCAAAATTGCGTAATCCAATTGCACCAGCAGTTTTTTTAATAATGTTTTTCTTTTTAGTAGCATTACATATTTTTTAATAGTCAATTGTAATTTAATTGTCAGTTTAGTTTTCTGACTTATGGAAAACTGACTATTTGCGTTTCATAATTATAAAATTCTTCAATTATGAAAAAGCAAACCATAAATAAAATTCTGAAAGGTTTAAATGTTGAATCTGATTTTAGCTTATTTCAACCAGGTATTCTGTCTAATGATTGGAATGAAGCAGTTTTCCAAGATAGAAATAAAGACTATGGGGCCTTTAATCTTCGTGTAAATTATCAGCACAATTTATCCATCGCATTTTTAGTAAGCGTAAGTTTCATTGTTACATTTTTTCTTTCGTATGCAATTTTTAGAAGTTCGGAGAAAATAATAATTGATGATGTTTTTACAGTCGCTCCGACTCAACCTAAAGAGTTTCTCCTTCCTGAATTGAAAAAAGAGGTGTATGAGCAAAAACAAACTCAAAAAACAAATGGGCATGTTGCAATTTCTAAAGACTCAATAATAAATGATGTTATAAATGATTCTTCCTCCTTAACTTTTGGTTCAGGAAAGGGAAATGATTCAGTTGGAGATAAGAAACCTATTGGTGGCGGAAAAGGTCCAGTTACAGGAGGCTTTGGAAATTCAGGTGGAGAGAATAATGATACTCTTTTATCATGGGTTCCTGAGATGCCTGAGTTTCCAGGAGGTATGCAAGCTTTAAACAAACTGATTTCAAAAAAGATTAGAACAAATAATTTGTGGAGGGAAAATGGTTTCGACGGGAAAGTTATTTATGAATTTGTAATTGGTAAGGACGGAAATGTAAGAAATATTAAAATTATAAGTGATGGGGTAAAGTATGGAATTGCAGAATTAAATCTTTCAATTTTTGAAGAAATGCCAAAATGGAAGGCAGGCAAAAACAATGGTAATCCTGTTAGCGTTCTCTTTCGATTACCAGTGAAATTTGTGAAAGAATAGATTCAAGTAGTCTATTCGAATTATAAGAAATGAACCGGTCAGTTGTATTATGCAACTGACCTCTTTATTTTGCCGCGATATATGAAAAGCATTTACACATTTCTCCGATTAATCCGGTATCCTAATATATTTTTTATTGTACTTACGCAATCATTTTTTCATTATCTCATTATTACACCAATTTTGAAAAGTGTGGAGCTTAAATCTGCACTTAATGATATTGATTTTTTTCTTTTAGTTTTTTCAACTGTATTATTAGCAGCTGCAGGATATATAATCAATGATTATTTTGATGTTAAGATTGATTCGATTAATAAGCCACGAAAACTTTTTATCGGAAAATCTTTTAATAGAAGACCTGCCATTTTAATTCATCAGATCTTTAATTTTATTGCGATAGCGATTGGAATTTATCTTTCATGGAGGGTGGAAAATATGAAGCTCTTAATGATAAATCCATTAGTTGCAGCTTTATTGTGGTTGTATTCTACTGGATATAAAAAACAGCCATTGATTGGTAATTTAATTGTTTCATTACTTACAGGAATGGTTATTCTCATTGTTGTTTTATTTGAACAACCTCTTTTTCATCCCATTGGTAATCTTGACTTTCTTGCTGCATATTCAATTTTTCTTCGGGCATTTTATTATTTCATTTTTGCATTCCTTGTTTCTCTTATTCGTGAAATTGTAAAAGACATGGAGGATATTGAAGGGGATTCAAAGTATGGCTGCAAAACTTTGCCAATTGTTTTTGGGATTCCAAAAACAAAAAGTATTGTATATATGCTTGGTATCATAGTTCTTTCTTTAGTTTGTTTAGTGCAGGCCACACCACTGAAAGTTGGTGACTATGTAACTGTTATATATCTTATGCAAACAGTTCAATTTCCATTGTTTGTAATGATGTGGTTGCTATATCGAGCTGATACGCAAAAGGATTTTAATCGAATAAGTACTTTGGTAAAAGTTGTTATGCTTATGGGGATATTGACAATGGCCTATTTTTATTTTTTAATGGTTTAATATATGTTTAAGACACTTGTACTTGCTTCACAATCTCCTCGTAGAAATGAGTTAATGAAAATCGCAGGTTATAATTTTAATATTAAAGTATCTGATGTTGATGAAACAATATTAAATGATTGGAATATTTATGAAGCCCCAAAAATTCTAGCAAAAAAAAAGGCCGCAGCAGTAATTGAGCAATTTAATCTTGGATCAGATACAGTTGTTATAGCTGCTGATACCATAGTGGTTTGTGAGGATAAAGTTTTTGGAAAACCAAAAAATGTTCTTGAGGCAACACAAATGCTTGAAACTTTGAGTGGAAAAGTTCATGAAGTTATAACAGGAGTCAATATAAGAACCCCAGATTTTGAAGTTTCCTTTGATGATCTTTCTAGAGTTTTTTTTCGAACGCTTGATAAACAAGAGTTAGAATATTATATAAAAAATCACAATCCGTTTGACAAGGCAGGAGGTTATGGTATTCAGGATTGGATTGGTGTAAGAATAGTAGAGCGTATTGAAGGCTGTTATTTTAATGTAATGGGAATGCCAATGAGAAAGGTAATTGAAGCCCTAAAACAATTTGGAATAACCGGAATGAATTCTAATCAAATAGTAGGAGAAAAGAACTTATAGAGCTAAAAGTTTTTCATGAACTGCTAATACCTGTGGGATAATGGCAGATTTTTCATCATTAACTATGACGAAATCAGCCTTAGCTATTCTTTCTTCCTCGGCAAGTTGATTATTCATTCTTGAAATAATTTGTTCCCGAGAAATATTATCTCGTTTTACAATTCGTTCAATTCTTAATTCTTCCGCAGCTGAAACAACTATAATTTTATCTAAACCGATATTTGATTTTGATTCAAATAAAATTGCTGCTTCTTTAATAACATAATGGTTGCTTGAATAATCCTGTTTCCATTTTTCAAAAGCAACCAGGGTTGCCGGATGAATGATTTTATTAAGCTGATCCAGCAATAATTTATTATTAAAAACTAATTCAGCAACAAGTTTTCTGTTTAAACCATCATCGTTATAAACTTCATTACCAAATAAAGAAATCATTGAAGAACGAATATTCGGATCTTCATTTTGTATACGACGAGCTTCAGCATCGGCATTAAATACCGGTACTTCCATTACTTCAAATATTCGGCAGATGGTTGATTTACCACTTCCGATTCCTCCTGTTATTCCAACAGTCAGCATAAAAATTATACAGGCTTATTCTCTAATCTCGCTTTGGTCATTTCCATTGAAATACCACTGCGCTCCATCACAACTTTTGTGTTGGTGTCAATTTCCACTTCAAGTGTACCGTTCTCATTCACTTTTGTAATTCGACCATGCACACCCGAAACTGTTACTATTTTTGTTCCCTTTTCTATACTATCAATAAAATTTTTCTGGTCTTTTGCTTTCTTGGTTTGTGGCCGAATCATAAAGAAATACATCACAGCAAAAATGCCAACCAGAAAAACCATGTTGAACCATCCACCTGAAGAATCACTACTTCCACCTGCAGGAGGAGACATTAAAAGAAATTGAATCATTTGTTTATTTATTATTTAGTTAGAAATTACTTCGCCTTGAATTTTTAAAATTGCTGAATTTGGATACGCATTACAATATACAGTAATACCCTTGTTGAATTTTCCTTCCCGGCCATCACTATTGTATTTAACAATTATTTTGTTTGAATCTCCCGGCTTTATAATTTCCTTCGGCCAAAAAGGAGAAGTACAACCACAGGAAGCACGAACATCGGTTATTATTAAATTGGCTGTTCCTGTATTTCTAAAATTAAATGAATGAGTTGCAACATCTCCCTCAATAATTTTTCCAAAGTTAAATTGAGTGGAATCAAAACTAATAACAGGATAATCACCTATTGGTGGTTTGTCCATTGATGCAGGATTATTAATTAGGTTTCCAGGCAATCTATCTTTATTACCGCTATTTGAACAAGCGGAAAATACAGCAAGGAAAACCAGAACAGAAAAAATCGTTTTCATCGGGCGGCAAATTTATAGTAAGATTTGAGCAATATGGTATTTTCAATAGATATTAATTCTTCCAGTATATATTTGGTTCTTCTTAAATTCCAATGGACGGAAAACTGATTTATATTTTAATAATTATTGCATATGGAATTTACTCTTCTTATGCAAAAAGCAAGAAGGAAGCAGAGAAGAAAAAGGCTATTGAAGAAAAAAAATTAAATCCGTCCGGAAATAATAACCAGCAAACAGTAATTGAGAAACCGACACCTGCTGCAACTTCCTGGGAGGAATTAATTAGAACTATTACACAGGAAGCACAGTTTAAAAAACAAGAGGTAAAGAAAACAATTACTAAATCACAAACAGCTTCTCAAAAATCGCAGGCAGCCTATAACAAAAAGAAGAAATCGGTTCAGGAAAAGGTATTTGTTCCTATGAATGTTGATGAGGCTAATGTTAATGAAAGAAGTGCAGATGAATTAGCTATTGATGTGATGAGAGGAATTCCTGACGAAGGAATATCTACAACAATAAATGCTAAAAATGATATGTATGAAATTAAACCTTATGATTTTAAGGAAGAGGATATATCTTATCAATTAAATGCTCGCGAGGCGCTTATTCAGTCTGTTATTTTAACCAGACCCAATTATTAATTCAAATAATTAAGTTTTGGCTTGAGTTTATTTCTTTATTTTAGTTAAATCACCTCCACTTATTCCAATTGCGGTTGATTTATTTCTTTCAATTACAATACTGTTCGTATCTTTTAAATTATCACTATTAAAAGTAACAACTCCATCAGCGCTGCTCACCCGAATTGAAATGCTTTTTATTAAACCATTTGATTTTCTATTAAGGGAAAGAACTGTCAGTTTAACACCTTTTTGCATTAATTCCTCTTTTAAAATAGTTAAATCAGCTTCGGTTGTTTTGTTTGTTAGTATACAGTGAATATCGTTCGGTGTTGTGGTAATGTTTGATGAAATTTCGGTTAAATTTTGAGAGTACACTGAATTACAATTAACAACTACAAAACAAACTATTGTTATTAAAAAAGCTTTCATAGTAATTGATTTTAGTAATCTAAATGTAAAAATAAATTCAATTTGAAATAAAGAAGTTTAATAATACCTAAATCTGGCAGGATCAGATTTTTTTATAAAACAAGGTTGTCTGCTAAAATGTATAAGTTACTTTTGTAGCGCACCAAATATTAACTGCGTTAGATGGACGGCGATGATCAAATACTACAAAACATATGAGGGCAAGCTTAATCAGTTGGATGCGCCGGAGTCTGGTTGCTGGATAAATATTTATCCTCCTTTTAACCACGACAATCTTAAAAAACTTAGCGAAAAGTATAATATACCCATTGACTTTTTAATTGACTCTTTAGATATTGAAGAGCGTTCCCGTTTCGAACACGAAGATGATACAGACCTTATTGTATTAAAAATTCCGATGGCCAATGATGCTGAGAATGAGCGAGAAGCCAGATTTATAACCATTCCATTGGGAATAATTTTGGTTCAAGACATTGTAATTACAATCAGTCCTTATGAAAATCAAGTAATTGATTGTTTTTTAAATAATAATGTCAAGAATGTTAACATCAGTGCCCGTTCAAAATTTGTTTTACAAATTTTTGATCGGTGTGTTTTTTATTACCTCTATTTTTTGAAAGAGATAAATAATGAAAGCAATGCTTATGAAAAGGAATTGTATGATTCCATGAGAAATGAGGAGTTATTGAAGTTGCTTAAGATTGAGAAGAGTCTTGTGTATTTTGTTACATCTCTTCGAAGTAATGAATTAATGATGTTAAAGATTCAGAGAACTGATTTTCTGAAAATTAAAACTGATGAAGATCAACAGGAATTTTTTGGGGATACTATTATTGATATGAGTCAGGCGCTGGAGATGTCGAATACTTACACCAATATTTTAGGTGGCACGATGGATGCTTTTGCAAGCATTATCAGTAATAATCTGAATGTGGTGATGCGTCGCTTGACTTCGGTTACTGTTGTATTAACCGTTCCGATGTTGATTGCAAGTTTGTATGGCATGAATGTAAACATCCCCTACGAAGGAAATAAATATGCTTTCTATTTTATAATTACTTTTTGTTTGGCAGTTGCCATCGGTCTTATTATTTTATTTAAGAAATTGAAGTGGTGGTAAGGGAGAAAGTTATTTGTTGAATAGTTATTGGTTATTTGAAATACAAGTACAGCATTTCGCAACTATTCGCATTCAGTTTGTATCTCGATACTAATTTGTTTGAAGTGTGAGCCACACTGCGTCCCGAAAACCTGCACGCCACCAACCGCTAAAAAGAACTGCAACAGCAGGTGAGTGAGTTGGAGAAAAAAAATTTGGATATGGATAGGGAGTGGGATTGGTTATAGGAGATGGTGGGGAAGAAGTGGATAGGGAAAAAACGAATTAAGAATTGCGATACCTTTGCGCAATATTGGACAATGACTGAATCACTGAAGAAAAAAATAGCGGGTTATTCTGCAATGGCAGTTGCTGTTTTAGCGCGAAGCAATGCTGCGGATGCACAGGTGATTTATACCGATATAAATCCGGATCATGAAATGCAAGGATGGCATTCTAACTATTTTCTTGACCTTAATAATGATGGAATTGATGATTTTAAATTCAACTTCCTTTTTGTTAGTAGTTCAAGTGGCGGGAGCTCATGGTTTTATGATTTAAATTTTGATGTAATCGCACTTAATAATAATTATGTTTTGGGAAATCTTAATTATCCCATGCCACTTGATTCCGGAAAAAAAATTAACTCAAATAAGAATTTTATTAAATCAGGGGTATTATATCATCATGAACAGGAATGGGGAAATTATGCAGCTTTTGAACAGCAGTCTGGAAAATGGACAGATGACAGCTTGCATTTTCTTGGGTTAAAACTGGAGGCAGCGGGCAATATTTATTATGGTGGGTTCGATTAAAGAATTTTAATCCTGCATTTTTCGACTATGCATATAATTCAGAAGCTAACAAAGAAGTTGAAGCAGGGTATTGGACTCCTGAAACTCCATTGATTCCTCAAACAATAATTGACACTTCATTAATTTACATTGAAAATAATAGATTATTTATTTACGATAAAAACGAGAACTATTTTAATGGAGTTTTCAGAATTTTTAATGAGTAAGGGCAACCATTGTTGAATATGAAAATAAAAGAATACCCTGTGCAGTTTTCCGTTTCTCTTGATAATTATTTACCTGGGATTTATGTAGCTGAATTATTAAAAGAACTACCAGATGATTATCAGGAACCCAGAAGACAAGTTTTAAAATTTACTATTCCAAAATAATTCAGTTCTAGCGGGGTTAGTAACTTGTTGGTGTTCCCCAATTTTGCCAGCTCAGCAGTGTTGCAACTGTGTTGCTACACCAGCTTATTCAAATCTCACCCCCCCCCCCCGCTTTCAAATCTGTATCCCCTTAAAAATTCATCTGTCTTAATTTTCTTTTTTCCTTCCAGTTGCAATTCCAGAATTTCAATCAAACTGTCACCGCATTGAATTCTCAAAAATGTCTTTCCATCAGTAAAAATTTCTCCGAGAGAAAGTTTCATATTACCTGAAAACTGATTATTTGAAATTAATTTACTTCTGAAAATTTTTAATGTCTTTCCGTTCAATTTTGTAAAAGCAGCAGGGTAGGGCGAGAGGCCGCGTATAAGATTGTGAATGTGTTGGGCTGAATTATTCCAATTAATGTGGCAGGTTTTAGTAAATAATTTCGGAGCTGATTTTATTTCATCAGAAATAGTTTGAGGTAGGAGCGCATAATTTCCATCTTCAATTAACTGCACTGTTTTTAAAACCAGTTCAGAGCCAACTTTCATTATCTCATCATGCAGTTCGCCGGCAGTTTCATCTTCAGAAATTTGTATTTTTTGTTGAAGTATAATTTTTCCGGTGTCAATTTCATGTTCAAGGAAAAAAGTAGTTGCACCGGTTTCTTTTTCTCCGTTAATGATTGCCCAATTGATTGGTGCAGCTCCGCGATATTGCGGCAGGAGGGAAGCATGCAAATTAAAAGTTCCTATATGGGGCATTCTCCAAATTGCTTCGGGCAACATACGAAAGGCAACCACAATTTGTAAATCGGGGTTGAGCGCTCGAAGTTGTTCGGCAAATTCAGGAGACTTTAATTTTTCAGGTTGAAGAATATTAAGGTTGTTTTGTAAAGAAAATTTTTTCACTGCAGATTCATTCAATTGCATACCTCTTCCGGCAGGTTTGTCAGGCGCAGTTACAACCCCAACCACTTCATAACTATTTTCTAATAAAATTTTTAATGAAGGCACAGCAAATTCAGGAGTGCCCATAAAAACTATTCTCATCTTTGGTTTATTCTCTGATAATGTGCTCATTCAAAATCTTTATACAACAAGTGTTTCTTTCTGGTTTCGTTAAATTTCAATAAATCAGGCTGCCATTCCTGATGAATCATAAAATCAGATTTTCCTGTTTTAATATCTTCTTTAAGTTTTTCTGTTCCTGCCAGCTTATCAAAATAACTTGTAAAAAATTCATTCTTATCAGGATAGACTAAATAGAATTGAATTAACCAGGTTAAGAAGATTTTTTTCTGATCAAAAAAGAAGCCTCCGTTGTAAATTGATAAATCAATACCTAAACACTGTTGATTGGCATAAACTGGATTTGAAGCTCCGGGTTTGCTAACCGGTGTAAAGTATGTTTTACCAATTTTGCTTCCTGGAAATCCTATTAGTTCAAAAGGTTTATCTGTTCCGCGACCTAAACTCAATGGCGTTCCTTCAAATAAGCAGGTGGAAGGATAGAGGTAAACTGCAGTCATGTTTTTTAAATTGGGCGAAGGTTTACGAGGTAAAATATATTTTACATTATGATCATAACCTTCACAGAGGATATAACTTGTTTCACAATAAGCGGAATCCTTTAATAATTTTTCTCCATTTAAAAACATTGCATATTCTGCAGGAGTCATTCCATAAACAATTGGAATTGATTGCATACCTACAAATGATTCATACTTCTTATCAAGAACAGGACCATCAATATACCAGCCGTTAGGGTTCGGACGATCAAAAATTAAAAACTGTTTTTTATTTTCTGCACAAGCTTCCATAACATATTGCAATGTGCTGATATAAGTATAAAAGCGAACTCCAACATCCTGAATATCATAAATCACAATATCAATATTCGTTAAATCTTCAACAGTTGGTTTTTTATGATTCCCATAAAGAGAAATTATTGGAAGTTTTGTTAATGAATCAAATGAATTCGAAATATCAAAGCCTGCATCAGCATTTCCGCGAAAGCCATGCTCAGGAGCAAATATTTTTTTAACATTTATGCCCATAGATAATAATGAGTCCACTAAATGAGTGTTGTTTATATAAGAGGTCGCATTAACAACGAGTGCAACCTTTTTGTCTTTTAATTTTGAAATGTATTTTTCAGTTTGCTCAGCCCCGGTTTTTACAGAAGGAAAAGCACCAAACTCTTGAGCTTTAACAGTTTTATTCTGAAAAAATAGTAAAAGCAGAAGTAATAAAATAAATGAATGCTTCATGAATGATTTGTATTCTTTTCTTTGCAATATTAAATAGCAATAAAGTTACATCGCATTAAAAGTGCCAACTTAACAGAATGAATACTGCATGGTTTATTACACGAAAGATTGCGCTGAGTCGGCAACCGAATTTCAGCAGATTTATTATTCGGGTGGCAGTAGCAGCAATTGCTTTAAGTATTACGGTAATGATTATTGCTGGCAGTTTAGTAAGCGGATTTCAAAAAGAGATTAGCGAAAAGATTTTCGGTTTCTGGGGGCATATAAGAATCTATGATTATAACAGTACAATGGGGTTCCAGGACAAGGCTGTTTCCATCCATCAGAAATTTTATCCCTCTATTGAGAAAATGCCTGGTGTAAAACACATACAGGTTTATGCCAATAAGCCGGGTATTATAAAAACAAAAAACGAAATAGAAAGCATTGTTGTTCGTGGGTACGGTGGGGATTTTGACACTGGTTTTATTTCCAAGTGTATGCAGTCAGGAAGAATAATTCAGGCGGGTGATACCTCCCATCCCCGCAAAATCTTGATATCTCAATCAACTGCAAACCGATTAAAGTTGAAAGTGAATGACGATATAATTATCTATTTTATTCAACAACCACCAAGAGTTCGGAAATTTAAAATTGAGGGAATTTATAAAACCGGATTAGAGGAGTTTGACAAGTTATACGCTATAACTGATATAGCTGATATACAACAATTAAATAATTGGTCAGCGGATTCTGTAAGTGGTTTTGAGATATTTATTGATGATGTAAAAGACATTACAATAATGGGAAAGAAAATTAATGAAAACTATATTGGTCAGAATCTTGTGGCTCAAACAATGAAGGAAATAAACCCTAATATTTTTGATTGGCTTGAACTTCAAAATATTAATGAATATGTAATTCTTATTTTGATGACCATTGTTGCAATTATTAATATGGCTACTGCTTTGTTGATATTGATTTTAGAAAGAACAAATATGATAGGAGTTCTAAAAACTCAGGGAGCAACAAATAGCTTTATCCGAAAGATATTTTTGTATCATGCGGGTATAATAATCTTTCAGGGAATTGTAATTGGGAATTTTATTGGTCTTGGATTGTGTTATCTGCAGTCTCGTTATGGTTTAATAAGATTAGCAGAAGAATCATACTATGTAAAAGTAGCCCCGGTTCATTTCGATCCATTGTTTATTTTAATAGTAAATATTGGTGTTTTAGCTGTTTGTTTGATTGTATTGTTAATTCCAAGCTATTTGGTTTCCAAGGTTAGTCCTGTAAAAGCAATTCATTTCAGATAAAACATATAATATATCTTTGTTAAACATTTTTAAAGCATGATTAAAAGTTCTCTTGTATTCGCTTTAGTCGTTTTTAGCATTTCGATATTTAACTCATGTCTTAAGCCGCCAAAGTTTTCAGAAACTCCATTAATTGAGTTTGTAAGTATTAACAGTACACAGGTTCAACAAATGGTTGATTCAATTCAAATGGTAATTAGTTTTAAAGATGGCGATGGTGATTTAGGTTCACTTGAGTCTGATACCAGCACAAATTGCTTCATTACTGATCACAGAACAGGTAAACCGGATTATACTTATAATTATAAAATCCCTTTTGTTTCTCCTAAGGGAACAACAAAAGATATATCAGGAAAAATTACAATAAACCTTCCGGGAATTACATGTATTCCGTTTAGAATTACTGATAGTGTTACTTATAAAATTGTTATTGTTGATAGAGCTGGAAATAAAAGTAACGAAATACAAACTCCTGTTATAGTTGTTAATTGTCAGTAGCAGATTACTATTTGTTGAAATTAATAAGCTGAAAAATTAAAATATTTTTTTCACTTATCAGTCCTAACTCCTCCAAACGGAATTGTTACATATATCCAAATCACTCTGCTATAACGATAGATATATGGAAAGAAGAAAACCAACGAGATACAAAGAGTAGCTACCATTGGAATCATTTGGAAACCGAATAGAAGAAGCATAAAAAAGAAAATAGGAACTTCAACAGCAATTGAAACCATGTAGGAAATATACATGGCTCCATAATAAAAGCCTACCTCAGGAAAATAAGATTGATTGCAAACCGGACAACGAGGTGGCATTGAATCTAACTTACTCAATATCCACGGATTTTTTGTTTGGAATAAATCACCCTTGCGGCAATTTGGGCATTTCATCTTCCACATTCCTGCTGCGAGTGAAATATTTTTATCAGTTGTCATTGATTGCAAAGAACGGAAATGAAATCAAGATTTATTATGACGAATTATTTTATTGAAGGATTTTTCTTTTTCTCCTTCAGCATAAGTATCATTTTTGCTATTCTGGTTAATCGGGTTTCAGTCCGCTTGGCCTCTATTATCCATTTTATATATTCTTTTTGATGAGTAAACGCAAGTGAGTTAAAATATTCTTTTTCAGATTTGTTTTTATTCAATTCAGATTTTACATCATTCGGAATTTCCACTTTTCGGGTTGCGGTATCATGCTCAATAGTTATCGATAAAATATCTCCTTCTTTTTTTCCGATTTTTTCGCTGATGGATTTTAAAATTATGAGGCAAGGTCCATCACCCATATTTGCAATGCTTCCACGATAAAGCTCTCCATCGAATGTTGCATTTACAGGAATCATGTTTTTCTTTCCATATTCTTTTTCAACATCAAATGGAACTTTTACATACATACCACCGCTTCCGGCACTTATCATTTTTGCTTTAAATTTTTTCAAACTCATGTTTTTACTTTTTTTATAATTTCTTCTACAACTTCAGGATTTAAAAGAGTAGTTACATCTCCCACTTTGTCGAATTCTCCTTCAGCAATTTTTCGAAGAATACGACGCATAATTTTTCCGCTTCGTGTTTTTGGCAAGCCACTTACAATTTCAATTCTGTCAGGTTTTGCAAATGGGCCGATAATTTTTGCCACTATGTTCAATACTTCCTGTTTAAAAAGAATTAAATCGTTCGGATGAGGCTGACACGAAACAAAAGCAAATATCCCCTGACCTTTAATTGCATGTGGAAATCCAACCACAGCACTTTCATATACTTCTGAATGTTCGTTTATTGCATTTTCAACTTCGGCAGTTCCTATTCGATGTCCGGAAACATTTATCACATCATCAACCCTTCCTGTAATTCTATAGTTACCATTTGAATCTCTTTTACAGCCATCACCTGTAAAATACTTGCCCGGATATGTAGTAAAGTAAGTTTGAATAAATCTTTTATGGTCTTTATAAACTGTGCGTGCTTGGCCAGGCCATGATTTTCTGATACATAAATTTCCTTCAGCAATTGGTTCTATTATTTCATTTCCGTTTGCATCAACAATTATTGGTTCAACACCCGGTAATGGGAGAGTGGCATATGATGGTTTGGTTGGAGTGATACCTGCAAGTGAAGAAATTAGAATCCCACCGGTTTCTGTCTGCCACCAAGTGTCAACAATAGGGCAATTTTCTTTACCAATATTTTTAAAATACCAAACCCAGGCTTCTTCGTTTATTGGTTCTCCAACTGTTCCTAATACCGAAAGCGATAAAAGAGATTTTCGTTTCAGCCAATTGGTTCCTTGAGCCTCTAATGAACGGATTGCAGTAGGGGCGGTATAGAATATGTTAACTTTGTATTTATCAATTATATCCCACCAGCGTCCCCAATCAGGAAACTGTGGAACACCTTCATAAATCAATGTTGTGGCACCATTTAAAAGTGGACCATAAACAATGTAACTATGACCTGTAACCCAACCTATATCGGCTGTGCACCAATAAATCTGTTCAGGTTTATATTGAAAAACATTTAAAAATGTGTATGCTGCGTATACCATGTACCCGGCGATTGTGTGCAATACACCTTTGGGTTTTCCGGTAGAACCTGAAGTATAAAGTATAAATAAGGGATCTTCTGATTCCATGATTGCAGAATCATGTGTTGTAGTACAATCCTTTATAATATCAGCCCACCATAAATCTCTTCCGGGTTTCATATTGCAATCAAAGTTGCTTCTGTTGAATACGATTGATTTTTGTATTGATGGACATTGTTCCAAAGCCTCATCAACTATTTTTTTCAGATACAAAGGTTTGTCTCCACGAAAACAACCATCAGCAGTTATCATCCATTTGCATTCAGCATCCTTAATTCTATCTGCAATAGATTGAGCTGAAAATCCCCCGAATACAATTGAATGGATTGCACCAATCCTCGCACATGCCAGCATTGCTATAGCCAATTCCGGTATCATTGGCATATATAAACAAACTGTATCGCCCTTGTTAACTCCGGTTTTTTCCAATGCATTGCTGAACCTGCATACTTCCTCATGTAATTCTCTATAAGTTAACTGCCTGTTTTTTTCAGATGGATTATTTGGTTCCCAAATAATGGCTGTTTTATCTCCGATTGATTCAAGATATCTGTCTAAACAATTTTCAGTGATGTTTAGTCTTCCACCTTCAAACCATTTATAATCTGCTTTTTCAAATCCTCCTGAAAATACCTTATCCCATTTTTTTTTCCATGAAAAAGAATGCGCCACTTTCCCCCAAAAATCATTGGGATTATTTATTGATTCATTAAACGCATTAGTATACTCTTCATGAGATGATATTTTTTGTAGCATTAAAATTTGTTTTTCGAACGAAAAATAGGAAGACAGAAATATTTATCTTAATTATTTAATAAGCATAACAAAAATTAAATATTTCAAAAAGGAAGATTTACGAAATCAGGACACTTGTTACTCTAAAATATTGGGGTATAGTAATTGTAACTGAAGGATTTAGAAAGCATGAATGGTTTTGTCATGTAAATGTAAAAATCAAAATAATGGAACCTTTCATACAACATTTACGGTTAGTTAAGCGTCATACAAACAGTAAATTGTTGAAAAGGCAATGAAACAAAGCCCACACTAAAGCGTTAAAAACACAGATAACACTATGAGACAACTAAAAATTAGCCAGCAAATAACACAGCGTGAGAACGATTCATTGGAGCGTTACTTATCAGATATTGCAAAATTACCAATGATTAATGCTGACCGAGAGGTTGAGTTAGCAAAGAAAATTAGAATGGGAGATGCGGATGCTTTGGAGGAAATGACCAGAGCAAACCTTCGGTTTGTGGTTTCTGTTGCTAAGCAATACCAAAATCAAGGCTTATCCCTAGCCGATTTAATTAATGAGGGAAATATTGGTTTGATAAAAGCCGCCCAAAGATTTGATGAATCTCGTGGATTTAAATTTATATCCTATGCAGTTTGGTGGATCCGTCAATCGATTTTACAGGCTTTAGTTGAAAATGCACGATTAGTTCGTTTACCATTGAACAAAATTGGTTCATACAGCAAAATCAATAAAATGATGATGAAGTTCGAGCAAAGGTATGAGCGCGAACCTTCAAAAGATGAATTAGCTGAACTATTGAATGTAACTGACAAGGATATTGATGAAATGATGAAAGGGATGAGCAAAACCATTAGTATGGATGCTCCGGTTGGCGAAGGTGAGGATGCTACAATGATTGATTTTTTTGCTGGTGAAGATTTAAAAGGAAGTGCTGAAGATGTTTTAATGAGTGAATCATTAAAGAAGGATATTTCAGGATTACTCCAGACAATGAATCAAAGAGATGCAGCAATTGTTAGTTGTTTTTTTGGAATAAATGGTGAAGAGGCTTTAAATCTGGATGAAATAGGTTCTAGATTCAGTTTGACTCGTGAGCGTGTTCGGCAGATTAAAGAGAAAGCAATTCGGCGTTTGCGTAAAACTTCGCATACCAAAACACTGCGTGGATACTTAGGTAAATAGAAAGGATTTTTAAAATTAAAGGTCCCGATGGTTAAATACCATCGGGATTTTTTATTTTGGGGAAAACAATTTCAAAATGCATGCGACCTAATTTTATTTTTGCTTCATGAAAAATACATTGATTGCACCTTCAATACTTTCATCAGATTTCGGGAAAATTTACGAAAGCATAGAACTTATTAATAGAAGTGAAGCTGACTGGATTCATTGCGATGTAATGGATGGTCGTTTTGTTCCAAATATAACTTTCGGTTTTCCAGTTCTTTCTGCAGTTAAAAGGGTAGCTCAAAAACCTTTAGATGTTCACCTGATGATTGTTGAACCTGAAAAATATCTGGTTGATTTTAAAAAAGCAGGAGCCGACATATTAACAGTGCATATTGAAGTTTCTTCACATTTACACAGAACTATTAATGGAATAAGAGATTTAGGCATGAGTCCAGGTGTTGCAATTAATCCTCATACTTCAATTGAATTATTAAATGAAATCATTTCTGACATTGATTTGGTTTGTTTAATGAGTGTGAATCCGGGATTCGGGGGACAAAAATTTATAGAAAACACATACTCCAAAATTGAACGATTGAAAAATTTAATTATCAGTAAAAACTCTAAAGCAAAAATTGAAATTGACGGCGGAGTTGATTTTAACAATGTGTCTAAATTAATTAAAGCCGGAGCTGATGTTTTAGTTGCAGGTAATACCGTTTTTGGTGCAAAAAATCCAGAAGAAGCAATTTCAAAGCTGAAAAATTCTAGCTTACATACTTTATCAAATTAATTATCGTTTGGGCGACTTAATGCAAAGATTTCATGTTTTTTTTGTTTTATTACTAAGCCTGATTGTTGCTAATCCTTTTTTACTGCTTGCGCAGGACGCTGTTTTATCAGGGAAAGTAACCTCCGAATCTGGAGAGATTCTAATAGGTGCTACTGTTTCATTTCCTTCCTTAAAAAAAGGAACTTCTACAGATTCTGAAGGAAAATATTCTTTTAATCTTCCTGCAAATCAATCAATTGAAGTAAAAGTTTCATATGTTGGTTTTATTGAGTCAAAAAAAACAGTGAATTTAAAGGCAGGTCAAAGTTTTCCTTTGAATTTTACATTACAGTATATGACTCTTGATTCAATAACTGTTAAGCAAACTGCAATTCGTGATCAACCAATAATAGAAATTAATCCAAAAGATTTTGAAGGTTTACCCGGACCAACTGGAGGAGTTGAAGCTATCTTAAAATTATTTACCAATTCCAACAACGAATTATCATCTCAATATTCTGTGAGAGGAGGCAACTTTGATGAAAACCTGGTTTATGTTAATGACTTTGAAATCTATCGGCCATTTTTGGTTAACAATGGTCAACAGGAAGGATTGAGCTTTGTTAATTCGGATTTAGTTGGGAATGTGCTTTTTTCTCAGGGTGGATTTGCAGCAAAGTATGGCGATAAAATGAGTAGCGTACTGGATATTACTTATCGTAAACCAAAAGAATTTAAAGGAAATGTATCCGCAAGTTTGTTGGGAGCAAATGTTCATTTGGAAGGAGGAACAAAAAATCACCGATTCACATATTTATTTGGAGTTCGGCAAAAATCAAATCAATACATTTTAAATTCTTTGGAAACCAAAGGAGATTACAAACCTTCATTTACAGATGCACAAGCATTGCTTACTTATCAGTTTTCAGAAAAAACCCAATTAGAAATTATTGGAAACTACTCAAGAAACCGCTATTGGTTTGTACCACAAGACAGAACTACAACTTTTGGTTTAGTAAACAGAGCTGTAAGGTTAACAATGTATTTTGACGGTCAGGAAATTGATAAGTTCAATTCTGGAATGGGCGGCGCTTCGCTCTCATTTCAGCCTAATAAAAAACTGAAATTAAAATTTCTTGCATCAACTTATTATACACGAGAAGACGAAACTTATGATTTAATAGCTGAATATTTTTTAGGAGAAGTGTCAACTAACCTGGGAAATGCAAATTTCAATCAGGTGGTTTATTCATTGGGAGTTGGTGCAATTCAGGATTGGGGACGAAATTATCTGGATGCAGCAGTTTTTTCGGGAGAGCACAAAGGTTCACTTGATTTGAAAAATCATTTTTTACAATGGGGTTTAAAATACAATCGTGAATACATAAGTGATAAATTGAACCAGTGGGGAGTGGTTGATTCAGCAGGTTATAATTTGAACTACTCAGTTACTGATGTGAATGCTTATTATGTTTATAAAACAAAAAATATTTTAGAAAGTAACCGATATTCAGGCTATGTTCAAGATACATGGAATTTGAGCCATAGTGGTAATGTGACTTTGAACATTGGTTCCAGATTTAATTTCTGGGATGTGAATAATCAGTTTATCATGAGTCCACGCGCACAATTATCATTTTACCCCAAGTGGGATTCAACTGATATCGTATTTCGTGCAGCAATTGGTTCTTATGACCAGCCTCCTTTTTATCGTGAATTACGAAATCTTAATGGTGATTTGAATTTGAATGTGAAGGCGCAAAGAAGTATTCATGTTGTTGTAGGAGCTGATTATAATTTAACAATGTGGAATAGGCCATTCAAATTTATAAGTGAAGCTTACTATAAAAATTTGTATGATTTAAATCCATATGAATTAGATAATGTTCGAATCAGGTATTTCGGAAATAATGATGCAATTGGTTATGCTTATGGTATTGATTTGCGTTTGCATGGTGAAATTGTAAAGGACCTTGAAAGCTGGATAAGTTTAAATTACCTGAATACTAAAGAAAATCTGAAGTCTGATTTTGATTATGTGTTTGATACCACATTCAATACATCAGGAGAAATTACACAATTAGATACTACTACTGTTTACCCGGGTTATGTTGCTCGACCTAGTGATCAAAGGTTTAGTGTTGGAGCATTTATTCAGGATTATGTTCCAGGTCATGAGAATTTTAAAGTTCACTTGAATGTGTTATTCGGAACTGGATTTCCTACAGGACCGCCAGATCACAATCGATATGCAGATACTCTTCGCTTACCTTCTTATCGGCGCGTTGATATTGGATTCTCTGCTTTATTATTAGATGGAAAAAAACACAACGATCAGAAACTATGGAAAAATTTATCCTCCATCTGGGCTTCGCTCGAGGTATTTAATTTACTCGCTATACCAAACACCATTTCTTATTTATGGGTGAAGGATAGTTATCAGACTGTTTATGCAGTTCCGAATTATTTAACTGCACGCCGCATTAATTTGAGAGTGGTAGTGAAGTTTTAAAACTCCTCGGCAGTCTTTTTAATTATTTCCACACATTCCATCAATTGCTCTTCAGTCATTACAAGCGGTGGAGCAAAGCGAATAATATCTCCGTGAGTTGGTTTAGCAAGTAATCCGTTCTTCATCATTTCAATACAAAAATCCCATGCATCTTTTCCTTTGTGGGGTTTAATAACTATTGCATTGAACAATCCTTTGCCGCGCACAGTGGTCACTAAATTTTTATTCAGCTTATTTAATTCTTCCCTCAAAATATCTCCGAGGTAAAAAGAATTCTCTGCTAATTTTTCATCCAGTAAAACATCCAACGCGGTCATAGTCACAGCACACGCAAGCGGATTGCCACCATAAGTACTGCCGTGTTCTCCGGGTTTAATTGTCAGCATGATTTCATCGTTACATAAAACTGCTGAAACCGGAAGAGTTCCTCCACTCAAAGCCTTTCCGAGAATTAAAATATCAGGATGCACATTTTCATAATCACAGGCAAGCATTTTTCCTGTACGCGCCAAACCGCTTTGAATTTCATCAGCAATGAATAAAACATTTTTAGCAGCGCATAATTTTTTTGCCTTGGATAAATATCCTTCGTCCGGAACTACAACTCCGGCTTCGCCCTGAATTGGTTCCACTAAAAATCCGGCCACTGTTGAATCCCGCAATGCATTTTCCAAAGCATCTAAATCATTGTAAGGGATATTGATGAATCCGGTCATATACGGACCGAATCCTTTTTTTGAATCAGGATCACTGCTGAACGAAATTACAGTGGTGGTTCGGCCATGAAAATTTCCATTGCAGACAACAATTTTTGCTTCGTTGCTTTTTATGCCTTTTACATCATAAGCCCAACGGCGACACAATTTCAAAGCAGTTTCAACTCCTTCCACACCGGTGTTCATTGGCAGAACTTTATCGTAACCAAAAAGCTGGGTGATGTATTCTTCATACTGCCCCAATAAATTATTATGAAAAGCGCGACTGGTTAAAGTCAGTTTCTGCGCCTGATCAATTAACGATTGAATTATCCGTGGATGACAATGACCTTGATTAACAGCCGAATATGCTGATAGAAAATCGAAGTATCTTTTTCCATCGGTGTCATAAACAAAAACACCTTCACCTCTTTCGAGAACAACGGGAAGAGGATGATAATTATGAGCACCGTATTTGTCTTCCAGTCCGATGTGGTTAATTTTTGTTGAAGCCATCATGAGATTAAATTTTCAACAGCAAAAATACTTCACAAGATTCAATTAGCAGGAGTCGGTTTATATTGCTTGCAAAGACTATTTTGGTTTTTAAAACCGACGCAGTCTTTTGGGGAAAATTGTTTCGCATGATTACATTTGGCACAGTGAAAAAAATAATTCAATCGGTTTCGGTTTTTATGGCTGTAACAATTCTGTTGCAGTCAGCCTTCTGCTGGTTAATTGTTTTTTGTTTGTGGAATCAGAACCTTCATTTTCAAAAAGAAAAAATTGAAAAAAATATTCCTGTTGAAAAATTAACTGCCATTAATTTAAAGCAGAATAAAAAAGCTATTAAAAGAAATAGCAAGGAAATTGAATTTAACGGGGAATGGTTTGATATAGTTTACAAAACAGGTGAAGGCGATTGCGAAATTTTCTATTGTATCACTGATAATAAGGAGTCGGAAATAATGTTATCAATTGAAAATCAAAATGACAATAACAGTCAACAGGGATTGATTTCATTTATGAAATCATTGAGCAAGGAATATCCTCCTGTTTTTATTTCAGTTGCTCTTTCAAAAAATAATTTTCATAAAATGTATAGTTCAGAATCTGTAAAAAAGATTTTATCCGGTTATAAAACTATACTTTATTCTCCTCCTGATTTCGAAGCTTAAATTATTAAGCATTATTTCTTGTTCCTTTTAAAAAGGGAAAAGTGTTTCAAATTTTTTATTAATCAAAATTCAAATTCATGAAATCAATTCATAAATACATAACTCATTTTTATAAAGCAAACAGAAAGAGCGTTTTTTCTTGTCTCTTTCTCATTTCAATTTTCTACACCTCGCAAGCACAAATAATAAATGTGTTTGATAACACCACTCTTCAACCGTTAAATAAAGTCACCATTCAGTTCGATAATGTTTCTACGCGAATTACTAATGAGAAAGGCGAGGCCGACATCAGCACTTTTTCAACTTCAAAAAATATAATAATTTCCTGCATCGGTTATCAGGAAGCCGGATTCACTTGGAACGAACTGGAAGCCATCAAGTGGAAGGTTGGATTAAACCCAACCAGCTACAGTATTGATGAAATTGTGGTATCGAGCAGTCGCTTTGAAGAAAAGAAGAGCGATGTACCCAATCAAATTACCGTTTTAACCAGCAAGCAAATTGAAAATATAAATCCGA
Organism: Chitinophagaceae bacterium; assembly: GCA_947469485.1. Classification (GTDB taxonomy): domain Bacteria; phylum Bacteroidota; class Bacteroidia; order Chitinophagales; family UBA10324; genus UBA10324. The sequence continues at coordinate 7,593 of CANIPU010000014.1, read as the reverse complement.
ACAACAACGGAACATTGCTTGAACAAAGCGGGCAGGTGTTTGTACAACACAGTCAGTACGGTGGAAGCAGCCCCACGCTTCGGGGGTTCGAGGCAAATAAAATTTTAATCGTAGTAGATGGTGTTCGAATGAACAACGCTATATTCCGTGGAGGTCATTTGCAAAATGTTATTACACTCGATCCATCATCACTCGATCGCATGGAATTAATTTTCGGACCCGGCTCTGTAATGTATGGCAGCGATGCATTTGGTGGAGTGATACATTTATATACAAAGAAACCGCAATTGTCATCCGGAGATAAATCATTGATAAAGGCAGGAGTGTGGGGAAGATATACTTCAGTGGACGAAGGCATGGCTGGTCATGTTGATTTTAATTTCGGAACAAATAAATTCGCTTCACTTACTTCTGTTAGTTATTCTGATTTTGGCGATTTGCGTCAGGGAAATATTCGCAATCCGATGTACGGCGATTGGGGGAAAAGAAATTACTATGCGATGTGGACAGGTACCGGAGATTCTATGGTTAAAAACGATGACCCGAATGTGCAGGTTGGAACCGGTTACAAGCAGTATGATGTAATGGAAAAATTATTGTTCAAACAAAATGATCATGTGTCGCACTTATTGAATTTTCAATTCAGCACTACTACTGATGTTCCGCGTTACGATCGCTTGAGTGAAATTGGTGGCAATGGAAATCTGAGTAATGGTGATTGGTACTATGGTCCGCAAAAAAGAGTACTGGGTTCTTACAATCTCGGATTGAAAGCTGATAAAGGATTTTACAATAATGCGAATATTATTTTGGCTTATCAGGATGTGGAGGAAAGTCGCCACTCCCGCAAATTCAACAGCGGAAAACTTACGAACAGAAATGAGCATGTAACAGTCCTATCGTTGAATGCTGATTTCGAAAAAAGATTTTCGTCGCATGAATTTCGTTACGGATTGGAAGCCGTGATGAATAAAGTAGAATCAACAGCTGATTTTGTTGAACTGATTTCCGGTGAAACAGGAGCGGCTGATACCCGATTTCCGGATGGTGGATCAAGCACTCGTTCCCTTGCTGCTTACTTAACACACAGTTGGGAGATTGGAAAGAAAATAGTTTTCAGTCAGGGATTGCGTTTCACAAACAACAATTTGCAATCAACTTTTAACGACACTACATTTTTTAAATTTCCATTTAAAGACATTACTCAATCATCAAACGCAGTTACAGGAAACATCGGTTTGGTCTTCAAACCATGCGAAGGATGGAACATCAGTTTGCTTTTCTCCAATGGATTCCGCACACCGAATGTGGATGACATGACCAAAGTTTTTGAAACCGCAGGTGGAGATGCAGTGATTGTTCCGAATGCTGATTTGAAACCTGAACAATTGTACAATACTGAATTAACAATCAGTAAAACATTTAATAAAGCGGTTCGCCTCGAAGCAACTGGATGGTATGCGATGTATAAAAATGCAATCACAACCGACTATGCAACTTTCAATGGTGCTGATAGTTTGTTGTATGAAGGGGTAATGACCAAAGTAAAAAGCGCAGTAAACAAAGGCGAAGCATTTGTTTATGGAGCCACAGGTAGTTTGTATGCTGATGTAACTAAAAATTTTATCGTGTATTCAACTGTAACATACACTTACGGAAGAATCAAAACCGATACAGTTGATTATCCGCTCGATCACATTCCGCCCATGTTCGGTAAAACCGGAATACAACTGAACCTGAAACGATTTTCGGGCGAAGCATTCGTGATGTACAATGGAGCGAAAGCAAAAAAAGATTACAACTTGCTGGGAGAGGACAATCAATTGTATTCGCTCGATCCGGTTAATGGTTACAATCCGGCATGGATTACCGTGAATGCAAGAATTGGATACCAGATAAATAAAATTCTGCAATTGCAGGTTTCTGTTGAAAATATTCTTGATCAGAATTACAGATATTTTGCTTCCGGTTTAAGTGCTCCTGGAAGAAATTTAATTGCAACACTAAGAGCGAGATTTTAGAATAAAATAATTTTCATACAGCTAAACCTTCCAAGTCGTTAAGACTTGGAAGGTTTTTTATTTTATAAAATCTTTTATGAAAATTATTTTCCTAAAACGGATTTGTCAAAATACAAGGGCAATAAATCTTTTGCTGATTCAATGATTTGAATTTTCCCGCCTTCGCCACGCAATATGATCCTGATATTTTTTTTCTGCCGTTGTTCGTATTCCAATAAAGTCTGTCGGCAAATTCCGCACGGACTAACCGGTGTTGACCATTTCATTTTGCTTTTAAAAGTAATGGCAAGAGAAACTATTTTTTGTTTCGGATGAACAGCTGATACCGCAGAAAGAGTAACACGCTCCGCACAAATGCCAATTGGATAAGAGGCATTTTCCTGATTACTGCCTGTAACAATTTCTCCATTCGAAAGCAAAGCCGCAGCACCTACTTTAAATTCTGAGTATGGCGAATACGAATTTCCGGTTGCTTTTCCTGCTTCGTTTAATAAGTTACGATCGGCTGCACTTAATTCACTTGGTTTATCGTATTCGGTAATAGTTGATTGAATAATTTTCTTAATCATGTAAAAATTGTTGAGGGCAAAATAAGTAAATGTTCAAGGATTAATATTTACCACAGAGCCGCAAAGTTTTTTTATATTAAATTTCTCTGCGCCTCTGCGGTTATAGATTTGCATTTCAATTTCAAATATTCAAATCACTAATATTGCCCTATGAAAAAGATTTTAGTTCTCGGAGCCGGTCGTTCATCTTCTGCAGCCATTGATTATTTATTGAAAAATTCTGTTCAGTATAATTGGAAAATAACTGTTGCCGATATTGATGTGAAACATGCAAGTGAAAGAATAAATAATCACCCAAACGGAACAGCCATTTCATTTACTATTGATGATGAAGACAGAGCGAGTTATATAATCAGCGAACAAGATATAGTGGTTTCAATGTTGCCACCGCACTTGCATGATCGTGTTGCTGCGCATTGTTTAACACATTCAAAACATTTAGTTACTGCTTCCTATGTGTCAAAGAAGATGCACGAGCTGAATGATGCAGCAAGCAAGAAGGGAATTTTATTCATGTGCGAAATGGGCCTCGATCCCGGTATTGATCACATGAGCGCGATGCAGATTATTGATGAAGTAAAATCGAAAGGCGGAAAAATTTCTTCCTTCAAATCATCGTGTGGCGGATTGGTTGCACCTGCATGTGATGATAATCCGTGGCATTATAAAATTTCCTGGAATCCGCGTAATGTGGTATTAGCCGGTCAGGCAACAGCACAGTATCTCGAACATGGAATAAAAAAATTCAAACCTTACCATCGCTTGTTTGCCGATGCAGAGGCAATAAAAATTAAGGGCTACGGAAATTTTGAATTGTATCCGAACCGAGATAGTCTTTCTTACATTGATACTTATAAACTGAATGGAATTGAAACCATCATTCGCGCAACTTTAAGAAAGGATGGATATTGTTCAGCATGGAATGCATTGGTGCAATTAGGTGTAACAGATGATTCATACACCATTGAAGTTTCAGATAAAATGACTTACCGCGATTGGCTGTATGGATTTTTGCTGCCAAAAAAGAAAGATGAAGATGTTGTCAAAACATTGGCTCGTACACTCGGAATAAAAAAAGATGATAAAATTATTGAGCGATTGAAGTGGCTCGGAATTACTGACAATAAAAAAATCGGAGCAAGGACTGTTACACCTGCACAAATTCTTCAAACATTGATGGAAGAAAAATGGGTGATGAAAAAAAATGACCGCGACATGGTGGTCATGCTTCACGAATTTGAATACACAATTGGAAAGAAAAAATTCATACACAACAGCACAATGGTTTTAGAAGGAGAGAAGCAGCATACTGCCATGGCAAAAACTGTTGGCTTGCCGCTAGGCATTATGGTAAAACTGATTTTAACCACTGATTTAAAACTGAAAGGTGTTCATATTCCTGTGATGAAGGAAGTATATGAACCTGCTTTGAAAGAGCTGAAAGAATTGGGAGTGGTATTCAACGAAACCATAAAACAGGTCAATAAATAATAAATTTATTCCGCCGAAACTATTGCTGCACATAGCTTTTCGGACTGTGTGGGTATGACTGCTGTAAAAGATATTTGGAAATATCAACTCAAAAAATATTTCTTTGTCGCCATTGAAAATAAACAGAAGGGATAAAATCTGTCACAATTTTTCAACTTTAAACTGATTTGAACTTTAAACTTTGAACTGATTAAATGGCTACAAAAGTTACTAAAACAGGTGGAACAGGCAAGTCGCTGATGATTGTGGAGAGTCCTGCAAAAGCAAAAACCATTGAAAAATTTCTCGATAATAAATTTATTGTGAAGTCGAGTTATGGCCACATCCGCGATCTGCCGAAAAATGATAAAGCCATTGACTTCAAAAATAATTTTGAACCGCAATACGAAATCTCTCCTGATAAAACTTCTGTTGTAAGCGAACTGAAAAAGTTAGCGAAGAATGCACAGGAAGTTTGGTTAGCTACGGATGAGGACCGCGAAGGAGAAGCCATTAGCTGGCATTTGTGTGAGGCACTTGGATTGGATGCGACCAACGCAAAGCGAATTGTGTTTCACGAAATCACTAAGAAGGCAATTAAGGAAGCAGTAGAAAATCCGCGTACCATTAATATAGACCTGGTGAATGCACAACAGGCACGCAGAATTTTAGATCGCATAGTTGGTTTTGAATTATCACCGATTCTCTGGCGGAAAATTTCGAACAAGAATGGATTGAGTGCCGGTCGTGTGCAATCAGTTGCGGTACGATTGATTGTTGATCGTGAGCGCGAGATAAATAATTTCAATTCTGAATCATCATTCAAACTCGTTGCTTACTTCACGGCAAAAGATAAATTTGGAAATGCCATTTCGTTCAAGGCAGAGTTAGCGAAGAATAAACCCGACGAAAAAAACGCGCAACAGTTTTTAGAAAGTTGTGTTGGCGCTGATTATAAAGTAAGTGACATTCAGGTGAAGCCCGGCAAGCGCTCATCGGCTGCGCCGTTCACTACATCCACTTTGCAACAGGAGGCAAGTCGCAAGCTTGGTTTTGCAGTCGGTCGAACCATGAGCGTTGCACAGCGATTGTACGAGGCAGGAAAGATTACTTACATGCGTACTGATTCTGTTAGTTTATCTGAAACAGCAATGGATGCTATTGAAAATGAAATTCGCAGCAGCTTTGGCGATCCATATTATAAGCGTACAGCGTATGCAAATAAAACTGCAAACGCACAGGAAGCGCACGAAGCCATTCGTCCATCATATATAGAGAACAAGGAAACTGACGGAAGCATTGAAGAACAGAAATTATATAATTTAATCTGGAAGAGAACCATTGCATCGCAAATGGCGGATGCTGAAATTGAAAAAACAATTGCGCGTATTTCTATTCTTAAAAAAGGAAAAGCAACTGATGACAATGAACTGGAAGCAAAAGGCGAGATGATTAAGTTCGATGGATTCCTGAAAGTATATATGGAATCAACTGATGATGAAAATGTGGATGAGAGCACCATGTTGCCTGCATTGGAAGTCGGACAAAATCTTGACTTGAAAGAAATGGTTGCCACACAAAAATTTACAAAAGCAACTGCACGATATACGGAAGCGATGCTGGTGAAAAAATTAGAAGAGTTGGGAATCGGTCGCCCTTCTACTTATGCGCCAACTATCAGCACTATTCAGAAGCGAGAATATGTGGAGCGAAAAGATATTGAAGGAAAATTGCGCGACATGCGAATCATTTCGTTGCGAAATGATAAAGTTGAAAGCAGAATTGAAAAAGAAACTTACGCAAGCGAAAAAGGAAAATTGTGCCCGACTGACATCGGAATGATTGTAACAGATTTTCTGTTGGAATATTTTCCGGTGGTGATGGATTTCAGTTTCACTGCGGAGATTGAAAAGGAATTTGATGAGGTGAGTAACGGAAATCTGGAGTGGCATAAAATGCTGAAAGATTTTTACAAGCCATTTCACAAGAGCGTTGAGAATACCCTGGAAAATGCCAAGCGTGCAACCGGTGAAAAAGAACTAGGTATTGATCCGAAGAGTGGTAAACCTGTAAGTGCCCGCATGGGCCGCTTCGGTCCGTATGTGCAAATCGGAAAACCGGATGATGAAGAGAAACCAAAAATTGCATCGCTCACGCGCGGACAAAGCATTGAGACCATTACTTATGAAGAAGCAATGGAATTGTTCAAGTATCCGAAACTGATTGGTGTTGATCCAGTATCAAAGAAAAATGTTTACCTCCGCAATACACAGTATGGAATGGCAGTTCAGTTGGGTGAAAGTGATGGAGAAGAAAAACCAAAGATTGCAAGCATACCGAAAGAAACAGAACCATCAATGGTTGATGTTGAACTGGCAATGAAGTTATTAGAGTTTCCAAAAACATTAGGAACTTACGATGGCAAGGAAGTAAAAGTCAACAAAGGAAGATTCGGTCCTTATGTTTTATGGAATGATAAATTCTGCTCATTGAAAAAAGGTCAGGATTTAATGACAATCACATTGGCCGAAGCAATTGTTTTAATAGAAGAGAAGCAGGCAAAAATTATTCAGGATTTCAGTGAAGATGGAATTGTGGTAATGAAAGGTCGCTGGGGTGCCATTATAAAAGCGGGTCGGAAAATGGTTGGAGTTCCAAAAGGAATGGATCCTGAAACCATTACAGTGGAAGAATGCCGTGGCATGATTGGACCAATAAAAACATTCAAGAAAGCTGCTGCGAAAAAACCATTTGCTGTTAAGAAACCTTTTGTGGCAAGAAAGACTGCTGCGAAGAAGGTGAAGAAATAAATTTTCTCAAACTGTTACACCGAAAAAACTGCGCTCCAAAGGCGCAGTTTTTTTATTTCAGGTTATTACAAAATTATTCACCGGATATTGTTCTGGCTTTAAATTTTTGATATCAATTTATCGAACAGCCAACTAAACTTTTTATGTTTACAAAAGTCACAATCGCTAAATTCATTTTATGAAAAGACAATTACTTGCTTTTTTATTTTTCGTTTCGTCATTCAATGTTTTTGCACAGACGCCAATTGTGTATTTCAATTTTGTAACCCACAACGAAGAAACCTTTCAATGGAATGTTCCAAATTTTTATTCTGCAAACCGAACTAAACTTATTTCTCTCAGTAATTATTTTAATCTGAAGGGAATTACCTGGAACATGCAATCTGATTGGGTGTATCTGAACAATGTAATTATGCAAGACACCACTTTTTTTCCTTCAACAGGAAATAAAAATATTCTTCGCTGGATGCACGAGGATAAAGGAGTTGAAATGGATCCGCACGCACATGAGTCGCAATACATTTATCCGGATGTTGTGCACCTGATGGATTCAATCGGGTTACCGGAAAGCAAAGTGATTGGCGGAACCATTTACAATGACAGTAATGGTGTAAACATCTGGACCAATTTAGTAGATGGTCAATATGGAATTATTTATCCGAACCAGTATTGGAAACCGGATTACATGATGGGTGGTGGAACTCCGAATCATGTGGATGATTT
>CANIPU010000013.1 GCA_947469485.1 Chitinophagaceae bacterium | reverse complement strand
TACTTCACTCCTGCCGAATTGCCCGAAAATAAATACTACATCTTCGGCAAGGGCGGCGGCCACAAACTCTCGCATCAATACAATGTGCCGTTTCTCGGCGAGGTTCCCATCGTGCAAAGCATCCGCGAAGGCGGCGATGCCGGAACTCCCGCAGTGTTACAGTCCGGTTCCATTGTCGGAAACATATTCTCCGACCTCGCCGATCAGGTAGCCCGTCAGGTAGCCATCCGCAATGCGCATATTCCTGTTACCGAAGTGGTGAAAATGAATTAACAGAAAACAGTTTCTGTCACACTGAGCTTGTCGAAGTGTTAGAGCAAGTCCGCAAGCATTGGTTACAATGCAAGCGGTCAGGCTGTTGCGGGCTGCGCTTCGCTCGGCTCGCCTGCGGCGGAGCTAAACCCTTCACATCCTTCTTGCAAGCAACACTAAATTATAAACGAAAACTATTCACTCTTAACTATTCCCTCAATCCTATCCGAGTACTCAGTCACTGCTCATAGGCATAGCGGCATCTCTCAGAAGAAACACAAGTGTGTTATATTTGTAAGAGATGATTAGGAACACCAACAAATTTCAAATGAAATTACCTGAAGCCTTTTTTGCTGTTCTTTTTATTATTCTTTTAGCAATCTCAAAATGTAGTTATGGTCAGGCAGGAATGATTGACAGCACATTTAGTGATGACGGAAGAGCAACCGTTTTTAGCGATGGAGGTGCAACTTCGGTTGCTATTCAACCAGATGGGAAAATACTGATTGGCGGGACTTCAACTTCAGCAAATTTTGCATTAGCACGATTTAATTCCAATGGAATACTTGACAGCACTTTCAGTGCTGATGGTAAAGTTCAAACTCAATTTGGAACTGTAAGCATAGGAACTTCAATGGCATTGCAAGATGACGGTAAAATTTTATTGGGAGGCGAGTGTGAAACAAGTATTGGTGGAAGAGATTTTGGATTGGCTAGATATAATTCTGATGGAACATTGGATCGCAGTTTTAATAGTAATGGCTATGTAATTACTTCTTTCTCAACATCAGATGGTCATGATGGCGGCAGTGCGATTGCTATACAATCAGATGGTAAAATTATACAAGCTGGAGATAGATCAGTAACCGGATTTGCAGCTGTGCGCTTTAATTCTAATGGTACATTGGACAATTCATTCGGTACTAATGGTAAAATAATATTTCCGATAGGTGATTTAAGAAGTTCATGCACTTCGATTTGTTTATACCCTGATTGCAAAATTTTATTGGGTGGATATTCTGAGAGTACGACAAAATGGAAGTCTTCTTTTGCCATAATGAGGTTAAACACAAATGGTACATTGGATAATACATTCGGAGTTGGAGGTAAGGACACTATATTTATGAGTACAGGAGGAAATACAAATCAAAATTATGAATACAATATTGGGAACACTATGTTAATTCAAACAGATGGGAAAATTTTATTGTCAGGTTCTTCAGCACTGGGTTCAAACGGTTTTGGCACCATTCCAATTATTAGATTAAATACTAATGGAAGTTTAGACAATAGTTTTGGAAATGGGGGGAAAGTACAGTATGCTGTTCCAGGTCTTGAACAGATTTATATAACAAAAATGACACTTCAACAAGATGAGAAAATTGTGGTTGTTGGTTTTATAGGTAGTCTTGATTCTGTCAGTATTAGTTTTTTATTAGCTCGTTTTAATATGGATGGTTCTATTGATAGTACCTTTGGAAATAGTGGTATTGTGAAAAAGGATATATCTGGCGCAGATGATGAACTTACCGCAGTAGCTATGCAAAGCGATGGTAAAATAGTTGCCTGCGGGGTAAGTGCTTATGGAATGGAGGTGGTTCGTTACTTATCTGGTTTAGATGTTGGAGTGCTTGATTCATCTGTTAAAAACAATCCGGTTTTAATTTATCCAAACCCAGTACATTCCCAAGCAACATTACATTACACTCTCACAAAAGATGAACAAATTAGTATTGAGTTGTTTGATGTACATGGGAAATTGGTGCAGCAGTTTATTACTAATGAAACCAGAACGACCTGCAATCATGAAGAAGTATTAGAGTTAAATGAGCTACTACCTTCAGGCACCTATATAATTAATATAACCATCGGCAAAAACTCACAAGGAGTTAAGGTGGTGAAGGAATAAAAAAACCACGAAGAAAAATCTTCAGGGCTTTCAATCTTGTTACAAAACTCCTTAGTCATTTTTTTTTCATAGATGCAATGCAATTATCAGTCAGCAACAAACCACCGCGACTGTCCCCTCACCTTGTAAACAAGGAGAGGGTTAGGGTGAGGATGAGCAGTGCCTGTTTCTGCGGGCGGAGCAATTCGCTGAAACGCTTTTTTTTGGTTACTTTTTTTATAAAAAAAAAGTGACAAAAAGCTGTTGTTCAATTTAAAACAAAAATGAAACAAAGCAGAAACAAAAAGCCCCGAAGAAAAATCTTCAGGGTTTTCAATCTTGTTCCAAAATTCCTTCGTCAATTTTTTCATAGATGCAATGCAATTATCAGTCAGCAACAAACCATCGCGACTGTCCCCTCACCTTGTAATCAAGGAGAGGGATAGGGTGAGGATGAGCAGTGCCTGTTTCTGCGGGCGGAGCCGTTCGCTGAAACGATTCTTTTGGTGACTTTTCTATAAAGAAAAGTTACAGAAGAAACTAAACAAATAGCATCAAATTTTTTGTCACTACTGTTCAACCCCTACGAGGTTGGTAACATGGGGATATTATTATCCCCGTGATAAATCACAGGGCTATTAATATTTAACCCCTTCCGGGTCATTAATAAAACAAAGCCTTAATTCTTAACAAAAACCCATTTCCCCCTTCACGAAAACCATTACCGCTGTCACCCCCGAGCATTACCGCCCTCACCCCCATGAGTTACCGCCCTGCCTCCCATAACCTACCGCCCTCACGAAAACTGTTACCGCTCTCACACCTATGACCTGCCGCGGTCACCCCCAACACCTACCGCCCTCACGGAAATAACCTGCCGCTCAAACAGAATTTGTTTACCACCCCAACAGAAATGAATTACCGCTCTCTCAGATTTAATCTACCTGCCTTACAGAATAAATATTCACTCACTAAATGAAGACCAATAAATATCATCGAAACAAAAACTCCAACAACTCATTTTCTTTAACTCTTATAACTCTTGGTTCCACCTCGGTTCGTGTCCTTACAAACCGAAACTGCGCTGTTTTTGTTCGCCTGACCAACAAACAAAATCTCTGATTCATATAACTATATATAATGTATCACAAATGCTCTTGTTACTATCTGCATTAAATGAATAAATTTGCGCGACCAATATGAGCAATACAACCACCAATAGTTTATTTGATCGTGTCGAAGCTTCCTTGGAAAGCATCCGGCCCTACCTTGCTGTTGATGGCGGCGATATTCGTTTAATAGAAGTAACTGCTGATAATGTAGTGCGCATAAAACTCCTCGGCAATTGCAGCGATTGCCACATGAGCGAAATGACCATGAAAGCCGGAGTCGAAGAAACCATTTTCAAATCAGTTCCCGAAATAACCAAAGTCGAAGCAGTCTGATGAATTACAGCGAACTGGTTGAAAATATCAGAACAAAAAAATCCTTCCTCTGTATTGGTTTGGATACCGATATAAAAAAAATTCCGCAGCACCTCCTCTCCTTTCCCGATCCTGTTTTCGAATTCAACAAACAGATTATTGATGCAACACACCAGTATTGTGTGGCTTACAAACCCAACATCGCATTCTACGAATCACTCGGTTCATCCGGTTGGGAAAGCCTAAAGAAAACCCTCGATTACATTCCGGAAAACATATTCACCATTGCCGATGCCAAACGCGGCGACATCGGAAACACCAGCGGTTTATACGCCCGTGCCTTCTTCGACAAATCCTCCAGCGGGTTGAATTTCGATAGTGTAACTGTGGCTCCCTACATGGGCAAAGACTCTGTTACACCCTTTCTCGAATTCAAAAACAAGTGGGTGATTTTGCTTGCACTCACATCCAATTCCGGCAGCAGCGATTTTCAGTTAATGCACGAAGGCAATGAAAAATTATACGAGCGTGTTATCCGCACTTCACAAACATGGGCTAATCACGAGCAGATGATGTATGTGGTTGGCGCTACTCATGCCGAAGAACTCGCACACATTCGCACACTCGCACCCAAACATTTTTTCTTAGTGCCCGGTGTTGGCGCACAAGGCGGCAGTTTGCAGGAAGTTGCTAAATACGGAATGAATGCCGCCTGTGGTTTGCTGGTCAACAGTTCACGAAATATTATTTATGCATCATCAGAAAAAGATTTTGCTCAAGCAGCAGCTATTGAAGCAAAGAAGATGAAGGATGAGATGGAAAAACTATTGAATTAGTCTTTCGGTTTTATTTCTGTTTTTTATAATCATCCAGATAAAACGCTACAGGCAAATTATAATATACCGCAACAGTTCTGCCATTCTGCCTACCCGCTTTCCAAACAGGCATTAATTTTAACACACGCAAAACTTCATCGCCGCAACCTCCTCCAATATCATATAGAATAGTTGCATCTGAAATAGTTCCGTTGGTATTAATAATAAATTTAGCAACCACCTTTCCCTGAATAGAATCAGACTTTGCTTTATCCGGATAGTGAATATTTCTTGCAAGAAAACTAATTAACGAATCCTGACCACCTGGAAATTCCGGCATCTGTTCAACATAAATTGCTGCATTTTTATTATCAGGCAGCTGAGCGTCGCAATAATTGTACAGGCTCAACGAGAATATTATCAAAAGCAATTTTTTCATTTCAGTTAAATTTCTTTCTATAAAGGAAGCACTAATTATCTTTATTGCAAGAACTTTTATACTAACGACACAGATAAATATTAACATTCAACATTAACAAATGACAGAATCGTTTTTACACTACCTCTGGAAAATGAAATTGTTCGATATGCAACAATTAAAAACAACAGATGGTGAAACTGTAACTGTAATTAATACCGGAGAGCACAATACAGATGCAGGCCCCGATTTTAAAAATGCAAAAATTAAAATAGGTAAAACAACCTGGGCTGGCCAGGTAGAAATACATGTTAAAGCGAGCGAATGGAACCAACACAATCACCAACATGATGCTGCATATAACAATGTAATTCTTCATGTGGTTTACGAAAGCAACACCAATATAAAAAACAAAAAAGGAACCAATGTTGCTTGCATTGAAGTAAAAGAATTGTTCGACAAAAATTTATTTCAACGGTATCAGGCTTTACAATCAGCCGCACAAACAATTCCCTGCTCTAAACTTATTTCGTCTGTTAAAGAAATCATTATAAACACCTGGCTTCAGCGTGTTCTTATTGAAAGACTGGAAGAAAAAACAAAATTCGCTTCCAACTTACTATTGCAAAACAAAGGAGATTGGGAACAAACATTTTACCAATTACTTGCACGAGCTTTTGGAACCAAATTAAATGCAGATGCCTTTGAATTAACTGCCAAAGCATTGCCATTACAGATATTAGCCAAAAACAAAAAAAACAAAATCATACTCGAATCTCTTTTTCTTGGTTGTGCAGGATTATTAAATGATTCATTTAATGATGAATATCTTCAGGAATTAAAAAAAGAATTTTCGTATCAACAAAACAAATACCGCTTGCTTCCAATAGAAAAACACAATTGGAAATTCCTGCGAATAAGGCCAGCTTCGTTTCCAACGCTAAGGTTAGCGCAACTTGCAGGATTGGTGCATCAATCTTCACATTTATTCAGCAAGATTCTAGCTTCAGATGAAGTGAACGAATTAAAGAAATTATTTAAATCTGAAACCTCTGATTATTGGAAAACTCATTATGTGCCTGATAAGAAAGTTAAACAGCACAATACATCATTGAGCAACAGTTTTATTGATTTATTATTAATAAATACAGTTATACCAATAGTATTTCTGTATGGTAAAGAAAAAGGCGATATCACAATTGAAAACAAAGCACTTAATTGGCTTGAATCCATTGTACCAGAGAAAAATTTCATAATAACTGACTGGAATAATGTTGGAATAAAATGTAAAACTGCTTTTGATTCACAGGCCTTAATTCAACTGCGAAAGTTTTACTGCGATAAAAAACTCTGCCTGAATTGCGCCATTGGACATTCCATACTTAAACAATGAATAATTGTTAATTCCGTTGGGCTTAAAATAAAATTACATTTATATATATTTGAAACATGGAACGAATCAAACTTCTAATAGAACAAAAAGTGTTTGGAGTATGTTCATACATTGGTGAACGCATTGGAGTTTCACCATCAACAGTCCGGTTATATTTTATCTATACTACTTTCATAAATGTATCCAGTCCGTTAATAATTTACTTGGTTATGGCATTTTGGGTAAACTTTAAAAAATATATTTCTTCTCATCGCAATCCAACCTGGGAATAATTTTGAATGAGAACACATCATTATAAAGTTGATATTATTTGGACCGGAAATCAGGGAACAGGAACATCCGGTTATACCGCATATAATCGAAATCATAGTTTTTCTGCTGAAAATAAAACTGAGGCGATAAAACTTTCCTCTGATCCTGCATTCAGAGGCGATTCTTCACTTTACAATCCTGAGGAATTATTGGTTGCCTCAATTGCTTCGTGTCATATGCTTTGGTATTTACACTTATGTGCTGATGCAAAAATTACTGTAATGAATTACAAAGATTCTCCTGAAGGTTTTATGGAAGAAGGAGGCACTGCTCCCGGAAAATTCGTAAAAGTGATATTGCATCCCCGCATAACAATTAAAAAGAATGATGACTCACAAAAGGCAATTGCTTTACATCATGAAGCAAATGCAAAATGTTTTATTTCAAACTCCTGTAATTTTCCAATTGAACATCAGCCGGAAATTTATTTTGAATAGAATTAATTCTGTCCTTAATAAAACCATTTCCACATCATAAAATTCCAATTGCCTCGTTAACTTTTTGCTTTCAAAAATTTCCTGAAGCTAAATTTGTTTAATGCCATTTTCCCGAAGCTATTTAATAATTGGATTGTTTCTTTTGGCAATGGCAATATTTTCATATTGCGGGCAGCTTTCAAAAAAAAGTGATAAAGATTTTTATTGGCGAAATCATAGTGATTCTGCTCATTATGTCGGCATGAACACATGTAAGCAATGTCACTCTCAAGTACATTCAACTTTTATTCATACTGGTATGGGTGAAAGCTGGGATATAGCAACCAAGGAAAGATCCAAAGGAAAATTCGGGAATCATTCAATTGTTTACGATAAATTCAAAAACTTCTATTACAAACCGTTCTGGAAAGATTCATCTCTTTTTATTCTTGAATTCCGACTAAATGGAACTGACACAATTTACAAAAGAATAGAAAAAATTGATTTCATTGTAGGAAGCGGACAGCATACCAATTCTCACATCTGGAATTCCAATGGCTACCTGTTTCAGGCACCTTTAACTTTCTATACTCAATCAGGAATATGGGATTTACCTCCCGGGTTTGAAGATGGTGAGAATAGCAGATGGAGCAGAACAATTTCTGCTGAGTGTATGAATTGCCACAACATGTTTCCTGATTTTAATTTAACTGCAGATAACAAATTTTCTTCAGTTAAATCCGGAATTGAGTGTGAGCGTTGTCATGGTCCTGGTTCATTACATGCTGCTGAAAAACTGATTGGAATTATTGTTGACACCTCAAAAGAAGCAGATCGTTCAATTGTTAATCCTCGAAGACTCTCAATTGAATTACAAACGGAATTATGCCAGCGCTGTCATTTACAAGGAATAAGCGTTTTGAATGAGGGGAAATCATTTTTTGATTTTAAGCCTGGAATGTTTTTAAATGAAATAGAAAATGTTTTTATGCCCAGGTACTCAGGTGGGCAGGAAACATTTATTATGGCATCTCATGCCGACAGAATGAAGCAAAGCAAATGTTTTATAGCTTCCAATACAATGAGTTGTTTAACTTGTCATAACCCTCATATTAGTGTTAAAGTAACTGCTCAGGAAGCTTTTAACAATGCGTGTAAAAATTGCCACAACAAAACAAAAAAATCATGTGCGGAAGATTTAACAAAACGAATTAAGCAAAGCGATAATTGTTATTACTGCCATATGGCGGTTTCAAATACAATAGATATTCCTCATGTTACAGTTCACGATCATAAAATTCAAATCCCGGTTAATAACTCTGAAATAGAAAGCATCAAAAAGTTTGTTGGTATTGAATGTATGACAACTAAAAACCCTTCTGATTTATTAATGGCTCAAGGTTATTTGGCAATGTATGAATCATATACTTCAAAATCTTTCTTGCTAGACTCTGCACACTATTATCTTAATAGAGAAATTGCTAAAAATTCCCTGACCTATAAAAAAACAATTGTTCAATACTATTTTTTAAGAAATGACTTTAATGCAGAAATCATGTGGGCTAAAAAGATGACGGTGAAGGAAACCATTGATGCATGGACAAATTACAGAATCGGCGAAGCTTATTTCAGAGAAAATCAACTTGCAACAGCCGAAGAATATTTTCATAAAGCTGTTTTACAAAAACCTGAAGAACTCCAGTTTCTGAATAAATTAGGAGTTGCCAAACTTTCAAACGGTAAGCTTGAGGAAGCAAAAAAAATATTTGAAAAAATTATTTTACTAAATCCAAAAAATTCTTCTGCCCTATCAAACCTTTCTTATTGCTACATGCTAAAAGGCGATTGGATTTATGCATTGAAGCTATCAGATGCTGCTTTAGCACTTGATCCTGATTATATAGAAGCATTAATGAATAAAGCAGCCATCCTGATTTCAACCAATAAAAAAACAGAAGCAAAAAAAATATTAATCCGGGTTTTAGAGATTGAACCTGATAACCTAAAAGCAAAAATGGCTTTGGCAGGAATTTGATTATTTTTATTTTATAATAATATTTATAATGAAAACATTTAAAGCATCATTGGACAATATTGCAATTATTCTGACATTATTTGTTGCTGGAATTTCCGTCAGTTTATTCATAAGCATATTTAAAACCGGCGATCAACTTTCTACTTCCCCTTTTTCAGTAATTGTAATTTTAAATATCTTCATTCTTATTCTGTTTATTTCCTTTTTCATTCTTAGGCCTACTGGTTACAGTATTAATGAATCAGTGATAATCGTCAACAGACTAATTCTTCCTTTTAAAATCAACAGAAAAGAAATTGCAAATTGCTCAATTGTTTCAAAAGATGAAATGTCCGGTACTTACAGAACATTTGGAAATGGCGGGCTTTTCGGATATACCGGATATTTCAGAAATACAAAATTCGGAAATATGCGTTGGTTTGCTACCCAACGAAAAAATTATGTTTTGATAGAAAAATCTAACGGAAAAAAAATAGTTATTACTCCTGACATTCCTGAAGATTTTATTGAAGCTCTTAAATAATTTGTGTATTTAAATTAACAGAGTTTTATATTCAACAAATGATAAAACCCAGACTAGGTTTCTTTGACCTGTCAATGCTTATTATTTCAATGGTCATTGGGATCGGAATATTCAGAACTCCTCAAATTGTTGCACAAAAAGCAGGAACAGTTGAGTTGTTTTTTGCCGCCTGGATTATTGGTGCTGTAATCAGTGTATTTGGTGCATTAACCTTTGCAGAAATTGGTGCTCGATATCCGGTGGCCGGAGGATTTTACAAGGTGTTTTCGTATTGCTATCATCCGGCATTTGCTTTTATGCTTAACTGGTCATTAGTAATAATAAATGCCTCAAGCGCAGCAAGTGTCGCGCTTATTGGTGCAGAATATTTAGCCCCATTAATTTATCCAGCTCCTGTTTCCGAATTTCACATTCAAATCATTGTTGTTGGAATTGTATTAATTCTATATGGTATAAACATGCTTGGAATCCGATCAGGTGCTACAACACAAAATATTTTAAGTGGATTGAAAATTTTATTAATTCTTTTTTTCTCTTCAGCAATATTTTTTGCTGTTCAGGCAACACCAATCGAAAGCAATTTGAATTCCGGACTAATTTCAAATTCAGGTTCAAACTTATTACTGGCATTTGGTGCCGGGTTAATTTCAGTATTCTTCACCTATGGAGGATATCAAAACACCATTAACTTCGGAGAAGATATTAAAGAGCCACAACGAAATATTCCAAAAGCAATATTTTTTTCAATGGCAATTATATTAGTTCTCTATATGGCAATTAATATAAGTTATGTTTTGATTTTAGGATTTGATAATATTAAATCATCACCATTAGTTGCTGTTGCTTTGGCCAATCAGATGCTAGGAAAATCCGGAGCTGCATTTACTTCAATCGCAATTTTTATTTCAGTTCTTGGTTTTTTGAATTCTGCTTTAATGTATAATCCCCGGATTTGGTATGCTATGGCTGATGATAAAGTCCTCCCATCAATATTCAAGAAAGTAAACGAGAAAAAACAAGTTCAGGAATTTTCTCTGACCGTATTTACAATTCTAATTCTTATCATGTTTTTTTCGTTAGGCACTTTCGAAAAACTACTAAGCTATGTTATGTTCACTGATACAATTTCATTAGCAACTGCCGCATTTTGTGTTTTTATTTTAAGAAGAAAACAAATTTTAGTTTACAAGGGTTTTAAGGTGGGCAATTCAATATTTCCTATTGTTTTTATTATTACAATATGTTTTGTAACTATTAGTGTAATTATCGATGATCCACTCAGATCATTGTACGGATTAGTAGTTTTTGCTTTTGGCTTTCTGTTATTTCATTTTTTAAAATTATTCCTGAAAAAAGAAGATAGCTCTGTTTGATTTTTCAAATAATAAAATGTTCAAAACTTCATGCTTGTGACATTCACTCAGAATTATATTTTTGGCGCTCTCATAAACAACACTCTAATGAAGAAAATTTTAACCCTTGTTTTTGCCCTTGCCCTTACTTCAAAGGTTTTTGCTCTTAATCCTTCTCGTGAATACCCTGTATTACCAAGTGACTATGGCATGGATTATAAAGAGGTAATGATTCCTGCAACTGATGATGTGAAATTAGCTGCGTGGATTTTTAAGCCTTCAGGTGAATCAAAAAAATATATAATTATCAGCGACGATGGAAATGGAAACATGGATGATAATATTGAATTGGTAGCTCAATTTCTTTCAATTGGTTACAATGTTATTACTTATGACTACCGTGGTTTTGGAAAAAGTGATGACTTTGCAATTAACAAAAGTTTTTACATCTACCCTCAATTTACTAAAGACATTACTGGTGTGATTGAATATACCCGCAAATACTACACAACAGTTATGGATATGTACGGAATTGGTATTGGTGCCGGACTATCATTAGCTGTAGGCGCAAACAGAATTGAAGTAAAGCGAGTAATTGCAGATGCGACTTATTCATCTTTTGAAGAAACAAAAGCTCGTTATAGCGACAGAGATAATATTGATTATTTAATGCCACTTGTATACGATAAACTTTTTATGGAACCTAAGTATGCTTTGGTTTCCAAGGGAACGCATTTTTATGGCATTCTTTATATTGTTGGAGAAAAAGATTTGATTTTTGGACCTGATGATGCAAAAACATTACAAAAAATTCATCCGAAAAATGCTGAAATCTATGTTGTTCCAGGTGTAGAGAGCTCCGAAAATTTCAGCACAAATAAAAATGTTTATTTCGATCACATAAAGAAATTTATAGAAGCACACGGATCCTGATTTTCAGGAACTACTTAATCACACTAGGATTCTTCAATTGAAATATTATCAAGCATTCGACGATTCCTTTTTGTAGGTCGGCCTGATTTATCTTCATACTTATTAATACTTGCATTAAAAGACGAAGACTTCATTTTTATCCGCTCCAATTCTTCAACAGATGTAATATCTTTAAAGAAAGGAGCAACTTCAGATGCTTTCATTCTTTTATCTAAAATATCAACTACTCTGATTTGCCATTTTTTTTCTTTGGTATTAATGAAATACTCTTCTCCTGTCTTAACAATATGAGAAGCCTTTAACGAATTACTATTCATTTTAACCTTACCAGAATCTATTGCATTTCCAGCCTGAGAACGGGTTTTATAAAGACGAATAGCCCATAAATATTTATCTAACCTCACTTTAAATTCATTATTCATAATTATAACAGAAACCTAAATTTAAGAGCTTTATAATTCAACATCTTCTAAAATTAATTCCCGGCATAAATCCAAACATCATATAAGTATGTTATATCTTTTTTCTGGTTCCCGGTTAATTCAACATTCCATTCTGCAGAGGTTGAAGGATTTAAACCGGAAAACTTTCCAGGTTTTGAGATTACTCCGTTATCTGATACTTCAGTAATTTCTCCCATTATCAACTTATTTACATTCAGCTTTATATTTTTATCTTGTAAATTCTCAACATGAATTATACCCTTGATGGTTACTTTTCTATATTGAGCATTATTAAATTTCTTTAGATTATCAGATCGATTAAGCTCTGTCTCCTCTCCTTTTACCTGAACATCCACAGCTTTGCTTAATTGAACTTTTACCTTACTACCTTTGGGAGTATATTTTATTTGGTCCTGTGCAAGAGGATTCAATTTTTCATCCTGAACAAAAACAGGTGCGGTTGTAAAAGGAAAAATAGTAGAATTTGTAATTCTTAAACTATGGTAAACATCAAAAAACAGATCATCATTTTTTTGAATATTCTGAGTTGAATAAAAATTTACATAATCATTTATAGTGACTTCATATAAATCTTCATAAGGAATAGAAGAAGAAAAAATACTGAATGAAGATTTTGTGTTTTTAGGTAATGAAACTTTTCCCAATTTATATATATATAAATCATTTGTTTTCTCTCCTTCAGTATTGTATTGATAATTCATATCTCCTACATAACCATCATAACTTTTCTCTTCAGTAACAGCGGAGTTATCATACATCATCATCGGTGATGAAGCTTGTGCATAGGCGCCATAATTATAAATCGGATTAGCAGTATAACCTCCTGTTCCGCCAGTGAAAAAGTCATTTGCAATTGGGTCAATTGTTTGACCATACAACATTTGTGGTTTTCCAACCGTCAGAACTACATCAGCATCCTTTATGCCCTCTGCATAATTTTCAACTAGAGCTTTCATTTCTAATTGAAGTTTAGCTGCATCTGTTATCCGTATGCTATAAGATGGAAGCCATTGAATACCAGAGCTCATATAAGACAACAAAACAGGTTCATCTGATTCCGGCTGTTTAAAATAAACCTTTGCTATTCTCAATGTTGAATCAAATGAATACTTTGAATTTTCTTTTTCTTTCAAACTAAATTCTAAAATATTTTGAGAATTAAAAAACAATGGTAAACCGGCAGAGGTTTCCAGTTTAATCATGTTGCCATAAGAATAATCCTTAATAATGCCTTCAACTGTCCGTGCAGAACTTCCTGTCCCATAAGAGTAAGTGAATATTGCTTCCTTCCCCTTATTTGCAAGAAAGAAATCGTTTAGAGAAACAGATTTTTTTGCGACTTTAATAGTATCAGTTAAAACATCAATACGGCTTATTTTATTTTCTTTTGTTGTATAAATCCAATAGGTTGATTGAAGTGGACCTGGCGGAACTGGAAATTTAGCTATGCTTCCGGTCACATTAGACTCCTTAGCAATAAAGTATGTGCCATTCTTAAAGATATTTACCTGCAAAGCTTTAAGTTCATTGGCTTGAGCACTTGCATTTTTAAAAATGAAAAGATTCAACACACCAAGAATAATAAAACTATTAACTATGAACTTTTTAGTCATGTTTTGAATTTGTTTAGTTGTAAGAGAATTTTATATCACAATTCCACAAAAATCATAAATGAATTTGAAATTGTTTCAGAATAAAAATCCAAGGTTCTTTTTTCTTCGTAAATGATTACAAATAAAAAGCAAATGATAAAATTAAAATTTCTTCCTTACATCTTTACCCTAATTAGCGTATTACCAGCTTGCGGACAAACACAAACCAATGAACTAAAAAATAAAACTTCTATGAACGAAAAAATTAATAGAAATCCAGAGGTTGAAGTGAATAAAGAAGAACTTAAACAAAAACTAACAACTGAACAATACAATGTAACACAGATGTGTAGTACAGAACCCCCATTTAAAAACAAATATTGGGATAATCACATTACTGGTATGTATTCATGTGTTGTATGCAATTCACCATTATTCAATTCAGATACAAAATTTGATTCAGGCACAGGATGGCCAAGTTTCTTTAAACCAATTAATGATAAATCAATTATTGAAATAAAAGATACTGCATATGGTATGGTTAGAACTGAAATTCAATGTTCAAAGTGCCACGCTCATTTGGGGCATGTATTTGATGATGGACCAAGACCAACAGGATTGAGATATTGCATGAATTCTGCATCAATGAATTTTACTCAGGATGAAAAATCTAAGTAATTAGTTTTATCAATATTAAAAAAAGCTGCCATTGAATTCAATGGCAGCTTTTTTTATATTTTATTCTACAAACTTGTAACCTACTCCTCTTATTGAGAAGAAATGTTTTGGATTTCTTGAATCCTTTTCGAAATACCTTCTGAAAGCAAGAATAAAATTATCGATAGTCCTTGTACTCGGAGTAACATCATAACCCCATGCAGTTTGCAAAATATGTTGCCTGGATACAACTTGATTTTTACGATCAATTAATAATTTTAATAAAGCGGCTTCTTTTTGAGTTAATTGAATTTTTTTTCCTCCTGTTCCCTTTGCAGTAAAAGTCTTAAAATCAACCATGCAATTTCCAAATTCAACTGTGGCAGATTTTCTTTCTTTGCTGGTGCCCTTTAAACTATGCTTTACCAGGATTTTTACTCTGAGCAATAACTCTTCAAGATTAAACGGTTTTGTTAAATAATCATCTGCTCCTAATTTCAAACCCATAACCTTATCTTCCAAAGTATCTTTTGCAGTCAAAAAAAGTATCGGAGTTTCAGAGTCAGAAAGTCTAATTTTTTCACATACCTGAAAGCCATCCATTTCCGGCATCATAACATCAAGAATGATTAAATTGAATCTTTGTTCCTTAAAAATCTTTAATGCATCAATTCCATTTGTTGCACTTACAACTTCATAGTCTTCCATTTCAAGATTCATACGAATGGCATCAAGTAAGCTTTTTTCGTCTTCAACAACTAAAATTCTGTTTAGCATGAGTGGTTGATTTAAGGGTGAAAAAAATAATTAAATTAGCTACTTAGGTTAATTGAGCTTTTGGCAAACTGATTTTAAAAACTGTACCTTTTGGTGAATTATCATTTACATAAATTTTACCTTTTAACAATTTCAACAATTCTTTTACCATATATAATCCCAGCCCTGTCCCAGTTGTCGATCGGGTTTCTTCATTTCCAACTCTGTAAAACTTACTGAATATTTTCTGCTTTTCTTCCTGAGGAATCCCAAAACCATTATCTGATACTGTAATTATTACTTCGTTTAAATCTTCAAATAAGTGACAATGAATTGAAGCACCATCTGCCGTATACTTAATTGCATTGTCATTTATGTTATTTATTATGGTTTGCAAAGCAAGTGTATCTCCATTCACCATTAACCCAGGTTGAATACTAAAATCAATACTCTTATTCAACCCATGGACTTCTTTTGATTTACTAAATATTTCTTCAGTTATTGATGAAATATTACAGAGTTCAAATGAAGGCTGGTATGAATGATCTTCAATTCGAGCTGAAAGCAAAAGATTATCGACTAAAATTTTTAATCTTTCAACATCATTAAGGCTATTATTAATTAATTTAAAATACCTGTCATCGTCAAGTTTATTTCTTTTTAATAAAGTTTGAAGAGAAAGCTTTGTTGATGACAATGGACTTTTTAATTCGTGAGTTATTGAAAGCAAGAAATTTTTTTGCCTCCTATTCAATTCAATTTCTTTACTAAATGTTCGATAAAGCTGAAATGTTCCTGTCAACAACAACATCATCATTACAACAGCTTCACTCAAAATCATTCTTTTTTGAGATTCGTATTTTTTTAGTAGAATTTCATACGCAGAACTATTTTCAAAATCCGTGTCAGTATTATTCTTTATTGAATTTTTTAATTCGAGAAAATTTCTCTCTTCAACAAATACCTCCTTGTTCTTTTCGAGCAAGAGAATAGTCCACCAACTGAATGAAATGAACATATAGGCAACCATAACATAAAATAAAATCACGGAACCTTTTCTCATTGCTCTAAATTAAAAACTACTTTGCTGATAAAATTGTACAATCATAAAAACTGACTTGAGTATGACAAATCATATTCATATACTATTCAATGGCAAGGTGACATAAAAGGTAGTTCCGGAATTTTCTATCGATTCAAATCTGATTATTCCTCCGGCCATTTCAATAATGTTTTGAGATATTGCTAAGCCTAATCCCATACCTGAAGACTTTGTTGTGAAGTTGGGTACAAAAACTTTATTCGCCTTTTCCTGATCAATTCCAATTCCATTGTCACTTACGCTTATCATAATACTATCGTTAACATTTATTGCTTTAATTACTATTTCACCTTGGCGATCATCTGGTATCGCCTGAATTGAGTTCAGAATCAGATTATTGAACACTCTCAATAATTGACTTTTATCTGCAAAAATTTCATCGCGAATTACTCCTTCTGTTTTAACAGAGATACTAACCCCTTCATTTTCTTTGTACAAATTTGCCGAGTGATACACTACTTCTAAAAGATGAATTTTTTCATTCTCCGGCTGCGGCATTTTTGCAAACGAAGAAAATTCAGTTGCAATTTTTGATAAATTTTCAATTTGCTCAATGAGTGTTTTTGAAATTCTTTCTGCCATTTCTGGAGCTCTTGGATCTTTATTATCAAATGCCCGTTGCAAATGCTGAATACTTAATTTCATTGGAGTTAACGGGTTTTTTATTTCATGGGCAACCTGTTGGGCCATTTCTCTCCATGCCGATTCTCTTTCTGATCGTGCTAATTGTTTAGCACTTTCATCAAGTTTCATTATCATTTTATTAAATTCTTTAACTAACACTGCCAATTCATCTCTTGCCTGCCATTCTATTGGTTTGTTCTTTCCTCCTATTGTGACTTGTTTAAATTTTTCAGCAATGTGAGAAAGCTTCGCTGTTATTTGCCTGGAAATAAATGGTGCTAAAAACCCTGCAAGTATTAATGCTGTTACCAAAATATTTATAAGCGCTGAAAAAAACACTCCTATTTGCTCATTGAGTAAGCGATAAGTATTAAAGTAAGGGATATTTAAATAGGCAAGCAATCGTCCTTCTTCATTGTATACAGGTCTATATCCACTCAAATATTTTAATTGACCAATAGTTTCTTGTTGAATAATTTCTGAAGGAAGTGTTCTACGCATTTTATGAAAAGCATTTGCATTCATCATTCTGGATTGAAGCCCCTTTTCGAAAATGCTTGGTTGCGAAGATGTGAGTAACGCACCATGCATATCATAAAAATTAACATCCATATCATGTAACTCACTAAAATCATTAATATTAATATTAAGTATTGTTGAGAGATCCCTTGGTGTAAATCCACACAGAGAATCAAACGAAACGGTATTACTTACAACATATCTAACTGATTGTTCAACTTCTTTTAATTTTTCAGAAAGTTTCTCAGAGGTATTACTATTAAATTGTTGTTGAAAAAGATTGCCAATTGTAATTCCAAGAAAAATAACTGATAGAAAAATTATAAATACAAATGACAATTGAATAATATTTCTGAATGAAGCTTCAGCAAAACTGAAAAAATGGGCGCTTCCTTTAAAATATAAATACAAGTAAAGTAAAAAAGCGATTAATACAACAAATAAAAATGCCGCCACAAATAAATATGAGAAAGCAGAAAAAAACTCCTGCAACAAATCAATTTGTTTTGAAATAACTACGGTATCTCCATCATCCTGTTTTAAAATTATATGCTCAATATTTTTTTCATGGTAAATAAAAGGTTCGTTTAATTCTTTGGTCATTGGACCATAGATATCATTTACAGGGT
Organism: Chitinophagaceae bacterium; assembly: GCA_947469485.1. Classification (GTDB taxonomy): domain Bacteria; phylum Bacteroidota; class Bacteroidia; order Chitinophagales; family UBA10324; genus UBA10324. The sequence continues at coordinate 57,683 of CANIPU010000013.1, read as the reverse complement.
AAGTGATATTTCCGCTGCTTTCATTCAGGCGGTTTGTGTTTTCATATACTGCAAATGAATATCCTTCGGCTTCTTCAGGAATCTTATCTTTCTCTTCTAGCAACAGTTCAGGATAAACATTAATCCGGTTTAGCAACTTACTTCTCAAAACAATAAATAAGCGGCCGATGTAGTTTTCATTAACAATAATAGGATAGAATGCGGCGTATCCGCTACCTGTGGCTTGGCTATTGAAATAATAAAGTTTGCCTGAAATTAAAGTTTGGGCATTTCGAAATATTTCATTTCCAAAATTATTTGCACTTGCACTTTCATCTATATTTAATGGCAATCCTTCTGAATCAAATGAAACAAAGTCGACTTCATACCGACTAAAACCAAAAGCAAAATATACTTGTCTCAGTTCTTCGGAAAAATTTTTGTAGGAAATAATCGGATGAACAAAATAATTTTTAATAAATTCATCTGCTTCTATCTGAGGTCGCATATCAGCCAGCAAGTATTCTGTTACATTATCTCTTTCATTAATTAGTTTTCGGGCAAGAGTTAATCTTGAATTAAAATCTTTTTCTTGTCTGAAATAAGTAGTTAAAACAGCACACGAAATTGAAAAAGCAATTAACAGAATAAATAACCTGACTAAATCGATACGAGCAACATTTTTTACTCTCAATAGATAAATAATAACAAAGACCAGTGATATTCCAATTGAGATTAAAAAAGGAGAAAAGTCGAAATGAAATAACGGGGTATAAAAGGTTGTAAGAATAGCTACCAGCAATAAAATCGAAAATTTACTTAAAGTCGAAACAGGCATCACTCTGATATATTCTGACGCTTTCTGAGCGATAAGAAAAAAACAAAAGGCAAAAACACTAATACAAAACAAAGCGATTATTGATAGATAATCCGGAGTAATAGGATTTAAAAAACCGATCAACAACTTTGAATCACGCGACAAGCCTTTTATTGAATATGTGAAATAAACACCAATAAAAAATATGAAACTGATATAAATAAATGAAACAAACCAATTGTAAAATCTACTTCTTGGAATAGGTATTTCAATAAAGAAGTTAATATAGATAACAGCCCAAATTGCAGCAATGCATTCAATAAACAAGCAGCCTAAAGAAGAACCAATATCGGGTGATGCAAATACATCGGCAGCAAATAATTTCCAGTTTGAAACACCAATAGGAACCAGATTGGCATGATTCAATAAATAAAAAAACAAAACCGGAATTGAAAGAGCTATCAACAACTTAATGAGCCACCAAGAACTGGAAACCAAATAGGTTAAAAAAAAATGAATACCTGCCAACAATAAAACTATACTTAAAAAATACAATGTAATTGAAGCTGTCTGTGGCTCAGGGTTAATAAAAGGTAAAGAGTAAGACAGATAAAATAAATTTTTCCCTGTTGATGATTTTACAACTTCTGCTAATGGTGATACTTGAGAAGCAACTTCAATCCATTCAGGAATGCTGAAGTAAGTATTGTATTTATGTTTAAGATATTGATTTTCGGTTACATAAGCATCTCGAATCGGAATCATCATAAACAATTCCCTTTTTCTTAAACTTGATTTCTCTATTCTTTTATTTATAGTTAAATAATAACCATTTTTAAATTTCTCAAATTCAAAACCTTCCTCTTGAATACCTTTAATATTTTGAGGAAGAATTTTATTGTTATTCCAAAAAACTAGCGAATCATTTATATAGTATAGAATTGTATATTCAACTTCACTTAAGTTTTCAATTGAATCATGTTTTATAAAAAAATCGTCGTCAGATTTTAATTTGTCACAATATTCCTGAAACTTCTTTTCAAGAGCATTTATTTTTGATTCGGTACTAATAATTGCTTTATGCAGTTCTTTATGAGGACTATAAAACATAGGCAGATAAAAAGAAAGCAGCATAAATAATGCTGATAAAAAAAACAGAAAAAAAGGAATCCAACCTTTATGTTTTACCATACCTTACTCTAAGGAACCTGTTTCTTTGTTTGATTCCACAATATATCCATCTCTTCCAATTTCATATCGTGTAATTTTTTCTCCTGCTCATTCGCCATTTTTTCCATCAGATTAAACCGATTGAAAAATTTCAAATTGGTTTTTTCCAATGCTGCTTCCGGATCAATGTTCAAATAGCGTGAAAGATTAACTAACGAAAAAAGCAAGTCGCCAAATTCCTTTTCCAAATGTTCGTGATGAATTTCATTTGCAAATGCTTCATTCTTAAATTCCAACAATTCTTCTTCGACCTTTTCCCAAACCTGATGTTTGTTTTCCCATTCAAAGCCTACCTGTTTTGCTTTTTCCTGCATTCGATAGGCTTTGACTAATGCAGGTAAAGAAACCGGCACTCCGGATAACAATGAACGATTCGATTTCTTTTGTTTAATCTGTTCCCAGTTTTGTTTAACCTGTTCTTCATTTTCAACAATTACATCACCATAAATATGAGGGTGCCGTTCAATCAATTTTTCACATAAATCATTCATCACATTAGCAATTGTAAATTCTTTGTTTTCAGAAGCAATTTTTGAATAGAAAACAATGTGCAATAGCAAGTCTCCTAATTCTTCTTTTAAGGATGTCATATCCTTTTTGGTTATAGCATCCGCTAATTCATATGTTTCTTCAATAGTTAAAATGCGTAACGATTCAATTGTTTGTTTTCGATCCCAAGGGCATTTTTCCCGAAGGTCATTCATCACATTAAGCACCCGTTCAAATGCTAATAAACTTTCTTCCATCAAAATTGGTTTCTGACAAATGTATGATTGAGAAGTTGAATTGATAATTGACAAATAGAAATTCCTAACTATTAATTCACTTTAAAATTAATTGTGCCTAAGTGATTTACTACTGATTACATTTGCAACTCCTTAAATTTAAATAAAATTGGAATTATTTATAATCATTTCCCTTCTGGCAATAGGTTGGCTTCTTATTTATATTGATATATTTTTTATTCCTGGTTTCACAGTATTTGCAATATTAGGATTTGGAATGATGCTTACTGGGTTTTATTATTCATTTTCAAGTTATGGAAATTCAATTGGTTGGATGACCATAGGAATTTCCATATTAATTATGATAACTTCTTTAGTTATCGGTTTTAAATCCGGATTGTGGAATAAATTAAGTTTGAAACAATCATTGTCTGAAAGCAGAATGAACGAATGGGAAGAAGGAAGCATAAAGCCCGGTGATATAGGTATAGCCGTAAGCAAAATTGCTTTATCCGGAACTGCCAGATTTAATGATATAAATTATGAAGTGAATTCTGAAAGTGAATTCATAAATCCTCATACTGAAATTGAAATTTTAAGAATAGAAAACAGAAAAATAATCGTTCAAACAAAAAAATAGCAAAACATGGAACCAGTAATGATTGCGTTAACCGCGCTCGGAATTTTTGTATTTATTATTTTATTTTTTTACATCATTCCACTTAACCTTTGGATAACTGCAATATTTAGCGGTGTAAAAATCAGTATTGCAAATTTGATTTTTATGCGTATTCGTAAGGTTCCGCCTTCTTTAGTAGTTAATGCATTAATTAACAGTACAAAGGCTGGATTAAAGGTTACAAGCAATGATGTTGAAACGCATTATCTAGCTGGAGGAAATGTGAATTCTGTTATTCGCGCAATGATATCTGCTGACAAGGCAAATATTGCGTTAGATTGGAAAGCAGCTACTGCTATAAATCTCGCAGGTCGTGATGTTTTAGAGGCTGTACAAATGAGTGTAAATCCGAAAGTAATTGATACACCACCTGTAACAGCTGTTGCAAAGGATGGTATTCAGTTAATTTGTCGTGCACGAGTAACGGTCCGCACTAATATTAATAAGCTGGTTGGAGGTGCAGGTGAAGAAACAGTTTTAGCAAGGGTTGGTGAAGGAGTAGTAAGCTCAATTGGTTCGGCTCTTTCACATAAAGAAGTTTTAGAACATCCTGATTCAATTTCAAAAGTTGTTTTGGCAAAAGGTTTGGACGCTGGAACTGCATTTGAAATTCTTTCAATTGATATTGCTGATATTGATGTAGGTAAAAACATTGGTGCATACCTTCAAATGGATCAGGCAAATGCTGATAAGAACATAGCACAGGCAAAAGCTGAAGAGCGTCGCGCCATGGCAGTTGCCTTAGAGCAGGAAATGAAAGCGAAGGCTCAGGAAGCAAGAGCAATGGTTATTGAAGCCGAGGCTCAAATTCCTCAGGCAATGGCTGAAGCTTTCAGAAGCGGAAATATGGGAATTATGGATTATTACAAAATGAAAAATGTACAGGCTGATACTGAAATGAGAGAAAGCATAGCTAAACCAACCCCTAAAAAAGATAACTGAAAAACCTGAATTATTAGAGCATTATTCTTGGTTTCAAATTGGTTTCTTATTATTGCGCTCCCAAATAAAAATTGGCCCTGTAGCTCAACTGAATAGAGTATCTGACTACGGATCAGAAGGTTCAAGGTTTGACTCCTTGCAGGGTCACAAAAAAAAGGGTTTCATATTCTGAAACCCTTTTTTTATATATATTTCTTGTTTTATTAATCGTGAGGAGTGTTTTCCATCACCTTAAAAATATGAAGCAGGTAAGGAAACAAGGCATCCATGCTTTCCTGCGCGCCACGAGTAGAACCAGGCAATGCAAGTATTAATGAATTACCTTTTAATCCTGCAATGCTTCGCGATAACATAGCATAAGGCATTTGATGTTGACCATAACTTCTAGCTGCCTCTGCTATACCCGGAATCTCTATGTCAAGCATCGGGCGAATGGCTTCGGGAGTTACATCACGCTTTGATAAACCTGTTCCTCCTGTGAGGATTATTAAATCAACCTGGCTTTCGTAAAGTGATTGAACTTTTTCCTGGATAATTTTTACTTCATCAGCAATGATGGAATAATCGTTAATGGATGTATTGAATTTTTTCAGCTTCTCAATTATTGCTTTACCTGCGAAGTCCTGTTTTTTTCCTGTTGAAATACTATCGGAACAAACTACTACAGCAGTTTTAATTGTGCGGCTGAGTGTATCATTGTATTGCGACTTCCCTCCCTTTTTCTTCAACAGTTTTATACCAACTATTTCAATTTCTTTATCAATTGGTTTAAGCATATCGTAAATAGTTAAAGCCACAACTGATGCCCCGTGCATGGCTTCCACTTCAACTCCTGTTTTATAAATTGTGTGAACTTCAGTTTCAATAATTATTTCGAGCCCTTCAATTTTATGAGTAACTGCTGCAAACTCAACAGGTAACGGATGGCAATCCGGAATCATGTCACTCGTTCTTTTAATGCCGAACAAACCTGCAATACGACTTGCTTCCAACACATCTCCTTTCGGAACAGTTTTATTTTTTACAGCATCAATAGTTTCCTGCTTGCTCACTTTAACAATGGCTTGTGCTATTGCTGTTCGATGAGTAAATATTTTATTAGTAATGTCTATCATTAAGAATGTTGAAAAAGTTAAGCCTTCACCGGCACATTTTTATTTTTAAAACTCCCCTTGCTCTTGCGGATGTTTACTGCAACCACTTTATACTCGGGGCACATAGCTTCACTATCGTGTTCATCGCTGGTAATAATGTTTAACAACACCTCAGGAAAATGGAAAGTGGTGCTGAGAATTCCCGGTTTTACTTCATCAGTAATTCTCGCTTTGATATCCACTTTACCACGAGGTGATTCCACACAAACCATATCGCCTTCGTTGATTAAATTTTTCTTCGCATCATCCGGATGAATCATCAATACATCTTCAGTCAGAATATCAACATTTCCGGTACGGCGAGTCATGGTACCTGAGTTATAATGCTCCAGTTCACGATTGGTGGTGATGATGTACGGATAAGACTTTCCGTTTTTTACAAGTTCATTTGATTCTTTGAAATCGAAATAATGGAACTTGCCTTTTCCATCTTCACGCGGGAAATTTTCGAGATGAAGAATTTCAGTATCAGTTCCGTCTTTTCTTACAGGCCATTGCTTTCCATTGTCGCCTAACTCATTCCATTTTACTCCGGCGAAGAATGGAACTATCTGAGAAATTTCTTCCAGCATGGTCTCGGCTTCATAAGGTGCCTGCGCATAACCCATTCGGTTCATGATTTCAACGATGATTTGTCCATCTGCTTTAGTTCCTTCTAATGGCTCCACCACTTTTTGTACTTTCTGAATTCTTCGCTCAGCATTGGTATAAGTTCCACTCTTCTCTAAGAAAGTGGCGCCAGGCAAAACCACTGTTGCATACTTACAGGTTTCAGTCATAAAAATTTCCTGCAACACTAACAGGTCAAGGTTTTTCATGGCTGCAATTACTTTATTGGTGTTCGGGTCAGTTTGCACCACATCTTCTCCCATTAACCAAATAGCTTTCAAATTTCCTTCAATGGCTGCATCAAACATTTCCGGAATTTTTAATCCTTTACTAAATGGAATTTTGCGCTTATAAAATGCCTCGTACTGTTTATTTATTTCAGGGTCATAAGCATTCATGTAACCAGCCCCTTGGTGTGGCTGGCAACCCATGTCTGCTGCGCCCTGCACATTGTTTTGTCCGCGCAATGGATTAACACCAACACCTCTTCGGCCAATGTTTCCTGTGATCATTGCTAAATCAGAAATCAGCATCACGGTGTAAGAACCTTGCGTGTGTTCAGTTACACCCAATCCGTGAAATGACATGGCATTAGGTGCTTTCGCGTAAGCCATCGCAGCCTCACGAACAAGCTTTCGGTCAACACCAGTAATTTTTTCCATCTCTGCAATATCAACTTTCAATATCTGGTTGCAGAAATCAGAATAACCTTCGGTTCTGTTTTCAATAAATTCTTTTGCTTCTAGTTTTTCGGTGATGATGTAATACATCATCATGTTAAGCAGCGCCACATTAGTTCCGGGGCGCAACTGCAAATGATAAGTTGCATACCTGGCCAACTCAGTTCTGCGTGGATCAATCACAATGGTTGGTTTTCCCTTCATGAAGAATTGCTTGATCTTTGCGCCTGTTACCGGATGTGCATCAGTTGGATTTGCACCTATCACCATTATACAATCGGTGTATTTAATATCTTCTACTGAATTGGTAGCTGCTCCTGTTCCGAATGAGCGTTGCATACCAAGTGCGGTTGGTGAGTGACAAACACGCGCACAGCAATCAATGTTATTGGTTCCGATTACGGCACGAATGAATTTCTGCATGATGTAATTCTCTTCGTTCGTGCATCGTGCTGAAGAAATTCCGGCAATGGAATCGGGGCCGTGTTGTTTTAATATTCCTGTTAATTTTTCGGCAATGAAATCATAAGCTTCATCCCATGTTGCAGGTTGCAATTCACCGTTTCTCCTAATCATCGGAGTTTTAATTCTGTCGGGATGATTGTAAAATGAAAAAGCATATCGGCCTTTCAAACAAGTGTGTCCCTGATTCACCTCTGCATCAAAAGGTGCTTGTATTGATTTCACTTTTCCGTTCACAACTGCAACTTCAAGGTTGCAACCAACTCCACAATAGGTACAAACCGTACGCACTTTTTTATCAGCAACAATTGACTTCGATTCAAACACATCGGATATAGCTGAGGTCGGACAAGCCTGTGCGCACGCACCGCAACTCACGCAATCTGATTCAAAAAAATTATTTTCATTGCTCTTCACAATGTGACTGTTGAAACCGCGGCCTGCCATGCTCAACACAAATTCTCCCTGCACTTCATCACACGCACGCACGCAACGGAAACAATTAATGCACTTCGAAAAATCAGAAGTCATGTACGGGTGACTCAGATCTTTTTTCTTATCGAGGTGATTTTTCCCGGCAGGATACCGCACATCGCGGATGCCTACACGAGCGGCAACAGTCTGTAATTCGCAATTGTTATTTACCTCGCAGGTGAGGCAATCAAGCGGATGGTCGGTGAGCACCAGCTCAATAATATTCCGTCGCAATTTTTTTATCCGGTCACTATCAGTATATATATACGAGTTCGGAATCACCGGTGTGTGACACGATGCCTGCGCTTTTGCATTTCCGTTTTCCACCAGCGCCACATCCACACTGCAAACACGGCACGAACCAAACGGATCGAGGTTGGGAGCATCGCAAAGCGTGGGAACAAAATCGTGACCGAGATGGCGGCGCACAAATTTCAAAATGGTTTCGCCTGTATTTACTGAATAGGGTTTATCATTTATAAAAGCTGTTAGTCCCATGATTATTTATTGAAGAATGGTGATAACTCTTGGTCGAAATATTTCAATGCATTTTTTATAGGAAGCGGAAGTCCTCCACCTAATGCACACAGTGAACCTGTCTCTAAAGTTTCTAAAAGGTCGGTCATTAGGGTGTAATCCATTTTATAATCTTCGGTTCGTGCTTTCTCCACCATCTCGTAACCACGGGTGGAGCCGAGGCGGCACGGAAAACACTTGCCGCAACTCTCGTGCGCAGTGAACCGAAACAGGTGTTCGATATAACCGATGAGTGGATAATTTTCGGGAAGGCAAACAACCGAAGCGTGACCGAGCAGAAAGCCTTCGCGCGCAAATGAATCGAAGTCAACAGTGAGGCTGTCGATTTTAGAAACGGGAACGAGACCACCGAGTGGGCCACCGATGTGCATGGCTTTAACAGAAGTGCGAAACCCACCACCTAAATCATGAATGACTTTGCTCAAAGCAGTACCCATGTCAACTTCATAAATCCCAGGCTTGTTAAAAAAACCATCTAGAGAAATGAGTTTGGTTCCAGATGATTTTGCGGTGCCGATGGCGGCAAAAGCTTTTCCGCTTTTCTTCATAATGAAAGGAAGATTGGCGAGTGTCTCTACATTATTTACAACAGTTGGTTTATTGAATAAGCCCTGTTGAGTCGGATATGGCGGACGCACCCGCACTTCAGGTCTCTGCCCTTCAATGGAAGAAAGCAGTGCGGTTTCTTCGCCGCAGATGTAAGCGCCCTGTGCTTTAATTACTTTGAAATTGAAGGTGAAACCACTGCCTTTAATGTTTTCTCCAAGCAGATTTTCATTTTGCAGTTTCGAAATTTCTTCGGTCACAATATTAACCGACTCGGGATATTCGCCTCGGATGTAAACCACCCCGTGTTGTGCACCTGTGATATAACCGGCAATCATCATTCCCATGAGCATAGTGTGAGGACGCTGTTCCATGATGTAGCGGTCGGAATATGCACCAGGGTCGCCTTCATCAGCATTGCAGACAATGAACTTAGTATCACCCGCAACATTGCGGCACGAATCTAATTTGAATGCCATAGAAAAACCTGCACCACCACGACCACGCAAACCAGAATCTTTCAATTCAGTGAGAAGCGCTTCAGGAGTTTTGGATAAGCAGTCGGTAAATATTTTATAGAAATCTTTTATGCTGCCATACTCACTTGTGAGTATTGGTGTTCCGATGCAACCGACATTGTATTTTTCTTTTGTGAGAACATTACCGGATTTTATTTTCTCAATGTCATCAATATCATTACCAGAATAATTTTTCCCATCAATGTGGAACGATACATTTTCGTGACAGCGACCGAGGCAACACATTTCGCCAATCTCGTCAGCTGAATAATGTGTGCTGAGTTTTGAATGTAATTCATCCTGTGTTCCGGCGGTCATGCACGAGCTGCCGTTGCAGATGTATACCTTCTTGCCTTTGTTTTCCGGCTTCAGAAAATCATAAAAAGAAACTGCACCATATACGCTTGATTTTCCAACAAGAAATTCTTCTCGGAGCTTTTCTAATGCAGCTGGATCCGGTGTTCCGGTTGCCGTTGCAAGTTTTCCATATTCTTCGAAAAGATTTTTTGATAATCCTTTCCTTCCTGATAAGTCACTTAAATTTTTTGACATTGTTTTTATCGTTGACCTGCCCTGTGGTTATTTCGGGTTTATCGTTTGCCACCTGTGCAGGATTTGAGTAAACAGTAAATTTATTATTACGACAGAAAGCCATGAGGGAAATTCCGGCTGCTTCTGCTGAATCAACAGCCAAGGATGATGGCGCTGAAACTGAAGCGAGAAATGGAATACCCGCAGATTTTGCCTTGCTTACAATTTCATAAGACACACGCCCACTGACAGTGGTGAGCTTTGCTTTATCAAGTATGTTATTATTCACGAGGTATCCAATCACTTTATCAACTGCATTGTGGCGACCAATGTCTTCCATCGCAACCAAAAGTTCTCCATCAATTGTAAATGCACCAGCAGCGTGTGTTCCTCCTGATTGCTGAAAAGTTTTTTGTTGTGAGTTCACTTTTTCAAACATCATTTTTACCAATGAAGGATTCAGGATATCTGAATTTAAAACTCTGTCGGTTCCCAATTCATCCAATTCAGTTTTCCCACATACTCCGCATGATGATGCGGAAATTACATTTCGTGTTCCGGCAAAATCTCTCAGAATAAATTCAGAAGGTATTTTAACATTCACTGCGCTGATAAATCCTTCTTCATTTCTTTCAAGAATATCTATTACCGGATGTTCGGTTAAACTCTGAACTATTTTTTCGGAAAATAATAATCCGCGAACCAATTCCATTTCGTTGCCGGGAGTTTGCATGGTAACTGTGAACGGAACTTCATTGACAGCAATACTAAGCGCGACTTCAACAGCGAGAATATCTTCGACCTGAGAAAATTTCCCTTCGTTAAAAAACAGTCCGTTATATTGTTCAATGTTCATTTGATGATTAACTCAGTCCTGTGATTTTTCCATTGTTATCAATGTCCATGTGCTCAGATGCAGGAACAACAGGCAGCCCAGGCATGCGCATCATGTCACCTAAAATAGGAATGATGAAGCCGGCACCTGCTGCAAATTCAAACTCACGCACATTAATCGTAAATCCTTTCGGGCGACCAACAACAGTTTCTTTATCGGACAATGACTTTTGTGTTTTCGCCATGCAGATTGGTAGTTTATCGTAACCTAAATCTTTTATCATTTTTAATTGCGTGCGTGCCTTCGAAGAATATTCCACCCCATCAGCACCATAAATTTCTGTTGCAATGCGACTGATTTTATCTTCAACACTCAGATTCCAATCGTACAACGGCTTAAATTTATTTGAACCGTTTTCAATTACATCAAGAACAGCTTGAGCTAACTCTTTAGTTCCATCGCCACCTTTTGCAAAGCCATATGACACCACAGCCTTCACATTCATCTTCGCACAATGCGTTTGAACGAATTCAATTTCTTCCTGTGAATCAGTTGGGAAATTATTAATGGCAACAACCGGGGTGATTCCGAATTTTTTACAATTCTCAATGTGCTTTTCAAGGTTCTGAAAACCTTTTATCACGCGTTCCATGCTCGGAGTATTATACTCTTCCTTTTTTGCTCCACCATGATGACGAAGTGCGCGAATGGTTGCCACCAACACAATTGCGTGAGGTGCTAATCCTGCATAACCGCATTTGATGTTCATGAATTTTTCAGCACCAAGATCGGCGCCGAAACCTGCTTCGGTTACTACATAATCGCCGAGTGACAATCCCATTTTTGTAGCAAGAATTGTGTTGGTTCCCTGCGCAATGTTTGCGAACGGACCACCATGTAAAATAGCAGGGTTTCCTTCCAGTGTTTGTACGAGATTTGGTTTGATGGCTTCTTTCAATAGAATTGCCATTGCTCCCTGTGCTTTTAAATCACGGGCAAAAATTGGCTTCTTATCGAAAGTGAATCCAACGAAAATATTTCCAAGTCGCATTTTCAAATCATCAATGTCTTTCGACATACAAAGAATTGCCATTACTTCAGATGCAGGAGTAATATTGAATCCATCTTCGCGAGGAATACCATTGGTGGTGCCACCAATACCGATTATGATTTGACGAAGCGCACGGTCGTTCATGTCCATCACACGCTTCCACTTAATGGTGCGCGGGTCAATGTTTAAATTATTTTGTTTGTTCTGCAGATTATTATCAATGAGAGCAGCTAATAAATTATTTGCTTTTTCTATTGCAGCAAAATCTCCAGTGAAATGCAGATTAATATCTTCCATTGGAATAACCTGTGAATAACCACCACCGGCGGCGCCACCCTTCATTCCAAACACAGGACCCAATGATGGTTCGCGTAAAACCACAATTGATTTTTTTCCGAGTTTGTTCAAACCTTCATTCAAACCAATAGAGACGGTTGTTTTTCCTTCACCTGCCGGAGTAGGATTTATGGCTGAAACGAGAATAAGTTTGCTCGATTTTATTTTTTGCTCATCAATTAATTTCAACGGAAGTTTCGATTTGTACTTGCCGTAATATTCAAGATCATCGGCATGAATATTTATTTTGGCTGCAATTTCTTTGATGTGAGTGATATTCGCTGCTTGCGCAATGTCTAAGTCTGATAGCATTTTTTTATTAATCTGATTTTAAGTTTAAGAGTTAAGGTGTGTTTTGTTTCCAAATGTAACTTTCATCTTCAAAAATTTCTTTTCCCCAGATCGGGACTTCTTCTTTTATCCGATTAACAATGAAAGTGCATGCCTCCATTGCATCTTTTCGGTGTTTTGAAGAAGTGAAAACAAATAAACTTATTTCCCCTGAATTTACACCACCCAAACTATGATAAATGTGCATGCAGGTTAATGAATATTTTTCGAAAGCGATTTCACGAATTTCATGGAATTTTTCTTCCGCCATTTCATTGTAAGCGGTGTAATTGATTGCTTTTACTTCTTTGCCATTGAGGATATCGTTGCGAACTTGACCAAGAAATATACTATGCGCACCAATATCTTTTTTGGTGTTATGCTTTGCAATTGCATCGGCGATGAAGGATGGAGTGATTGGTCCTTCGATGAAAACTTTTTTTATTTTCTTATTAGTCATCTTTCTCAATGGTTAATAAATCATCCTCCTGAAAACGGAGGCATCAAAGCTAAAATTGCTCCATCTGTTAATTCAAAATTTCCGGAAGTGATTACAAGGTTAACGGCTATTGCATACTTCATGCTTTTTAATCGCGGATATAAATTCTCTAAATGTTTTTTCAAATCATCGGTTTGTTGAATGTTTTCAATTGTCCATTCTGATTTACCAACGATATCGGCGATAATACCGAAGGCGAGAATTTTAATTTTCATTTTCTTTTTTGCTGATGTTGTTCCAACTCCGATTTTGAATTTAGATTGGTAAAAATAGTTTCGTCAAATGATTGCATGTTTTTCATTTCTAATTTCTGTGTATTGAAATAACAGATTAACTTCTGCAATTTGAAATTATTCTTTTGAATTTGGCTTTTCCATTCAGCTAAACAATTCCTTGAATATACTCCGAGCAATGGTTGAATTTTATCTTGATAAACTGCCACTGAAATATCATAACCAAACGAATGTTCAATCAGAAAATTTATTGCTTCAGTTTTTATAAATGGCATATCGCAACTGCAAATAAAATTATATGTGGAATCAGTTTGAGAAAGAGCAGTGAGAATTCCTCCGGCAGGACCAATGTCAGTTATTAAATCGCTGATGACTTCCAATCCAAATTGTTCGTAGGCTTTGTTGTTTGAAACAATAAATACTTTTTTAACAGCTGGTTTTAATTGTTCAATCACATGAGCAATCATTGGTTTGCCGTTTAAGAGCATCAATCCTTTGTCTTCACCCATACGCAAACTTTTTCCTCCTGCGAGAATATATCCGTTGACTGATGATGAATTTTTTTTCATATACTGAATAAAATCAACTGACAATTAATTTGAACGATGCAATAACCAAAACAACAGCCAGTACTTTTTTCAAAACAATTGAGTTAAATTTTTTCGCTCCGAAATATGAACCAGCAACTCCTCCAGCAACTGCAATCGCTATCCATAAATAAATAGATGTGTCAATTGAAATTCCTTTTGTAACCAAACCTAACATACCTGAAATAGAATTCAGAAAAATAAACAATGATGAAATCACAGCAGTTTGCATGATATAAGTCCAACCTAAAATAAGCAAAATCGGACTGAGTAAAATTCCACCGCCAATTCCAATAACTCCTGAAATAAATCCGATTATTATTCCGATTGCTACAGCGAGATAAGGATTCGGGGTTTTTAAACCAGAAACTTCCTTTCCGAAAAATCCAATCAATCGAAGAATTGGAAACAACAACAAAATGCCCAATACTTTTTTATAAATTAATACATCAAGTGTAATTCCTGCGCCAATAAATGCAGCAGGCACAGAACCAACTATCAACAGCATAACTAATTTTTTATTGACCGATGTAGTTCGAGAATATTGAATAAATGCTATTAGTGAAACAATAATATTTAATATCAATGCAGAAGGCTTCATTACCTCAGGAGCGAAATGATAAATTCCCATGAGAGCGAGGTAACCACTTGCACCTCCATGTCCGACACAGGAATAAAGAAATGCAACCAAAAAAAGTAAAAACAGAAATTCTGTCATTATGAAACAATAATAATTTAATTAACACATACTATTTTGAATAATTATAATTCAGGGTTCTTTTATAAACTTAAATTTTTTTTTATATTTCGAATCATTATTTAACTAAATCGATTTAAAATGAAAAAAGTTTTAAAAATTTTACTGATTATCTTTATTGTAGTTGCAGGCAGTGCTTGCCGGAAGTTTCGCACTCTTTATTTCACTTAGAGGAATACCTTACTACGAAGCCAAAGATCCAGGAATTAAAATCATTCCCGACTCATCAAGAATTGAAAGAGGGCGAATATTAGCCAGTATGCTGTGTGCAGATTGCCACATGAATCCTGATACCAGAAAATTAACCGGAGGTGATATGGACCCATTGCATAAACTTCCATTTGGAAATTTATTTTCTCAAAACATAACACAAGATAAAACAGTAGGAATTGGCGACTGGACTGATGGACAATTAATTTATCTTTTAAGAACCGGAATAAAAAGAGATGGACAATATGCTCCACCATGGATGGCAAAATTACCCAACATGAGTGATGAAGATATTGCTTCAATTATTTCATTTCTTCATTCTGATGACCCAATGATTGTAGCAGATGATACTCCGGACCGCCCATGTGAACCTAGCTTTTTAGCAAAATTTTTAGCATTTGTTGCTTTCAAACCATTTCCTTATCCTGAAAAAGTTATCTCACAACCTGATACAACAAACAAAGTGGAATGGGGAAAATACTTGGTTTGGAATTTAGATTGCTTTAGTTGTCATTCTCTTGACTATGCTAAGAATGACTACATGACACCATCAAATTCTGCCGGGTATTTAGGCGGAGGAAACAAAATGCCGGAAGGAATATATTCCGCAAATCTTACTCCTGATGAAACAGGAATTGGTTCATGGTCTGAAGAAGTTTTTGTTAAGGCTCTTCGATACGGTATAAAGCCAAATGGGACAACTCGTTTACCAATGAAACCATATAATCTCTTAAGTGAATCAGAATGCAAAGCAATTTATGCATATCTCAGAACCGTTCCACCTATAAAAAATTCAGTTAACAGAAATGTAATTCAATAATTTTTTGATAATAATAAAAAGACCGTTGCGAAATTTCACAACGGTCTTTTTTTATTCCTGATTCAAATCAATTATGGCCAGATACCAAGAGACATATAAGAACCTGCTACTTTGTTTATCGAAACAACAAAGGCTGCGGTACGATGGTCTTTGATTTTCTTATTTCCTTTAAGTACTCCCCGGATATCGTGGAAAGCACTGATCATAGTTTCTTCCAAACCGCTATTTACTAAGTCAACTTCATCAGCTCCGTGAGTTAATTCTGAACGCTCATCCATTGTTATTTTCTCACCTGTTATTCTCTCAATTGTGCTGACAAATTTCAAATTTGTATTTTCAGTAAAGCGTTTGTCCATTCTTCCGAAACGAACATGTGATAAGTTTTTCAGCCATTCGAAATAGGATACTGTAACACCGCCTGCATTTAAATACATGTCAGGAATAATGTAACAACCTTTCTTTAACAAAATTTCTTCAGCATCCGGTGTAACAGGACCATTGGCACCTTCTGCTATTATTTTTGCTTTAATTCGAGGAGCATTTTCTCCAGTGATTACATTCTCCAAAGCAGCCGGAACCAGAATATCACAATCATATTCCAAGCAAGCTGCTGGGTTTTTTGAAACCTTTGCGTTAGGATAAGTTAAAAGAGAACCATTTGCTGCTTTGTACTTCATTATATCGCTAAGGTCTAGCCCTTTTGGATTGTACAAAGCACAGTCAATTTCAGACAGACCTACAAGTGTAGCTCCCGCCTCCCAGAAAAATAACGCCGAATGATAACCAACATTTCCAAGTCCTTGAACTACAACTCGCTTTCCTTCAATACCAGTAGTCATTCCGAGTTCCTTCATATCTTCAGCAATATTGCATAATTCACGAATACCGAAAAACACACCACGACCTGTTGCTTCTTTTCTTCCGCGAACTCCACCTTGACTTACTGGCTTTCCTGTTACACAACCATAAGCTTCTACCTGTCCGGGATTGAATGCTACATAGGTGTCAAGAATCCAACTCATTTCTCTTTCACCTGTTCCATAATCAGGAGCAGGAACATCAATACCGGGGCCAATGAAACCCTTTTTCATTAACTCAACAGTATATCGGCGCGTAATTCTTTCAAGCTGATCTTCAGTATATTTTTTAGGGTCTATTTTAATTCCACCTTTTGCTCCACCAAACGGAACATCCACAATAGCACACTTGTATGTCATCAGAGATGCAAGCGCCATTACTTCATCCTGATTAACACCCATACTGTAACGAATTCCTCCTTTACACGGAACTTTGTGCTGGCTGTGTTGAACACGATAAGCTTCAATAACTTCAACGCGATCTCCTATTTTTATTGGAAAACGCATTTGGTAAACGCTGTTGCAAGCTTTGATTTGATCCAGTAATCCTTTTGGATACTGAGTGTGTGCTGCGGCTTTGTCGAAATACCTCTCCACATTTGCGAAGAAGCTGTATTCATGGTTAGCTGCGCCTTTTTTCATCGGTTTTTATTTTGGGTTTGAAATGTGTTCGTTTAATTTTTTCTCCATCCGTTTTAATTTCATTTCCTGTGAAATTAAAAACAGCAGAAGGGCGGCAAAAATAGTAAGCAACACTGCAATCACAACATAGATTTTTCCATTGCTGCGCATTAAATCAGCCATCTCCACACTTGATTCAGGCCTTTGGGCAAAAGCACTTATGGCTATAATCTGAAGGAGAATAAATGAAATTATTTTTTTCATCAATGTTTTTTTTGATTTCAAAGGATGTTTGAAAAGTTAATATTATCCATCAGAGTTTACTATCTAATTGCTGTGAAGAATTGTTCATAGAAAAGTGATATTCCCTGTTTATAATATTAGTTCTTGAAATTATAGTTGTTATCCATGTTCCTAACAAAGTCCATCCGATAACAGCAGGGTAAAAAACCATTCGCATATTGCTATCTAAATCGTAAGCATTAAAACCCGGATTCCCGCCATTACCTGGATGCAATGAATCAGTCAATCGAGGGACAATAAAAATTATTGGAATGAAGGTGAAATAAAAAATAATATTTGCAACAGAAGAAACGCGCGCTCGTTTGTCCAAATCATCCAAGCTATTTCGCAAAACAAAATATGCGAAGTATAAAAGCAATCCAACTGCAGCTGCATTTTCTTTTGGATCATTATTCCAGAAAACTCCCCAAGTGCTTTGAGCCCAAATCATCCCTGTGGTGATACCACAACAGCCAAATAACAATCCCACCTTTGTAAAAGAGGCTGCAATTATATCATCTTCCATCCTCCCATGCCGCAGATATTTTATACTGAATACCATTCCAAAAAGCAACATTAGTGTCATACCAAACCACATTGGAACATGATAATAAAGATTACGAATTGTCTCATGCAAAATCGGAAGAGCAGGAACTGTAGCCATCATTCCCATAACAATTGTGAACAGCATCAGCAAAATAGCCAATACTTTCCACCACCATTTACGCATCCAATTATTAGTAGTCATTATAAAGCGGCGCAATAATAAGATAGTCTTACAATTATCAAAGAGATTTTTATCATCTCTAAATCAATTTTCAAAAGAAAATTTGATTTAAAAGTCGCCTTTCAAATCATAATTCAGTCCTTCCATAAATAAGGAAATAACAGCATTGCCATAACAAGCATTACTGAGTCAAGTGAAATTAAAAGAAAAAAATCTTTTATCGGCCATTCTAAAAATCCACCATACAACGCTTCCCGCGATAATTTAACAAGTAATAATAATACAGGTACTATAATAGGAAAGCTCAATATAGGCATAATCATGGCGCTGTTTCCTGCCTTTGAAGCGAGTGCGCTCATTAAGGTAAAAGTCAAAGAAAAACTAAAGCTTCCAACAATCACAACCAATAAAAAATAATATGGATGAATCAATGGGTTGCCTAGCACCAAACTATAAATCAGTAATCCTATAATACATAATACCAGCATTAAGGATAAATTGTAAATCATTTTTGCAGCAATTATTGAATATGGACTTGCAATGGAATAATAGTACAACCATCGGGCTCTCCCCTCTTGTAAAAAACTTTTTGCTACAGCATTTACAGAAGTAAATAACATAACAATCCAAAATAATGTAAGCCACATTTCTGGATTGAGTTCGATGAAAGAAATATAAATCAGAAAAACAACAGAAGCCAGGTAAAGAATTATTCCGTTAAAAGCATAGCGTTGTCTCCATTCAATTAACAAATCCTTTTTAATTAAATACCAAACTGATTTAAAAAAATCCATAAAGCGACGAATGTAATAACGAAAACAATTTCCGATAAATGTTAAGACTTGACAACAAATAAATTATCCAATTCTTATTTTATCAAATTGTTTAAAGTGTTTAATATACTTTTACAGCCCGTAACTAATAATTACTAATACACATGACAAAATATATTTTCGTTACGGGGGGTGTCACCTCTTCTTTGGGGAAAGGTATCATTTCAGCTTCATTAGCCAAGTTATTACAAGCGCGAGGGTTTACTGTTACAATTCAAAAATTTGATCCTTATATTAATGTTGACCCTGGAACTCTTAATCCTTATGAACACGGTGAATGTTATGTAACTGATGACGGCGCTGAAACAGATTTGGATCTTGGTCACTACGAGAGATTTCTCAATACTCCAACATCACAAGCTAATAATGTAACAACAGGAAGAATTTATCAAACTGTTATTAATAAGGAACGAGAAGGTGCTTACCTTGGAAAAACAGTTCAGGTTGTTCCGCATATAACCGACGAAATAAAGCGTAGAATAATGCTGCTTGGCGCTCTTGGAAATTTTGATGTCGTCATAACCGAAATTGGAGGAACGGTAGGCGATATTGAGTCTCTTCCATATGTAGAAGCTGTTCGACAAATAAAGTGGGAACTTGGCCCAACTTCATGTTTGGTTATTCATTTAACACTTATCCCATATTTAAAAGCCGCAAAAGAATTAAAAACAAAACCTACTCAACATTCGGTTAAAGAATTACTTGAATTGGGTGTTCAACCCGATATTTTGGTTTGCAGAACCGAATATCCTTTAAATGCTGAATTAAGAAGAAAAGTTGCACTGTTTTGTAATGTAACAACTAATGCTGTTGTTGAAAGCATAGATGCAGATTCTATCTACGATGTTCCTCTTTTAATGTTAAAGGAGAAACTAGATAAAACTGTAATGGGTAAACTTAAACTGATTTCAAAGGAAGAACCACATCTTGAAAAATGGAAGGAATTTTTAGGTAAACTAAAAAATCCAACTTCTGATGTACGGATTGGATTAGTTGGTAAATATGTGGAATTGCAAGATGCGTATAAATCAATACTCGAATCGTTTATTCATGCAGGCGCATACAATGAAACAAAAGTGAACATCGACTTTATTCCTGCTGAACATGTAAATGAAGCTAATGTTCAACATTTGCTTGGAAAACTAGATGGAATTCTTGTTGCGCCAGGTTTTGGAGAACGGGGATTTGAAGGAAAATTAGCCGCAATAAAATATGTTCGCGAAAACAATATTCCATTTTTCGGAATTTGCCTGGGAATGCAAGCATGTGTTGTTGAGTTTGCAAGAAATGTATTGGGATGGAAAGAAGCTAACACAACTGAATGCGATCCAAATACTCCCTACCCTGTTATTGATTTGATGGAAGAACAAAAGAAGATTACATCAAAAGGTGCAACAATGAGGTTAGGCGCATACAATTGTCACATCAAGAAAAGTTCAAAATCTTATTCTGCATATAACAATACTGATATTTCAGAAAGGCATCGACATAGATGGGAAATGAATAATAAATATGTAGCCGATTTTGAAAATGCGGGTATGATGATGATTGGCACAAATACTGAAAGCGGATTAGTTGAAATAGTTGAGTTGAAAAAACACCCATATTTTGTTGGTGTGCAATTTCATCCGGAATTAAAAAGCACAGTTGATAATCCACATCCTCTTTTTATGAAGTTTGTTCAGGCAGCAAAAGAACATAAGCAAAAGACCTCAAACGGTTTAAACAGCCGACAGGAAAATGTATCTGTTTATTCATAAGTTTGCGCCCCTTAATTAAAATATTGATTTATTAAAAATGGATAGGAATACGATTATTGGCCTGGTGCTTATTGGTGCGTTACTTCTTGTGTGGAGTATATACAATCAACCCTCTAAAGAGCAATTAGCTTATCAAAAACATGTTCAGGATTCTATTGAACTTGTTAAGAAGAAAATGCAAACAGAAGAAGAAGCAAAAACCGCCTCTTCACAAACCAATTTATCTGAAACTGCTATTATTGATACAACAAAACAAAAAACTGCAGTTATTAATGCTGGCTATTTTATTGACAGCACTAATACTCAAGAGAATTTTCTGACTTTAGAAAATGATGTAATGAAAGTTACTTTCAGTAACAAAGGCGGTAAAGTTTTTTCCGTTGAATTAAAAAAGTATAAAACTTCCGACAACAAACCAATGGTTTTGTTTGAAGGAAAAAGCACTGAATTCGGATATGCTTTTTATTCCGGGACAAACCAGGTAAATACTGGAGAAATATTCTTCAAAGCTGAAAGTAATTCTGCAGTAGTTTCAAAAAAAGATTCCGCTAATATTAATTATCGCGCTTATTTAAGTCCTGATAGGTTTATTGAACAAAATTATACCCTTCGCGATGGTTCTTACATGCTTGGTTACCAGTTAAATTTAAAAGGACTAGATAGTATTATTTCAAAGAACAATCAATTCCTTACTTTAATTTGGAAACAGAAACTATTAAATGGTGAACACACAGTAATTGATAATCGTAATTATTCTTCTGTATATTTCAAATATCCAAACGAATCAGTAAGTAGTTTATCATTGACAGAAGATGGAAGTGAAAAATTTCCAGCAAATATTGAATGGATTTCTTTTAAACAACATTTTTTTAATTCCACATTAATTGCACCTAAAATTTTTGAACAAGGGAACACAAAACTTACCATTGACACAGGCAATTATTATTTAAAAACGATGGAAGCAGAATTAGTTCTGCCTTATAACCATAATGAATCAAATAATTATTCAATGAATTTTTATTTCGGACCTAATCACTTTTCAAGTTTAAAGAAATTTGGAATTGGTTTAGAAGAAATAATTCCATTAGGCTGGGGAATATTTTCTTGGTTTGCCACACCAATTAACAAGTATTTTATTCTTCCACTTTTCAATTTATTAAATAATTTTATTGGTAACTATGGTGTCATAATTTTAATTATGACATTGCTTATCCGTGGTATCACTTTACCAATGACATATAAGTCAATGGTTTCTGCTGCAAAGATGAAAGTATTGAAACCTGAAATTGATGAACTCAAAGAAAAATATAAGGATGATCAGGGAAAATTTGGACAGGAGCAAATGAAACTCTTTGGCAAGGCTGGTGTCAATCCTCTTGGAGGTTGTTTGCCTTTGCTAATTCAGATTCCGATTTTGACTGCTATGTACAGCTTATTTCCCAATGCCATTGAGTTGCGCATGCAACCGTTTTTATGGGCTAAAGATTTATCTTCTTATGACAGTATTTTTAATTTTCCAAATAATTTTTCACTTCCTTTTTATGGTGACCATGTAAGCTTGTTTACCTTATTAATGACCGTTACGCAAATCATTATGGCAGTTTACACTAGTCAAATGAATAATGTAACCGGTCAAATGAAGTGGATGCAGTATATTTTTCCTGTAATGCTGCTTGGTATATTCAATAATCTTCCTGCTGCCTTAACTTACTATTATTTTCTTTTCAATGTATTCTCAATTATAATGCAATGGGGAGTTCAGAAATACATGATTGACGAAAAGGCAATTCACGCTCAAATACAGGAAAATAAAAAGAAGACTCCTAAAAAATCAGGATTCATGGCCCGGCTTGAAGAAATGCAGAAAAAACAAAAGACTGCACAAAGAGAAAGAATGAAAAAATAAAACATGAACAATAATTAGTTTCTAAATAAAATATTTTAATACTAACCCTCTTGGTTATTTTTCTTGCTTTTCTTACACAAATGAAATATGTATAAGTGTTTTAATTGAAACGAAAGAAAATAAAATCCCCTACTTAGTGGATGAATATGAAATGGGTGATACAGGTCACTCACTTTTTTTGTTGGAAAGAATTAATGACCGCTCCCTAGCAGAAGCACTGCTCGGAAAAGAAAATTTTACAGAAGCAGCCAATCTGAAGAAAGTCCACAAGTACGACAACCTCGAATACCTGATCGGGTACAAAGTGATTTATAAATATCTCGTTGATTTAGGAAAAGTAAATGAAGGTGTATAATACACCTTCCACTCATAAGATGGTGCAGATTAATTTTCGTAGCAAGCAGGTGATGGTTCCTTTGGTGGACGAGTACAATCTGAACATTAACAACCTGAATAAAACAATTACCTGGTTGATACCTAAAGTGTTGTTGGATTTATGAAAATAATATTTTAAAAAAGTCGCATAAACTTTCAGCCCAGGAGTTTTTTTATAAATGATTTGCTTTCCTTTATAATACTACTTTTTAAAATCATCTAAAGGAATTGAAAAACCATTTCACTTGGTGTAAATTAAGAAGAAAAATATTAACCAAAAAAATTATTGTTTTATAAATTCCGCTGAAAGTATTTCACCCCATGTATTTTCAACTTTGATGAAATAAATACCTGCGCACCACGCATCAGTTTCAATGCGGTGAGTTCTTAATCCACTTGGTATTCTTCCCAAATTATTTTCATATACAAGTTCACCGGTTTCATTTAAAACTTTTATTGAAGTCTGTTGCGATTCGTTTTTCAAAAACAAATTAACATTCAACTGATTGCTTGCTGGGTTAGGAAAAACAGAAATGACGGAAAGAGGTTCGTTAGCAATCGTATTATTTCCAACAGAAACCGAACTGTCAATTATAAAATTTTCGTCGCCCGATTGATAAATTGTGAATGCAAAAAATCCCAACATCATTTCATTCGTGGTGTGCTCGCCTGAATAAATATCCTGAGGCGGACTGAATGGATTATCGGTATTATTAATTGTATTATCATATACTGCTTCGCCGAGAATTACCTGATCTGTAAAAAGCGGGATTAATTTTTTGTAATTGTAAATAAGTTGCCAGTGAAAATCCCATGCTGGCACATAACCAAGTCGCACAGTATCACCTGCAATGTTTTGTGCCCATGCCTTAAATGATTTACCAACACGATGCATGTGTGGCCAAAAAGAAATAAGAGAAATAGGTGCGCCAATTTGCACAATGGGCTGCGCCTCGTGAAAAGTTTGAACTGTATTTGCCGGAACATATAATGGTCCATCAGTCATACCGGTAAAATATTCTAACAAGGCATTAAAATATACTTCGCGGGTAGATGCATTAGCAGTAATAAATTTGAAATTAACTTTTGTACTATCAGTTTGCCCCTGACTACCGGGAGCATAATGAACCTCCACTAAAAAATCAGCGCCTGCCGGAACCTTGATTCCAAAATTTCCGGGGAAAGAAAATATACCTGCCCCAGGTGCCCATGCTCCCATGAATTGTGCGTCAGCACTCGCTGCCATTGTACCATTGCTCGAATAACCAGGAGCAGGATCTGCCTGATCAAAATTCCAGGAGGCAGAAGTTGGGTCGTTATAAATTACAATGTGATGTACGATGGAATTGTTGCCGGGAACATATTCAATTGCATTTATGTAAGTGTCGCTTGTAAAATTTGAATGCACAACAAAAGTTCTGTATTGATCGGCTATAGAATCCACGATAAAAACAGGAAGGTTTAATGTCATGTCAACAACAGGTAATTGAGAACCAATTTGAAATACTGGTGCTGCAGGTGCATTGGTAAAAATCCCGGTTGGTTTACCATTATTTATCCAAGTTGTGATGTCAGTTATTTCCTGTTGGGTGAGATTAAATTCGCCTTTGAAATGAACATAGTTTGGGTCTGCCTTCCAGGGGGGGCATTACTTTATTAAAAACTGCATTGTAAATATCATTTGAATTGGAATCAACATCATTAAAACTCATCAACGGAAAAGGAGCAAGACCTCCTGCGCGATGACAATTAGAACAATGCGAATAAATTATGGTCGCAATATTATCAGACCAATTAGGCGTTTGTGCATTGGAAAATTTAGTAGCAAGCAAGAGAAAAGCGATTACAGTTATTTTCTTAATCATAGTTTTGAAGTTTTAATTGTATTTAATATTCAGTCTAGTGAAAATATTTTATATAAAGAATTAAAAAAAACAAGAAAGGTTACAGCATTATTAAAAAATATTTTTTTCGCATGTTAAAACAAACTCGCCTGATTATTCTTCTTGCTTGATTTTTTATCATCAGTTTTTGAAGCAGGTTTTACCTCCCATTCCATATCTGATTTTGAATTGAACAAATCAATATCAGCCACATCCTTCATTTTAGAAATGGACTGCTTTAATGTATTGGGGAATTTTGAATTGCGAATCTCTGGTTTCTGATTCTTAGTTCCGGGTTTCGGGGTTTTAGATTCGGGTTTATGAATTGCATGTTTGGCTGTAAAAGTTTTCGTTTCTGCTTTGCTAGTTGAAGCTGTTTGCTTTACACTTTCTTTTTTTTGTCCAGGACTTTTGTCTTCAACTTTAATTTCTGTCTTCTCTCCTATCCATTGCGCATCTATGAAATCGTTTTCGCAAACCTTGTTGCCAACTGCTTTCCATGCTTTAACCTCAATGTCTTTTGCAACATTTATTTTTTGCTCCTTCGGAGTTTTCTTTTTTCCAGATTGTAATAACAGTTTTGGTTCTTCAGAAGTTGTAGCTGTAATTGAGTAACAACCTTCTTCCTCTGGCACAAACGAAAATTTCTTGTCGAGTGTTTGTGTCTCAATCACAAAGCGCTTGAGGTAGTATCCTTTGTTTCCTGCGTGATAGTAAAGTGCAGAAACAACCGAAGCAGGATTGAATTTTTCTATGCGCAGTAATTGTGCAGGGTCGAATTTATTGGTGAGGTCAGTGTTTGTGATTTCGTATGTGCCATCTTTATAAACCGAGAGAATGGTTTCTGCATCTTCAAAGTTGCCAAGGTATTTTCCCTTCTCTTCAGAATTCAGTTTACCGAACTGTTCGTCAAACCACAATCGCTTACCGGTAATCATCGGTGCGCTTTTCGATTTCAATTTCACACTGCGAACAGGATACTTGGTTACAATATTCCCAATAGAACCTCTTCCTTTAACAGCAATTTCCTTGAAATCGAAATCAAAAACTTTTATGCGAGCACTTGCGCTCGGGTTAAGTGTAACAGTGATGATTTCGTTTTCCCCTTTAGGATTAATACTGAAGTACACTACCTTACTTCCATCGGTTCCTTTTGTTAAATCATATTCTTTATCACGAGTGATACCAGTCACATTAAACCGTTTTACCATAGCCGGACCGGTTTTTCCATCCTGATAAACCATGTGATAAACAGTTTGTTCATCGTTCTTATTAAAAAGATCGAGGTGAATAATATCCTTGCCGACAAAAGTTTTTTCTGCCACTCTTGTCACAACCATTTTTCCATCTTTTCGGAAAACAATAATGTCATCGAGGTCCGAGCAATCGAGCACAAATTCATCTTTCTTCAAACCATGACCAATGAATCCTTCTGCACGATTCACATACAATTTCTGATTAGCAATTGCAACAGATTTTGCCTGAATGGTATCGAAAATCTTAATTTCAGTTTTTCTCTCTCTTCCTTTACCAAATTTCTTCAACAGGTTTTCAAAATAATCAATTGCATAATCTTTTAGGTGTTCTAGATTATACTTTACCTGTTTCATTTGATCTTCAACTCCCTTGATGTGTTCATCGGCTTTGAATGAATCAAATTTTGAAATTCTCTTTATTCTTATCTCAGTAAGGCGAACAATATCATCTTCAGTTATTGCTCTTCGAAACATTTTCTTATACTTCTGCAATCCTTTATCAATTGCCTGAATTACTGCCTCCCATGTTTCACACTCTTCAATGTCCCGGTAAATGCGTTTCTCAATAAATATTTTTTCAAGAGAAGAAAAATGCCAGTTCTCTTCTAACTCACCTAACTTAATTTCCAACTCTCGTTTCAGCAACTCCATTGTGTTGTTGGTACTTATTTTCAACAACTCAGAAGCAGAAACGAAATGTGGTTTATCATTAATAATAACACATGCACTTGGAGAAATAGAAATTTCACAATCAGTAAAAGCATATAATGCGTCAATAGTTATGTCAGGAGAAATACCTGGTGCCAGTTGAATTTCAATTTCAACTTCAGCAGCAGTATTATCAACTACCTTTTTAATTTTTATTTTGCCATTGTCGTTTGCCTTTATAATTGAATCAATAAGTTGTGTAGTTGTAACGCTGAATGGAACATCTTTAATAACCAGTGTTTTTTTATCCCTCTCCTCTATCCGTGCACGAACCCTCACTTTTCCCCCTCTTGCACCATCATTATAATTAGTTGCATCAATTAATCCGCCTGTTAGAAAATCAGGAAATAATGAAACCTTTTTGCCACGAACAATATCAATGGAACCTTTTAATAATTCACAAAAATTATGGGGCAATACTTTTGTTGACAAGCCGACTGCAATACCTTCTACTCCTTGAGCCAATAGCAATGGGAACTTTACAGGAAGTGTTAAAGGCTCCTTTTTTCTTCCGTCATAACTTAATTGCCATCTGGTAGTTTGTGGATTGAATAATACTTCGAGCGCAAATTTCGAAAGTCTTGCTTCAATATATCTTGGTGCAGCAGCAGAATCTCCTGTGCGTACATCGCCCCAGTTTCCCTGCGTTTCAATAAGCAAATCTTTCTGCCCGATGTTTACCATTGCATCCCCGATGCTTGCATCACCGTGAGGATGATATTGCATTGTTTGCCCGATGATATTTGCAGCCTTATTAAATCTGCCATCATCCATTTCCTTCATTGCGTGCAGAATCCGACGCTGCACAGGCTTGAATCCATCTTCCACAGCAGGCACAGCTCTTTCCAGTATTACATATGAAGCATAATCAAGAAACCAATCAGTATACATGGTTTCAACATGTTTGCTTTCGTGCAGTGTTAATTTTTTTTCTTCTTCACTCATTCTGGTTAATCAAATTTCAATTTCCATTAATATTAATAATTCAACTTAAACTAATACAACAGCCTCTTCTTCCTCAATTATATCCTTTTCAAATTTTAAATTACCGATGATAAACTCCTGCCGTGCAGGTGTATTTTTTCCCATATAATATTCCAGTAAATGTTGTATGCTCATTTCCGGCTTCAGAATTATAGGATCTAATTTTATTTCATCTCCAATAAAATTCGCAAATTCTTCAGGTGAAATTTCACCGAGTCCTTTGAAGCGGGTGATTTCCGGTTTGCCGGTTAGTTTTTTAATTGCATTTTGCTTTTCTGTTTCACTGTAACAGTAAATGGTTTCCTTTTTATCGCGCACACGGAAGAGTGGTGTATCAAGAACATATACATGACCATTCTTCACTAGATCAGGAAAAAACTGAAGAAAGAAAGTAAGCAATAACAATCTTATGTGCATTCCATCAACATCGGCATCAGTTGAAATTACAACTCTGTTGTATCGAAGATTCTCTAATCCTTCCTCAATATTCAAAGCATGCTGCAACAAATTAAATTCTTCGTTCTCGTATACAATCTTCTTTGTTAAACCATAACAATTGAGTGGTTTTCCCCGCAAGCTGAAAACTGCTTGAGTTTCTACATCCCGCGATTTTGTAATAGAACCACTCGCCGAATCTCCTTCGGTAATAAATAAAGTTGTGTTTAATACATTCTCTTTCTTCTGATCCTCATTTAAATGCAGTCTGCAATCGCGCAATTTTTTATTATGAAGGTTAGCTTTCTTTGCTCTTTCATTCGCAAGTTTGCGAATACCGGAAAGTTCTTTGCGCTCGCGTTCGCTTTGCATGATCCTGTGAAGCAATGCATCAGCGGTTGCAGGATTTTTATGTAAAAAGTTATCTAATTCTTTAACTAAAAAATCTCCGACAAAGCTTCTCATTGAGGGCCCACCTTCGCATACAAACTGAGAGCCGAGTTTTGTTTTTGTTTGCGATTCAAAAACAGGTTCCTGTACACGAACACTTACCGAGGCTATTATTGACTGTCTGATGTCATTAATGTCGAAATCTTTCTTGTAAAAATCACGAAGCGTTTTAACCATTGCTTCTTTAAAAGCCTGAAGGTGAGTTCCGCCCTGAGTTGTATGCTGACCATTAACAAAGGAATAATACTCTTCGCCATATTGGTTGTCATGAGTGAATGCAACTTCTATATCCTCGCCTTTCAAATGAATAATTGGATATCTAATTTCTTCGGGATTTGATTTTCTTTTTAATAAATCAAGCAACCCGTCTTTAGATAAATATTTCTTTCCATTGAAATTAATGTTGAGCCCGGCATTTAAAAAGCAATAATTCCAAATTTGATTTTCTACAAATTCAGGAATGTACCGAAAGTTGCGAAATACTTTTTCATCTGGTGTAAACTCAACATGGGTACCATTTTGCTCCGACGACTTTTCCTCCTTACTCTGGTTTTTCAAAACTCCTGTAAGGAATTCAGCAACCTTAGTTTTACCATCTCTCCAGGCCTGAACTTTGAAAGATGAAGAAAGTGCATTTACAGCTTTAGTTCCAACTCCATTTAATCCAACGCTCTTTTGAAACGCATTAGAATCATACTTGCCACCTGTATTTATTTTACTTACGCATTCTACCAATTTTCCCAAAGGAATTCCTCGTCCATAATCACGAACTTTTGCAGTGTGGTCAGTTAGTTCAATGTCAATATTTTTTCCATATCCCATTGTGTATTCGTCAATACAGTTATCAATGGTTTCTTTTAATAAGACATAAATTCCGTCATCCATTGCACTGCCATCTCCCAGCTTACCAATGTACATACCAGGGCGCAACCGGATGTGCTCCTTCCAATCCAGCGATTTGATGCTGTCTTCGTCATACTTAAAAATTTTCTCCGCCATTATTAATTATTATATGAAACTCTTTAACTCAGAGGCCTTGGGATGCAATGTAGTCAGCTAATTAAAAATTTGATTTTACTCGTTCCCACTAAAAACTGTGGATATTCTTTGAAAAAGAAATTAAAATTTTCATTGGTAATTTAATGTTATATGTTACAATTTTCTATTTCAATTCAATCAACAGTATATCTTGCGCTAAAATTAATTCCTGTGAAAAACACTTTTCTTGTTCTGATTTTTCTTTTCGTTGGTCAGCATCTTTTTGCGCAAACCACTCCGATACCGAATCAACCGAAGCTGGTTGTTGGAATTGTAGTTGACCAGATGCGCTATGATTTTTTGTATCGTTATTATACAAAATATTCTGAAGGTGGATTTAAACGATTAATGACTCAGGGATTCAATTGTAAAAATGTGCAGTTCAATTATATACCGACATATACTGGACCTGGGCATGCTTCTATTTATACAGGCAGCGTACCTGCCATTAACGGAATAGTTTCAAATGATTGGTACGATAGGGAAACCAATTCAACAGTATATGTTACCAGTGATGCAAATTATAAAACTGTTGGTGCTGATAATTTATCAGGTAACATGTCGCCTCAAAGAATGTTAACCACTACCATCACTGACCAACTTCGGTTATCAAATAATTTTCAATCGAAAGTAATTGGCATTTCATTGAAAGACAGAGGCGCTATTCTACCTGCAGGGCATACAGGCAATGCTGCTTATTGGCTTGATGGATTGACTGGGAATTGGATTTCCAGTAGCTTTTATATGAACGAATTACCAAAATGGGTAACTGATATAAATGCTGAACAACAGCCAAAAAAATATTTATCGCAAAACTGGAATACACTGTTGCCAATTGCACAATATACTGAAAGCACGATTGACAGCATTCAATATGAATCTTCATTGCCCTCAGATACAAAACCAATTTTTCCTCATCACCTTTCTGATTCCACCTGGGTGAAATATGATTTAGTTAAATATACTCCCTTTGGAAATACCCTTTTAAAAGACTTTGCGATCAGCACTATTAAAAATGAAAAATTCGGAAAAGGAACTGCAACAGATTTTTTATCTGTTAGTTTTTCATCTACAGATTATGTTGGTCATTTATTTGGTCCAAACTCAATAGAATCTGAAGACACTTATTTACGACTAGACAAAGACCTTGCAGATTTCTTTTCATTCTTAGATACATGGGTTGGAAAAAACAATTACCTGATTTTTTTAACTGCTGACCATGGTGTGGCTCCTGTGCCTGGTTTAGCAAATGATTATCGAATTCCAGCCGGAGTAATAAATGA
The DNA here is from genome assembly GCA_947469485.1 of Chitinophagaceae bacterium. GTDB lineage: Bacteria > Bacteroidota > Bacteroidia > Chitinophagales > UBA10324 > UBA10324. The sequence goes on along the minus strand of CANIPU010000013.1, from coordinate 26,744 downwards.
AGTTTCATTGCTCGATTCAATGAAGATAATATTGAATAACACCTTTGGCGATACCGGAATTATTCTTGCTTACGAAAACCAGCAACTTTATCTGGATCATTCAATACTATATCATAAGAACATTTCAATTGAAGGAGTATTGAAATGGATTCAACCACTATTAAACAGACAAAAAGGTTATTACAATTCATTTGTAATTGAAGATTTGAATTCGACAACAATGCCCGACCATTTAAAATCAGTTTTGAATAACAGCTTTTTACCTAAGCGCAGCGGCGATATTATGATTTTGTATGATCCGTATTGGTTTGGCGGAAGAATAAAAGGCACAACGCACGGTGCTATATTTTCTTATGATACTCATGTTCCATTGTTATGGTATGGTTGGAAAATAAAAACAGGTGAAACCGGTACACTCAATCATATCACTGATATTGCACCAACCCTTTCTTTTCTTTTGAATATTCAGGAACCGAATGGTAATGTTGGTGCGGTCATAGATTTTAACAAGTAGTTTCTTTTCAGAAAATGAATACTGAAAAAGAGATTGTAAAATCATTACAGGTAATTCCAGGAGTTGGGAAATCAATTGCGAATGACTTGTATTTACTTGGAATAAGAAGCGTGAGTGATTTAAAAAATAAAAATCCGCAACAACTATACGATAAAATGACACGACTCACTAGTGCACAACATGACCGTTGCCTGCTTTATGTTTTTCGTTGCGCAGTATATTATGCCGAAACAAAAAAGCACGAAAAGAAAAAACTGAATTGGTGGTACTGGAAGGATTAAAATAAAAAAGCCCCTCTGAATCAGAAGGGCTTTTTCATTTTATTTTATCTCACATTACCTTGGAGAAAAACTTCAAACAATCATCTCGAAGTTCATTAAATAAATATTCAAATCTGTCAATACTTGCTTTGTGTTCTCCAAATTCGGGGTCAGGATTATGATCAGCAGCTACAATATTCTGTTTAACACTCGCTTCTAATTTGTTTTCGTATTGCTTAATGTTATGTCGTAGTGTATCCATTTCATTGTGCTGAATCAGAATCTGATTTTGAAAATGTTCAACCATTGCGAGCACATCATGATTTGAATTTTTAGTGGTGACTTCAGATAATCTATTCTTAAATATTTTCAACTCGTCTTTAAAAAATTCCAATTTGTTTAACCAGGTTTTGTATTCATGGTGAGTCTGAATTGAATCTAAAGTTATCATGGGTTTATGATTTTGGTTAGTGAAAGTTAAATCTAATTTTAACAAAATTCAATTTTATTTTAATAATATTTTCTGATTTTAATCATAGCACTTAAAAGCTTCTACCCTCTTAAATATCTTCTAGTAATTCCAGGACTCTTTCCGGTGGTCGACCAATAATTGCTTTGCCATCTTTAATCACAATTGGCCTTTCAATTAAAATAGGATTCTGAGTTAGAATTTTTATCCATTCGGAATTCGATATTTTTTTGCCTTCGTATTTTTCTTTAAATAAAGGCTCCTTTTTTCGAACTATCTGCTCTGCTTTAAGTCCGAGCATTTTTAATACATCACGAATGTCTTTTTGAGTGGGTACTGTCACTAAATATTCGAACAATTCGACTTTTTCTTTAGTATTTCCTTTTATCAAATCAAGAGCAGTCCTACAGGTACTACAAGTAGGTTTGAAATATATTTTTAGCATTTAAACGAATTTGCAGGTAAAGAAATCAGGGAATAAATATGATTTAATAAAAACAAAGGGCAGAATATTTTATCTGCCCTTTTATTGATACAAATCTTAGTTTAAACTAATTCTTAACTAAAACTTTATTGATGATTTTCGATTCGGTAATAATTCTAAGTAAATAGAAGCCTGCGGAAAGTTCTGATGTGTTGATCATTTCAATATTTTCCGAGTTAAGTGTTTGGTAGACCGCCTTCCCCTGAATATCAAATATTTTTATTTCGTTCTTTCCATCAAGGTTTTCAACTTCGATATAATCTAAAAATGGGTTTGGATAAATAACAATATCTGAACTTACAACATTAGAAATTCCAACTCCATAATAACCATAAGGAACTGATTGAGCTTCACATCCAAAATCATTTGAAATAATTACTGAGTAATTTCCATATTGTTGGCCAGGATTATAAATCATATCAGTAGCGCCGGAAATTGATACGCCATTAAAATACCATTGATAACTTAAAGCATTATTCGCCATGGCGATTAATACACTTCCTGATTGAATAATTGCTGGTGTAAATGGAACAGGATTAACAGTAATTGGCAAAGAAAAAGTAGTTGTACAATTGGAGCTGTTTGTAGCAGTTAATACATAAGTTGTTGAAACAGGAGGAATAACTGTTAATGTCATTCCTGTCATTAATCCAGGGTTCCATAAATAGTTCCAGGAAGTATCTCCATCTATACTTATGTATGCGGCATCACCTGAACAAATTTCAGATGTTTGAATCCATCCTGAACATATTGGTGTGTCATTTACAGTAACAGAAATTGTGTTTGATAAGCCTATACAACCGTTAACATCTGAAACAACAGCAGAAAATATGCCTGAGTCATTTACAGAAATTGAAGATAAACTAGATCCATTTGACCAATTATAGGATGCATATCCGGAGTCTGCAACTAGAGTAGCAAAACTTCCCTGGCAAATTGAAGTTAATCCATTTGATGAAATTACTGGATTGGGAATACTTCCTACTGTTACTACTTTCGAATTAACTCCTGAACAACCTAAAGAATTTGTAACAGTTACATAATATGTGTTGGCTGTTGAGACGCTTATATTTTGATTTGTTGAACCTGTAGACCACAAATACGAACTATAACCTGCACCTGCATGAAGTACTGTACTTGCCCCTCCGCAAATTGTAGACGCTCCTGTAATAACGGGATTGGGTGCTGGATTTACATTAATTGATTTTGAATCTGTACCAGAACACCCAGATGAATTTGTTACGGTAATTGAATAAGTATTTGCTGAATTAACAGTTATTGTTTGTGTCGTGGCATTGGTTGACCAATGATAGGAGCTAAATCCTGCCCCTCCATTAAGCGTAGCATTTGTTCCGGAACAAATATTTGATGCTCCTGTAATTATTGGAGAAGGATTGCTGTTAACAGTAAGCGTTTTTGTGGCTGCTCCAGAACATCCACTTGAGTTAGTAACAGTCACATTATATGTACCTGCAATTGAAACAGAAATAGATTGTGTTGTAGCTCCCGTTGACCAACTATATGAACTAAAACCGCTACCCGAATTAAAATTAGAATTCGAACCTATACAAATTGCTGAAATACCAGTAACTGTTGGTGTAGGCGAAGTTGGTGAGGTAATTGTTATTGAAGCACTTCCTGAACATCCGTTTGAATTCGTCACAGTCACTGAATAAACGCCTGCCGAACTTATTGAAATGGATTGAGTTGTTCCATTTGTTGACCAGTGATATGTACTATATCCTGATCCGGCATTAAGAACTGAGCTAGTTCCAGAACAAAGAATTGAAGAGCCGGAAATTGAAGGGGTCAAACCTGAACCTACAGTGACAATAACAGAGGCAATTCCAGTACAATTACTTGCATTTGTAACAGTTACAGAGTAAGTGCCAGCTGAATTAACTGAAATTGTTTGTGTAGACGCATTTGTAGACCAATGATATGAGGTAAAACCCACTCCAGCATTAAGGATCGAACTTGAACCAGAACAAACAGTTGTAGATCCTGTAATTGTTGTAGTGGGTAAAGGGTTTACTATTACTGTTGTAGGTGAAGAAATAGCCTGACAACCACTACTATTCGTAACTGTCACCATATAACTCCCCGAAGAGGTAACATTGATTGATTGATTGGGTAGAAGCATTGGTTGACCAATGATAAGTAGCAGCTCCTGCTGGCGCGCTAAGATTTACACTTCCACCCTGGCAAAAAGTAGTTGCCCCACCTGGCGTAATAACAGGAATTGAAGGAACAGCGTTAACTGTTACAATGGTTGACGATGAAACTGAAGAACATCCGCTTGAATTAGTAATAGTAACCGTATAATTCCCCGATATTGAAACATTTATAGATTGTGCTGTTGCATTGTTCGACCAATGATATGCTGACGCACCACTTGTAGCACTTAAGTTAACACTTCCTCCTTGACAAAATGTTGTAGACCCGTTTGGTGTAATAACCGGTATTGAAGGTGTAGGATTCACAACTATATTCGGGGAACTTGCAGTAGTGGAACACCCTGAGCTATTTGTAACAGTAACACTATAGGTTCCAGAATTTGTAACATTAATTGATTGTGCTGTTGCATTATTTGACCAATGATAAGTAGCGAAACCGGAACCTGCATTTAATGCAACACTCCCTCCCGAGCAAAAGGTTGTAGGGCCATTTGCAGTAACTGATGTACTTATTGAACATCCCCCTTCATTTACTGCTAAAACCGAATTGTAAATATGATCACCACTTTCACTTCCGTTATTATTGGCACAATTAAAAGAACCATAAAAATTTACAGGACCACTTCCAGCTATCGGGGCAATCCAGTTAAAGTTCCAGGTATGATAACCAGTTGTGCCAGTCGTGCCGGCAGATTTATGTTCAACATATTTACTACTACCAACAAGTTGGGTTGTTGTTGTGTTTGTAAGAACCAAAGTTCCAAGTTTTACTCCACTTGAATTTTGAGGAGAGATTTGAAAACCGAACCTAACTAATCCAGTATAGGTTGCTGTTGCAGTAATTGTATAAGTAGTTCCTGCAACATATCCACTTGATGGAATATTTGATGTAATCCAACCTGTAGCAGTTGTAGCAGTTCCATTGTGGCACGAAGTGCAATTGGTAAAATTGTCACTTGGTGCACCACATTTACCTGCATTTGGACCTGAGGTATCACCTATTATTTCATTCGATGATAATAACAAACTTCCAACAGATACCATCGCTCCAACAAAAATTAATAGTAGCCCTTTTCTCATTGTTTTGCAATTTTGATTTTACAAAACAAGAACACCTATTTCCCTTTAAAAATATTTTTTTGATGAAACGCGTTAACAATTAGTTGAGCGGGTAAAATATAAGGCTTAACAAAATAAATTACACCATAAACTTAAATTCTTTTAATGATAAGAAATAGAAAAACGACTCCCCATCTTATTCCATAAAACACTTATCTTAAATAATTAATTCTTCACAATAATGCTATTAATTAATTCTTTTTCAGATTTAACTTTCAATAAATACAATCCTGAAGGAAACGAAACTGTATTCAGTATTTCAATTTTATTATTAGATACTTTCTTTAACAGAACTTTCCCTTGTGCATTCATCAATTCAATTTCTACAATTCCATCAAAGCCTTGAATTGATATTTCAGAAGTAAATGGGTTTGGAAACACTGAAATAAAAAAATTTTTAATTGAATAAACTGCATTCCCTAAATAGTTAAATATAGAGGATTCATTTTGACACCCGGCAGAATCTGAAATAATCACAGTATAATTCCCAAATTGCGAACCTGCGTCAAATGTATTGTTAGTAGCTCCATTGATTTGATTACCATCAACTGACCACTGGTAACTTGTTGCCCCAGTAGCATTTGCATTTAACACTCCTCCTGATTCAGTAATAACTGGTGCAATAGGCAGCGGTAAAACAGAAAGTACTAATTGATTACTATCAGAACATCCAAATTGATTTGTTGCTATACATGTATAAGTGGTAGATATTGCAGGAATTAAAATTGGTGAACTTCCAGAAAAGCCGCCAGGGTTCCATACAAAAGTTAATGAATCAGTTGAACTAACATTTGAATAAGCAGTGTCACCATTGCAAATTTCCGATGGTGAAACCGAAAGAGTAAATAACGGCAAGGTGTTAACTATAACACTAACAGAATCAATTCCAGTACATCCATTTATATCAGTGCCGATTACATAATAAGTATTTGTTGCAACTGGAAAATATTGAGTTCCATTTATTATTCCATTGCTCCATAAATACGAAACAGAACTTCCGTTTCCATTAAAAACAACAGAATCTCCTTCGCAAATTGAACCATTAGAAACATTAGCTGTAATTGTTGGAGGAATACAACCTGATATCACATTTAAATTAAAATCCTTTGATTCTGCCTGACCAGTTGTGAGACAGGGATTATTTGCATTTGTAACATTATACTGTACACGCACTCTCATTCGATGAATACCGCTTGCAACGCCCAAAGGAACAGTAATAGTAGTAGTTGCATTAAGACTTCCTCCTGCACTTAGAAATAAATTTGATGCAATATTTTCAACAAACGGAGTGGTGTTATTCAAAACATTGTTATTGTCCCAATCAACCCAAACATTAAAATAAGTATTATAAGAATTTCCTGCTCTACTAACGCTCAATGTATATGCATTTCCTTCAACCACATCACCTTGATAACCTGTATTCAAATAGTAGGGAGCAGCCGAAACACAAACACCTCCTGAATAAGAAAAAGTTGAACCAGTGCCAGCAAAGTTTACATCAGTAATCCAAAAATCATTTAAACCTAATGCACAAGCCGAAAACCCTCCACTTGGAGTGCAATATTGTGCTTTGGATTTGTAATTGGAAACTAAAAAAAATAATACAAAAATTAAATAAACATTTTTCCAAGCACATTTTATTTCACAACTAGAAAATTTTGCGTTCATTTCTATTTAATTTAATTCTTAATAATAATTCTGTTTATTAATTCTCTTTCTGATTTTACTTTCAATAAATATAATCCTGTAGGCAATAAAACTGTATTCAGTATTTCAATTTTATTATTAGATACTTTCTTTAATAGAACTTTCCCTTGTGCATTCATCAATTCAATTTCTACAATTCCATCCATGCCTTGAATTGAAATTTCAGAAACAAATGGGTTTGGATAAATTGAAATTCTTTGCTCCAAATAAGTTTCAATTCCATCTCCGACAAAATTAAATTCATCAGAATTAGTTTTACACCCTGCACTGCCTGTTACTTCAAAATAATAACTTCCACTTTGAGAACCCGCATCGTAAGTAGTATTTGTAGCCCCTGAAATAGGATTTCCATTATAATACCACTGCCAAGAAACTGCCCCAACATTTGTTGCTGCTAATATGCTTTGGTTTTGAGATATAATCGGCACGGGTGGTGCTGAAGTAACATTTACTGTAAAATTTATTTGAGATTGACACCCAACGCTGTTAGTTGCTACTGATGAATAAACGGAAGTTGTACCTGCTATAATTACAAACGGATTACCTGTAAAACCTCCGGGATTCCATGTATATGTATTGATGGAGTCGCTTGTTGCAATTGCTGAAATAGAATCACCCGGACAAATAGTAGTTAAAGGTATTGTTACAGAAAAAGAAGGGGTATCTAGCATTGTTGTTGTTACAACATTTGATGCACCGGTGCATCCATTCAAATCACTTACAGAAACTGAATAGCTATTTGCGCTCCCGACAACAATAACCTGAGAGGTAGCTCCATTAGACCAATTATATGTATTAAAGCCAGTACCTGCATCGAGAATAACAGAACTACCCTGACATATTGAATTTGATCCATTTGAAGAAATAGTTGGTGTTAATACATTTCCAATTACTTCTGTAATAGATGCTTCGCCTGTGCAACCATTATTATTAGTTACGGTAACTGCATACAATCCGGCTAAATTAACTGATATTGTTTGGGCTGTTTCTCCTGTAGACCACAGGTAATTAGTGTATCCGCTTCCACCATCAAGTGTGGAACTTGCTCCCGAGCATATTGTTGACGAACCTGCTATAGTTGGTGTTGGCAAAGGGTTTACAGTTACAGGCATAGAAACTGAACTTGCTGAACAGCCATTAGCATTTGTAACTGTTACAAAATAGTTTCCGGATGATATGACATTTATAGTATTTGCTGTTTCCCCATTTGACCACAGGTAAGTTGTTAATCCATTTGTTGCACTTAATGAAACAGATCCGCCTTCACAAAATGTAGTTGAAGCATTTGGGGTTATAACCGGTGCCGATGGATTAGTGTTCACTATAATCGTTGAAGAAGATGCTACAGCAGGGCAACCTCCACTATTTGTAACGGTTACACTATAAACACCTGCTGTAGTAACATTTATTGTTTGAGTAGTAGCATTGTTTGACCATAAATAAGATGCAAACCCATTTCCAGCATCGAGGGTCACACTTCCTCCTGAACAAAATGTGGTTGGTCCATTTGCTGAAACAGTAGTACTCGCTGAACACTGCGGTATATCAAGTGTTGAGGTATATATATGGTCGCCTGATGAACTGTTGTTATTATTTGAACAATTAAATGCTCCATAAAATGTAACGGTTCCAATTCCGGTAGCAGGAGCTATCCAATCGAAAGTCCAAGTATGAGAATTAGTTGAACCTATTGTTCCAGCAGATTTTTGTTCTATATACTTTGTAGAGACAATTTGAGTATTTGTCGGATCTGTTACAATCATTGTTCCAATGTATGCACCAGTAATACTTTGAGGGGAAATCTGAAAACCGAATTTCACGCAACCTGATTGAGTTGCTGTTGCGGTTATTATATAAGTTTGACCCGGAACATATCCTGTGGCGGGAACATTACTTGATATCCACCCAAATGTAGGGGTAACAGCCATACCTGTATGACAACCACTTGCACATGTTGAACCACCATCACCTGGAGAGCCGGTCCGTCCTGCCGGAGGCCCGCCAGTACTTGTAAATGCAATTTGAGTTGATACTGTTAATACTAGCAAAAGAATAACTGATGAGAATACCGCGAGTAAATTTCTTTTCATTCATTTAGTGTTTGATTGCAATATATATTTAATTGATATTTAAATCAAATATTTTACTGCTTAATGTCTGATATAAAATAAAAAAAGGCGACCTGTTAAAAGTCGCCTCCTGAATAATTGTTTCTGGTATTTTTATGCTTGCGCGGTTGGAACTCCAAAGTTCATATTCATTCCAGGAATATCCTCCATATCCGCAATTTCTCCATTTAGACTTTCGAACTTTTTGATATTCTCGTTCAAAGCCTTAAGAAATCGTTTTGCATGCTGTGGAGTTAATACAATACGGGCTTTCACCTTTGCTTTCGGAATTCCAGGCATCATCTTGATAAAATCCAAAATGAATTCCTGATTGCTATGAGTAATAATTGCAAGATTACTATAAATGCCTTCTGCTACTTCTTCAGTCAATTCTATATTGATCTGATTCTCTGGTCCTGGGTTTTTCTTATCCATAATATTGGTTTTAAAAAGAAAACCGCTCCGAAGAATCGAAGCGGTTTGAGTTGTTTAGATTTAATTATTATTCATCAATTTCATCAATTGGAACGAGTAGTTCTTTTTTAGATGCAAGTAAGCGTTCGTATTCTTCTTTAGAACCAACTACCAGATTTTCATATTCAGGTAATCCTGTTCCGGCAGGAATTAAGTGTCCAATGATTACATTTTCTTTTAATCCATTTAAGAAGTCAGTCTTACCAGTAATTGCTGCAGTACTCAACACTTTAGTAGTTTCCTGGAACGATGCCGCTGAAATCCAACTCTTGGTTCCAAGAGATGCACGGGTAATACCCTGCAACATTGGTGTTGAAGTTGCTGATAAACCATCACGGTATTCAACTAATTTTTTATCATTTCTTCTCAAAACAGAGTTTTCTTCTCTTATCTGACGAATTGTAACAATTTGTCCAACTTTCAAGTTAGCCGAAGCACCTGCATCAGTTACAATCTTCTTATCAAACATATTTTCGTTCTCAATAAGGAATTCGTGTTTGTTAACCGGCTCTCCTTCCAAGAAAATGGTATCGCCCGGATCAACAATGTGAACTTTGCGCATCATTTGACGAACAATTGTTTCAATGTGTTTGTCATTGATTTTTACACCCTGCAAACGATAAACTTCCTGAATTTCATTTACCATGTATGATTGCAAAGCAAATGGTCCTTTAATGCTTAATATATCAGAAGGAGTAATTGCACCATCAGACAATGGAGTACCAGCTTTTACGAAATCTCCATCCTGAATCAAGATGTGTTTACTTAACGGAACAAGGTATTTCTTTTGTTGTCCGTCGCGTGACTCGACAATGATTTCGCGGTTACCACGCTTAACAGTACCAAATTGAACAACACCATCAATTTCACTTACAACTGCAGGATTCGAAGGGTTACGAGCTTCAAATAATTCAGTTACACGAGGAAGACCGCCGGTGATATCACCTTTCATTTTCCCCATAGAACGAGGAATCTTAACGATTACTGTTCCAGGTACAACTTCATCTCCATCTTCGACATTGATGTGTGAACCAACCGGAATGTTGTATGATTTCAATTCGTTAGAACCCTTCATTACTTTAATGGAAGGAATCTTTGTTTTGTCGCGGGACTCCACGATAACTTTTTCGCGGTGACCTGTTTGCTCATCGGCTTCTTCACGACAAGTAATACCTTCAATTATATTTTCAAATTCAATCTTTCCTTTGAATTCAGTAATGATTGCAGCATTGTAAGGATCCCAAGAACAAATCTCCTGACCTTTAGCAATTTTTTCTCCTTCTTTTACCTGAATGTAAGATCCATAAGGAATGTGGTAGCTTATTAATTGTTTACCTGATTTTGGTTCTACAATTCTTAACTCTCCCATTCTGCTTAACACCACATTTACATTCACACCTTTCTCATTCTTATAAGGAGTAACCTTTAATTCTTCTGTTTGAACAACACCCTCGAATTTAGCTTCGAGTTTTGATTCTGTTGTTCCGCCACCTGCAGCACCCCCTGTGTGGAAGGTACGAAGTGTTAACTGAGTTCCAGGTTCACCGATTGACTGCGCTGCAATGATTCCAACTGAATCACCTAATTCAGAAGTGCGACCGGTAGCTAAATTGCGACCATAACATTTAACACAAACTCCTTTGAATGATTCGCAGGTAAGAACTGAACGGATTTCGACAGCTTCAATAGCGGTAGCATCAATTTCTTTAGCTTCATCATCAGTTATTTCCTCACCACCTTTTACTATTACCTTATCAGTAAGCGGGTCAATTACATCACTTAACGCAACACGACCGATGATTCTGTCACTTAATGGTTCAACTATTTCTTCGTTATCTTTTAATGCTGAAATAGAAATTCCACGAAGAGTTTCGCAATCAAGTTCAGATATTACCACATCCTGAGAAACATCGACTAAACGACGGGTTAAGTAACCCGCATCTGCTGTTTTCAACGCCGTATCGGCCAAACCTTTACGAGCACCGTGTGTAGATATGAAATACTCTAATACAGATAATCCATCTTTAAAGTTAGCCAGGATAGGGTTTTCGATAATTTCCCCGCCGGTGTTTCCACCAGATTTACGAGGTTTCTGCATCAATCCACGAATACCTCCTAACTGACGAATCTGCTCTTTTGATCCACGGGCACCGGAATCCAACATCATAAACACCGAGTTGAACCCTTGTTTATGAGCTGATAATTCTTTTATCAATACATCAGAAATACGATTGTTTACACGAGTCCATATATCAATAATCTGATTGTAACGCTCGTTGTTTGTAATCAATCCCATGTTGTAATTGTTCCAAACATCATCCACTTCAGCCTGAGCTGTTTTCAGCATTTTGTCTTTAGATTCTGATTCTAATAAATCAGAAATGTTAAATGACAATCCGCCTTTGAAAGCCATAGTATAACCAAGATGCTTGATATCATCAAGGAATCTGGCTGTACGAGGTATATCAGTGATTTTGATTACATTAGATATAACCTCGCGAAGTGCTTTCTTGGTTAAAAGAATATTAATATAACCAACTTCATCAGGTACAGACTGGTTGAAGATTACACGACCAACAGTAGTTTCAATGAGCTTGTTTTCAAGTGTTCCGTTAACAAGAACATTAGCTTTTACTTTAATCCAGGCATGTAAATCTATCTTGCCTTCATTGTACGCAATGTTCACTTCTTCAGAAGAATAGAAAGCTTTTCCTTCTCCTCTAACTTTTTCTTCTTTGGTTGATTTCTTTCCTTTAGAAATATAATACAGACCCAAAACCATGTCCTGAGAAGGAACAGTTATAGGAGCTCCGTTCTGAGGATTCAATATATTATGTGAAGACAGCATTAACAGCTGTGCTTCTAAAATTGCAGCATTGCTTAAAGGTACATGAACCGCCATTTGGTCACCATCGAAATCGGCGTTGAAAGATCCGCAAACCAACGGGTGAAGGTGAATTGCTTTTCCTTCGATCAACTTTGGCTGGAAAGCCTGAATTGATAAACGGTGAAGTGTTGGAGCACGATTTAAAAGAACCGGATGTCCTTTCAGAATATTTTCGAGAATATCCCAAATGATTGGCTCTTTACGGTCAACTAATTTCTTAGCTGATTTAACTGTTTTAACTATTCCTCTTTCAATGAGTTTACGAATGATGAATGGCTTGAACAATTCTGCCGCCATATCTTTTGGTAAACCGCACTCATTTAATTTTAAATCAGGACCAACAACGATAACCGAACGACCAGAGTAGTCAACACGCTTACCTAATAAGTTCTGACGGAAACGACCTTGTTTACCTTTCAACACATCACTCAATGATTTCAACGCACGACCACCTTCTGCCTTTACAGCATTTGATTTACGCGAGTTATCGAACAACGAGTCTACTGCCTCCTGCAACATTCTTTTTTCATTTCGAAGAATTACATCAGGTGCTTTGATTTCCAATAATCGCTTCAAGCGATTGTTGCGGATAATTACACGGCGATATAAATCATTCAAATCAGAACTTGCGAAACGGCCTCCATCTAAAGGTACAAGCGGACGAAGCTCGGGTGGAATAACCGGTAAATATTGAACAACCATCCACTCGGGACGGTTAATGGTTCTTGTTTGTGCATCGCGGAAAGCTTCAACAACGCTCAAGCGCTTTAATGCTTCAGCTTTTCTTTGTTGTGAAGTTTCGTTTGCAGCCTGATCGCGCAACTGATAAGAAAGTGCATCTAAATCAATACGGGAAAGTAATTCGCGAACGGCATCGCCACCCATCATTGCGATGAATTTGCGAGGGTCGGAATTATCTAGGTGTTGATTGTCTTTAGGAAGTTTATCAACTATATCAAGGTATTCTTCTTCAGTTAACAAATCCATTTTAGCACGATCCTCAACAATACCAGCCTGTATTACCACGAAGCGCTCGTAGTAAACAATCATTTCCATTTTCTTTGATGATACACCAAGCAGGTAACCAATTTTGTTCGGTAAAGATTTGAAGTACCAGATGTGCACGATAGGTACCACTAATTTGATGTGCCCCATGCGCTCACGACGAACCTTCTTTTCTGTAACCTCAACACCACAACGGTCGCAAACGATTCCTTTGTAGCGAATGCGTTTGTACTTACCGCAGTAACATTCATAATCTTTAACCGGTCCGAAAACACGCTCGCAGAACAAACCATCTCTTTCAGGTTTATAGGTGCGGTAGTTGATGGTTTCAGGTTTCAGGATTTCACCGAAACTTCTCTCCAAAATTGAATCGGGAGATGCAAGACCAATCGTGATCTTGGTAAAGTTTGACTTTATTTTAATATCCTTTTTGAACGACATAAATCAAAGCGGCTTTAGTTGGTTTAGAAATGATGAACGAAATAAAACGGGCACACCACAGGCAGATTGAATCGACCCGGATGATACACATAAAGTGGTGTATGATATTGGTAATGAGTGCATTAATTTGTTGTAGCGGCCAGCCAAAAAGTTTTTCCTTTTTCAAGGGAGTGCAAATGTAATTGATTAACTGATATTTACAAGTGAAAAATTAAGAACATTAATGTGGAAAAGCCGATTCGGGCAGTTGTATGTTTTTAGTTTGAATATGAATATTGGTCGCCAAATAATTGCCCATTTGTTTCAGCTTATATGGTAGTGGCTTGAGTACGGATGTATTATTTTTTTCTTAAATGTGATGTTACTTTCATGAGCAGTGGATGAAAGTGTCATGAAGTTGATATCGTTTTCATGGAAAACGAATTGAAAGTTGACGAAAACGAATTCGAAGTTGGTGAGATTGATATCGTTTTCATAGAAAACGAACAAGAAGTTGGTGGAAACGAATTGGAAGTTGATGAAGTTGATATCGATTTCAAGGAAAACGAATCAAAAGTTAGTGAAAACCTCTGCGCAGGCGCAAGCGTGGAGAGTGCCCAACTAACTGTGTAAACGGAATTTGAAAAAAAATTACATTCACAAAACACAGTTAGAAAAATGGAAAACAAAAAACAATCACCGGTGGAGCCGGACCTGTTGAGCCAGCTTCCAAAAGATTTTTTCAAACAGTTCAAATCAGTGAAAGAAATAGAAGATTTCTTTTCACAACTATTCAAGCAAGGCGTTCAGAGTCTGTTGGAGGCCGAGATGGATGAACATCTGGGATATGAAAAGCATTCGCCCGAAGGCATTAACAGTGGTAACTCGCGTAATGGTAAAGCAAATAAGGTGGTGCGAACGCGAAAAGGCATGCTGACACTGGAAGTGCCGCGCGACCGTAACAGTACCTTCGAACCCAAAGTAGTTCGCAAGCGACAACGAAGTGTCAGTGAGCAAATCGAAGAAACGGTGGTGTCGCTCTACACTCGTGGTATGAGTGTTCGCGACATTGAAGAACAGATACAGGAAATATACGGAGTGCAACTCAGTGATTCCACTGTGAGCAATATTACTGAACGCATTCTTATTGATGTGGAAGAGTGGCAGCAGCGACCACTGGATGAAACTTACCTGATGGTGTGGATGGATGGCCTTGTGTTCAAAGTGCGCAGCAATGGCAAGATCATTAACAAATCTGTTTACCTCGTGATCGGGTTAAACACTGCCGGCAAAAAAGAAGTGCTCGGCATGTGGATCAATGAAACCGAAAGCGCCAGCTTCTGGATGCAGGTACTGAGTGAACTCAGAGAACGCGGACTCAAAGATATGCTGATTGCCTGCACCGATAATCTCAAAGGATTACAACAAGCCATCAAAGCATTGTTCCCCGAAGCAGTGACACAATTGTGCATCGTGCATCAGATCAGAAACTCACTTCGCTATATCCCTTACAAAAACAAACGCGAATTCATGCACGACCTCAAAGCCATTTATACTGCCATCAATTTAGAAAGCGCACAACAAGCCATGAAAAATCTCGAAGACAAATGGAGCGACCGATTTCCCTATGTGATTAAATCCTGGTATAACAACTGGGATGATTTAACCGCTTACTTCAACTTCCCAAAAGAAATCAGGCGGCTCATGTACACGACCAATATCATTGAAAGTCTCAACTCATTAGTCAGAAAATTCACACGCAATAAAACCATGTTCCCCGATGATTCGGCTGTAAAGAAAGCAGTTTACTTAGCCCTGCAACAAGCCAGTAAACGATGGACACAAGCGATAACAAACTGGTTCCTCATTGCAAATCAATTTACAATTCTTTACCCCAACCGATGCAAAATCAATATCATTGCAGCCAAGTATTAACTGAAGTTTACACAGTTAGTTGGGCACTCTCGTTTCTCTTTAAATATCAGATTCGTTTTCGTCAACTTCTGATTCGTTTTCCATCAAATCGAATTCAATCTCACCAACTTCGAATTCGTTTCCTTCAACTTCCATTTCGTTTTATATGAAATCGATATCAACTTCACCAACTTCGAATTCGTTTTCACTAACTTCTTATTCGTTTTCCATGAAATCGATATCAACTTCATCAACTTCCAATTCGATCACACCAACTTCTTATTCGTTTTCTATGAAAACGATATCAACTTTATCAACTTCCAATTCGTTTCCACCAACTTCTTATTCATTTTCTATGAAAACGATATCAATCTCACCAACTTCGAATTCGTTTTCGTCAACTTCGAATTCGTTTTCAATAACATCTTATTCGTTTTCCATGAAAACGATATCAATCTCATCAACTTCGAATTCGTTTTCGCCAACTTCCAATCCGATTTTCAAGAAATCGAATTCGATTTTGAATTATTCCGGTTTTTTCCATCAATAAATCAGGATTGAATTCCAAAAAAAATGAAATCTGTTTGCAAATTAAATTCTTTCCGGCAACTCGTTTTTTTTCAACCTGTGTGGCTTTGAGTAAAATGTATTTCGGCTGAAATAAATCGTCATTTGAAGATTACATTTGCGCCTCTTAAAAAAAATTAAATGGCAGATCAGAAAATAATTTTCTCAATGCTTGGCGTTGGAAAAATATATCCCGGAAACAAGCAGGTGCTTAAAGATATTTATCTTTCGTTTTACTATGGAGCTAAAATCGGAATTGTAGGTTTAAACGGTTCGGGTAAATCAACCCTGTTAAAAATTATTGCAGGACTCGATAATAACTATGTAGGCAAGGTGGAGTTCAGCAAGGAATATTCGATTGGTTACCTGGCTCAGGAACCTGAACTCGACAAAACAAAAACAGTTAAAGAAATAGTGCAGGAAGGAGTAAAACCGGTGATGGATTTGCTGCGCGAGTTTGAAGAAGTGAGTAACAAATTCAGCGAGCCAATGAGCGATGCTGAGATGGATAAACTGCTTAACAGGCAGGGAGATTTGCAGGAGAAAATTGAGGCCTGCGATGGATGGGAAATTGATTCGAAACTGGAAAGAGCAATGGATGCTTTGCAGTGTCCCGATGGTGATTCATCTGTTGAAAACCTGAGTGGGGGTGAAAGAAGACGAGTTGCTTTATGCCGCCTGTTATTACAAACACCTGATATTTTATTGCTGGATGAACCTACAAATCACCTTGATGCCGAATCGGTTTTGTGGTTGGAGCAACACTTAGCACAATACAAAGGCACAGTTATTTGCATTACTCACGATCGTTATTTCCTTGATAATGTAGCAGGATGGATTCTTGAATTAGACCGTGGTGAAGGAATACCATGGAAAGGAAATTACACTTTATGGCTTGAGCAGAAAGCAAATCGTTTAGCCATGGAGGAAAAAGTGGAAAGCAAGCGCCGCAAAAATTTATTACGCGAATTGGAATGGGTGCGCATGGGAGCCAAGGGCCGACAGGCGAAATCGAAATCGCGTTTGCAGAACTATGAGAAAATGGCAGGTGAAGAGGTGAAAGAGAAGGAAGCAAAACTTGAATTTTACATTCCGCCCGGGCCGAGATTAGGAGCAAATGTTATTGAGTTTGATAATGTGAGCAAAAGTTTTGGTGATAAATTGTTGTATGAAAATTTAACATTCAAGTTGCCTCAAAATGGTATTGTTGGAATCATTGGTCCGAATGGCGCAGGTAAAACCACTTTGTTCCGCATGATATTAGGTAGCGAAAAACCTGATACCGGCACAATTACTATCGGTGAAACTGTAAAGCTCAGTTATGTTGATCAGCAACATGCCGATATTGATCCGACCAAAACAGTGTGGCAGCAAGTGTCGGGCGGTAACGAGTACATTGAATTTGGAAAAACAAAACTGAACTCGCGCGCTTATGTGGGCAAGTTCAATTTCAACGGACAGGATCAGGAAAAGAAAATTGAAGTGCTGAGTGGCGGAGAAAGAAATCGTTTGCACCTTGCATTATCTCTTCGTCAGGAAGCTAATGTATTACTGCTCGATGAGCCGAATAACGATCTTGATATAAATACCATGCGTGCTTTGGAAGAAGCTCTGGATGATTTTGCAGGATGTGCAGTTATAATTTCGCACGACCGCTGGTTTTTAGATCGCGTGGCCACTCACATTCTGTCTTTTGAAGGAGATTCAAAAGTTGTATTCTTTGAAGGAAGCTTCTCTGATTATGAAGAGCACAAGCACAAAAAACTTGGCGATGCTCCTCCGAAAAGATTCAGGTATAAAAAACTGGTTGCAGGATAATTTCCCGGTAAACTTTTTTACCCTGAAGTTCCGGTTTTATAAGGCTTGAAATTTTCTTCAACATGAATTGCTCTGAGCTTATCATGTGTCAGCGGTTTCGAAATAAAATTTGTGATTAAACTGTACGAAACTGATTTTTGAATATCTGCTATATCAATGGATGATGAAAGCATAATAACCTTGCATTTTAATGCATGAAAATCAGGAAGCAATAATAGTTGTTCCAGAAATTCCCATCCATCCATTTCAGGCATATTTATATCCAGGAAAATTGCATCCGGAAAATTATTTCTGTCAGCTGCCTGAACAATTTCTTTGAGGCTGTGCAACGCAATTTCTGCATTCGTAAACTTGCTGACTGAATCAGCAAATTCGTTCTTCAGAATTATTTTTTCATTCAGTAAATTGGTAATTGAATCATCATCAATCAGCAAAACCGATTTAAATAAACTCATACGAAAGGGGATTAATATTTAGGAAAATAAATGCTAAAAACTGTTCCTTCGTTTACTTCACTTTCTATTTGAATATTTCCACCAAGAGATTCTGTTTCTGCTTTTACTATATACAAACCTGTTCCTTTCCCTTTTACATGTTCATGAAACCGGTTATACAATCCAAACACTTTGGTTTTGTATTTTTTTAAATCAATACCCAAACCATTATCCTTAACCATAAGGCAAGAATAATTTCCAATTTCAAAAGTTTTGATATTGATAATTAATTGCCGGTCAGGTGAGCGGTATTTTATAGCATTGGAAATTAATTTATCCATGAGATGCTGCACATAATTTTTTGCAGTAAATACTCCTCTTGTTTCGGAAAAATCAGCATCTATAATTGCATTGCTTTGAGTTATTTCAGATTCAAAATGTTTTAAAGTTTCGTTTAATATTCTTTTCAGATTCACATACTTTTTAATCTCCTGATTTGAATAAATCTCCAGAATTTTATTTAGGTCATAAATTACTTCATCCAGTTTATCCGCTTCCTTTGAAACATAATCAAGCAGATTTATTGTTGAATGGTTTTTATCTATTACCTCTTCGTTTTTAATATGATTAATAATACTTCTTATCTTCACGATAGGAGACCGCAGGTAATGTGATAGCAATTGCGAGAATTGATTAAGCTCTTTTGTGTGTGTTAGTTCCTTCTCCAGTAACTGTTGGTTTTTTTGTGAAAATGAAACATGCATTTCAGCCTTTTTAATATTTCCGGACTTACTCATAAGTGATATTTTTTGGTTAGGAATTTTAAACATAGTATATCAACCAACTTACACGCAATTAAAACTTAGCCAGTACCATTAACAAAGCATTGAACGGGAATAATCAATAGTTCAATAAAATATTGAATTCAGAAATATTGATTAATGGTTTAAGAAGCTGCTCAAATAACCTTTTTCCATTTTCCGAATTTCAGGAATAACATTCCTAAAACAATAGCACTTAACCAATATAAAATTTCAGCAGCCCAAACAACTTTTAAAGAGCTCATATAAACTTTTGCGGTAAGAAAAGCATAAATCAGGTAAATGGAAATTGAAACCAACTCCATAAACAATGCAAAACGAGAAGAGCCGGTGCCGGTCACAGTTAAAATAATTATTAGCGCAACTGAAAACAGCAAACTGGCAACTATAATTACAGGCAATATTTCCATACTGCTTTTAATAAGATTAACATCATCAGTGTAAATTCCAATAATTGCAGTCGGAAACAGTACCAATGCCAGGCACATAATTACTGAAATAGAAAAATTAATTCCAACTACCTTTTTTAGTAAATAAAAAACTTTATCAGATTTTCCCTGACCAATAATGTTACTGGTCATAGCATTTGCAGTTGAAGCAAAAGCAAAAGTTGGAATTGCCCAGAAAATATACAGGCTCTTAATAATGTTTGATACTGCAAGCGAAGTTTCGCCGCGATGTTCTATCAGTAAAAAAAATATGAACCAAGTAAAAATGCTAATGACTTGCTGAAATACTAACGGCAATGAAAGCGAAACCATGTTCCCGATAAGTTTTAAATCAGGTTTTAAGAACCTGAAAAGGTTGTATTGCTTTGGAAATTTCCGTTGGTATAAAACAATTATATATACCAACATTACTACCCCCTCGGCAATGGTTGAAGCTAATGCTGCCCCTCCTATTCCCATTTTTGGAAATCCATAGTGACCGAAAATTAACAGGTAGGCAAGCAAAATATTTGTTATTGCCAGCACAACTGTCGAAAAATTAATAATGGAGGTTTTTCCTATACCAATAAAAAACTGTTGTAAACAGGAATTAAATAGACCGAAAAAAATTCCG
Source organism: Chitinophagaceae bacterium (assembly GCA_947469485.1). GTDB lineage: Bacteria > Bacteroidota > Bacteroidia > Chitinophagales > UBA10324 > UBA10324. The sequence goes on along the minus strand of CANIPU010000013.1, from coordinate 6,504 downwards.
AAAGACCTGTAGGTTAAAAAAATAACCGTTGCATTCAGTATTTCTTTCGAATGAATAAAATGCGATAAGACCAGAGGACTTATAAAAAACAAAAACACAAATTCAACAACTGCTATAAGTAGCAAAAGGTAGAATTCGTGATCAACAATATTTCCAACCTCGCTTTTCCTCCCTTCGCCCATTCTTCGGCTGATAATTATTTGCATACCGTTATTAAATGCATAGCCAACCATGAACATGACAAAATAAAAAATACCAGCTAATGCGCCTGCTCCTAATTCTACCTGCCCCACTCTTCCAAGAAATCCGGTATCAATCAGGTTAATAATGTTCTGCCCCAACGAACCGAGCATTATCGGATAGGCAATATTTAAAATATTTCTATAAGAGAGGTAACTGTCTTTTGTCATTTCTTAAATTCAGCCTGAAATCAAACTGACTATTTTTCAATAATACTAATTAAAAAAAAAGGTTGTCCATTGCTGAACAACCTTTAGAGGGTGGTCGATGGGTTTTGAACCCACTGCCCTCAGATCCACAAACTGATGCTCTACCAATTGAGCTACGACCACCATTTTGAGTGCGCAAAAATAGAATTCGAAAGCGAATGAGAAAGGAAAATTAAAAATCTCTTAATTAATTTTCTTTTACCCTTGTTTCTTAATGAATTAGAAACAAAAATTAATTTTAAAAATCCTTAGATATCGAATAAAACAGCTTATAAATACAATTCAGAAGCCTGTTTCCAGTTTATTAGATTCCATATTCCTTCCAGATAATCGGCTCGTTTGTTTTGGTATTTCAGATAATAGGCATGTTCCCAAACATCAATGGCTAAAACAGGTGTGCCTTTATCTGTTGCATCTCCCATTAACGGATTGTTTTGGTTTGATGTAGTTACAATTTTAAGTTCCTTTTTTTCAGTTGAGATTAACCAAACCCAACCAGACCCAAAAACTGATAATCCTGCCTTTGCCATCGCGGCTTTAAGTTTATCCATATCACCAAATCCGGCAGTTATTGCATCTTTTAATTGTTGCGAAGGTTCACTTTTTTCAGGCGAAAGAATTTGCCAGAAAAATGAATGGTTCCAATTTCCTCCTCCGTGATTTCTGATTGCTGTTTTCAAATCACTCGGTAACTCAGCAATTTGTGTAAATAAATTCAGAATTCCTTTATTCTGATACTCAGGAAATTTTTCCAATGCAGCGTTAAGTTTATCAATGTATGCTTTGTGATGTTTATCATGATGTATTTCCATTGTCATAGCATCAATGTGCGGTTCAAGAGCATTAAATGAATATGGCAGTGCTGGAAGCGAGTATGGATATTCGCTTAAAACACTTGCATTTCCAGGTAATCCGAAAGTAAGCGCACCGGCAGCTAAAACAGATGTTTTTATAAAATCTCTTCTTGAATTATCCATAACGATTATTTTTTTTGATAAATGTATAACCTAATTAGGATGATGAATAACTTTTTGAATCTAAATTTGATGAATGGAAAATGTGGAAAGCACAGAATTAAAAGTTGAGGGTATGACTTGTGCAAGCTGTGCTAACACAATTACCAGATTTCTGCAAAAGAACGGATTGCAGGATGTGTTTGTCGATTTCACTTCAGGAGAAGTAAGGTTTAAAGGAGGAAGCGATAATATTCTATCAAAATTAAAAACAGGAATTGAAGATTTAGGATATCATGTAGTTGATGAATCAAAAAGCGAAGAAAAAAATAGTTTTTTCAGTAGTCTGGAAGCAAAGTTTTATTTCAGTTTGACTTTAACAATACCGCTATGGCTTCCAATGATTTTTTCAATTCCCATTCTACATGATTTTTATTTCCAATTGGCCTTTGCGATACCTGTTTATTTATTAGGTGCCCGGTATTTTGGCAAAAGTGCTTTCTCTTCTTTAAAATTTGGAACACCCAATATGGATGTTTTGATTTTTATTGGAAGTTCATCTGCTTTTTTTTATTCAATAGCTCAGGGTCTTTTATTAAATGATTTTCATAATCTTTTTTTCGAAACTTCGTCATCCATTATTACTCTGGTAATTCTTGGAAATTTAATTGAACAAAGGGCAGTTCAACAAACCCGGTCTTCAATTTCGGCATTAATTAAATTACAACCACTAACTGCTAAGCTTATAAGTTTTTTCGGTGACGAAAAATTTGAAGTAATTACTGAAATACATACACATGAAATCAGAAAAGGAAATTATCTGTTGATTAATTCAGGAGACAAAATTGCTGCCGATGGTATAATTGTTTGGGGTAGTGGTGATACAGATGAATCAATGCTCACCGGTGAAAGCTTACCAGTTGAAAGACAGGTGAATGAAACAGTTATTGGTGGTTCTACTTTAGTCTCCGGTGCTGTTAAAATAAAAGTGATTTCAATTGGAAAAGAAAGTACACTGAATCAGATAATTGAACTCGTTAAAAACGCTCAATCACGCAAACCAAAACTTCAAAAGCTTGCAGATAGAATTACCGGGTGGTTTGTACCGGCAGTATTGGTGGCCTCATTAATTACATTTCTTATTAACTTTTTTATTCTAAGTAATGAAACCGCTCAAAGTATAATGAACAGTGTTGCGGTTCTTGTAATTGCATGTCCTTGCGCAATGGGATTGGCAACGCCAACAGCAGTAATGGTAGGCTTAGGAAGAAGCGCTCGAAAAGGAATTTTGATAAAAGGCTCCGATACACTTGAAACTCTATCGACAATAAAACAAATTGTATTTGACAAAACAGGAACATTAACAACCGGAGATTTTAAAATAAAAGAGTTAAAAATTATTGAAGGAAATAGCGATGAAATAAAATCAGTTATAGTCGGACTCGAAAAATTTTCTTCACATCCACTTGCAAAATCACTATTAAAAGAATTAAAAAACAGTGTAGCAAAAACTTTTGTTAATGTCAAAGAAGAAAAAGGATCGGGTATCATTGGTCATGACGAATCAGGAAATATTTTTTCTATAGGTTCATCATTTATTAATCAAAGAAATTCAGTTGAAGATGAACACAACATTTATGTTTTTAAAAACGAAAAATTAATTGCCTGGATTGATTTAACAGATGAAATAAAAGAAGGAGCAGCTGAGGTAATTCAATATTTTAAAAAGTCTGGAATTAAAACCATAATGCTAAGTGGCGATAAAAAAGAAAGATGCGAAGTTGTTGCAAAGGCTTTGGGTATTGATGAATATAAAGCTGAGCAAAAGCCTGATGAAAAACTAGCTTTTATTCGCGAATGTGTTTCAATATCACCTACAGCAATGGTGGGTGATGGAATAAATGATGCACCGGCTTTGGCTCAATCAAACCTCGGAATTTCGTTGAGTAATGCAACACAAGTTGCCATTGACTCTGCTCAGATTATTTTATTGAAAGGAAACCTTACCAATTTGATTGAAGCATTTTCAATAGGTAAAATTACTTTACAAACCATTAAGCAAAATTTGTTTTGGGCTTTTTTCTATAATGTTCTTGCAATCCCGGTGGCAGCCATTGGATTTTTAAGTCCAACAATTGCCGCGCTTTCAATGGCTTTTTCTGATGTGATAGTGGTTGGCAATTCTTTGCGGTTAAGGTCACGAAAAATTTCTGGTAAGTGAGCACCCCAAAAATCCTTCTTCTTCCATCTTGGTATCCATCTAAAGTTCATTCATTTAATGGAATATTTATTCGCCGGTATGCCGAGACAATTTGCAACGATGTAAATCTAAAGATTCTATATGCGGTATCTTCTGATTCTGTTTCAAAAATCGAAATTGAGAAAACAAATCAAAGCGGATTTGAAGAGTATATTGTTTACTATCCAAAAATTAAGAATGGTATTTTTTCTGCATTACATAAACTGAAATTATTTTATCAGGCTTATCATTATGGATATGAACAAATAAAATCAGACGGTTTTATTCCAGACCTGGTTCATGTGGAAGTCGCATTAAATGCAGGTTTATTTGCAGTTGAACTTAAAAAGAAATATAAAATTCCTTATGTAATAACTGAGCATTGGTCAGGGTACCTTCCTGAGGATGGAAGATACAAAGGAATTGTAAAGAAATACTTTGCTGAGAGTGTTTATAAAAAGGCCGAGGGAATTGCTGCGGTTTCTGCCTGTTTAGGAAATAGTTTGGTCAATGTTCATTTAACCAAAGAATATACTGTAATTCCAAACCCTGTTCAAACCGAAATATTTGTTCCGGATGTAAACTCAAAAACTCCAACCGGTTTAATTCATGTTTCAAATTTTGCAAAAGAAAAAAATGTGAAAGGGATATTAAATTCTTTTCAAAAACTTATTGAATGCGGAGCTGAAACCAAACTTTTGTTAGTAGGAGAAGGTGGCGAAAAAAACGAATTGCAAAATCATTGCAACGAAAATTCAACACTTAAAAACAGAGTTGAGTTTCTTCCATATCAAACACCACAACAATTAAATACATTGATAAATAAAAGTTATGCATTGGTGTTATTCAGTTCATTTGAAACTATGAGTATAGTTATGGCTGAAGCCTGGGCATGTGGAAAGCCGGCAATTGTTCCTAAGGTTGGTGGAATTCCTGAAAATTTTAATTCACAATCAGGAATATTGATTGAACCAAACGATGAAAATCAATTGTTAGAAGCAATGCAAAGAATTATTACTGACTATTCATATTTTGATTCAACTGCTATACGAATTCATGCTCTGAATAAATTTTCAAAAAATACAGTTCTTAAAAAAAGTCTTGATTTCTATTCACAGCATATTAAATAAATGCCGGACTGAATCCCAATTTCTTTTTTACTGAAAAATATACAAGCGTATTTTGAAAAAGCAATTGACCAACAGTTGCTAATGCTGCACCATAAGCTCCGTATTCAGGAATTAAAACAATACATAAAACAATTTGTATTAACAATGAGAATGCGGTTATTCGAATCAAGGACAAAGTATTCCCTGACATCAGCAAAAGATAATTTGCGTTCCCATTTATGATTACAATAATTTGTATAAATGAAAACAAAATTAAAACTGGTTCGCCCCCCGAATAACTATTGCCAAAAAGCGATAAACAAAATGAAGGAACTAAAAGATATAAAATTATTAAGGGTAACGATAATGTTATCATTACCAAACTCGTTTTTTTAGTTAAAGAAGCGAGTTCAATTGTTTTCCTATTTGAAAAATACTCTGCAAAAATCGGAGCCAGAACAAAGTTAAATAGTGTTACAACAGTTGCAGGTAGTTCAATCAACCGAAGACTCAATCCATACATACCGGCTTCTCCTTCGCTACTTAACCATCCAAGAAACAAAGTTGCAATTTGTGAAGTGAGAATGAATAAAATATTTATCAATAAAATATTCCAGGCTATTTTCTTCCATTCAAAAACATTATCTGCTTTTTTCTGTTCAGGCAGCTTCCTCATTATTTTAAAATATACTACCACTCCCGCAGTTAGGGCACATATACCTAGCACAAACAGGTTACCAATTATCAGATTAATTACATTAAAAAAATCACTTGCAAAAATCAAAGCAGCTGCTAATAAGAACAATAAACTTGGTCGAATTATTTTTTCAACCACCATGCTGTAGCCGTTTAATTTGAATCCTCTTAAAATGCTTGACGATATACTAATGCTTACTAAAAATGGTAATGCTGGAAGAGATAAATAAAGAACTTTCCGAAATGAAGGATTAGAAGGAAATTCAAACAAACTAAAACTTGCTGCGGAAATTATTAAAATGACAATTGCGAAAATGAATGTGGTTTTAAAAGCGAAATTGATTAAAGATTTTGCTTTATCACTTGATTTATTGACTAGAAAACCCGGCAGTTCCCGAAGCAGTAGCGTTTCAAACCCAAGACAGGCAATAATTACAAGTATTGAAATCCAGGAAAACCCATAAACAAAAAGCCCATACCCTTCTTTTCCAAGATGCCGTGCAATTAACCATGTAGATGCAAATGATGCAACCAATGAAAACAAATGCAAAAGCAATACTTTTAATAATTGTTTAAGATATATTCCTTTAAGCTGATTTAGAATTTTTTCTCCGATTAAATACCTGAATAAAACATCTATAAAATTCATTTCAAAAACAAATATGATTAATAATCGCTTTTATTAATAAAAAATATCAAAATGATATTTATTAGAAAACTCTCTCAATATTTCTAGAATTTGCATAATTCAATTGTGTTAGTAATATCTGCACCATTAAAAAAACTTAATTCTAAACAAAATGAAAAAAGCTTTATCTCTTGTAGCTGGTGTTGCCTTAGTTGCAGTACTATTTACTTCATGTAATAAAGATTACACTTGTTCTTGCACCATTCTTGGTACAACTACAGCTTCAACAATTGCAAATTCATCTAAAGGTGATGCAACTGATGCTTGTGATGCTTTAAATGTATCTGCTGCTATTCTTGGTGGATCATGCAAACTTGATTAATCTTTATTAAAAAGATTTGAAAAGGCTGTCCTTTATTTGGGCAGCCTT